>LFSH01000054.1:22300-32058 GCA_001513105.1 Clostridiales bacterium DTU070 | reverse complement strand
GCTGATCAAAATGATGAATGGAAAGTAGGTTGGCGATATTTTATTTTGGATTCCCGTTACTGTCATACAGTTCTGCAGGATCACTCGCAGAATTGTTCCATACATTGGCCTTAGTCCAGAACAAATCACCGGTTTCTTCATTTGATGCAATTGTGATTTCAGCTCCGGCTTTCAGCCTGTAACCATCAGGAAACGTATATTTCTGATTGCCTGTTACCGATACAAGATACCAGCCGGTTAAGTCCATATCTTTGTCCGACAGGTTTTTTATCTTAACCTGTTCAGCTTCCTTATCCAGACCTGAAATTACTACGGATGTTTCTGAAGGCGGTGTTCAATAAATGAATTGTATCACTCACTCATAATGTTTTGTAAAAGATTGTCACATTTTATCAAATAATTTGATAGTCACTTGTCTTTTATGATTATTACCGTCTGTACTGGTATCCCGGCGCATTATAAGAAAATTTGACTATAGCCAAAGACAATATTTCTTTTTTGACGTAGTATATTCAAAAAAATGTTATAATTGAAGACATGCAAATTATTATTTTGGACAGGAGGGGAAGCTGTGCTTCAGGACAAAATTTCAAAATTCAAAGACTCATTGCATGAACACACAGAATTAAGAGCACAGGTTAATACCAGGAGAACGGTTACGCTTCTGAACGGAAACCTTGTCAGTAACCTGCGTTCTGACGAAAGTGGAGTTTCCGCCCGGGTATACATGGGTGGTGTTTACGGATTTGCCTCAAGTGCGGAATATACTGACGAAAAAATCAAGGCTGTACTGGCTGCAGCAGAGGATAATGCCAGATTCATGGATGTGAGGGTTAAGAAAAACAAACCCGCTCTTCCTTCGGTAGGAACAGGCAAAAAAGGGCTTCTGTATGAAATAAAGGATGTTGAGCAAAAAGTATATATCGATTTCGCAAAAGAAATCGACGCGTATATAAGCGGAAAATACCCGAACCTGGCAAGCCGCACCATAGCAGTCCGTGCTGACAGTATGGAAAAGCTCCTTGTTGTAAGCGACGGATTTGACTCTCATTCCGTCATACCCAGAAGTTTTGTGTATATCTTTTTGTCAGCCGAGGCCAAGGATGGTGCCACAGTAGAGTTATACAAACCATTAGGCGGTTTTGGATATTTTGATGATGTCTTCACTAATCCCGACGCCCTGCATGGAGAAATAGACACATTATATACCGAGCTTATGAGAAAGGCTGAAGGCGTATACTGTGATGCAGGTTACAAGGATGTTGTAATGCATCCGAACCTTGCCGGCATCCTCGCTCACGAAGCCGTAGGGCACACCGTGGAAGCAGATTTGGTGCTGGGCGGTTCGGTAGCTGCCCATAACCTCGGGAAGCAGGTTGCAAGCGAACTGGTAACGATGGTTGATTTTGCCCATACCGCATTGGGTGAAACCGTTCCTCTGCCTGTATACGTTGACGACGAAGGAACACCTGCAGAAGATGCAGTTTTGATAAAAGACGGTATTTTAACGGGTTATATGAACAACAGGGAAACAGCCCGGCATTTTGGAATGAAACCACAGGGTAATGCCCGCGCTTATCTGTTCTCGGACGAACCCTTAATCCGTATGCGGAATACGGCAATTCTTCCGGGTAAGGACAAACTCGAAGACATGATTGCATCCATCGAAGACGGGTATTATCTGACCGAAACAAATAACGGCCAGGCCGATACCACCGGTGAGTTCATGTTCGGTATATCCATGGGTTATGAAATCAAGAACGGAAAGATTGGACGGGCTATCAGGGATACCACTATTTCGGGTGTAGCCTTTGAAATGCTGAAAACAGTGGACATGCTCTCGGACGACATGGTGTGGACCTGCTCGGGAATGTGCGGCAAAAAACAGCCAATGCCTGTAGGTATGGGCGGCCCTGCAGTAAAATGTAAAATCAACATCGGTGGAAGATAAGGAGGTAAAAAATATGAAGACGATAAAAGAAGTAGCTGAGTATACACTCGATGCCCTGAAAAAAGCCGGTGCTGATCACGCACAGTGTATTGTATCTTCAGATAAAATCGACGAATTCAACATTGACAGCAGTGAATTCAGTTTGTTAAGGACGCTTTTCAACAGTTCCATAACAATGAAGGCGCTGAAAGACGGCAAAAAAGGCGTAATTTCAGCGAATAAACTGGACAAGGAATCAATAGACAATGCAGTACGTCAGTGTATTGCTGCAGCTGAATCATCGGTCAGTGATGAAGCTGAGTCTATTGCCCCTAAAATAAAAAATGACAGTTTTGTGTCGGGAGTTCTTACCCCCGATAAGGACAGGTTCTTTGACAGGCTCCGGGAATACCTGGACGATTTAAAAACCGATTACCCTAAAATCATCCTTGAACAAATGATATCAAAATATGTTTACAGCGACTGTGTATTTATGAATACCAACGGTGTTGAATATACCTATACCCGCGGGAATTATGATTTATCCACAATGTTTTCAGCCCATGAGGGCGAAAAAGCCTCTTCGTTCAACGGATACTACGCCAAATTTGATTCACTGGACAAAAAACTTATGGACATAGGCATGCAAAGAACCCTTTATGCTGAAAACGAACAGCAGATTCACACCAGGTCCTGTGAAGGCAAGTTCGTCTGTAAAATAATAATTACGCCTGCCTGCCTTGCTGAGATCATGTTCATAGCTTTTGGAAATTTTATATCCGATTCAACAATTATAGACGGTACAAGCCCATGGAAATCCATGCTCGGAAAACAGGTTGCATCAGAAAACCTTTCGGTGTACACAAAACCGCTGGATGAACGGGTTGTATGCGGAGAGAGGTTCACAGGCGAAGGTTTCATGAGCGAGAACATGGAGATTATCAAAAACGGTGTGCTGAAGAGCTTCTGGCTCACAAACTACGCCTCAAGGAAGACTGGTTTCCCGAGGGCTTTGAATTTGAGCCAAAACCTGTTTATTGACCCCGGTGACAAGAGTTTAAATGAACTCGTCAAAAGTGTCGACCGCGGAATTCTTCTGAACAGATTCTCAGGAGGCCAGCCAAGCACAAACGGCGACTTCTCGGGAGTTGCCAAGAACAGCTTCTTCATTGAGAACGGTGAAATAACCCATGCTTTAAGCGAAACAATGATAAGCGGAAACCTGGTTGAAATGTTCAAAAACATAGCCGGCATTTCCTTCGAAACGGTATGCGACGGCTTAACTGTTCTCCCCTACATCCTGGTTGACGGCATAACCATTTCCGGCAGGTAACGGCTATATACTGTCAAGACATGTTATAAAAGCCCGGGGCATTTTATATAATCCCCGGGCTTTTTACATGCGGTTTTCAAAAATTGCCACCTTTATGTCCGGAACCGATTCCTATTAAATTACGTCAACTAAGTATAACCGGTTAACGGGTACCTGTTTACCGCAATATGCGGTTTGTTTAAACAATCCCGCAGCAAATTTTAATATAAAGGAGTAAACTGCTATGAAAAAACTGCTATGTTTAAGCATCACATTGATTTTATTGTTAAGTTTTTCAGCTTGCGGAACAAAACCAGGAAATTCGGTTCCGACAAATACCCCCACTCCGACGGAAACCGCGGAGCCAACGGAAACACCAGGTTCTGACCAGGATTCTGATAAAGAATCCATACTTGACGGAAGTCTTGAAAGCATCCTTGATAAAATATATGAAACCGCCGATTTGAGCGAAGGTTTCAGGGATTTTACCGAAAATGGGCTTCAGACAACTGTAATAACCGAGGAAAGGCGCGCGTATTACCTGGGTAGCGAAGACATTGAATTCAAGGAGGCGCTGGCTTCCGAACCCGTAATGATGCCGTCAGCCTATGAACTGACCCTCGTCCGTGTTAACGAAGGTGCAGATATAGAGAAAATCAAGGAAGAAATCAGGGAAAATGTCAACCCGCAGAAATGGATATGCGTTGGAGTAGATCCTGAAAATGTAATAGTGGATAGTATTGGTAATGTGATAATCATCATCATGAGCGACAATGAAGGCAAAGCCCTTCACGAGGCGTTTCTTGCACTGGAAGGACAGAATTAGGCCATGGTGTTTTCCAGCATAAGTTTTTTGTATTACTTCCTGCCGGCGGTTTTGCTTGTATATTTTATGGTGCCGCGCAGGGCAAAAAACCTTGTTTTGCTTGTTTCGAGCCTGTTTTTCTATTTCTGCGGCGAACCCGTCTATTTGCTGCTGATGATTGCTGTGACTTTATCGGGTTATCTTCACGGTTTATGGATAAACAGGGCCAAAAACGGGAGATATGCGAAACTTTCGCTTATCTCCTCCATATTTTTCATTACGGCGCCTTTACTGTTTTTCAAATATACCGGTTTTGCAATTAATAACGTCAATGCATTGTTCGGATTGAAAATACCGGCACCGAAGCTCGCTCTTCCGATAGGGATAAGTTTCTATACCTTTCAGATACTGTCCTATACAATTGACGTATACCGGGGAAACGCAAGGGTACAGAAAAGTTTCATCGATTTTTCGGCCTATGTATCCCTGTTTCCGCAATTGATTGCAGGACCGATTGTAAGATACACAACCATTGAATCCGAGCTTTCGGACAGAACTCATTCACTGAACGATGCGGCTTACGGCATTAAGCGTTTTGTCATAGGCCTGTCCAAAAAGGTTATAATAGCAAACTCCCTCGGAGAGCTCGGAGATATATTATCACAACTTGGCGAAAAAACAGTATTGCTTTTCTGGCTTAAGGCCATCTCGTTCATGATACAGATTTACTACGATTTTTCAGGCTACAGTGATATGGCAATCGGCCTTGGCCGGATTTTCGGCTTTCACTTTCCTGAAAACTTCAACTACCCGTTTATTTCAAAAAGCCTTACCGAGTTCTGGAGAAGATGGCATATATCACTGGGAACATGGTTCAGGGACTATGTGTATATACCCCTTGGCGGAAACCGTAAAGGAACGGTGAAATGGCTCCGAAACATTTTTATTGTCTGGTTCCTGACCGGGTTCTGGCATGGCGCTGAATGGAATTTTATAGCCTGGGGACTTTATTTTGCAGTATTCCTGTGCGCTGAGAAACTGTTCCTTCATCGTTTGCTTGACAAAGCCCCGGTATTGTTAAGGCGTGTATATACCCTGTTTTTTATCCTGGTAAGTTTTATTTTGTTCAACGGTGACGGCCTGGCCGGATGCCTTGCTGATTTAAAGGGAATGTTCGGATTTCTTGATGCGCCGGTCTTCAATACAGAAACACTTTATTATTTTCGAAGTTATGCTGTAACCCTGCTTGCAGCTGCCGTCGGGTCCACACCGCTGCCAAGAAAACTGGCCGATTGCCTTGGGAAATATAAACCGGCAAAAGACATGCTGAGTTTCCTGGAACCGGTCTTTCAGGCAGCATTACTCCTTTTGGTTACCGCATATTTGATAGACGGCTCGTTCAACCCGTTTTTATATTTCAGGTTTTAGATTGCGTTTTTTGAGGGATAACATGGAAAACAGGATTAAAAACATAACTGCAGTATCATTGTTTATTATAATCATATTCGGCTTTATGATCGGAAATATAGTCATGCCCGACAATGAAATTTCATACAGCGAACGGCGGACTTTAGCCCGCTTTCCCGATTTTTCCAGGCAGGAAATCCTTCAGGGCGTTTTCTTCAGCAAATTTGAAAAATATGCCCTTGATCAGTTCGTTTCAAGGGATGATTTCAGAAGCCTTAAAGCCTTTATGGTATTCAGCATCCTAAGGCAAAGGGATTATAACGGGGTTTATATTGTAAACCAGAACATAAGCAAGACAGAGTACCCGTTAAATGAAAAATCCGTTGTCAATGCGGCAGGAAAAATAAGCGATATAACCGAAAAATACCTGGAGAATATAAACACAGCCTATTCAATTGTACCCGACAAGAACTTCTTTCTCGCACGGGAAAACGGATATCTGTCCATTGATTACGGAAAACTTGCCCTGATAATGAGTGAAAACATATCCGAAAAGGTTAAGTATATAAACATATATGATTCTCTTTCAATTGACGACTATTACCGGACCGACATTCACTGGAGCCAGGACAGGCTTATCGGAACGGCAGACAGGATACTTTCCGGAATGGGAGCTGGCAAAAGAGCATCGGACATCGGGTATGTGAAAAAGGAACTGTACCCGTTTTACGGTTCCTATTACGGCCAGGCCGCAGTCAAAACAGAACCCGACACCCTTGTTTACCTGACAAACAGCACCCTTGAAAATGCGCGGGTTTATGATCATTACTACAGGGAATATATCAGCATTTATGAGCCCGAAAGGTTTAACGGAACAGATCCGTATGACGTGTTCCTTTCGGGTCAGAAACCCCTGGTTACCGTGGAGAATCCGGACAGTACCGAAAAGAGAGGCCTGTTGCTTTTCAAAGACTCCTTTGGAAACAGTATCGCCCCTCTTCTTCTTGCAGGTTATTCAAAGATAACCCTTATAGACCTTCGCCTTGTTTCATCCGATGCCCTGGACAGGTTCATAGATTTTTCGGAATACGAGGATGCCCTTTTCCTATACAGCACACAGACGCTAAACAACAGTTATATGCTGAAATAAACGGCTAATCAGGGTCTGCCTCCGAAAGCCACAGCGCGGCGCTTGCATCGCTTGGCATCTTCCAGTCACCCCTTGGTGATAGGGATACCGTTCCGACCTTCGGACCGTCCGGCATGCATGATCTTTTGAACTGCTGGCTGAAAAATCTTCGGTAGAATACTTTCAGCCATTTCTTTATTGTTTTTTCATCGTATTGATCCTTAAACGCAATTTTTGCAAGATACAGGATTTTCTCAGGCTCCGCCCTGTAGCGCAGCATATAGTACAGGAAAAAATCATGCAGCTCATAAGGTCCTATGATGTCTTCGGTTTTTTGTCCTATTTCCCCGTCCTTGTCAGGCGGAGTCAGTTCCGGAGATATCGGGGTATCGGCTATGCTTTTCAGAACCTTTGCCGTTTCATCGGATGCAATGTTATCTGCATACCATCTAACCATCCGCCTTACAAGGGTTTTTGGAATACCGCAGTTTACCGAGTACATTGACATGTGATCACCGTTATATGTGCACCATCCCAGCGCCAGCTCGGACAAATTCCCTGTTCCCACCACAAGGGCCCCTTCCTTGTTTGCCATATCCATCAGTATCTGCGTACGTTCCCTGGCCTGAACGTTTTCGTAGGTTACGTCATGAACACCGGTATCATGCCCGATATCCCTGAAATGCTGCAGGCAGGCAGCCTTTATGTCTATTTTGCGGAAGTCCGCGCCCATAACATTTATAAGTTTCGATGCATTGTCATAGGTCTTTACCGTGGTTCCGAAACCGGGCATCGTAACTGCGATTATGTTCTTTCTCGGCAGCCCGAGCATATCCATTGTCCGGGCTGCAACCAGAAGTGCAAGGGTGGAATCGAGGCCGCCCGAAACTCCTAAGATCTGCTTCTTAATCCCTGTATGCGTCATTCTTTTGGAAAGCCCTGCAGCCTGTATTGAGAATATTTCTCCGCACCGCTCGTTGCATTCATCAATGTCGGACGGTACAAAGGGATGCTTTTCTATTTTCCTTAACAGGTCCTGAAGCTCAAAGGAAACAGGCGACATTTCAACAGTCCGGGCCGGAAAAGCAAGGTCCGGCTGGGAAAATGAGGTTGAACTCATCCTTTCGTTAAACAGCCTTTTTATATCTATATCCTGCATGATTAGCTGGGATTTTCTTTCAAAACGCCTGTTCATGGCCACTATTTTTCCATATTCGGCTATATATGCCTGGCCTCCGAAAACAAGATCGGTTGTTGACTCACCAACCCCTGAGGAAGTATATACGTATGCCGCTATGCATCTTCCGGACTGGCTTGTTACAAGCAGTTTACGGTATTCGTTCTTCCCGATGACTTCATTGCTTGCCGAGAGATTGCAAAGAATTACCGCACCGTTTTTTGCATGGATGCTGGACGGCGGTACGGTCATCCATAAATCCTCGCAGATTTCCACTGCAAAACTAAGCATGGGAGTTAAACCGTCCTGGAAAATCAGGTTATTCCCGCACGGGATGTCCTGCCCGAAAAGATTCACAGTATCGGCTTTTAAGCTGCTGCCTTCGCAGAACCAGCGCTTTTCGTAGAACTCATTATAGTTTGGGATATGTCTTTTCGGAACTATGCCGCAAACCTTCCCCTGCTGTATTACCGCTGCGCAGTTGTATAACTGCCGGTCAATCACCATTGGCAGGCCCACTATAAAAACATTGCTCCACTCAGAAGATCTGTCTGTTATTTTTCTCAGGGATTTCAGTGCCTTTTCCAGCAGCAGGGACTGATGAAAAAGGTCACCGCATGTATAACCGGTTATGCAGAGCTCGGGGAAAACCGTCAGGTATACGTCCTTGCCTGCTGCTTCCTCCATGATTTCAATAATTCTCTGCGTATTGGACTCACAGTCTGCAACTCTCATTTCGGGCACGGCGGCGCCCACGCGAACCAGTCCGTATTTTAGCAAATTCATCACCTGTTTTCATATATAGATTTTTGAATAACCGCTGCAACCGGCTCTTAATGTTCCGTTATCTTCCGGAACCGGTTTTATGCTTCAATGCCGGGCACTTTTTTATTATTATACCATATTTTTCTTAATTCGATCCCCGGAAATTTTCATACAAGGCTTTTCAATAATTCGTCCCTGTATTTCTGTATCTCATCAAAGTTCATGTTCGGCACGTAGAAACTTTCAAGCTCGTCGTGCTTCTCCTTTGCCTGTTTTATTGTTGCTATTGCCCTGTTCAAAAGCATTTCGAAGTTTTCCCGGTTAAAATCCAGTACTTCGCCGTATTTTTGAATAACCGCCCCGTCCAGGAATTCATTCAAATCTATTTTTTGGGTTGGATTCCGGTCAATATGGTGTATTTTGTTCGATGTGGTCAAGGACACGTCAAGCTCCGGTATTATTAGGTGTTCAAGTTTATGCGGGTTTAATGCGCAGTAGTAAGACTCGGTATAAATACCCCGCTCAACGGCTGCCTCTCTCACCCTTTCCAGAAGACGCTCTGTACCGGTGCCGGGGTTCCCTTCTATAACTATTACTTCTTCAGTCTTAACAAGAGATGAAAGATGGTTTACCAGGCCTTCGGGCGTAATCGCCGAAGCAAACAGGCGCCGTTGTTTACCCACGACCTCCGATATACCGATCCCTGAAAAAATCCTGTCCACAGTTTCGGATATTATAACGTTTGCCTTTCCGTGATCCATTGCCATGCCGTATATCGCTTCATTGTCCCTGTAAAGGCTGTATCCTGCCTTAATGTACCTGTAAGCCCTCTGAAACAGGCTGCTGATTTCCATGTTCGTCTTAAGTATCATGTCCCTGTTTTTAACTATTCCGTCATTGTTCCAGAACCGGCCGAGGTTTATTATTTCATCCACCGCCCCCGGGTTCTTCGGATCTATAACATGCGGTGCAGTGCCGTCAATTACAGCCACATTTTTTGCCGGAACAACAATACCGTCCAGGCTTGATGGATCGCTTGAACAGTGCATATATTCAACATCGTATCCCCTGTTTAGCATTTCTTCTGCAATCTTCTTCATAAAGGTGGATTTGCCTACACCCGGCCCGCCTTTCAGAATAAATATTCTTTCTGCCCTCTCCTGGGGGAGTACATAATCGTAATAGCTGTAAAAACCCTCTGATGTGTTTCCGCCCGGAAACATATGCCTGATT
>LFSH01000054.1:0-22284 GCA_001513105.1 Clostridiales bacterium DTU070 | reverse complement strand
TTCCCTTTTCCATATAAATACCTCCGTTATGAAACATACCTATACTTACCCGTTTCTGAAAGGAAAAAATGCACCGTGAAACCTGTATTGACACTGTATTGGTACTGCTTCGTTATTATATGATACCGCCCGTTGATTTATAACGCGGAATAAAGTCGCTTCAACCCTTTTTTTCACGATATTTAACCATTATTCAAACTAAATTGTGTTATAATTAACATAGCTTTATCACAACATAATTTCACCCCGGGAGGTAACTTGCATGAATTATTACTATGAAAATGACATGTTCAGAATTGAAGGAATTTCAAAGGAGCACACCATTTCAGATATTGACATATATATCGGCAAAGGAATTCTTAGAAACACCTCAGGCTATATTCAGAAAAGAAACCTTGGCAAAAAGTGCCTGATTGTTGCCGACAAAAACACTTACCGCGCTGCCGGCACGGAGCTGGCTGAAGTTCTTCGGCAAGGCGGCATTTTGGCCGATGTCTGTCTTCTGTATGACAGGGAAGATGAAAGAATTGAAGCCGACGAGCTTTCGGTGGGCCAGGTTATGATGTCGCTGGAACCTGAGCCCGACTTTCTTATTGCGTGCGGCTCAGGCGTTATAAACGATATAACCCGTTTTGTTTCATTCATCGCAAATAAGCCATTTATAAGCGTCGGAACTGCCGCTTCAATGGATGGATATACTTCGGTCACAGCACCGATGATCTTTGACAGGAAGAAGATTCACAGACACGGAAATGCCCCGAAAATTCTTGTTCTGGATACAGAAATACTGAAGAATGCTCCGAATGAACTTACAATCGCCGGTTTCGGTGACGTGTACGGGAAATTCATTGCGAAAGCAGACTGGCTTATATCCAATATAACAACGGGCGAAAAAATTGACGAACAGGCATTGGACCTTATAACACAGGCCCTTGGGAAACTTACAGGCAACGTTGATGAAATAGCCAATGCAACTGATGAAGGGCTTAAAGCAATAATTGAAGGACTGATTCTTGCCGGAATAACCATTTTCACCACGGGCCAGACGCGTGCAGTGGCATCGGTGGAACATAACCAGGGCCATGTCTGGGAAACAAGGATGCTGGAAGCAGGCAGGCCGTATCCGCTGCATGGCACGGCGGTTGGATGTTCAACGGGATATTACCTGAGAATGTATGAATACTTCAAAAAAACAGACATTTCAAGGATTGACAGGGGAAAGGCAAAACAACGGTTCCTTAACCGTGATGCTTTCAGGGAACGGGCTGTAAAATGCTTCGGCGAAAGTTTCCTGTCTGCACTTGAAAAGACAAACAAATGCCTGAACCTTACCGAAGAAGATTTTGATTACCATTATGATTCCATAGTCAAAAACTGGGACAGGATTCTCAATGTCCTTGATTTCCTGCCTGGTTGGGAAGAGTATAAGAAAATATACAAAAAGTTCGGGCATCCGATCCATGCTGAAAAGATCGGAATACCTTCCGATTTGCTGAGGTACACGCTTCCCTGTTCCACTTTTTACAGGGACAGGTATGATTTCGTATTCGTAATGAATATCCTTGGCATCGCAGACGATATCGCAGAAAAGGCGCTCGAGGATTACAGGAGGGAAGAATAGGCTACTTCCATTTTTTCCTCCTGTTAAGAAGCGCTGAAATATGATCCTGCTCTTCAGGAACCTGTTTTTTCCCGGGTTCCTTTTTTTCTTTCCCTTTCCTGTCTTCTTTTCCAGGTTCAGTACCGGTGCCTGCCCCTGCAGTTGCAGCAGCCCTCTCTGCCCCCGGTTCATTCACGGTTTCTTTTGCTGCAGGCGAAAACACCGTTTTCCGCTCGGGAACCAGGTTACCTGCAATTCGGCTAATTGCAGGAGCCATTTTCCGATTATAGAAATCTGACAGTGGTTTGAACGAAAGCTGGAGTTTTCTGAACGCTATGTCAATAAGCAGCAGGACTAATGACAATATAATGAACAGGTTTGTTATATTTCTTTTTCCCCCGGTATTCTGCACGCTTCCGCTGAAAACCTCGTCGGGCTCGGTTATTATTCTTCCCCCGCCGGCTTTTGCGAGCTTATTAAGGAAATTTTCCGAATCCCCCAGCACACGGTACTCATCATGATACGGCATCGCAATACCTGTGTTTATCGTAGTTCCGGCAGCATTAAGGTTTATAATGTATGCACCCGGTTCATTTTTGTCAATCTCTCCTTCATATACACCCGGGGCTTTCACGTGAAGTTCAATGTCCGACGAAGTACCGTCCGGAGATACAATTACACCTTCAATACTGTCAACCTGCGGAAAATCGCCAGTCTCGAAGGTTAGCGTTATTACGCCTTTTCCATCCTTTACTGCCGTATTCACAGAGTATCCTGTGTTTATGTTCTTCTGTACCATCCAGCTTACGAGGTTTCCCCAGAACAGCGGCGCATCCTGCCACATTGACCATTGCGATGTCCAGACGCCCTGGATATCCGATGTCCATGCTGCAGTTCTTCCCAGCCCGTACTGCCATACTGCCAGAACCGGGTCCTCGGTATCACTTTTGAATACCATACGTGCGCTGGGCTTTATTCTTGTTGCAACATATCCGTCAAGAGGCGGTACCGCTTCAATTCCTTTTAAAAGACCCATTGAACTGGCAAGTTCGGGATAAAAATGCCGGTTCTGCAGGTATTTCTGACCTGCCAGAAAGGTTTCCTTTGCGAAGATCGTGGGAATATCCGAGAATTCATCGGTATGATAATATCTCCCTTTTCCGCCGTAGGCAAGAGCCTTTAATAAAAGGGTGTCTGCCTCTTTTCCCACCGCAACCGTTGACAGCGTAATGCCATCGGCGTTTAGGCCGTAAATGATTCTTTCATAGCCTTGCTTTTCAGCCTGGCCGTCGGTCAGCAGGATAATATGCTTGAGCTTTGCATCCCTGTTTCGAAGGTCCTGCCATGCTGCTTCAAGAGGATGAAGTATCTGGGTCCCTCCTTCCGGCCTTATCGAGCCAATCATATCAATTGCTTCATTTTTGTCGGTTACAGGTTCGGTTCTTATTACCCACTGGACTGCATCATCAAAAGCAATCACCCCGAGCTGGTCATTCTCGTCAAGCAGTTTCACCGTCCGTATTGCCGCCTCTTTTGCCAGTTCGAGCTTCGAAATCCCGAATGCACCATCGGTCATGCTGCCCGATTTGTCTATTACAAGCACAAGCCCGAGACCGGGGCTTTCGCTTTTATCGCTTATATCCATGTTTACCGGCAGAACCGTTTCAAGAGGCGTATCAAAATACCATCCCGGAGCGTAGCTGTTTTCACCGCCTGTTACCAGGAGCCCTTTGCCCTGGTTTTTAACAGCCTGCTCAAGAAGCGTCACAAAGTCTTCGTTAAGCCAGTCATAGGAAATGTCAACAAGGATAAAGGCATCATATTTGAAAATTTCCTGCATAGTAACGGGTACTTCCCCGGGCTTAACCCTGATAATCTGTGCATACTCTTCAATAAAACGGACCAGGTTCTCACCACCGCTGTCCTTTTCAACAAGCAGAATACGCGGCTGGTCCAGGACCTGGGTAAAAGTTGACATCTCGTTGTTCTGAAAAACCGTATCGCTTTCGGCAACAACCTCGGCAGTATATGTAACAATCCCGCCCTCCTCGGCGGTATCCGAGAAAGTAAAAAGGTTCTCGCCCCTGTAAAGTTCAACCTCCTTCTCCTGGGCAAGGGTCCTGTTCTGATAAAGCCTTATTACCGCCTTGGTATCAACGGTGCTGTTTATCTTTACAGATATATCATACCGTTCCTTCGAATTTACCTGTTTCGGAGCATTGAATTCCTCTATCTGCACTTCGTACCCGATATTTCCCGGAAAAGGAGCCACATCAATTGTATACCCGAGCCTGCTTAATAGTTTTGCTTTTTCAACAGCATTTCCCGAGGTTTCTTTGCCATCGGTTAAAAGCACAAGCCTTTTGGCAGTGTTTTCAGGCATTATTGAATGGGCCAGCGTCAATGCGTTCTCTATATCAGTTCCTTCGGTCCTGATTCGTGTGTTCAGCGGAAGTGATTTTCTGCTGTCATCAGGCATTTTTACAACCACAGCATCAGCGGCAAAGGATATTATACCGGTGATATCCCTCCTTGAGGCGTGCTTTAAAGAGTCCTCGATAAAAAACTGCAGTATGCTGCTGTTCCGGTTCATGCTGTCGGATACGTCGGCAATAAAAACAGTGCCGGTCTGTTTCAGCGTTGTTCTTATACCCGGGGATGCCAGTGCCATGGACAGGCATAATACCAGCATAATCCGAAGTGCAATGATCGCGCGTTTCCTTGCTTTCGTGCTGAAATACAATTTTCTGCCGGTTATTATGATAAAGGCAGCAAGCACCGGAATAAGTGCCAGTGCCCACGGATTGTCAAACGTAACTCCGATTCGCATAATACCACCATTCAAACAACAGTATTGCAATCGCCAGTGCCAGCAGCGGCAGCGTCAGGCTGAAGGAGGATTTTTTCAGGGGTATGCTGGTATCGTGTTCAATACCGGTATCGGCGCTGATGCCGTATGAAATCCTCTCCATAAGCCATTCGTCGGGAACATTTACATCGAAATACGTGTTTATGTCACCGTCGGCCTTTACCTGCGAAAGGCTGTAAATTCCCGGTTCGTCAGTATCCAAAAAAGGCTCTGGCGGAAATGGGGGCGCTGCCTGCAAACGTTTACCGTCAGGAAGGTAAACATAGGCTGTCAGTGTATTGGGGTTTAGCCGGAACTGTACTGCATCGCCGACTGTCAAACGTTCTGTTACTGCTCCCCTGGACGGAGCATACTCATTAACAATATTCGAAATCAGAATGGGAAACTCGGTTCTCAGGGGAAGGTCGGTTTCAAGCAGATCAAACCCGAAAACCAGGATATCCAGGTTTCCGACAACACCTTCCATAATAATCGGGTTCCCGTTGCATTCCATTATTACTTCAGCCCATTCGGGCTTATCAATAATACGTGTTCTGCCGACCGAAAAACTTAACCGGTCTATATACCTGAATATTTTATGATCGGATCTTCCGATTTCAGGCGTATCCATCCATCCGCCAACGGGGAAAAACTCGTTCGGAGGCGGTGAAAAAACTACGATGTTCCCGTCTTCAGGCAGCTTCGAAGGGATAAACCGGTCAAAGATATACAGGTCATAGTCTTCATAACTCACTTCGTCAGGCGTCGTTCTGAATAGTTCCACTCCGTCAATCAATGAAAACACTTTTTCAAGAAAATAGTTTCCTTCTGAAACAAGAAGCACTTTTACGGTTTCTTCGGAATGCACAACCTCGTAGGCATTGTTGTCTTCCTGGAGAATATCATCGGTTTCAATGCTTACCCTCATGGTTCTTACTGTATCGGGTATCCTGTCCCACCATATCGTTTTTGTCTGGCTGCCCGGAACAGTTACCCACCTGGAATCAAGAAACTCGCCGTCGCCGTAAAGGCTTACGGTTATTTCGGCCTCATCGCTTCCCTGGTTCCTGAGAACGGTCATGGCCGTAATCCTGTCTCCTGTCCTTGAGTGAGTAAAACCCGTTACAGCAACATTATCAGTCCTTCTTTTATACTCGGAAAACTGTACCTGTTCATCACCAAACCTAAACGGCGTATCTGAAAACAGAACAATCCGGGCGCCGGGATCCTGGCTTTTTAGCGACAAAACCAGTTCTTCAGCCTTGGCTGTATCCACGTAGCCCCATGACTGCCTGATTGATTCTATGCTTTTTTTAACATCATCCTTTGATGTGGAATCGTAAATCAGCACATGGGCCTCCCTTCCGATGCTCACAACGGTTATCCTGCTGTTGCCGGGCAGGGAATCCGCATATTCAGCCGCATCCCTTTTTGTGGCAACGAGCCTTGTTGGTTCTATATCCGAAGAGGCCATGCTGAGTGAATGATCAATTACAATAATAACTGATTCCACCGTATCTGACTGATGCAGTACTGAAAAACCTGTTAAGGCAAGAACAATCAACAGCGCAGCAGCTATCTGCAGGAAAAGAAGCAAGTTTTTCTGCAGCTTCTGCCACGGAGTCCTGGCCTGCATGTCGCTTACAATCCTGCTCCACAAAATAAGGCTTGATACCGTAACATTCTCCCTTTTCTGTTTCAGAATATACAGCAGAATAATCAAAGGTACGACCAAAAGGCCTATAAAACCGTACGGTGTTAAAAATGTCAATGGCTCACATCCTTTATAGCAAGGCTTAATGAAGACAATCAGCCGATGACTGTTTTCAGCATTAAATCAACAGGCATGCTTGAAGTAAGCGCAGCAAAATGGACTCCCCATTTCCTGCACTGCTCGCCAAGCTTTGCCAGGTGCTGCTTCAGCGATTCCTCATACCTTTTAAGTAATGCAGCTGATACCGTCACTTCAATTGCCTCACCGGTTTCACTGTCTATTAGCTTAACGGCCCCATTCAGGACGGGTGACATTTCTTCCGGTGAAAGCACGAGACACAGAAAAACATCCTGATTCCTGTACTTCAGATATTTAAGCCCTTCTTCAAGTCCTTCCCTCAACAGGCCGTCGGTAATCACAAAACTGACACCGCGCCCGGTTTTCCATTCCATGTTCCGCAGCGCATCTGAAAAATTGCTTTTCCCCGAAGCCTTTAAACCGGCAAGCAGATTATCCACTTTTATATAGGCCGACTGGGTTCGGAACGGGCCGTAAGTGCCATGTATTTTTTCATTCCATGGATTCACATATACGCTGTCGTAGGACAGCAGGCTTATGTAAGAAACAGCGGCAGCCAGCCGGCATGCAGCAAAAAACTTGTTCGGTGTTCCATAATCCATCGACAGGCTGATGTCAGGAAAAACCTGGACAGGGGCTTCACGCTCTTCCATGTAGAGCTTCACGAACAGCCTGTTAAAACGCCCGTAGGCGTTCCAGTCTATTCTCCTGAAGTCGTCGCCGGGTACATATTCCCTGAAATCGGAGAATTCAACCGAAGTTCCCTTGCTTTTTGATTTCCTGTTCCCTGTTGCCTGCCCGGAAACAGGTGTTTTTATCTGCATCGCAAGGGAATGGATTCTTCTTAGTTCATCGTTGTCAAGTATTTTCACTGATAAGTCTTCACATCCTTTATTATTCCGTCAATTATCATATCCGGTGTAATATTGTCGGAGACTGCATCAAAATTGACAAATATCCTGTGTCTCAATGAAGGATAAGCCACTGTCTGAATATCCTCGAATGAGACATTATACCTTCCGCACAGCAAAGCCCTTATCCTTGCGGTACTTATAACAGCCTGGGCACCGCGCGGACTTGAACCGTACCTGACATATTTTTTAACCGGTTCGGGTGAAGCCGCGTCATCAGGACGCGTTGCCATAACAATCCGGATAGCATAATCAAGAACGGGTTCTGCTATTGGAATCTCCCTTGCCGCTTTCTGTATTTTTATTATTTCCTCGGCATTTGTAACCTTTTCAACCGTCTCTTCCGTGTTTTTCGTAGTCAGGTTGATAATTCCCTTCAGTTCATCAAAACCCGGTGAAGGTACATTGAGCTTGAAAAGGAACCTGTCCATCTGTGCTTCGGGCAACGGATACGTACCCTCCATTTCGATCGGGTTCTGGGTTGCCAGCACAAAAAACGGTGTCGGAAGTTCATATGTCGTGTTGGCTATCGTAACGGTTTTCTCCTGCATGGCCTGCAGCATTGCGCTCTGGGTTTTCGGCGTTGCACGGTTTATCTCGTCGGCCAGTACTATATTACTGAAAATAGGCCCTGGCTGGAACTTAAACATTCCCTGTCCGCCCTCTTCCCTGTCTATGATATTTGTTCCCGTAACATCGGCAGGCATAAGGTCGGGAGTGAACTGGATACGTGAAAACTGAAGCCCCATAACCTTTCCCAGTATATTTACGAGCCTTGTTTTGCCAAGCCCGGGCATACCCTCAAGAAGGACATTTCCTCCGGCAAGCATGCATATTATTACCTGCCGTATAACCTCCTTCTGTCCTATCATATGCCTTGAAACTTCTGCCTCAATCCTTGAGACTGTCTCCAGTACTTTTTCAAAACTTTCCCTATCGGTCTGCACCATTCGATCCTCCCTGTCAATAAACGCCTGTACAGGCGATTTCTATGCTCACTATACGGCAAACACGCCATATATTTTAAACTGCTAATCCAGCGAACTGAAATAGGACTTGACAAGCTCCTTCATACCCGATGGAATATCCTGTTTCTCCATGGACTGAACCGCTTCGGTACGATATTCGCTAAGCACTTCCCGGTACGGTACCATTGCACCTTTTTTTACAGGCGCTCCGTCTGCTTCGCTGTATGTGCTGCTGCCCGAATCGAGCACCCTGCCGGATAAGGTTATTTCATTTCCTTCTCCGCCGAGGTGTTCAGGTACATAGATTCTCTTATAGTCTTCCTCTTTCCATTCCCCTGGTGCTCTTCTGCCCCCGGACTGCTCACCATCGGAATAGCCCATATCAGTGCCTGTTGAGCCTTCTCCGGCACCGCCGCCGCTTTCTCCGCCCATCTGCTGATTATTTCCGCTGCTGCCGTTTTGGGCCATGCCTCCTCCTTCATTTCCGGCCTGATTTCGGTTTTGATTCCCGCCCTGGCTTCCACTGTTATTCCCGGGCTGCTGCCCGCCTTCGTCCGAACCATTATTGTTACCGCTTTCGCCCGGCTGCCGCTGCATTCTTCCTGTATTTCCCGAAGCTACCCTTCTGTCAACCGCACTAATTGACCTGCGTGCATTCCCCAGTGCATTGCCGACATCACCAAGGGCATTTTCGAAATCCTGCTGTCCTGCCGCATTCTCTTCTGCCTGTTGAATCAGTTCCATAAGGCTCTGAACCAGTTCATTACCGCTAATTTCCCCGGAGCCGGCACTTGCCGCAAGATTCTGAAGTGCATCGGAAAGCATTGAATTATCACCCATATTCATTGCCGCCTGTTTAAGCATTTCGGCTAATTCCTTTATTTTTTCGTCATTATCGGGCTCTTCCGCCAGCTTTTCAAGGGCTTCACGCAAGCTTTCCCCATCTTTTTCTGCAAGTGCTTCGGCGATATCCCGTGTTAATTGCGAGTTGTTCAGAACATTTTCGAGGGTTTTTAAACCCCTCAGCGGATCCTGTCTTTTCAGGTTATCCAACTGGTTTTCCATCTGTGCCAGGGCTTTCAGCGCATCCTCTTCGGATTTGGCTTTCCTGAATTCCCCCTTAAGTTTTTCAAGGGCTTCTTTCAGCTGTTCCATTTGTTCATCGCTTATTTCGGGGTTTTTCTGCTTTTGGCTTTTTATCTCGTCTTCAATCTGTTTCTCGCTCTCTTTCATTTTCTGTATCAGCGACTCCCTGATTACGGTGTCTCCATGCACCCTGCCCGGGATAAAAGTCAGCAAAAAGGCTGTTATAACAAGGCATGCCGCAGTAATATACAATCTTTTATCAACTCTTATCCTGTAGGCCGAAGCAAGGTTCGTGCTTTCAAGAGCCCGCTTCGTGTCCTGTCTTTGCAGCATGGCAACTTCAGAATTATCACCCATGAGGTACCACGCTGTTATAATCCTTTCCTTCAGGCCAAGGCTGTCAGCCGTCATTATAAGCTGCTTTTTCGCAGGAATAAAAAACAGCGACACATTAAGCGCTATATATAAACCCACTCCGATAATCACCAGCATTTTATGTCTTACGAATGGAATAACATATAACATTGAAGCTAGCACCAATACCAGCGATATTATGCCGGTAGCTGTCAGGGCATACAAAAACACTTCAATTGCTCTGTGAAAAAAGATTTTAAGTTTCAGCGGCCTTAAGGCCTTTAATATATATTTTTTATCCATGGAATCACCGGTGCATTATGCTATTTTTTTCTTATCAAAGGGCTCAGCATTATTGAGCTCATGAATATTAGCAATGCTGAAGCAAGGATATCAAAAAGACCGTTTGCTATCCACGGCTTCAGGAACCTCAGTATACTTGTTTCATAGGCAATCTGCGAATTAATTTCCGATGCCAGTTCTCCCCACAGGCTGTACCTGAAGCTGTAATAATCACCCTTGTCAAAATAAAAGGAAGTAAAACCGAACACAGGTGAAGGAAACAATGATGTCAGGTATGTTGCGTATGTAACGTCGATACTGCTGTGAGTAACATATTCCATAATAATTGCGCGGAATCCGAGTACGAAAAAGGTTCCAAAGGTCAAAAGACCTAAGAAAATGTATGTTGAGATTATTGCTACAATGCTTTTCCTGAATAACGTGGAAAAGAAAACACCGCTGCTTGCGACAAAAAATGAAGTCAGAACATAGAATATAAGCAGTTTCACGATTTCCATTATCCCGATTCCGCCGAAGAAGAATACCATGCCCAATACAGGCATTGAAGATAACAGGAGAAGTATTGAGTGAGCAACGGATATCAGGATTTTCCCGATTATAATATCATGTGTGGGCGTCTGCGTTACAAGCATCAGTTCAAGAGTTTGTCTTTCGCGCTCACCGCTGATGGATGTTGCCGTCATTGCCGGTACAATAAGAAAAAGCAGCGCAAACTGGAATACAATGATGTAGTTGTAGGCATCTACCGCAAGCCGCGGATCGAAAGCGCTCGTACTGTACCGATCCAGCATGTTGTTTCCCAAAAAGAACAGAAGCAGTATGCCTGTCAACAGAAGTACATAACAGCTTATCAGCACCGGTGTCCTCCAACCGCGCAGCTTGGTTTTCATATCTTTCAGGAGGATAGGATTATTGATTATTTTCATTTTCGCTACTCCTTTCGGTAAGGCTCATAAAGACAGCTTCCAGTGAGCATTCTTCGGGGTGGAATGAAACAACCGGAATTTCATTCTCAACCAAAGTTTTTAAGACCCTAACAGAGGTTTCCTCCCCTCCGCTGACCTTAATCTCAATGACCCCCGCAACTGAGCTGAGTTCACCAACTTCAGGCATTTCCATAAGAATCTTTACAGCTTCTTCCTCTTTCTCCGCAACCTTGATCTTAATCAGCCCGGACTGGTACATCTTTTCGGTGATTTCTGCAACAGAACCGCTTGCCACAAGCCGCCCCGAGTCTATAATACCGATTGATGTACACAGTTCGGCTAGTTCAGGCAGTATGTGAGAACTGATCAAAACCGTCTTTCCCATGGTACGGAGTTCTTTCAGTATTTCCTTCATCTCCACCCTTGCTCTGGGATCAAGCCCCGAAGCAGGTTCATCAAGAATAAGGAAATCCGGATCGTGGATTAAACTTCTTGCAAGACACAGCCTTTGCTTCATTCCTCTTGATAATGTATCCACATAGGCGTCCCTTTTATGTGTCAGCCTGACCAGTTCCAGGAGAGAATCGGTCAGTTCCCTGCATTTTTCACCGTAAATCCCCTGCAGTCCGCCATAAAACTCCATGTATTCCGATACCTTCAGATCATTGTATACGCCGAAGAAATCCGGCATATATCCTATCCGGCCTTTAACTTTCAGGGGATCTCTGAAAATATTCAGGCCGTCTATATAAACCTTTCCTGATGTGGGAGCAAGAAGCCCTGCAATAATACGCATTGTCGTCGTTTTTCCCGCGCCGTTGGCGCCTACGAACCCGTATATCTCGCCCCTGGGGATCTCCATGCAAAGCCTGTCCACTGCCATAGTCTTTTTAAACTTTTTCGTCAGGTTTTCAACCACCAGCATCATTTGGATACCCCCTTTATATAAATGTCAGGCATTGTAATTCTTTCACTGTAATAGTATGAGCTGGGTGCGGCAATACTCATATTATAGTTATAGTATCCATAATAACCTTCTATCTCCACAGGCTGGCCAAGCTCCACTACGCTGATTCTGACACCTACTTCATTACCCGAACCTATGTATTGCGACATATTATTTTTTACCGTAACGTCGATAACCAGGTCCCTGTTGGATTCGAATGCGAATTCATCCCATGCCCTTGTTATAACATTATACAGGTAGAACCTGTACTTGTTCGGCGATAATCGTACTGACGGATTCTCCTCAAGGTAACGTTTAATGTCCGGCGGTATGTATCTGCCAACCGTAAAGCGCATTTCATCAACAATTATATTATCGGGCAGAACATACTCAAACAGCAAATCCCCCGTATTAAGAATTCCTAATCCGGCTTCCTTGTCATTTATGGCAACGTCCTGCCCCTGGTACTTGCTTGAAGTTATTACTCCGGGCGGTATTTCCGTTTCCTGCCCCTTCACAAAATTAAGGGAGGATTTTACTGCAACAAGGTTTTTATTATATGTCTTCGGTTTTTTTGAATTTACAGTCAGGTCATAACTAAGTTCCTGCTCATTCATCGCTATCAGCGTAAATGTCGGTCTTCCCAAACTGCTGCTGCAGGTCTTGTCCAGATAGTCCTCAACCAGCCTTCGTTTTTGCCTCAGTTCCATAAAATTTGGAGGATAGTCCCTGCGATTTGGGTAATAGGTTTTTCCGTACAGCTTCTCAAGATAGTCATCCGGTCTTTTGAATACATCCTTACTGTCAAGGGGTATATCCAGCGTAACCGAATCCCACGCGACAATATCACCAATACGAACAATGCTGTTCCCGATAACAAGCACTGCATCAAGCAAATCATAGGGCGTGGTGTTTTCAATAACACCTTTGATGCTCCCGTCCTTTACCTGGATATTTTTCAGGATATTCCCGTCAAACGGTATGGTTTTCTGTGCATACAGCGTCTTCGGCGTCCATAGCGCTACATTGTACTGTTCATATTTAACCCGGTCTCCGACCGTATATTTTGCAGCAATCTGGTTATCTGCCGTGCCCCTGTAATACCTGTAATAATTCTCCCTCTCAATAAAGGGCGAATAAATGCCGTTACCCGAATCATACTCTATGGTTATCGTGCCGCGGCGGTTGTTAAAAGCGCCCATTACAGAAGAAACGTAAGCCTTGTCCGAACCCGATTCTGTTTCAATCAGCGAAACGGTATTAACAATAGCGCTGTTCAATCTCGTTTTAAAACCGAAAATGTACATCCCTGCAAGGAACACAACCGACAGTGCAGGGATCAGCACCCATGCCAGATCTCTCCTGTCCTTTCTTTTCAGAACCAGGTACAGTACAGGACCTGCGAGTATCACATATATGCCGAGGATTATAAACATCAACCCGTAAGGAGGCATCCTGTCATAGGGCACATCGGTTGCAATATCCTGTATATACGTTCCTCCCGAGTTTGCATACCTCCTGTAAAAACCATTGCCGTAATCATAGAAACGATCCTCGATACCGGTATCGGTATACTTGAAAACACTCTCCATAAAAGCAGTCTTGTGATGCCACGAGGCGAACGGCTCGACGGTAGGATCAAAGGTCAGAACAATAACCGAACCGGTTCCTTTCCGGTAATGTATCGCAATGGGATTGTCATGTTCTCCAACAATAATATAGTCGTCGGAAAATATGTTCTGATTGCCGGGGTCTGTATAATCCTCGCTGTAATCTATGTATTTTAAGCCATGATTGCCTTTTGCCAGTTTAAGGTTTATACCCGCGGCATCCCTGCCTGTAAATTTTTCCAAAATGTCTTCAGTAATGGCATCTTCAACCCGCGTAACCGAAAAGGGTTTAAGGCTTTCGGGCAGACCCCTGTATACCTTCTGCCACGAAATTCCGGTGGTTGTAACCAATAACCCGCCGGTTTCAACCCATTCTTCAAGAACCGAGAGCTGCGTCTTGTCAAGAAGTGATGTATCATACCTGCTTATTATAAGAAAATCAAAGTTCTCCATGATTTCCTGCATGTCCGGAAAGGAATCCCTGTCCAGCTGGATCACAACGGCTTCATGTTTCTCGAAATACTCGTCATAAAGCGGAAGTTTATACTGCTGCATCTGCTGTGCTGTTGCCAAATCACTCGAAAAAAATGATTTGACTTTCTCCGCCACATCCTTGTCAATTGCCAATGAGACGGTATACCCGTTCAGCCAGTTAAATGCATCCTTGTCCTCGGACAAAACTCCTATCATCATAATATCCGGCGAAAGAAGCCTTTTAAAATTATATTCGGTCTGGTACCGAACCTTTTTCTTCTCAACCAGCCGGATATCAATGCCCCTGTGCGCAGTAACAACAGGTATTTCAATGGCTATCTCCTGTTCAATACCGGCTATCAGTTCAACAGGCTTTGAAACAACAACTTTTCTTGACTGGTCCAGGTATGCTTCAACTTCAATTTCACCCGATATATTCCTGTTTGTTGAGCAAACCCTTATAAAAAGCCTGGACCATGCACCAAGTTTCGCAATTCCGCCATAGCCGCCCTCAACCTCAATGTCAATATCATCCTGAAGCGGCGCTGCAAAAACTGCTGCCTGTTGAGATGCACAGAAAGAAACGACGGTTAAAATCAACAGCAGTAAGCAAACGGCTTTCCTGTTTTGCAAGACTAACAACCCCTTAACGTTTTTTAGCAGAATTTTAAAATATCAACACTATTTATCATTATATCTTCTATATATGACGAATCACAGCTTAAAAAGTTTCAAAAATGCAAAATGATGCTTTTTATGTTATTTTATCAAACTTCGAGACGGTATTTCCCTCCCGGCTCCCGCTTTATAAGCCCTTTCATTTCAAGGCTCAGCAAAATACTGTGCAATAACGGCATTTCAACTGGGAGCTTTTTTTGAATCTCATCTATCTGCAGGGACTCATAAGACAGAAGTCCTATTACCTCCCGCTCCTCGTCATTCAGTCCATGAATTCCAAAACCGCCGGGACCCGGTGTGTTTTCAGTATCAAAATGCTTATACCAGTGAAGCTCTTCAAGTATATCCTGAACCGATGTTACAAGTTTTGCCCCGTCCTGTATCAGCTTGTTCGTACCTTTGCTGTTGACACTTACAACGTTTCCGGGCAGAGCGTAAACATCCCTGCCCTGCTCCAGTGCCAGCCTCGCTGTTATTAATGAGCCGCTTCTTTCACCGGCTTCAACCACCAATACGCCAACCGACATCCCGCTTACAATCCTGTTTCTTACAGGAAAGTGGTGGGGTGCCGGTTCAGCACCCGGGGGATATTCTGAAATAACCGCACCGTTTTCAATAATGCTCTCCATCAGTTTTTTGTTTTCCGGCGGGTAAACCATGTCGAGACCGCATCCCAAAACAGCAATTGTCCGTCCGTTAACGGACAATGCACCCTGGTGCGCTGCCGTGTCTATTCCCCTGGCCATTCCGCTGACCACGCATATACTGTTCTGCGCAAGTTCGCCGGAAATCTTCCTGGCAAGGGACAATCCATAACCTGAAGCCCTTCTTGATCCGACAACGGCAACCGCAAGTACATCGGCTGCCAGTTTTCCCTTCACATAAAGACAAATTGGGGGATCACAGATATTTTTCAATAGCTCTGGGTATGTACTGCTGTTTAAAGTAACCACATCAATATCTTTCCTGTGTATTTCCTCAATTGCCCTGTCAGCCGCTTCCCTGTGCCTTGCGGACAATATCGCATTGATATTGTCACGGCTAAGTATACCGGTCTTTGCCAGTTCAACTGCATCAGCCCTGTATATTTCAGCAGGGCTGTTGAATATCCTTAACAGTTCAACCTTTTTCCTTGTTATAATGCCTTTCAGATTTGCAAGCCAAATCCACTCTTTCAGATCCGGGTTCATGCCATCCTCCCGTCAAAACAGATTCCTGTCAAGTATCCTGTACTGTATGGCTTCGGAAATATGTACGGCATTGATGTTTTCCGCCCCCTCCAGGTCCGCAATCGTCCTTGCAACTTTCAGAATCTTGTCGTGAGAGCGCGCGGTAAGCCCTAACCTGGAAAAAGCCTTTCTAAGCAAATCAGCTTCCTCTTTCCCGAGCCGGCAGTATTTTCTGACCATTAGAGAAGTCATCTGGGAATTGCAGTAAATGCCCTCCTGCGAAAAACGCTTTCTCTGGATACTCCTGGCCTTGTTCACCCTTTTTCGTATATCGGCGGAAGACTCGGAAACCGTATCGGAATTCAGTTCACTGTACCTAAGCGAAGGTACCTCCACCTGGATATCCATTCTGTCGAGCAACGGTCCGGAAAGCCTTCCGAGATACGTTCTCACCTCGTTCTGCGTACAGGTGCATTCTCTGGTATCATCAAGATAATAACCGCACTTGCAGGGATTTGCGGCAGCTATAAGGGTTGTACTGCACGGATATGTAATGGATGCATTAATCCTTGAAATATTTACAAAACCGTCTTCAAGGGGCTGCCTTAAAACTTCAAGGGTGTTTTTGCCGAACTCGGGCAGTTCGTCAAGAAAAAGCACGCCTAAATGGGCAAGGCTTACCTCTCCCGGTTTGGGAATTCTTCCGCCGCCGATCAGGGATATTGAGCTTATCGTATGATGAGGTGCCCGAAACGGCCTTTTTGTGATAAGGGAGGAATCGGGCGGCAAAAGCCCCGCAACACTGTAGATTTTAGTTATTTCAAGAGCCTCTTCAAAGGTCAGATCGGGCAGTATCGACGGCATCCTGCGGGCAAGCATTGTTTTGCCCGATCCGGGGCTGCCGATCATACTAAGGTTATGACCGCCCGCGGCTGCAACTTCAAGAGCTCTTTTTACATGTTCCTGACCTTTCACATCTGCAAAATCGGGCTGGTTTTTTGATTCCTCGTCGGAAAACAAATCCGCATCGTTCTCAGCATAAGGCAGGTTTATCTCCCCGTTAAAATGCTTCACTAATTCGGACAGGTTTGATGCAGGTATAACTTTTATTCCTTTTACCACCGATGCTTCCCCGGCGTTTTCACATGGCGTGATTATTGCTTCGAAACCTTTTTCCCTTGCAGTTATTGTTTTCGGCAGAACACCGTTCACAGGGCGCAGTGTTCCGTCCAGCGAGAGTTCTCCCAAAAGAACACAGCCCGAAAGCGCGTCACGGGAAATAACCCCGGTTGCAGCAAGAATTCCTGCTGCTATCGGCAAATCATAGGATGTGCCTTCCTTTTTCATGTCGGCCGGAGCAAGATTAACAGTTATCCTGCGTGAAGGAAACTCGAAGTCTGAATTCCTGATAGCAGCACGTACCCGTTCCTTTGCTTCCTTAACCGCCGCATCGCCGAGTCCGACTATGTCAAACGCCGGTATACCCTTGCTTATATCTGTCTCCACCGAAACCATGTATCCGTTAATGCCCAATAATCCGCACGTGTTAACTACACTCAGCATATCCTGATCCTTTTCCCGGTATTTTTTAAATTAGTCATAAGTAAAAAATGCAAAAGTCAAAACCGTATTAAAGCAAAAAAGCTCATACAGGCGGCCGAAAGTACATAATTAAGCCATTTCAGATAAAATATATCAGTATAGCCTTTTATCAACTATTATATTGTTTTTGCTGGAATGATTCAACATTTAAAGAAAAATATTGCGGATCAACTGATGCTTTTTGTCTATACCTGGCAAAAACCGGTTCTGCATGGTTTATTTCAGTGGGTAACATTAACCGGGACAGTTACAGGCAGGAACGCAATTATTGCAGCAGGAACGGGGCAAAGCGGGACAAGGGACCTGCCTCCGTCCCTATTTTCTTATCCATAAGAGGTACAAAGGGAAGGCAATGGATATAATGGACAATACAATAAGGGCTATGCCGCCTTTTTTATTGTCCCTGAATGTCCAGACGGCATAACTTATGGTATATATCCCCTCCCACAGCAGTACTACAAGAATAATCAGCACAATCAAGGTATTCACTTGATATCCCCTTTCAGCTGGTTTACAGGTACCTGTTTCACCATTACGCCCGAGCGCCTGATTTTAACCTCCACGTCTACTACGAATTGTGCATTTTTATATTTGTCGGTCCAGTTGAATTTAATCCAGTCTTCCCAAAACAAAAAGGTTTTTTTAACCGACTTTCCTATAAAGCATATATCACTGTTGAAATCATCCCGGGTCTTTTCAAGAAATGAAACAACATCCCTCCTGATATAATCCGAAGCATAATTCTCTAACTTTTTCAAACTTTCACCGGTGGAATAATCATTATTGCCTGTTACTGCCAGAATATCACCTTCGAGTGAAATACGAATATTCACAACAGGTTTGTCATCCTTGATTTTGACGCGAACCTCGGGCTTCCTTGCCCGGCTTAATCTTAATGTAACATACGCTCTGCTGTGAGCTGCTATATCAGGCTCAGGCATTGTATAGCGGATCTCGCCCAACTTGCCTGAAACCATAAGGTAATAAAAGGTTTCACGCCCTGTCAGTTCCCCGACCATTTTATCGCCTTTGAAAACAGCCGAACCCATCTGCCTTACCTTGTTTTCATATACGACAGGCATGTCAGTAGCTGTGTAATCACCTTCAAGAACCTCACCGTCAGAGTTTTTCCGGTTTGCTAATACCCCGGCCAGGTCCCCTGTTTCTTCAATCTGTGAGATATCAAGCAGAACAGCCACTGCCTCGTTGCATGTACATTCCATCTTGGAATAAAACTCTTCAATGGTGCTTCCACTTGAGAAACCGGTATATTTGAAAGATTCCATTACCAGTTCAAAATGCTTTGACGGATTAATTTCAAGAACGGGTTTGCTCTCTTTCAGGAACTCTTCGGCCCTGCCCCTTGAAATACCTATATATGTGTCGGGTCTGAACTCCCTGAATCTTATGAATGTATTTATAAATCTCTCTACTCCTTTTTCAGCGAGTTCCTTTGAAATAACTATCAGCTTTGTTTGGGTGAAATTTACACGTTTGCTTATAAGCGAGTTAATTACATTTATACCGCCTAAAATAGTAGGTGCTGCAACGGTTATCATATTCGTTGCGTTGTCAATTTCCCCGGGTTCGGGCCCTACACCCACCGCAATAGGTACTGCCAGAAGCAGTGTAATTATTAAATTGTCGTCAGTTCCATCATCAAGTCCCAGTGCGACAACATAAGCCATTTCATCAGGTTCTATCGCATCGAAGCATCCGCTCGTAAAAACCATCGAAATAGTAACCAGTAAAAGTAAAACTGTTTTAATATGTTTAATCATGCCTTGCTTCCTCCCTATGCTTGTTCGACTTTGCCCTGGTCGATGCAATAACCAGGAGTATTATTGGAAGAATCAGCGTTACCAGCCAGGATAAGAGCCGGTATACATGCATCTCGGACTGAAGCGTGGAGTACAGGTTTTCAGGCAGAAGGCTTAAGGCAAAAATAAGGATAATAAACGGTACTATCAGCGGTTTACGGTATTTCAGGTTAAAAGTTCTCTGAAAAATATAGGTTATGAAAAACAGGCCCGAACTTAGATACAAAAAGGCACTTGATGCCCATATCAGTATAAATGCCGGTTCTATCCGGGAAAAGAATCTTCCAATCTTTATTGTTCTGGCCATCTGGTACACCGGGAGGAAAAACTCGGTTGACATCGGGTACTGGTAGACCATCAGGTAACACAGTGACACCAGGACAAGGAAAAGCCCGGAAAAAAATATACCATATCGGCCAACTCCCCCGAAACTGTTTTTCTTTTTCAAAAAGGGCATCAAAAAAAACAGCGCAGCAAGTTCGGAAAAATATGACAGGTTAATAACGCCATTCTTCAGTATTGCACCAATTCCCAGGCCCAGCCACGGTGAAATTTTGCTTATATCATACCTGGGAATATTGAATAAAAGTATCAGCAGGAAAGCTGCAGCCAAAAGCGGTATTGCTATAACATGAAGCCTGCTTATTGCTTCAATGCCCAAATATGCCCCGACTATCATACCCGCACAGAACAGAAGTATAACAACACTGACCGGAGTGGATGCAAGGCTTATGACTTTTATATCCTCGGCAAATTGTCTCAGAACAACGTGGGTTATATACATAAACTGGATCAGGAAAATGATTCCGGCGATTATTCTGCCTGTCTCGCCAAAAGCAGCCTCGCTTACATCCAGAAGGTCATTCCCCGCGAATTTCCGATACAACCGGGATATAACAAGAAACAGTAAATAAACAACCACCGAATCCAGCAAAACCATCAGCCATGCGGCACTTCCCGCATCCTCGGAGACAGTTCTCGGAAAATCGAGTATAATTTTCGATGATATCATATTAAGCAATATGCAGGCTGCCTCGAAATTACCGATCTCCGTTTTCCTGTCCATCCGATTCAACTCCTTTCTCCGATTTTACCCATCCCCTGCTGATAAAAGGCTGCTGCTTTATATCCTTCGGGTTTAGAAAATCAGGTCTGTCCTCTTCTTTCCAGAGCGGTGCCCTGAATATGGTATTTGTTCTTTTTCCCGTTGTTTTAGGCGCAAACGGGGCAAAGAAAGGAACTCCGAAAGACTTCGCATTCATCAGCAGAAGAAAATTTATGAAAATTCCGAGGCTTATCCCCAAAAGGCCTGCAAATCCTGCAAGAAGTATATAAATAAAGCGTAATGCACGGAACGAATATCCAAGGGAAAAATCGGGCACTGCAAAAGAACCTATTCCTGTAACGGCTACAATAATTATAAGGATTGGACTTACAAGATTCGCTGAGACTGCAGCCTGCCCCAGAATCAGGCCTCCGACGATACTGAGCGTCGGGCCGATAGGCCCCGGTATTCTTATTCCTGCCTCACGGATAAGTTCAAACGCTATTTCCATGATAAATATACTGACAATCGTGGGGAACGGAACCTTTTCCCGCGACGATGCGATTGCAAGAAGCAAATCGGTAGGCAGCATCTCCTGGTGGTAGTTCGTTATCGCAAGATAAACAGCCGGGAGAAAAAGTGTTATAAGTATGCCCAGGATTCTTATAAAACGAAGCATCGTGGAATACGGATACCTGAGGTAATAGTCCTCGGGTGAGTGAATAAGGTTGAAAAAAGTTATCGGAACCACTATTACAAACGGGCTTCCGTGAACGATAACCGCAACGCGGCCTTCACTCAGGTATGCTGCGACGCGATCAGGCCGCTCGGTTAACAGTATCTGCGGCGCGGGAAGAAATGTATCATCCTCAATGAAATGTTCAAGCTCGGCAGCATCACGCAAATATGCAATTTTAATACTTTTCAGCCGTTTCCTTACTTCGTCCACGAGCCTGGAATTTGCTATGTTTTTTATATAAACAATGCTGCATGGTGTCTTGCTTCTTTCACCAATCAGAACATCTTCCATGATAAGGTTCTCATCCTTGAGTATTTTCCTGATAAGGGCGGTATTGGCCCTGATTGATTCAATAAAAGCCTCTCTCGGGCCGCGTATGTTCAGTTCTGATGTCGGCTTTTCAACGGTTCTGTGCTCCCATCCCTTAACATCGGCGGCAAAAGCCGCATCCAGGCTGTCAATGAATATTCCGACGCCTCCGAAATTAATCTCGTCAACAACTTCCTGGTATGTTTTGCACATTTTAATCTGGTTCTGCGGAATCAGATGACTGAAAATAATATCCTTAACCGACCGATCTTCGGTATCCATCGGCATAACCGACAAGGTCATCAACGGAACAAGGATATTGCTGTTAATAACCATGCTGTCAACAAGGCCGTCAAAAAAGCAAATAAAGGCAGGATATGCTTTATCCTTTACGCGCACCTTGAACTCGCGTATTTTGAAGTCTCCGTTTATATCCGCACTGTATCTTTTTTTCATGACTTCAAGACTTGTTGTTAAGGAACCAGATACTTCATCTTTCCCGTCATCGCTTTCCTCCCTGTTGTCAACAGCTTCACTGCTGTTTACCGAAACGGGTTTTACCATCCTGATTTTTCTTTCATTTTTTATGCTTTCTTCATCTTTCCTTTCTTTTTCTTTCTCTTCCTTTTCGTCTCTGTTAAGGGACGCACCTGCTCCTTCATCACCGGTTCTGTCCGATGCATCTTCGCCGTCCCGGTGTTCGAAATCATCAAGTACAAAAGGTTTCTTTGGTTCTTCGGGCTTAAACAGAAAAATGGATTTCAGAAAAGAAGCTATTCCTTTCAAAAAACACCCTCCCCGAAAATGCGGTCTTAAGATATTTTTCTCAGTGGGAAAGGTTTTATACTTGTTTGCCTGCAACCCATTCAAATACCGGTGTATGCGACAGGAGGTCTTGACTTGATCGAGGAATTACGGGTTCAGACCCTGCTGGTCCATGCGGTAATTGGAGCGGGCTCATAACCGGTATCCGCTTTATATACTGACTTCCGCTGATTTCAGTATTTTGGCGTAATTTCCCTTTTAAATGAGAATTTACTTGAGGTCAATTGAAAAAGTAAATTCCGGTTTGCAAAAGTAAATTCCACAGTTTTTGCAAAGCAA
>LFSH01000075.1 GCA_001513105.1 Clostridiales bacterium DTU070 | reverse complement strand
TATCGGTAAAAATAGTGAAAACCCTTTCTACGAAAGGGTTTTCGGACGAATTGTGGCGGAGAAGGAGGGATTCGAACCCTCGCGCCGTCTTTAAACGACCTACACCCTTAGCAGGGGCGCCTCTTCGGCCAACTTGAGTACTTCTCCAGAATAAACATTATAATATTAAACTGGCGGAGAGACTGGGATTCGAACCCAGGGTGGGCGTAAACCCACGCCGGTTTTCAAGACCGGTGCCTTAAACCAGCTCGACCATCTCTCCACGTTTTTGCTATGTAAGTATAACATGATGAATTAATGATTGTCAATACCCCGCACAATCGGTAATTTGCGGAATAATCCATGCATTGAGCGGGCTGATGCCGTAATAACAAAAGGGCATGTTTCATGCCCTTTTTCAAAATACGCCAGGGAGTTTCCTATCCCGGCTGTGGCTTCATTGTTGCAAAATCAGAGATTTGTCAAAGCCATTCACTGCAGTATTGCAACAATTACCCCTGATGGTTCTGAACGGAACTGCGGTTAGCCATTTCTATGGCTTTCTTAACCATGTTTCCACAGTCTCTTGAAGATACCGCACCCCAACCATCAGTTTTTACTATATCGTACACACCGAGTTCCTTAGCAATTTCCTCCTTGAGGTGTTCCGACATGATGCCGCTGCGCCTGCTCATGGTATCCCTCCTCAATGTTCCGGCATAAAAGCCTTGCGGATCTTGCTGCGAACTCCCCGGCGTACAGGATTATTTTGTCCCGTCCTGTAAAGTCTATACTTGAATTATTTGGATGCAATAGTGTTCAGCGGTTTGGACGGCTTGCTTATTTCAGACAATGCTTCCGATGCCTCCATGGCCAGGTCTGTCCGGCCTGTTGTTGCAATATCGCCAAGGGATACCATTCCAATGAGCTGCTGGTTTTCAACAACCGGGATCCTTCTGATTTGCCTTGTTGCCATAAGTTTTGTGATTGACTGTACATCATCTTCGGGAGTAACCGTGGTCACCTGTGATGTCATAATATCCCGTACAGGGGTTGAATTCGGGTCCTTCCCGGACGCAATATTTCTGACCACAAGATCCCGGTCGGTAACAATTCCCATAAGACCGTTATTATCCACAACGGGTATTGCACCAACATTATGCTGCTGCATAAGTCTGGCCACTTCATTTATTGTTGTATCAGGTCTGACTGTGACTACTGACTTTGTCATTATATCGCGTACTTTCATTGTTTTCTCCTCTCCTTTTCAATATTCGGATATAGACTATCCTTTCACATTCTGCAAAAACTTATTCCGGGCATGTTATTATTTACTTTTATTAAACCGAAGCGGCCGGAGTGTGTTTCTGGAAAACCATTTTTCCCGGAAATGCTTTTTATTATCCACAGGGAAGCGGTAAAACTCTTGACAGGGCTGTGGATAAGTTCACGTCTTCCAATGTTTTTCACGGCATTTTGCTTGAAAATACCTCAAAAATATGCAGGATATCCACAAGGCTGTGGATAACTTTTTGCATGCAAAAACCCCTGTAATCCTCTGATTACAAGGGTTTAAGCGACCACCTGTTTAAAAAGCCTGATTTTATCCCATTTTTTGTGGATATTTTTACGTTTTGTCCACAGGATGTCAATACAACCTAACTTCATGTCATGTATCAACAAAGTTCAACAGACCGTAATTTCATTCAAACTTCATGCTTATATCCATTGCCTTTACCGAGTGGGTTATCGCTCCGACCGATATTATATCAACCCCTGATGCAGCTACCTTCTGAATATTGTCAAGAGTTACATTTCCCGATGCCTCGGTTACGGCCCTTCCTTCCGTCATCTTTACTGCCTGCTCCATAATCTCGGGCGGCATATTGTCAAGCATAATGATGTCTGCCCCGTTGTCCAGGGCTTCCTTTACCTGTTCAAGAGTTTCGGTTTCAACCTCGATTTTTACGGTATGAGGTATTGCCTTTCTTACCGCTTCAATAGCCTGCTTAATCCCGCCTGCTGCCTTAATGTGATTGTCTTTTATCAATACTCCGTCCGAAAGGGAGAAACGGTGGTTTGTCCCGCCTCCAACCCTTACCGCGTATTTTTCCAAAATCCTAAGCCCCGGTGTTGTTTTCCTTGTATCTACCACCTTTGCCTTGTAACCGGCAACCTTCTCAACGTATTTTCGTGTTTCGGAAGCAATGCCGCTAAGTCTCTGAAGGAGGTTCAGAGCAGTTCTTTCGGCCTTCAGCATGGCCCTGCTTTTTCCCTCGACGAACAGGAGTTTTTCGCCTTTCTTAACATAATCCCCCTCTTTTACAAGGGGAGTAAGTTTCACGTCAGGGTCAAGCATCCTGAATGCTTCCATGCAAATTCCGAGACCTGCAATAACCCCGTCCTGCTTTGCTATAAGACAGGCTTTCGAAACACTGTCCTCCGGAACGGTATAGTCGGTTGTTATGTCGCCCATCGGCATATCTTCACGAAAAGCTCTTTCAAGTATATCCCTCAGCGCCCACTGTTCCATTCTCCAACTCTTCCTTTCCTTCGCACCGGTATATATTCTGCCAGGCAAAATTTCATTCCCGGGCTATATTATCGTATTCTTCCTGAAATTCACGTCATCGGTATGTGGATAATCGGTCCTGTAATGAGCTCCCCTGCTTTCCTTCCGCATCAATGCGGATTTAATAACAAGTTCGGCCAGTGTCAGCATGTTTACAAGCTCCCATTGCTCAATTGTTGTACAGGCCTTACCTTCGGTTTCTCTTTTAATCTCCATAACCTGGTTCAACGCTTCCTTCAGGTTCTCTTCATTGCGGATTATACCTACTTTTTCGGTCATAAGCCTGCGAAGCCTTGACTTTAATTCGCCTGCGTCTTCAAGGGGACCGTTTTTCTTTTCTGAAACAACAAGGTTATCCGGAATGACCGTTTCATGTTTTGTCCTGCCTAAAACCCTGCTGCTGATTTCCAGGGCGATTCTTCTGCCGAATACAAGGCCTTCCAAAAGGGAATTGCTTGCCAGGCGGTTGGCACCGTGTATTCCGTTGCATGCCGCTTCACCGCAGGCATAAAAACCTTCTATACCGGTCCTGCCGTAAGAATCGGTCATAATGCCACCCATGCTGTAATGAGCCGCCGGGGCAACGGGTATTTTATCCCTTGTTATATCTATTCCATATTGCAGGCAGGTTTTATAGATTGTAGGGAAACGGTGTTTAACATACTCCGGTTCCTTGTGGGAAATATCCAGGTATACATGGGTTGAACCGGTTTTCCCAATCTCCCGGAAAATCGCCCTTGATACCACGTCCCTTGGAGCAAGTTCCGCCATCGGATGGCATCCCTGCATAAAACGCTCGCCCTTTTCATTCAAAAGTACGGCTCCTTCGCCCCTCACCGCTTCTGAAATCAGAAAAGACCTGTTCTGCGGATGATACAAAACGGTAGGATGGAACTGTACAAACTCAAGGTCCATCAGCCTGCACCCGGCCCGGTATGCCATAGCCGCACCGTCCCCTGTTGCCACAGGCGGATTGGTTGTGTAATTATATAGCTGCCCGTATCCGCCTGATGCGCATACAATGGCATCTGCCAGGAACAGTTTATACTCGCCGCTGTCTTCAAGATAGGAAAGAATCCCGATGCATTTTCGGTTATCCGTAATAATATCTATTGCATAGGTTCTCTCGTATATCCTGACATTGTCATGCTTTATCAGGGCATGAATAAGGGTGTCGCATACCTCTTTTCCGGTAGCGTCCCCTGTATGCACAATCCGGTTCCTGCTATGCGCTCCTTCACGGGAAAGGGCCAGATGGTGTTCATCGGATTTGTCAAAATTTACGCCATACCGGCACAGTATTTCAATATTTTCAGCGGCTTCGCTGACAAGAGTCCACACCGTTTCTTCATTGCATAAACCTGCTCCTGCATAAATGGTATCTTTAAAATGACATTCGGGGGAATCGTCCTTGTCCAGCGAAACGGCAATACCGCCCTGTGCCAGTACTGAATTGCTTATGTCAAGGGTTTCCTTCGTAATAACGGCTATATTAACCCGCCTGTCTGTCTGAAGTGCTGTATAAACCCCTGCGATACCGCTTCCGATTATGACTGCGTCATAATGTTCCGCCGGTATGTCGTTGATATTGAAATTTACCAAATACCTGTCCACGATGTCCTTCCTTCGGGCATTTGCTGCCAAAAATGCCCATATCGATAATGATACATAATGCGTTTAAGCATTATTGTAATACTGTCTTTTTCTTTTGTAAAGCACACTGTTTAATAATATGTTCTGACCGCTTCCCTCAGCCGCCATAGCATTAATTCACCTGTTATCCGGCATGGATTCAGCAAATACACATTATCTTCCTGTATTAGGGCAGCTAAGAATAGCTTTTGGATAACGCACTCTTTACGTTTACCCCGGGCAGGTTGCCAATCTTTCCTGTAAGAGCTCCAATCTGATCGGTTGTTCCTTCGACTATCAGTGAAATAACGCTTATTTTCCGTTCCTTTAACGGCACACCGAGCCTTCCTATTATTATATCTGCATGGTCATGCAGTATCGAGTTCAGCCTTGCGGTACAGTCCATGTTTTCCACAACAATGCCGACAACGCCGATCCGCTTTTCCATATAACTCCCCTCCAGACTCGTTAAGGTACAATAATGATTATACCCTATCGTTCCCATGCCGAAAAGTACGGGTTTATCTTCGAAGGACAGGGCTTGTCACTTAATCCTTTTAATTTACATAAAATAATATGGAAAGAGAATATAACAGGAGTTGATGCTAATGCCTAACGGATATAACTATTACAGATACAGGCCGTACTATCGTTTCCGGCCCAGAAGACGCTTCAGACGTCGTTTCCGCCCGCGCTTCAGAGTGGGACCCCTGTTCTTCCTGCTTCGAAGGCTCTAATAAAAAAGAACAGGGTAAAGGGCACAATATAAGGGAGCCTTGAGCTCCCTTTCAGAATTGATTTTATTCGGCTTCCTCTTCTTCAACCTCAACTTCATCACTGTCTTCATTCAACCTGGACAATTCTTCCCTGATTATCTGCCTGATTTCGTCCCTGGTAACAGGACCTTTTGCTTCCTTGTCTGCCTGCATTCTGGAGAGTTCTTCCTTGATGTAGTTTCTTATTGCTTCTTTTTGCTTTTCTCCTTTTTCAATCAACTCGTTAATCAGCTTTTTCGCGTCCTCTGAAGCAACTTCCCCTTTTTTCACCAGTTCGTTTACCAGTGATTCTATTTTTTCAGCTGAATAAGTTACAAGTCCCAGTCCGAAGTATAGAGTCTTTTCCAGAAAATTCATCATAACAATCACCCTTTCTTTGATAAATTAATGCGAGGCTGCTAATGCACTGCTTTTTTCTGAGAAAAAGAAACATTCTCATGTACTCACTTAATAATACGTATAATTTCATCGGAAGTATGATTATAATTCTGATAATCAGTTAATATTTCCTTTTTTATATCAGTATTTTAGTTTAGCCTGATTATTCGGTTCTTATAATGTCAAAATAAACCCCGTTTATGCTTTTTGTTCCCTCGCATTCAACAATCGAAGATTCCTGGGTGTATTTTCCGGTTAAAGCCTTTCCGAACAATCCAATATAGGTGCTTATCTTTTTAGTGTCGTCTACGCTGGTTTTTATATTCTTGCCCAACAGCTCCGCCAATTCATCAACCTTTCCCAGGTTCCTGAAGTTAACATGCTGTTTGAAAAATTCTTTCAGGAATTCATTCTGGTTTTCCTTCCTGAACTGGTCGGAGTAGTTTTTGAATTCACCTTTCTCGTCATACCCCTGGCGGAACCTTACAAACCCTTCCGCCTGCTCCCCGTTCAGGTGCTGCAGCCCCTTTTCAATATCAATATGCAGATTCTGGACCGGGTCGTCATACTTCATTCTTACAGGAACATTTATTGTCACGCCGCCGAACAAATCCACGATTTCACGGAAACCTTTGGTATTAACATATGCATAATCATGAACGGTTATATTGAAAATCTCCTCAATCAGTTCGGCCAAAAAGTCAAAATTACTGTTGCCGAACCTGCCCGTCCCCTTTTTATACTCAATTCTTGCACCAACGGTATGGGCTGCATTTATCTTCTGGAACCCTTTTGCATTGTACAGGGACGGGGATTTTTTCTTCAGCCTGTCAAGTATCTCGTCGCTGTAGTCAATATAGATATCCCTCGGAAAATTAAAAAGATATATCTTTTTATCCTTCTCGGATATGGACGCAATGATTATGGTATCATAGTTGCCGCTGTAGGCATCCTCCCCGATAAGCAGTACATTTCTTTCGGCATCGCTTACAAGGGGTTTATAATACCTCTGGTTCCTGGTTATATTGTAATTCCTGCTGCTTTCCCCGTCTTTGCCTTGGTTTTCGCCGGTGCTATCCTTATTATTGTAATCTGTAGTTATATCGTCGTCTGCGGAATCATCAGGTAATATTGATATTATGGATGTGTTTTTATCGGCAGATACAACCGATGATACAAAAAGGCCCGTCAATACTCCTGCCGCTATTGCAATTACTGTATATAAAATCATCAAACCTTTCTTTTTCATACACATCTCCCGGCTTTGCTCTTTTTTGTACTGCCCTGATATTATAAAACTTAAACAGGTTTTTGTGTAGAGCCAAAATATACGATTTTTGGCGAAAATAATTTATCCCTGTCAGATCGTTTTTGTTCCTGTCATAAACATACGTTTAAAACCTAAAAAAAGTTTAACCATCAACTTGTCATGGCTTTCTGCAGAAATCAAAAATCTGCAGTTTTATAATAAATTCTTCGGTTGATCAATGCTTATTATAAATAATCAGTTTTATTCCGGGCATAATACATTTATCACCCGAAAGCCTGATCTGTTTCCTATTCATTTTATTATTGCCACTTAATATGACTTTAATTTACCGGAAAAGTTTCAGCTTTCGGATGAATCACAAAAAATTACAGGCAGGATTGAAAGTGTGATACAATGCGGGTTGGAATTCCGAAAGGGTTATTATACTGTAAATACCATCCCTTTTTTGAAACTTTCTTTCGCGGTCTTGGAGCCGAAATCGTAAATTCTGAAGACACAAGCAAAAACATATTGAACATGGGTGTAAAAGTGTGCGTTGATGAAGCCTGCCTTCCGGTAAAAATCTATCACGGGCATGCCGCATCAATAAAGGATCGGTGCGATTTATTGGTAGTCCCGCGGATTATGCAGGTTCACAGGAACGAATACATCTGCCCTAAGTTCTGCGGCCTTCCCGAAATGATCGTCCACAGCATACCCGGCATGCCGCCTGTTACATCCGCTCCGTTGTACATGCACAGCAAAAAATCCCTGTTTCAGTGGTGCGTTTCGTCGGGTTCGGCCATAACACGCAGCAGAAGCAGAATCAGGCATGCCTTTGAACTTGCACTGAAAGCGCAGAACAGCCATAAAACCGGAATAATGGATCAGAAGGACATTACCGTCATGCTTGCAGGGCACCCATATATCGTATACGACGCCTTTTTAAACATGGACATCGTAAACAAGCTGAAAGCCAAGGGAATAGGAATCTTAACTGAGGAATTCGCTCCCTGTGCTGCTTCCGAATCGCAGGTTAAAAAACTCTTAAAAAAGCCGTTCTGGACATTCCAACGCAATCTGTTCGGAGCGTCGGCAGCTCTTTACGAGCAGAAAAAAATACATGGAATCATATACCTGTCCTCCTTTGCCTGCGGCATTGATTCTGTTGTAATAGATCTTATCCGCTTTCATACAGGAGACTTTCCGATGCTTGTTATCAAGTTTGACGAGCACACCGGGGAGGCAGGTGTTGACACCAGGCTTGAAGCATTTACAGATATGCTTGAAAGGAGAGTTCTGAATGAAGATAACCGTCCCACATATGGGCAATGTTTATATAGCCGTCAAAATCCTGTTTGACGGTCTTGGAATCGACTATGTCATTCCCCCTCTAAATAATAAGGAAGCACTGTATTTAGGTTCGAAATACTCACCCGATGAAATATGCCTGCCCTTTAAACTAATGATTGGCAATTACATTGCCGGAATTAAAAACGGCGCCGACACCATTCTCCTTGTGGGAAGCTGCGGGCCATGCCGTTTTGGAGAGTATCCCGAGCTTCAGCATAAAATACTTGAGCATTTGAAATACAATGTCGAGTTCATTGTCATTGATGCCGTCAAGAGCATCGGCCTTCGCGAGCTGTTCAACAGGATCCGGATTGTCGGCTCTGAAAGCAGAAAAACTCTCCCGGGTAAGATTAATTCGGTTATACGGGCTTATAATGCCATGTGTATCCTGGACGACATTGAAAGCCAGGCCCATTTTAAAGCCGGCTATGAAAAAGAAAGAGGAGAATGCAAAAAAATACTCAACTTTTGCAAGGAAGAAGTCCTCTCCTGCGATAACCCCGATAAGGCATTGAAACTTCTGAAGGATTACCAGGACAGAATAAGGAATGTTGCCGTTGATTATTCAAAAAAGCCCGTAAAGGTGGCCATTATCGGCGAAATTTATTCCGTTATCGAGCCTTTTACAAACCTTTTTATAGAGGATATCCTGATGGACATGGCAGTATCAACAAGAAGGAATCTGACCCCGTCATGGTGGCTGAAAGACATGCTTCTTAAAATTATAAGGCTTAATTCAAGGGAACTGCTGAAAGCCTCAGATGAATTTCTTCCGCTTTGCATAGGCGGACATGCGCGGGAATGCGTGGGCGAGGCCGTATTGGCTTCGAGGGAGGGCTTTGACGGCGCCATTCAGATTTTCCCGATGGGTTGCATGCCTGAGATTGTTTCAAAGGCGATTCTGCCGACCATATCCCGGGAAAAAAAGCTCCCGGTGCTCTCGCTTATAGTTGACGAAATGACCGGAGAGGCAGGCTATATGACCCGTATCGAGGCTTTTATCGACTTGCTTGAAAGGAGACGGGAACATGTATTCGCTTGGAATTGATGTGGGTTCTGTAAGCACAAACCTTGTCCTGCTGGACAATAACAATAATGTAGTGGAGAAACTGTACGTCAGAACCAGGGGAAAGCCCATGGAAGCAGTACAACTGGTCCTTTCGGAGATCCGGAAAAAGTATGATTCAAAGCAAATATATTCGGCCGGAACGACGGGCAGCGGCAGAATGATAGCTTCAATCCAGATTGGAGCCGACATTGTTAAAAATGAAATAACGGCCCATGCCGTTGCAGCAATTCAAACCGAAAAGGATGTCAGAACCGTCCTTGAAATAGGCGGCCAGGACTCGAAAATAATAATTATCAGGGATGGTGTGGTAACCGATTTTGCAATGAACACGGTATGCGCGGCCGGCACGGGCTCTTTCCTTGACCGCCAGGCCGAACGCCTCGGCATTCCGATTGAAGAGTTCGGGGACCATGCGCTGAAGGCAGCAGTTCCTGTGCGGATTGCAGGGCGCTGCGCAGTTTTCGCCGAATCGGACATGATCCATAAACAGCAGCTTGGATATAATACCTGTGATATTATTGCAGGTTTATGCGATGCACTGGTGAGAAACTACCTGAGCAACGTGGCAAAGGGAAAGGAAATTCTGCCGAAGGTGATATTCCAGGGAGGAGTTGCAGCGAACAGCGGAATTCACCGGGCCTTTGAAAAGGCTTTGAATATGCCTGTAATAATACCCGAGCATTATGATGTAATGGGGGCTCTGGGCGCTGCAATACTGGCAAGGGAAAAAGTGAACAGGGAGAGGGCCGGAACCCGCTTTAAAGGCTTTTCTGTTTCAGAGTCAAGTTTCAAATCCAAAAGTTTTGTCTGCAGCGGATGTTCAAACCAGTGCGAGGTTGTTTCGGTTCTTGAGAACCAGCAGCCCGTAGGCTATTTCGGTGACAGATGCGGCAAATACAACCAGTTCACCGCCTCTGCCACCGGGTAACAATACAGCATTTCAGGAATTAGTCATCAATCCATCTGAGGGTACGTTCAACAGCCTTTTTCCAGCCTGCATACAGTTTCCTGCTTTGCTGTTCATCCATTCCGGGCTCAAAAATGCGGTCAACCGCCCATGTTTTTGATATATCTTCAAGGGATGACCACATGCCTGTGTGAAGCCCCGCCATGAAAGCTGCGCCAAGTGCGGTGGTTTCCACCACCTTCGGACGCACCACGTTGATACGCAGAATATCGGCCTGGAACTGCATCATAATATCACTTACGCTTGCGCCGCCGTCAACCTTGATCAGGCGTAAATTACAATCGGCATCCTCTTTCATGCATTCAACCAGGTCCTTTACCTGGTAAGCTATGGCTTCAAGCGTAGCCCTGGCTATATGTTCCCGGGTAACCCCGCTTGTCAGACCGAATATGGCTCCCCTTGCGTACATGTCCCAGTAAGGCGTTCCCAGGCCGGTAAAGGCGGGAACAAAGTATACGCCTTTTGTATCCTCAACTGATTCGGCGAACTCGTCGCACTGCCTTGATGTGGTTATTATTTTCAGGCCGTCCCTGAGCCACTGGATGGCCGAGCCGGCTATAAACACGCTGCCTTCTATTGCATAGTCAACCCTGTCTCCTATGCCCCAGGCAATGGTTGTTAACAGTTTGTTCCTGGAAAAAACGGCCTTGTTTCCGGTATTTGCTAATAGAAAACATCCCGTGCCGTATGTATTTTTTGCCATGCCGGGTTCAAAGCAGGTCTGACCGAAAAGGGATGCCTGCTGGTCGCCCATGACCGATGCAATCGGAATTTCCCTGCCAAGAATGCTCTTCTCAACAAGCCCGAACAACGAAGCCGACGGCCTGACCTCGGGCAGCATTGATACAGGGATGCCGAACATCTTCAGTATATCCTCATCCCATTTAAGCTCGAGAATATTGAACAGCATTGTTCTTGATGCGTTCGAATAGTCTGTCGCAAAAACCCTGCGGCCTGTTAAATTCCATATAAGCCAGGTGTCTATCGTACCGGCGCAAATGTTGCCTTTTTCGGCTTCCTTCCTGATATCCGGGAATTTGTCAAGGATCCACTTTATTTTGGAGCCCGAAAAATATGCATCTATTATTAATCCCGTTTTCCGGTGGATTTCATCCGCAGCGCCTTCTTTCATCAGCCTGTCGCATATGTCCGCCGTTCTTCTGCACTGCCAGACTATCGCGTTGTATACCGGCCTGCCTGTATTCCTGTCCCATAGAACTATGGTCTCCCGCTGGTTTGTTATGCCTAAGGCAAGAATATCATCCGCGGAAATTCCGGCGTTTTCAATTGCACCGCGCAATACCTCAACCTGGTTTGCGAGGATTTCGCCGGGATCATGCTCAACCCAGCCGGGGTTGGGATAGATCTGCCTGTGTTCCTTTTTAGCCGAGCCCTTTATATTACCGTACCTGTCGAATACTATCGCCCGGGAACTGGTTGTGCCCTGATCCAGGGTTATTACATACTTTTCCACGCTATTACCTCACTTTCTTCATTCTGCATCCAATCTGATAATAAAACAGAAAAAGGAACTGCGCAAGCAATCCCTTTTTCTGATACATAAACCTCTTTATATCCTGGCTGTGCCTGATTCCCTTGCTGCTTTTGCAACTGCCCGGGCTACCGCTTCCCCTACCCTGGGATCAAAAGCAGCCGGAATTATATATTCAGGGCCCAGTTCCTCTTCGGATATCAGCGAAGCAATTGCCTCCGCCGCTGCAATCTTCATCTGATCGTTGATATCCCTTGCCCGGACGTCCAAAGCACCTCTGAATATCCCGGGAAAGGCCAGGACATTATTTATCTGGTTCGGGTAATCGGAACGTCCTGTACCGACTACCTTTGCACCGGCTCCCAATGCTTCATCAGGCATGATTTCAGGAACAGGGTTTGCCATTGCAAAGACTATCGGGTCCCTGGCCATGCTCCTTACCATATCGCCGGTTACCGCATACGGACCCGACACCCCGATAAACACGTCTGCACCCGCAATAACATCCTTAAGGGTTCCTTTCCTCTTTTCCCTGTTCGTAATCCGGGCTACTGATTCCCTTTCGGGGTCAAGGCCTTCAAAGCCTTCATACAGTGCTCCTGCGCGGTCGCAAAGGATTATCCTCCTGAAACCGTTGCTCACCAGCAGCCGGGTTATGGCAACACCGGCAGCGCCTGCACCGTTTATTACAATTTTTATGTCGCCTGCGTCCTTTTTAACTATTTTCAACGCGTTTATCATGGCTGCGAGGACCACTACCGCCGTTCCATGCTGGTCATCATGGAAAACAGGAATATCGCATTCCTGCTTCAGCCTTCGTTCAATCTCGAAGCAGCGCGGTGCCGAAATATCTTCAAGGTTTATCCCTCCGAAGCTGCCTGCTATTAATTTTACCGTGTTGACAATTTCGTCGACGTCCTTTGAACGGATACACAGAGGAAAGGCATCCACGTCGGCAAAGGTTTTAAACAGAACACATTTTCCTTCCATAACCGGCATTCCGGCCTCGGGTCCGATATCCCCCAGGCCTAAAACAGCGGTACCGTCGGTAATTACTGCCACTGTATTCCATCTTCTTGTAAGCTCATATGACAGATTAATGTCCTTCTGTATCTCAAGGCACGGCTGGGCTACGCCCGGTGTGTAAGCCAAGGAGAGAGACTTTCGGTCCTTTACTTCCACCCTGCATACAACCTCTATTTTTCCTTTCAGTCTTCTATGGAGTTCAAGAGCTTCCTGCTGTACAGACATATGTTTTATCCCCCTGACAGTTTAAGTTTGCATCAAAACGGGAAATTGTACCCCTTCAGGTCAAGTTCCTGTATTAAAGTCTTTATATCTTTCTGGAGTTCCTCATTCAGCGGAACGCCTTTCTCCTTTCTTTCAAGCCATGCAAGATATTCCTTTTCACCCGCGGTGTATATCCTGTCGTGGTCTGGTGCCTTTTTGGAAGTTCTGAGCTCTCTCAGTATATCTCCTGCTGTCTTTTTGAATTCATCAAGTTCCACGAACGCAGAAACATCTATTGCTATAAAGAAATGGCCAAGACGGTACGGAACCTTCTTTCCGTTTTCAATCCCGGTCAACATTTTAAGATAGCTTCCGCTCTGAAGGGCGGCAGACAGAATTTCCACCACCGTTGCATAGCCATAACCCTTGTATCCCGCGGTATCTTCCCCAATTCCGCCCAGCGGGGTTAAAGCGGCCTTTCCTTTTACAAGAGCCTCAAGGGTTTCATTCGGATCGGTCATTGTGTTTCCGTTTTCATCAATTACCCATCCCTCAGGAAGGGGCTTTCCAATCTTGGCGTACACCTCAATCTTCCCGCGCTGTGTGATTGATGTTGCACAGTCAAGAACAAAGGGGAACTCTTCATCGGTTGGTATACCGAATGTAAGCGGATTTGTTCCGAGCATGTTTTCAACACCGAAAGTCGGGGCAATGGAAGGCCTTGCATTTGTTCCCGTTATTCCGATCATTCCCTGCTGTGTAGCCATTGTTGCATAATAACCTGCAATTCCGTAATGGGTGGAGTTTCTTACCGCTACCATTCCCATGCCGTATTTTCTTGCCTTTTCAATTGCCATGTCCATGGCCTTTTTGCCTATTACATGGCCCATGCCGTTATGCCCGTCAACCACGGCGGTTGTAGGACCTTCCCTGACAACTTCAAAATTTGTTACCGGGTTCTGTATACCGGCTTTAATCCTGTCGTAATAAATTGGTTTCAAGCGGTTTATTCCATGTGAATCAATTCCCCTTTTATCGGATTCAATCAGAACTTCTGCACATATTTTCGCATCCTCTTCAGGAACTCCGACACCTTTAAATACATCCACCATAAACCTTTCCAGGGTATCACAGTCAACCCATACTGTTTTATCAGACATTTAAAACACCACCTCTATGTTTATTCTGTTCTGTAACTATAAAAAAGAGTCACAAAATCAGATGCAAAGCATCAGATTAAGTGACTCCCTTTCTCCGCCAACAACTATTTATTTACAGTTTAACTATAACATAAAACTCATAACCGTACAATAGCAATTTTGCAGTTCCGGGCCGGCAGCAAAGATATCGTGCAATGAAAAGAACTTAATTCTCTCTTCATACCGGCTTCAGCTCGCCTCCGCTTAACCGGAAAACCACATCCATCCTCGGTATCACGCTGAGGTCATGGGTGACTATGATGACACAGTAATTGTCCTGCCGTGCAAGGTTTATAAGAATATCGATAATGTTCTTGCTGTTTTCTTCATCCAGGTTACCGGTAGGTTCATCGGCAAGTATCAGCTTTGAGTCCATGGATAGTGCGCGCGCAATTGCAACACGCTGCTGTTCGCCGCCTGAAAGCATATTCGGGAAACGATCAAGAACCGACTCGGGCAGAGCCACTTTACGAACCAGTTCCCTTGCTTTTTCGCGGGCCTGTTCTCCCCTGAAACCGCGCAGTTCCATCGGATATGTAATATTTTCGGAGATTGTAAGCAGGGGAAACAGCCTGAAGCTCTGATATATAACTGCGGCACACTCCCTTCTGTACCTGTCCAGATCCATCTTTGAGGTGGGCGTGCCTTCATAAAGAACCTGGCCCGAGGTGGGGATGTCCAGCCCTGCCATAAGCGAAAGCATGGTACTTTTGCCGCTGCCCGATTTCCCCACAATGGCGTATACCTTTCCCTTTTCAAAACAGCAGCTGATGTTTTTTAAAACCTGGACATTCTGATGCTTGCCGCTGTAGCTGTAACAAACATTCTTCAACTCTAAAATACTCATCCTGTATCAATCCTTATCAGACAATATTTCGGACACAACTCTGCCGTTCATTACCGTAATGGATATTGCACTGCCTGTATAGTAGCATATCAGAAATCCAAGCACCAGTAACTGATGCATTGGAATTAATGTTCCTATTAAAAGTCTCCATATAGCCAGTCCAAAGGCGCAGCCCGCAGTGCACAGAATAACCTGCTCGGTGAAAAAGCTGAAAAACGTATGTATTTTCGTACCACCAAGGCCTCTCATTATTGCAAACTCCATTTTCCTGCTAACGGTCATAAGATAGGAGATAATAACGGCTATAATTCCTATCAGTGCATACAGGCATGGGTACAATACATCTATATATCTCATCTGCTGATTAATATTGTTGACAATATTGTTGAACCTTTGGTCCCGGAGCACGACGAATTCGCGTATTTTGCCTATCCTGTTCACCTGCGAATATCCCATCTCTTCAAGGTAGTCCTTGAACTCGTTAAGTTTCGTTGTATCAACAAGTTTAAACCCTGCGCTTTTAAACGTGAACCGGGGAAGGTATCTTTTTTGCTCCTCAGTTACTGTATAACCTGTATCGAAAGTCTCGGAAGGAGGCCCTTTAAGCCCGTCTTTATTTCCCCATATATGTTCGGTTGGAAACATAATACTCAACGGGACGTATATAAGGTCCTGGGTACCTTGTTTTTCAAAGCATCCGATAACCTTAAGATCCACCTCGTAAAATATCCTGGCATCATATTCCTCACTGTAAACTTCGCGATCTGTTGCAATCCGGATTGTATCACCAAGGGCTATACCTTTCTCCTTCATAAGTGATACAGGTACCATGCAATAGTATGCGTCTTCCTGCGCCGTTTCAAGAAAAGACTCATCAAAACCTTCAACAAACTCCATGATAATGTTTTCGGCATAAAAGAACTCGGGTGCCGACCTTATGTCATTCGTGCCTACAAGGGAGGGACCGCGTTGTATGTAGTTTTTCAGCGTTTCAGCCGCAAAGCCTTCAGGGACGAACAACGGAGCAAGCTCCTGCACGGTGCCGTCTGCATACTCGCTTATACCAAGGTAGTAGTATTTTATATCGAGGGAAACTGTCAGATCTGTTATGTAGCCGGAATGATAAAGATTATTTATATTGACGGCTTCAATCAGCAGGTTTCCTACCTTTTTCCCGTTAATGTCGGTGAAATAACCGCTTATTTTTGTATTCTCATAAATATCAGAAAGCTGTTTTCGGTAATTTTCCGACGTATTCGCCATCTGGCCGAGGAAAAAGACAACCGCCGCTGCAACAACAGGTATAACTGTGCTGCGTGTCCCGCCTCTCAAAATGGAAAGCATTGCGTATTTCACGCTTCCCCCGGAAAGTCTCGATGTTCTGCCCGCCTTCCTGGGTCCAGATATCTTCCTCATACCCGATTTATTGCGGATAAAGGTCATGACGGTAAAAATCAGGCAAAACAGTATTGCCAGCAGACAAATCACTGTTCCTGCGTAAATAAACAGTTTAGGGTCAACACTCAGGTTAATTTCCATGGATTTGACAACCGAAAGGTTTCCGTCGCTGAACCGCCTGTCAACGGTCGTATAACCTTTTGCAATATCGGATATAAACCTGACAACCCGTCCGTGGAAATAATATCCTGAAGCAGCACCCAGGGCAGAGGCTATCAATGAAATCAGCCCTGAACCGTACAGAAAATATGCGCATACCCTCCTCCTGCCCGAACCAAGAAGCAGCATAATCTCGGACGTTTCCCTCTGGCGGTATACGAACAGGAAACCGAAAAGCACAAGCATTGCTGTTTCCATTACGCCGCAGACAACGGTCACAATCTTTATCACTCTCAGAATTATTCCAAAGGGCTCGGCGACAGAAGAATAGCCCTGGTCATACATGGTAAGGTTAAGCCTTCCCGTCATCAGCGGTGCCATATATTCGTAAAATGCAGCCGCTTCGCTGTTTTTAACAACAGCCTGTCCCACCGTATACCCGATATAGTAAGGCGATACAGGTATACCGGCCGACTTCGGCACAAAAACATAGTAATCCTTGTCAGGCGTACTGTTTGTTATTCCAACAACGGTAAATGTATCACTGTACTGAAAACCGTCTTCAACCCAGAAACTGTTTTCTATACCCGGATAATCAGATACAGCAGCGGACAGCTGTATTGAATCACCCGTTCCGATACCCAGGCGTTTTGCAGCGGTCTCGCTTATAATGCATACTTTGCTTCTGTTTCTGTATTCGTCTTCCGAAAACACCCTGCCTTCTACAATATACATCTCCTGCTGCTGGAATGGGAACAAGGCCATGATATTGACGGTGGCGCATATCAGTACACTGTTGTTTATGACCTTCCACGTATCGGCAGCCTCGTACAGCGGACAATCTTCAGGTATTTTATACCGCGGCCCGCTTTCGCTTCCGGTTGTAATGTCCAGGAGAAAGGGAAACTCTATGCCTTTTTCTTCAGCGATAGGATTTGAATATTCATCAAAACTGAAATGCAGAAAATTGGACCTTGTGCGGTACAGGCTGCCATAGACAAGATAATAGCGCCCGTATTGGAGTTCGGTGTCACCTGCATTTATAATAATCCTCGTATTCTCCCGGGCCACATTGGAATAAAGAACTTCATGTACTATGGCGCTGTAATACCCTTCATCGGTAGGCGTAACACTGCCCACAACAAGGATGGACGCTCCGTTGTTCGGTACATACGAATCGGTCCGGGTAAAACCGTCAATATAACCAACGGTGCGGGAGGAACCGTCCCAAAGAACATTGCCTTCAAAGCCGGTGACTGCGGAAAAATCAAAATCCTTCAGCGCATCAGTCATGGACAGGTCATAGACAGTATCGTCAGGGTAATCAGCTCCAATGTATTCTATCAGCCCGATAGTGGTATAATTTTCATCCAGGTTTTCAAGAAAACCCTCTATTGAAACCCAGGCATTGATGCCAAGGCACAGTGACAGCGTAAGAGCAAATATCAGCAGAGTAAATAATACGGTTTTCCCTTTCGTACGCAATAAACCAAGCATGCTGTTGCGAAATACCATCTATCGTCACCCGGATTCTTATTTTTAAGCTGCCATATCAGCAAGTTTCAACTATTTCATGATAACATAGATTCTTTAATGAGAATATAGCAAATAAAAAAAATTACCGCATAAGAGACTTTAATCTCTTATGCGGCATTAATTAACCTGCTTGCGTTATCTTATTTCTTTTTTGATTTATCAGGCAGCCTTGTGCAGTTACCTGCTTCATAAGCGGCTAATTTTTCGTCCATAATTTCCTGGTATCCGGCTTCGAGGTACTGTTTGCTGAGCTCTTCGTAAAGGGCGTCAAACTGTGCGGGATCACACTTCACAATCTTTGTATAGAACTCCTGGAACAGGCTCTGCAATGTAGCACGGTATTCGTTCAGTGACTCAATAGGCACTGAGAACACGGGATCGGGATAGATCCAGCCGCGTTCAACTTTTTCCTTCTTCATATAGAACTCGTTAATCATATTCTGTGTGAAATCCTGTGGCAGGCCCCTCGGCGCTATGGCGGCTATAGAATCTTCTATCGTATCTCTTTCCCTCGATTCAATAACAGCACACCAGATATCCTTATTGTCATTATAATTGAGTCTTTCTTCCTTGCCTGTCATATCCAGCATAATGGGATATCCAAGTTCATCAAATTCCTTGTAATGGATTCCCTCAATACCATACTGCAGTGTATGCAATACATCTTTCTGCCGCATCCATTCAAGATACATCCATGCCGCTTTCAACTGGTCATCCGATGCGAGGGATGAAAAACCGATAACCATACCGTACGGTGTATTGGAACGTTCCTGCGGTATCAGTCCGTCTGACAGGTCAAAGGTAATTTTGCCCGTATCGTCGTACAGAACGGTGGCAGTAGCCAGTTCGGCACCCGGATTGTTCTTGTAGAATGCATCCAGCCAATCCACGTTGGACGCCATATATCCGCCGTAAGAATACAATTTGCCGGCAATAAAGTTTGCCCGTGCATTAGTGTCATCATTTAACTCAAACTCTTTTGTAACAAGGCCAAGATGCCAATATTTGTTTTCCTTCCTGATTTGCTCCTTTACAGGCTCCCAGGGTAAAGCCGCCACGTCTATGCCAACGTGTACAGCCCATTCTTTCTCATCCAATGGAAAGTCACGGTAGGCATTCGCCTGGTAATTTGCCGTCGGCAGCTGCAGGTTCATTGGTTCAATATCGGTAAGTCCGGCCTGTTTAATCTTTGTTAATGCATCAATTTCCTCCTGTATATTGGTAGGAACGTGATCATAGCCCACTTTTCTTAACCAGTCCATTCTGTAGAAGTTAATCCATTTATACTCCGTTGCAGCATATGGTCTTACCGCACACACGAAATAGGTTTCGCCGCCGATACTGGTATAGATAAGAAGATCATTGTTTTCCATTTCATTGTAATATGTAGGTGCCACATGTTTGAACTCATTTAGGTCGATTGTTCTCATGGCACCTTCAGCAGCCCATTGAGATACCTTCGGATAATCGTATTCCATTAGAATAGTAGGTGTTTCCTGGGCTGCAATCAGGAGTGAGTATTTCGTCATTACGTCCGATCTTGGGATTGGTTCGTAATTCACCGTTATATTATATTTGTCACCGAAATTTTTCTGGATCCATTTTGTCCAGTAATTGTCGTCCACAGGCGGTAAACCTTCCACTCCCCTGTCATAAACGGGTATTTTGATAGTAACCTTCTTTTCAAAAGGCTTAAAGCCTTCGATGCCGGGTTCTGTATCAAGCGTTATTCCACTTTCTCCTCCATTTTTACCTGTGATGTCGGTATCTTTTCCGGTGTCATCACTCAAAGAATTGCAGGCTGTCAAAACACTCAGCGAAAAAATGACAATCAATAGAAGGGGCAAAAGTTTCAGCCGTTTTGCCTTCATGTTAATCTCCATCCTTTCTTCCATTATTTTATATAAAAGCAGCAAAACCCCAAAGTTTTTGTTCCCAGGGTTTTACTTATACCGGCTGTCTCAGCCTTTAATGGCACCTATCATTATGCCCTTAACAAAATACTTCTGAACAAAAGGATAAGCACACAGAACAGGAATTGAAACAAACATAATGGCTGCTGCATGGATAACTTCCGGTGTTGTTGTTACAAGCGAGGCTTCGGAAATGCTTATTTTTTCGGCTTCCGAAGCAGACAGTACCATCATGCTCAGCAGATACTGGATCATATGTAAAGACTTTTTTGTAATAAAGAACTTACTGTCCTCATATGCGTTCCAGCGTCCCACCGCAAGGAATAACGCTATTGTAGCCAGGATGGGTTTGGAAAGCGGAAGAACAATTCTGATTAATATGGTTGTATTTGACGCGCCGTCTATATAGGCGGATTCTTCGAGGCTGTCGGGTATCATGCTCTGAAAGTAAGTTTTCATTATCAGAAAGTTGTAAGGTGCGAATATCAGCGGCAGAATCAAAACCCACATTGTATTCAGCATTTTCAGTTTGTTGTAAAGTAAATATGTTGGAATAAGGCCTGCACCGAAATACATGGTAAACATAATGATAAAAGTAAAAACAATTCGCCCTTTAAGCCGCCTTCTTGACAACGGCCAGGCAGCCATAACAGTTGTAATGGATCCCAATACTGTAAAAACGGCAGTAACTAAAACCGAATACAGCATTGAATGAGTAAGCTGGCCATCTTTGAAAATTACAATATATGCTTCCAGGTTAAAACCCTTAGGCAGGAAATATACTTTTTTCGCAAGAACAAAGGAATTGTCACTAATGGATTTGGATGCCAGATGTATAAACGGTAACAAACAGATTGAGCACAGTAATATAATTATTAACACCATAATATAATCAGCAATTATAGATTTCCTTCTGTTATACCACATATCAACTCTACCTTCTTTTTAAATCATTCCTTCTTCGCCGAGCGCTTTCGCGAACTTATCAGATGCCAGAACCAAAAGCAGACCTACAATGGATTGAAAAAGACCCACGGCAGCAGCCCTGGAGAAACCTCCGCTTGCAAGCCCTTTCTCATATATGTATATGGCCAGCTGATATTGAACACCCTTTACATTTACATTCCCCATTGCATGCAGCCGCTCATAGTTGCTTCCCATAAGCCGGCCCAGGGTCATTATAAGTAAAGTAATAATGGTTGGCTTGATTCCGGGGAGCGTAATATACCACATTCTTTTCCATCTGCCGGCACCGTCTATCATTGCTGCTTCGTACAGTTCTACATTAATACTTGAAATTGCTGCCAGGTACACGATCGAACCCCAGCCCATTCCTGCCCAAACTCCAACCAATAAATAAGTGATTGCCCAGTTCAGGTTTTCAGTCAGGAACGGGATTCTGTTTTCAGCCAAACCAAAGTTTACAAGCATGTTATTCACCAGTCCTGTTTCGGTCCTGAACAAAGTATAGGTAATACTTCCGATGATCGCCCACGACAGAAAATGCGGCAAATACAGAATTGTCTGTGATACTTTTTTAAACCGTGGAACCTTCAGCTCATTCAATATTAATGCAAGAATAATGGGCATCGGAAAACTTACAATAACTTCGGCAAAATTAAAGAGAAGTGAGTTCCGAAGCGCTACATGGAAGTCTCTGTCTTTAAATACCTTCTGAAATGTTTCAAAACCAACCCATTCACTGCCGGCATAGCCTTTAGCAGGTAAGTAGTTCATGAAAGCAATTCTTAAACCGGGATATGCACCGTACTTGAACAGAATTGTAAGAAACAGCGGAACAATCAGCAATAAGTAAAGATCCCAATCCCGTTTCAAAGCTTTCTTCCAGGTTAAGTCGGTTTAATACCGTGATTTCTGAGAACGCGTACGTTTATACATAATCCACCGTCACTCTCTGTTCTGAATTATTGTATTTATTATTTGCAGGATTTTTATAAATCCCTGCAATTATCCTTACTGTTCAGTCTGTTTGCCATTTGCGTCGTTTCACTCTTTAAAGTACTCTTAATGAAGCAGATTGAACCGTTTCCGGAGAAACCAGGGAGTTGATGCCATATGCAGATATTCAGAAATTCCTTTCAGTATTTTTCCATAATTTATATTTATACTTAGCTGAAGTATTTTATGGATATGTTAAATCTATCGTTATTATAAAATTATTTTTTTGCATTGTCAAGAAATATTTGTATAAATTGAATTAATCATGTATATGAGTAATTTTTAGTTATGTAACCCTATAAGATGCCTCTAAATTCAGGAACTTCCTGGCGCTTGTTTAACAATGTTGTGAACAATTTCAAAATAATCAATGTGATCGAATTATTTTTAACATGGGTTATAACATTTGTTTATCCTCTTTGTAAACGGCGCGATAAAACCATTTGAATCTGATGTTACAAAGAATCTCTGAAACGGTAATCATACCCGGAAAAAGGAAAACCCCTGTAACCATTATCGCTAATGGGTACAGAGGCTATAATCAGAGCTGTTTAAGGAATCAGCCAAATGAACCTGCATTAATTCCGCCGTTCCATCAGCTGTATGTCATCCGCATTTTGAATAACCGCAGCTGCGGCAAGTTACGCATCCGCCTTCATGTTCCACCGGTTCTCCGCATTCGGGGCAAAGATGATCCTCATGATGATTCCGTTTCTCTGTTTTCCCGGTATTCAGCGGGTTATACAGTACCTTCGCTCCCGGAGCGGAAGGGGTTGTATTTCCGTTTTTGCCGTTTTTTCCATTACCGTTTCCGTTCTGGTGGAGCATGACCTTTTCAATCATGTGGCCTATGGCATCCGGGCAGGATAAAACTTTCATATCACGCTGGCGTATAGTTGAAGGACAGCGGATTCCCTTCAGCTGCTCTATAATTGATTCGGCGTCTATGCCCGAACGAAGGGCGATTGATACAAGGCGGGCGGTTGCTTCGGACTGGGATGGGCATCCCCCTGCGCGTCCGGTGTTTGTAAACACCTCGCAGATTCCTTCATCGTCGTAGTTAACCGTTATATACAGGTTTCCACAGCCTATTCTGACCTTCTCGGTAAACCCGTTTGTAATATCCGGGCGCGGTCTTGGGCTGATCTTGAACCTTTCCTTGGTTTCAGCCTGCTCTTTATCCTCCTTGCCCTTCACTTTTCCGATATTTAGTACCTGGGAGTCCCTGCTTCCGTCGCGATATATTGTTACACCCTTGCATCCCATGCGGTACGCTGTCAGGAATACCTCGCGCACATCATCAAGGGTTGCATCATGCCTTAAATTAACAGTCTTTGAAACAGCATTGTCGGTATGCTTCTGAAATGCGGCCTGCATTTTCACGTGCCATTCAGGAGAGATATCGTGGGCTGTAACAAAGATTCTGCGAATATCCTCAGGTATTTCTTTTATATCCTGTACGCCGCCTTTTTTTGCTATGGTCCTCATCAGTTCGTCGGAATAAAAACCTCTCTTCTTTGCCGCTTCGCTGAAAATAGGATTGGTTTCCACAAGTTCGTCGTTATCCATAACATTCTTAATGAATGAGATGGCAAAAAGCGGTTCAATTCCGCTTGAGACCCCGGCAATAATACTCAGGGTACCCGTTGGTGCAATGGTTGTGGTTGTAGCGTTTCTTATCTTTATCTTTTTGCCTTTGTATATGCTCTTGTCATAGTAAGGGAACACACCCTTTACTTTTGCAATCTCCATCGATTTTCGGCGGGCTTCTTCCCTTATAAAGCCCATAATTTTCTCGGCAAGGGCTATCGCTTCTTCAGAGTCATACGGAATACCAAGTTTCAGCAGCATATCCGCCCAGCCCATTACGCCCAGCCCGATTTTCCTGGTGCCACGGGTCATTTTGTCTATTTCGGGCAGCGGATACTTGTTTACATCTATAACGTTATCTAAGAAATGTACAGATTCATGGACAACTTCCTTCAGTTTATCGTAATCAACCTCAGGGCCGTTTTCTGTTTCCTTCAGCATAAGGCTCAGGTTAATGGAACCAAGGTTGCATGCTTCGTAAGGAAGCAAAGGCTGCTCGCCGCAAGGGTTGGTGCTCTCTATTTCGCCAAGTTCGGGGGTTATATTGTCACGGTTTAGCCTGTCAAGAAAAATTATACCCGGCTCCCCGTTTTTCCACGCCATTTCCACCATAAGGTTGAAAACTTCTCGGGCATTCAGTGTACCGGATTTCTGCTTCGTTTTTGGTTCTATCAGGTCGTAATCCCTGCCTTCTTCAACGGCCTTCATGAACGTTTCGGTAATCCCTACGCTTATATTGAAATTAGTGATATCATCATTATTCTGCTTACAGGTTATAAACTCAAGAATGTCGGGGTGATCCACGCGCAAAATTCCCATGTTGGCGCCTCTGCGTGTGCCGCCCTGCTTGACCGCCTCTGTTGCTGCGTTGAAAACTTTCATGAAACTCACAGGTCCGCTTGCAACACCGCCAGTTGAATTAACAGATGAACCCTTTGATCTCAGTCTTGAAAAGCTGAACCCTGTACCTCCGCCGCTTTTATGTATAAGTGCCGCATTTTTGACGCTGTCGAAAATTCCTTCCATAGTGTCTTCTATGGGTAATACAAAGCAGGCACTCAGCTGCCCCAAGGGTCTTCCTGCATTCATCAGCGTCGGCGAATTTGGCAAAAAATAAAGCTGAGTCATCAGGTTGTAAAATCTTTCTTCTATGGCCATTAGCTCTTTTTCATCCACGTAATCCTTGTCTGCCATAGCTACGGTTTTTGCAACCCGTCTGAACATCAGCTCAGGTGTTTCAAGCAAATTGCCGTTCTCATCTTTTGCCAAGTACCGTTTTTCAAGTACCCTAACAGCATTTTCAGTCAATTTCATGACATTTACCCCCAATATATTGTACTTATAATTTAATATATTGTCTATATATTGTATATTATAATAGGCAAATCAGATATTTGTAAAGATCATTTTCTTTTGCTGAAACCATTTGTTATTTTGCGAAGGATATCCTTCCGTTGGCTGGAGAAACTGCTGTCTTTCTGGGGGTAAATTCCTAAATGAGCCTCTCTTGCAGACTCTACCGAATAGAAAACTTTTTTGTCGCTTTCATTTATAATGGCAAGGAAGGATTCAAGGTCCTTTCTTTTTATTACCGAAAAGAGAATTGTGACTTCATTTGTGGCTCCTTTGCCCTTAATGGATGTTATGCCGAAGCCGGCATTGATTATTTTTTTCATAATCTCTTCTTCGCCTTCGGTAACAAAAAGACGGATTACCAGATGGCCTATCGCCAGTTTATCCTCGGCCTGTATGCCAAGATAGTTTCCTATTGCAAAGCCCAGGGCATACGCGATGTAGTTCAGCGGGTTGTTCAGGTTTTGCATAATCTGGCTTATTACAATTACCCAGACAAGTACTTCAAAAAAACCAAGTATTGGTGCTATAATACGGTTTCCCCTTGAAACAAAGATAATACGTAATGTACCCAGGGTAACATCAATCATACGGGCTATTATTATCAGCAGCGGAAAAACCACCCATGTAAATAAATCACTTGATAAAAAATCCTGCACATTTGCCTCCTGAAAAAAATTCTGTCGCTATTTTTATCATACCATGAAATTTTTTCTTTAACCATTCCTGTATTTGCAAAAATCAATTTATTATAAAAGAACTGATTCTGCCAATGAATTTCCTGTTGATTTCCACTTCAACAACCGAAACGTTTTCCTCGTAATCAACTGAAATTACCGTGCCGTTCTCATACAGGAAGGGCAAAGCCCAGCCTTCCGAAAAGGGGACATGAAGTATCAGTCTCACGATATCCGATTTCAGATTGCTTTTTATTGCTTCCTTCAGATCGTCAAAACCCTGCCCTGTAACCGCAGAAACATAAACCTCGCTGAACTCGTTCCGGAAAAAAGGACTCCGAAAATCCCCGCCTGCCAGGTCACACTTGTTCCATACAAGAACCAATGGTTTGTCCGATGCCCCAAGATCCGACAATATTTCATTCACAACCCGGATATGATCGGGTGAATAGGGATCGGATGCATCTGCTACAATTAAAAGAAGATCTGCAAGAACCGCTTCCTCGAGGGTGGACTTGAACGCCTCCACAAGATGATGGGGAAGTTTGCGTATGAATCCGACTGTGTCGGACAACAAAACAACGGTGCTGTCATCAAGCTGCATCCTTCGGGTGGTTGTATCAAGGGTGGCAAACAGTTTGTCTTCAACAAAAACGTCTGCTGAACACAAGGCATTTAACAGCGTGGATTTCCCGGCATTCGTATACCCGACAAGAGCAATCACGGGAATTTTGTTTTTCTCCCTTTCCCGTCTCATTGTCTGTCTCTGGCTTTGTATCTCGGTAAGCTCCTTTTTCAGATAATCTATACGACGCCTTATATGACGCCTGTCGGTTTCAAGTTTTGTTTCACCCGGGCCTCTTGTGCCAATGCCGCCTCCAAGCCTTGACAGTATAACACCCCGGCCCTGCAGCCTCGGCAGAAGGTAATTCAGCTGGGCCAGCTCAACCTGTACCCGGCCTTCCCTTGATTTTGCCCTTTGCCCGAATATATCCAGGATCAGCCCCGTTCTGTCCACTACTTTTGTGTTTGTAAAATTTTCAATATTCCGAAGCTGTGAACCCGATAACTCCTCGTCGAATATTATAAGATCTATTTCTTTTGCCTGAACTATCCTGCTGATTTCCTCAAGTTTTCCTTTTCCCACAAGGTATGCGGGATCTTTGGACGGTCTTTTCTGCAGTATTGTATCTACAACGGTTGCCCCTGCGGTTTTGGCCAGTTCAACCAGTTCCGCAAGGGAGATGCTTGCTTCGCTTACACCTGAAATAACGGGTGTGTCGGGCGTTTCAATACCGATTAAAAGGGCACGTTCCTTTTCCTCCCGGAAAACGGTCATTTCCTTTCCGGGTTTGTCCATCGCCAGGACAGTGTCCAGGATTTCATTGAGCCTGCTGTCACAGGGATTATACGGGCCAAAGAGTTCAACATCCTGCAGACTCCCGGCCAATATCGCGGCCGATACTTCTGTCGGCTTTCCGTTTAAAACACCTACAGCAATCATCATATCAAGGCGCAATTGCCTTAAAGTGCTTATATCCAGTTCAGACAGGGCGCTTTTCCCGCCCGGGTGCGTGTGGATACATCTGACACCTGCAAGGCTCATTCCGCTTCTTCTTACGTTAACAGGATAAACACCGGTTGTGCTGCTGTCGCCAACCCTCACATCCAGGACATTTCCCTTTCGGTCAATCAAAACCGAAACCTCGCGGTTGGCAGAGGTAGATACCTGGGCCAGGACCGAAACAAGCTCCCCGGTATAAACCTGACCTCTGGGAATCTGCATATCATATATGCTCTTAAGGGATTCCAGGACACCTTTCCTTAATCCTTCAATCTGTCCGTTAACCTGCATTCTCTTTCTCACCCCGGGTTCAATATCTTTACAGTTTAATGTACCTGTGGTTCGGGCGTTTTATAAGCCTCCCCGATTATTATTTTATCCATAAAGTCCGTTGTGCGAAAGTGCCCATTTCAGGTATAAAACAAACAAAACAAGCTAAACGCGTATCAAAACAACTGCATTTTACGTATAAATAAACAGGACGAACCCTGGAACAAAAAAGTATTAAACACGTCAAAACAGGTATAATATATCCGAAAAAATAACGGAGTGACTGCCATGACAGGAATTAAACAGCTGATTGGTATCTCTCTGATATTTATGCTTTTGGTTGCCGCTCTTTTTCTGAGCAGCATTGATAATAATGCATGCCATAAGTATGAAAAGTATGAAAAGCATGAAGAAACGGATGATATAAATCTATTGGTATTTAAAGCTGAGTACAGAAACGCCCAGGCCATGAATGAATACCTGTGCGATCCCGGAATGCTGATTGAGGGACCGGACATTGACCGTAAAATAGTTCTCCAGGGACCTGATATTGATCCGGGAATTGCCGTTCCTCCGCCCAAAGCCAGGTAGCTAAAGACTTTTTAAGGCATCTATCGGGTTAAGCCGGCTTGCTTTCCCTGCAGGCATATATCCGAATACAATGCCGACGGCCGCCGAGAAACCAACTGCAAGCAGGTTTGTTGACAGGGAAACCGACACGCTTATGCCTATAACCGCTGCAAGTATATATGCCAGCAGCACCCCCATTATTAATCCTATAATCCCTCCCGTAACCGACAGAAATATGGATTCTGTTATGAACTGTAGCCTTATTGCAAACGGTGTTGCACCTAAGGCTTTACGCAGCCCTATTTCCGTTGTGCGCTCGGATACTGATACCAGCATCATATTCATGATTCCAATTCCGCCGACGACGAGGGATATTGCGGCAATTCCGGCAAGAAGCATAGACATCATTGACATTATCGACTGGAAGGAATCTATTATATCACCCATGTTATAAACATTATAAGCATCTTCGTTATAGTTGAAGGCCCGGTTTAAAATTCCCTTTATTTCCATTATTGTCTGATCCGCAAGGCTTGTATCCTCAAGATAGGCATCAAGGGTCTTTATGTATTTTACGCCGAGAACACGCAAAGCCGTTGTATATGGTATTATTACGGCATCGTTGGTTGAATCCGGCCTGAAGCCTGTGGTTTCCTTAAGGGTGCCGATAACCGTGTAGGTCATTCCGTTTATAATGATTTCCTCTCCTATGGGGTTTCTTCCGAAAAACAGCTCCCTTGCAATGTTGAACCCGATTACCGCAACCTGGTTCCTGCTTTTTAGGTCAAGAATGTTAACAGCCCTTCCCGAAGCCAGCAAATCGGGATCGGCCTTGAAATACACTTCGTTCTTGCCTTCTACAACAACATTTTCCAGCACTTTGCCCTGGTAAACCACCGAAGCCATACCCGATACCGTCGGGGAGATACCGGTTATATTGCCAACGGACAGAATTTCTTCCGCATCATTATGTGTTAGTCCCTGCTTCAGCGGAGTTCCAATCACATTGATATATATTTTTTTGCCGCCGAGACTTATAACCCTGTTTCCTATATCATCTGCCGCTCCCCGGACAATTGTAATCAAAGCTATAACTGAAGCCACACCGATAACAATGCCCAGCATTGTCAGCAGTGACCTTAGCTTGTTTTTCCTTATATTCACAAAAGACATCCTGATGCTTTCAAAAAGCATTAAGCCCGTGCCTCCGTCAACTGTCCGTCAAGTATGTTTACAGTTCTGTGCGCATGGCGTGCAACATTAATGTCATGAGTGATCATTATTATTGTCCTGCCCTCGGCATTCAGCCTTTCAAAATATCCAATAATGTCTGCGCCGGTTTTTTGGTCCAGGGCGCCTGTTGGTTCGTCTGCAAGAATAATTGACGGTTCAGTTACAAGAGCCCTGGCGATCGCCACACGTTGCTGCTGGCCTCCTGAAAGCTGGCTCGGCAGGTTATTCATTTTATCAGCAAGGCCAACCCTGCAAAGCATTTCCTTCGCCCTGCCTCTGCGTTCTTTCTGCGGCAAGCCGGAATAAACAAGGGGAAGTTCTACATTCTGCAGTGCCGTCAGCCTTGGAAGAAGGAAAAAACTTTGAAAAACAAAGCCTATTTCCTTGTTCCGTATTACTGCAAGCTCTGTTTCGTTCATTTCGGATATGTCGTTTCCGCACAATATATATTTTCCCGAAGTAGGCACGTCAAGGCATCCGATAATATTCATCAGCGTGGTTTTTCCGGAACCCGAAGGACCCAGGACCGATATGAATTCTCCCTTATACACCTTAAGGTTTATATGTTTCAGAACCTTAATCTCTTCATCACACAGATAATAACTTTTGCATATGTTTTTCATGCTGACAATTTCACTCATCTTCTGCCTCACCTGGGATTTAACCTTATGTTTTTCCCTCCTTCAGGAAACAATAATGCCTCCGGTTTCAAATCATTTTCGTAAAACACCTCTTCTCCGTCTGTAACCCCGCTTCTTATTTCAACATAAATACCATCATTAATTCCCGTTACAATGCTTTGTTTTATAACCTTGTTTTTTTCGCCGGCTTTAAGTACATAGGGCTGATTTTGATCATCAAACCGGATCACGTCCATCGGGAGAACTACAATATTTTCAGCTTTTTCACTCAAAAGCCTGATTTCGGCTGACATGCCCGTACGAATGCTTTCGTCCTGCTTTATGTCGATTGAGGCGGTATAGAACGTAACACCGTTTTCTATCCGGCCTTCTTTTGATATTTCCCTGATATTCCCTTTAAGCTCCTTTTTAACCGCCGGTATATGGATAATTGCCTCTTTACCGGTACTTAACGCATTGACATCATACTCATCAACTTTAAACACCACTTTAAGCTCATTATAATCAACTATTTCAATCAGAAGCGTTCCCGGCATTACCTGCTTGTTCTCCTGAACATTGATAAGTGCCACTTCACCGTCGATTTCAGCTATCAGTTCATCGCCGTCAGCGGTAACAAGCAGAACATCGCCTGCTTTTACCTCCTGCCCTCTCTCCGTGTTTATCCTGGATATCTGTATTGCTTTTTCGGAAAATACAGACTGCCGCTTCTTTGATGCAACATTGCCGGAGAACGAGTAATAGGCTGCAATACTGCCTGTCCGGGCTTTTACCTTCCTGTAGGATAAGTTTGCCGGGCGAAGAAAATAGTAAGATACCATTATCGATATTAAAACAGCTAATGTTCCGGTTATAATCCATGCTCTTTTGTTTTTCTTTCTTTTTTTATCCATTGTACAGGCCTCCGTGAAACATGCGCTGAATTATTATTTTTCGTTAGTGCAATTACTTATATTCACGGGACCTGGAACTAATCCGAAAATGATCAAAAGGTTTCGGTTTTAATTCCGATAATAATGTTTTTCCCGGACTGCACCGTCCGGGAAAGCCGCATCAGAAATGTCATTTAAGATTAACGAATATAAGAAAGAAGTTTCCCAAAAAGAAAATAATACTGATTATAATGCCCTTTGCAGCATTTTCCTTCCTGTTTAATACATAAACATATAACAGGGTGAGAATGGCGGGCACTAAAAAAATAAACACGCTTTTAGGCACATGATAGCGCGTGGTTCCGCTGATAATATCCTTTTGCAGTCCCACGGTCTCATTCATATGCCCGGAGGCAATAAAATTTGCTGCCAACGTAAGCGGAATCAAAAACCAGCCAAACTTCCTGAATACCGAAAAGATTTTATCATTTCCCATTTCAGAATACCCCCATATCATAATTGTATTTTATTGTCGGCCATGCTAATGGTGGATTGCCTGTGCGCAACCACTATAACGGTACATTGCTCCTTCAGTTCCCGGATTATTTCGTTGAACAGGCTCTCACCTTCTGCATCTATAAATGCTGTCGGCTCATCTAAAATAACAATCGGCGGTTTATGATAGTAAATTCTCGCCAATGCTATTCTTTGCGCCTGCCCTCCTGAAAGCTGCAGCCCGCCTTCCCCGATACGGGTATTAAGTCCGTCGGGAAGCTGCTCTATAAATGATGCTATTTTTGCTTTCCTGACTGCCTCAAGCACCTCTTCCTCACTTGCCGCTTTCTCCCCGCAGGTAATATTTTCAAGTATGGTACCGCTCAGCAGGAACTCGTTCTGGGGCTGGTATCTGATAACAGATCTCAATGAAGCCAAGGTAAAATCTTTTATATCTTCACCGTCTATTGTTATTCTGCCCTCGACAGGATCAAAAAACCTGGCAATCAGCTTGCAGATCGTGCTTTTTCCTGCCCCGTTGCTTCCGATAATGGCAGTTGCTTTTTTGGCTTCGATTAAAAATGACACGTTATCCAGTATTTTCGGCCCCCTGTCATAGGCAAAACTGACATTCTCAAACCTGATATCACCCTTATGTACAGCGGCTGGTTTCGCTTCCCTGCTCTCCGCCACTGCCTGCGGGATATTATAGTATTCAAGAAACCGCATCATGCTGGCTCCGATTTCCTGGAACGACAAAATGCTTCCGGTAATGGATGAAATCCGCGGATACAGCATATTTGTAATAATCAGTAATCCCATCAGCGTACCTAAAGTTATTTCCCCCCGCAGAGTAAGTTTTCCTCCATACCATAGTATTCCGAATGTCCACAGATTATTTATCATACTTGACAAAACACTTGTCAGGTTATTTACCATAAATGTCTTTATATTTACTTCTTTAAGCTCATTAAGGCCTTCCCGGAAGCTATTTCCTGAAAACTCCTCCATTCCCATGCCTTTAATCAGGTTGATATTCCTGAGGAACTCCACAACATTACCGTACAAGTGTTGTGTTTTCATTTTCTGAACCTGGTAATTCGCCAGTATTTTTTTCCTTTGCTTCACAATGAGTACCGCCTGCACTATCAAGACAAGAAAAATAAATATCGCCAGCTGCCAGTTCCATATAAATATGGTAATACCCAAAAACAGTATTGTGATTATATCCAAAGGAAGGCCTATGAACAAAATATTATATAATCGGTCCAGGGTATCGGTATCATTAAACAGCCTGTAATTAATTTCTCCGCTTCGGTTCTCTCCGAAAAAGACAATTCCCGCATTCCGGATTTTATTAAACAGTGCCCATTTTGTTTTCATATTAATATCCTAAAATGCTCTTACCAGTATAAAGTTAGACCCAAGTCCGGCTCCTGAAACAATTACCAGTACCGAAACAGACAAAACCAGGAAAACTATCAAAAGGTCTTCCCTCATGGCGGCAAAAACCTTGTCAATAAGAAATCTTGTCAAAAACGGAGATACAGAGTTAAAAACAAAGAACAAAAGTGATAAAATAAACCCAATAATAATTGAAACTTCATTTTCAGTTATAAATTCAGATACAATTTTAAAAAATGCTTTCATACCCATTCTCATGGTTTTTCCTTTACTCATAGCAATTTTATCTCCTATTCCTTCATAGTATAATATATTTATAATAATACCTGAATTTATATAAATTAACATAAAGTATTCTTCTAATCTTATATTATACGGTTTTACATTTTTTGTCAATTACCTCAATTAACGAAAGAAGGCCGTTAACAGGCCCCTTCCGTCTTATTACTTATGTAATAAGAAATTTACGGAGTAATGTCGATAGCAAAGAGAACAAAAATCGTCACTGCAGCAGCTACTCCTGCAACTACTCCAATCGCTGCTACTACTGTCTCGGTAAGAAACCATACTCCCATAATCTCTGCATGATCCTGGCTAAAACCTTCTGCCCCGAGTTTGCTGATAGCCGGTGATGTATATTGCATTATCTTCACCTCCTTCTCTGTATTTCTGAACCAGGTTGTATATAAATAATTCTCATTACAGAGAAATATTTTCGAATTCTTCTCCTATTTCTTCTGTGATAATATAAATCTTTTACAATTCCGGATTTCATAACTTTTTATAATTCTTTAATCTTTGTTCTATATTACCTTTTAACATTTACAGTTTTATGGCTAAACACGAAAGAAGGCCATTTACGGGCCCCTTCCGTCATATCACTTATGCAATATGAAAATTTTACGGAGTAATGTCAATAGCAAATGCAATAACGGTCACTACTGAAGCAACAGCTGCCGCAACTATTACTGCTAACGCTGTGTCAATGAGAACCCATAATCCCGCTATTTCTGCCTGATCCCGCCTCAGGCCTTCTGTTCCGAGCGCGCTTATGGCCGGTGATGTATATTGCATATTCTCATCTCCTTATATGTATTTTTAAAACAACCTGTTTATGCTAATTTCTTAGAACAGGTTTTGCTTCTTTATATAGCGTTATAATTCACATCCGTTAAATTCCTGGTCTCATCTCAATTATCCTGTTTTGTTAGCAATATCTCTTGATATTTCTTTTTACAGTCTTTGTTGTATGGTTTATAACGAAAGAGGGCCGTTAACTTGTTTT
>LFSH01000032.1 GCA_001513105.1 Clostridiales bacterium DTU070 | reverse complement strand
CAATTTCCATTATACCAGAGGCGTTTCAGGTCTCATTTTTATTATTAAGTTAACAGAACACATTTTAAATAAAGGAGGTTTTTTATGACCGGATACTATGAAACAGGGAGCAGCCCCGCATGCAGGAGCTGTATATGCGAGTTCAACCGCTTTACCGAAGCATTGTTCTGGTCAAGAATAATGCAGGAACACGCATTGTTTATAAAGCTGGGTTTACCGGCAAATGAACCTGAACTGAGAGAAAAAGCACAGGAGTTTATAGAAAGATTCAAGGAACTGAGAAGAAGGCTGAATAAAGCATGCAGGCTTGAGGGTGAACTCTTAAGGGACCTGATAGATGCAGTAAAGGATATTATTGAATTCAAGGCTGAGCTTTTGAGATTGCTTATCCAATGTAAGGCTGAACCAGGAAGCAATTACCCCCTGCTGCTTGACCACATCAGGAGGGAAGCGATGCACTTCCTGGAACTGCTGCGGAAACCTGAGCCAAAGGAACCGTTGTTCATTCTGTTGAAGGAACAGGTTTTCTGGCTTCGCATAATGAAAGAGCATATAGAGTTCATTATCCACCTGCTCGACCCCTCCGAAAGAGAGCTGCTGAACCAGGCTGAAGGTTTAAGAAGAACATTTTCCCGTTTGCTTGAGACTGCGCGTGATCTTGAGTCAATGGCTCAAACCAGGCCAAGAACCTTCAATACCGTGCTGCGCTTTACCGAAAATGTCATTACGGCGGCAATGGAGCTTCGTAACTTCAAGGCTGCAGCTTTTGAACTGGCTGAACTTTGTGAACTGTTAAGCATTGTATCAACACCGCTACTGCTTGATCATGTGAGACGCGAGGCAGACAAGTTCATTGATGAAATGGAAGCAATTCTTCCTGCTTTAAAAAAGTGCAATGTAGGAAAAGATAAATGTAAGCAATAAAACAGCAAAAAGATAAAGAGATCAGAAGAAAAAACTACAAAAATAAACACGTGTATCAGTCGCCATAAAACTGCACTCAGTATGACAAATGACACAAACAGTCAGAATATGAAATTTTATAAAGATTATGCTTGCAATAAATGTAATATTGTAGTAAACTTTGTACTGTGCAAATATAGTGAATTTGCACAGTAAATTTTCAAAAAAGCACAATTACCGATAAAATAAAAAGGAGAAAAGCAAGTTGAAGAAAGTTACTATACAGGATATAGCCAAAGAGCTGGATTTATCCAGGAACACGGTTTCAAAGGCACTCAGAAACAGTGAACAGGTTTCCTATGAAACCAGGTACAGGGTTATTAAAAAGGCCTGCGAGATGGGATACACAAAGCTGTCTCCCACTGCTTTAAGACAGGCAGGGTTCAGCGACATAAGCGACAAAAACAAAACCGTTGTGGTCTTAATCAAAAAGGAAATCTCCCTGTTCTGGAATAACATTATTATGGGGATTTCAGATGAACTGAACAGGTACGGGTATAAACTGCAGCTGAACTTTATAAAAGATGAAGATGAGAGAAACCTTGTCCTTCCGCTGAATTTTGATGAAGAGGTCAGCGGCATTATCATTTTAAGCGTATTTTCACAGGAGTACCTGGAGCATATCGTAAAGCACGATATTCCTACGGTATTTCTTGACGCACCCAGCAATGCCGGAACTGTTGCAGGGCACAGTGATATTATTATTTGTGAAGGGGTTAACAGCGTCAGGCAGATAACTTCGAATCTCATATCCCAGGGTCTGAAGAAGATTGGATTTATAGGCGACATTACATACTGCAGGACCATTAATGACCGCTACCAGGGGTATTTGAAAGCGCTTGAGGAAGCAAACATTGAACCTGACAATTCCATTATTGCCGCGTACCATGTTCAGAACAGGTTTTATGTAACGCAGGAAGTTGAAGCGGCTTTGGATGGTTTTCCGTATATCCCGGAGGCCATTGTATGTGCCAATGATGATATTGCGCTGGATGTTATACGCTGCCTGAAAAGCAGGGGCATATCGGTTCCTGGGGATGTGGCCGTAACCGGGTATGATGATATGGAAAGCCTGACCCGAGTGGAGCCGTTTCTTACGACTGTGCGCGTCCCGAAGCAGAAACTGGGCAGAAGGATTGTTCAGCAGCTTATATGGCGAATGAATCATCCTGATTTTCCGAGAGAGGTTGTAATTATAGAAGTACAGGTTATATTCAGGGAATCTTCAAAAAAACAGGCAGGTTGACAGGAAACGTGAAAACATGAAATGAAAAAATTAAATATTAAACCTAAGTCCCGGATGATACAAAATGGGCAAAAAACGGGGAAAAACCTCGTTTTTTTTATCCTGTTTTGCAACATTTGACACTAATAATGCAAAATAAATGTATAATTGCTGCATTAATAAATATACAGACCTGCTTTCTTTCCGCTTCCCATCGGATGTTTGCATAAAACACCTCTTTTTGTTTTTACAAGGTCTAATTCAGTATTGCATTTTTTGGATACTTATAATATAATACAAATGCAAAGCAAA
>LFSH01000014.1 GCA_001513105.1 Clostridiales bacterium DTU070 | reverse complement strand
CAGTCAGAGCGAAGATAAGCAAGCCAACTGTTTGAGCAAAAATGCTACCTGCCATATTTTTTATAAAGCATTTTTGCGAGTTTTGGCTTGCCTGAGCTGAACTGCGCGGCTCTTGCAAATGAAGCGACTGTTTCCGAGCATTCACACGATATCTTTCTTTGCCATATCAGATCAGGAATTTGCAGATATCATGTAAATACAAGGAAACTTTCAGCGGAGTGCAGCTTAGAGATAGGCGAAAAGAAGCAAGGATAAGCAAGCCAACGGAGCAAAAATGCTGCCTTCCATATTTTCAAAAGCAATTTTGCGAGTTTCGGCTTGCCCGAACTGAACCGCACAGCTCTTGCAAACGCAGCGATTGATTCCGAGAATTTACACGATATCTTTGCCTATTCAGCTACTGTCAAGTGGTTGAAGATATCGTGCAATGCATAAGAACTCCAGGCTGAATAAAAAACGGAGGCAAGCCTCCGTTTTTCTGACATAATTTTGTATATGTTACTCTACGGTTATACCCTGGAAATAATGCTTCAGTATCTGATCGTATGTATAACCCTGCCTTGCAAAGCCCTTGGCTCCCTCCTGGCTCATGCCCACTCCGTGTCCCCAGCCTCTTCCGCTGAAAGTGTAGGCATCTGATGACATATTGACCTTCCGTGTATTGTTGCCGCTGCCCATAACCGAAACATAGGCGCTGTTTGACGACAGTGCCGAAGTCCCCGATCCTGAAACCACGATCCTGCCGTCGAGGGCTATGGTTTTCAGCGAACCGTCAGCAGCCTTCACAACAATGTTTCCGGCTGACTGGATGGTATATTTCTGGCTGTTCAGGCTAAATATCATCCTTGTATCCTGGGCATAATATGTTACCGAGCCCTTCGTGCCCGTAATCCTGAGCTCTGTTACGCGGCCCGACGGGGAATATTCCTCGGCGCTGACAGAAACTATATCCCCTATTTCAACACCGCTGATAAAAAGAATCTTCTTTATTTCCTCGGCCGTTAATGTTTTCTCCCATATATAGTTCCGGGAGGTTTCCGACTCGTAAGGGTCGGGTACACTTACCAGGTACGGGATTTCCGAGCCCCATACTTCCTTTACGTTGGCTGTCATGCCGCCGCTCGACGCAAAGTAGTAGACATGTGCAAGGCTTCCGTTATACAGCATTTTCTTGCCCCTGGTTTCATCCACTGCTTTGTTTGTAACGGGCCTTTCGGCATCATAGCCGTTATATACCTGGGAAGAAACCGTATCTGTAAGATCAAATCCCCATTTTTCGTATCTTTTCAGATTCCTGTATGTATAGGTCCGCGCAGCTACGGCCTGTGCCTTGATGGCTTCCATCGGCGCATCAATTTCAATCTCGGCGGGAACAACCCCGTACAGATATTCTTCCACGTTCAGTATGTTAATAACGGTCAGATCACTGTCCGAATACCTTCTGATCTCTATGTAATTCCTGTACTTCTTCCCGTTAACTTTCAACAGGTACGGGCTGTTCTCCTTCTTCGGACGCACCTGCAGGTAGCCGTTTTCTCCCCCGTAAACCAATTTTACGTTAAAGGAGGAATCATAAATTACAAGTCTTTTTGAACTCTCGGACAGGACCGAAATCTCTTTTGAACCTATTTTTGCCTTAATATTGGGTATATCGTTTTCAGCAGACTTCTTGTCAGGGTAAAACCCTGCCCATACCTGCCAGCCGTTTTCGTAGGCGACATAAGCCATAACGCCTGTTTTGTCTATGACCTCGGCAACTTCCCTGGCAGCACCGTAATCTGAATATGTCCCGCCGATTTTCAGGTGCCACGGGCCTATAACCTGTCCCGCATAAGGTATTCCTTCAGTCGGCGAGTATTCAAGAACAGCTGATTCTGTCCTTATGAAATGCCCGTCCTTTCTGATTACCAGGGGCTGGCTGTTGCCCTGCTCCATAAGCAGCGTGAATTTCCCGTTGTTTACAAAACCAATTTCCATTCCCTTATCAGCACTTACCTGGACACTTGGCACTGCGTCTGTGCCATAATACAGGCCTATTCTTACCGTGTCAGGGTACTGCTGGGCGAAAGCGTTTATACTCGGAACAAAAAGCAAAACCAAAATTATTGATACGCAAACCAATAACTTCTTTTTCATTCCTGACCCTCTTTTTCTTTTGTATTTCCATTTTATTATATCGGCTATTTGCCGCAATGTACATAGGGCCAGGAGGGGTTTTGGCATATTGTCACGAAAATTTAATTTTTTCCATCAGTTTTTCATAAAACAAATCGGGATCGACAGGTATTTCAACCCAATCGTCGAGCCATGACGAAAGATGCATTGCATTCGAAATCTGAAGCCCGTTAATGCCTTCTATTCCCGGTGCCAGAAGTTCTTCTCCCTTTAAAATCGCATTTACGAAGTTCTGTGTTATCTCCTTATGCTGACCTCCCTGTCCCGGTTCAACCGGAATTTCGCATTTCCAGCATTCCGGCTTTGCAATCTGGCCTCCGTCGTACTCACGGTTGAACTGCCTTTCCGGGATTCTCAGCCTGTAAAAAGTAAGCGTGCCGTCCTCAATTACAACCTTACCCTTGTCTCCCATGACTTCAAAACGGTTTGTTTCAGGAGTCATTGCAGTGGACGTTACAAAAACACCGGTTGCACCGTTTTCGTACTCAACGAAGGCTGTTACATCGTCCTCAACTTCAATGTCATGGTATTTTCCGAAGTAGCAGAAAGCCCGGACCCGCTTCGGCATTCCGCAGGTCCACTGCCAGAGATCCAGCTGATGGGGATCCTGGTTCAGCAAAACGCCGCCGCCTTCGCCTGCCCACGTAGCGCGCCATCCTCCTGAATCATAGTAACTCTGCGGCCTGTACCAGTCGATAATCCAGTTTGTTCTTTTTATTTCTCCAAGTTCTCCCGATTTCACCAGGTCTCTCAGCTTCTGATAAACGGGGTTTGTCCTCTGGTTGTACATGATCCCGAATACCCTGTCACTGTTAAGTGCTGCTTCATTCATTTCCAGGACCTGTTTTGTATATACTCCTGCCGGTTTCTCAATTAATACATGCAATCCGTTCTGCAGGGCATCTATGGCTACTTTAGGATGATCGTAATGAGGCGTTGCAACGAATACTGCATCGGTTTCACCGCTTCTTATCATTTTCCTGTAATCATCAAACAGTTTTGCACTCGGATACAATTCCTTTGCCAGCTTCAGCCTGTCGGGATTAACGTCGCATATGCAGGACAAAACAGCACCTGAAACCTCTCCCCTGCCCAGGTACGCAGCATGGCTCGCCCCGATAGCTCCAAACCCGACCAGCCCTATTCTTACCAGCTCCACGCTAAAACCTCCTTAATTCCTCAAATGCTATATAACAAGTATTTACCGTTTAATCTCATCCAAAACACTTCTTAATGCTTTAACGGCAATCTCGAACTTACCCGGACCGCTCTCCTCCATATTGCTGAGATCCAGTGACTTTTCAAGATTTGCAAGGCCTTCAAACGAACCAAGATGCGGCTCGAGCGACAAAACCATTTCATCGCTGAAAGCTGCGTCAATATCCTTAAGAATCTCGGGCAGCATGCCGTCCCCATACCCTGCGGGAACCACTTCGCCGCTTCCGTAAAGCGCATCCTTTATATGCATATAGCAGATATAAGGTTTCAGAAGGTTATAAGCCTTTGGATAAGTCTGTTCATCACACTGTATAAAGTTTGCGGGGTCAAACACGGCCCTCACGTAGCTTACATTAATGGATTCGATGAGATCCAGGCACCTTTCGGCAGTGTCACCGTATATACCCTTCTCATTCTCATGGGCAAGAACTATTCCCGTGTTTTTTGCAGCCTCAGCAAAACAATGCCAGCGTTCGAGAACCTCTTCCCTGTAATTTTCAGGGTTTTCATTCTCAGGCATGTAGAAACTGAACATGCGTATATAATTTGTCTCTAAAATGCCTGCCAGCTCAATTGTATGCCTGAACTTGTCAAGATGCGGTTCAAAAGCGTCTTTTATGCCGATTTTGCCTATCGGCGAACCCAGCGCCGAAACCTTAATCCCCTCGTCATCCAGCAGTTTTTTGAATTCTCTTGCTTCTTTTTCGGTGTAATCGATAATTGATTTGCCGTATACACCCCGGATTTCAATCCTGTCGATATTAAGCCTTTTAAGTTCCCTGACCTGTACTTTCAAATCACTGTCAATTTCATCCGCAAACCCGCTTAAAATAAACCTGGCCATAATCCAACCTCCCGTTTGATTAGCCGAAACCGCACGAAGTACGCTGCAAATTCCGACACATTGCTTTACGTCGTTCAAATTGTATTATACAATTAATTATAGCCATACATATAGCTTTCATTGCTGTAAACATTGCATATTTTTACGGTTTGTCAACGGCGTACAAGGAGAAAGGATCATGCTTGAAACTTTAAGCAATGAGATCACATGTTTAAGGAACAGCACAAGAAATCCCATGGACAATGTAAAAATGGATTTCCATCTTCACGACAGCTATGAAATATATTTGTTTCTTTCGGGCGGCGTGCGCTATTTTATTGAAAAGAACTCCTATGATCTTGTTCCGGGAGACATACTCCTCATGCGCCCCGACGAAATACACAAGGCTACGTTCACATCCAACGAGACCTATGAAAGAATAGTTGTTAACTTTTCCGAAAATGTTTTAAGGACGCTATCCACAGAGGAGAATGAACTGGACTATTGCTATTCGAACCGGCCCCATGGCGAGAAAAATCGGCTTAACAGCACAGATGATGAAAAAAACGAGCTGCTTGCCCTTTTTGATAAACTGATAATGTTTAACACCTACGAAAAAAAATGGAATGTTCAGCTGAAACTGTCGGTTTTTCTTGAACTGCTGGTCAGAATAAACCGCATATTTTCGGATGACAGGCATTCTTCGCCCACCCACCTGAACCATCAGAGACTGATTCCGATACTTGAATACATTGACAGGAACCTTCACGAAGACCTGTCGCTGAAATCTCTGCAGGACAAGTTCTATATTTCAGGCTCGCACTTGTGCCAGATATTCAAACAGGCAACAGGCTCCACGCTGCACGAGTACATAATATACAAAAGAATATCGAAGGCAAAACGGCTCCTGATAAACGGCGAAAGCGCATATGGTGCATCGCTGAAATGCGGGTTTTCAGATTATTCGAACTTTTTCCGAGCCTTCAGAAAGGTTACAGGATACTCGCCGCGGGAATACCTGAAGCAAATTACAAAACAATAGACATGTAACATACATGTAAACAAATGGCATGAAAAATCAGCTTTATCTGGCGTCTTTTTTCTGCTATACTTATGAATAAGCTATATAAGCCGAGGGGACAGTTCTGCCGATAGATATAAGTGAATACATATTTCCGAAACGTACAGCCTGGAGCTGTCATTACAGTTGTCTCCTCATACACAAGATAAAGGAGAGTGTTTTCAAAGGATGTACCGTCTCAAACGAATGATAAGCCTAATAACTCTGTGCGTTGTTATATTATCTTTTTTCGGAACGGTATCCCATGCCGAGGAAATTGAATTAACCGCAAAAGCTGCAATACTGGTTGAAATGGAAACCGGCCAGGTTCTGTATGAAAAAGAGGCTGACATGCAATGGGCGCCTGCCAGTACAACAAAAATCATGACCGCACTTGTAGCCCTTGAAAATGCCGACCTCGACACGAAAATGAAAGCATCTGCAAATGCAGTGAATTCCATACCCTGGGATTATGGAATTGCCGGCATTAAAGTCGGTGAAGAACTGACACTTAATGACCTGCTGCATTTTGTATTAATCATATCAGCAAACGAAGCTGCGAACGTGATTGCGGAAAATGTATCCCCATCGGGAAGAATAGAGGATTTCATAGAATTAATGAACAAGGAAGCCGAAAGGCTTGGTCTTAAAAACACCCACTTTACCAATTCGTACGGTCTCGATGAGGATACTCACTATTCAACGGCACGCGACCTTTCAATAATGGCCAGGGAAGCCATGAAGTACCCTGTTTTCAGGGAAATCGTGGCAAAGAAAGAGGTACCGCTTCCCGATACAAATTTAAGAACAAGCAACCAGTGGGAAAAATGGCATATTGAATCTACGAATAAACTGTTAAACAGTACTTCCGAATACTATGACCATGTTACCGGCATTAAAACCGGTTACACCGGAAAAGCCGGAAGATGCTTGGTTTTCTCGGCCATCAACAGTGAAGGTCTTGAGCTGGTGGGTGTTATCCTTGGTACAGAGAATTATGATACTCTTTTCAGGGAATCCCAGGAACTGCTTGAATACGGATACAAAAACTACAGGGTCCAGACACTCGTATCTTCAGGGGAATACTACGGCCGTTATGAAGTAATTGATTCTGTGGACAATATTCCCGTTGATTTGCAAATTGTAGGTGAAGTATCCCACTTACTGCCCACTTCACCCGAAAAGCTGCAGGAATCCATATCCGTAACTGAAACATTGGATACACCTTTTGTTGCACCAATAGAAAAGGGCCAGGTTTTAGGCAGCAAGACCTGGTATTACAATGGCGAGGAAATTGGCACGGTTCAGCTTGTTGCGATGAACGACATAGAAAAAACCATGGCTGCAAAAATCCGTGACAAGACAATGGAGCTCATAAACGACAAAAAAGTAAGACTTATAGCAATATCAGTTGTAATAATCATTTTTGCGTTTATAATTCTCAGGCTTATATTAAAGAGTATTTCGCGAAGAAGAAATTACAACAGGCGCTACAGGTATTAAAACCGGCTCCTTTTAAAGGGATCCGAACAGGTTCATGCATACGGAAACAAACGGATGGAATATTATATCCCATCCGTTTTTCAATGCCTGCTTATTAAGACCCGATAATATCAGCCATTTTTTCAGTTCCGCGTCCTGACAGGGTGTAACCCCGGGCAATACCACTGCCCATGGCACCATGCTTTCTGCTGGATTCATCCATGCTGCGTACTTCAGAATTATCAACAGCAGATGCTCGGACGCTGTACCTGCCGGTGGATTTCGCAGCCATAGTACAGCCCCGGATATTCGGGTAAAAGTACAGATCACCTTTATAATTCCTCATTA
>LFSH01000059.1 GCA_001513105.1 Clostridiales bacterium DTU070 | reverse complement strand
TGGGAAAGTAGGTCGTTGCCGGATTTATATAAAAGCCTTATGGTTATATGCCGTAAGGCTTTTTGCTTTGCAATCATTTACTGATTATCAGAATAACAGGTTTTGACGGTAAAGGATTTATACGGTAGTAAACTGTTTCCGCGATAAATCCTTCCGGATACCCTGTTGCAATTCTCACGTTCAGGGCTGAATGGCCCGGATCAGTCGTAATAATCTTTTCTGTTAACGCACAGGCAGGTGCATTGGATATGTGCTGAATTAAGTATATGATTTACAGGGTTTGGTTTGATTTACTTGTTTGCAGTACTGAATTCCCCTGTTTTGCAGCGGATTATGAATTTGAACTCCGATCGGACGCTTATGAAGTATTTTGTAGAAAAATGATATATTATGATGTATAATGTTATATATTGTCACATTACATAGCATTGGAGGATACGGCATGAGAAAGAATACCAAGTTTATGTTTCTGCTTATTGTTATCTGTCTTTTCGCCGGAATTTTCACTGCATGCGGCAAAAAAACAAGGAATGAAATTCTGGGCAAATGGAAAGTGGTATCGTTTGAAACAGATCCTGATGTACCGGGAGGTATGGTTACACAGTTACAGACTATGGCCGGAAGAATGGTTTTTGCCGAAGGGTCCGTCATTGAATTTATAGACGGAAAAAAAGTATCATTGCGAAACATGGTTACCGATTATGAATGGGTTACTGATGACAAAATCAGGATTGGAAGCGAAAATGGCAATGACAACCCGTACATTTTTGATGTAACCATAGAGAATGATACCATGATATTCAGAAATGAAATGATAATAACATTCAGGAAAACAGACGGGAAAACCGGTGAAGGCAGTCAGAACGCACCGCATGACAATAAGGAGTATGAAGAACTTCAAAGACAGATTGATGCCCTTTCAACGGAACGGGACGAGCTTGAAAGACAAAAGGCAGAACTTGAAAGCAAAGTAAAGGAGCTGGAATCAGAGCTTGAAAAGTATCGGGAAGTGGTACATGAAAGAGAGTTTCTCACCCAGGACAGTCAGATTGAAGAAAAGTTTGCAATGGCTTATTCCATGGATGAAACAGCAACCATAGACGAGCTTGAAATTACCCTGGAAAATGTAACATTTATGGACAATTACAAGGGCGTCGTACCCGAGTACGGCAAGGTCATAACAGGTACGATTAACATCAGGAATATAAGCCGCGAAAATGCCTCCCTGGTCTGGTATACCATGTACGTTGTTGATAACGAAGGATACAAGTTCCAAAGAAGTCTCTTCAATGACGTAATGCAGGAAATCTATGACCCGGGGAAATCATACGTCAGCTACCAGGGTGAACTGAAGCCGAAATTTTCAATAAGTGAAGAATTCTTGTTTGTCGTACCCGATACAGATACCGATCTGTTGCTTGAAATAAACCATCTTAACGAGAATCCTTCCAAAAACAAGGTTATTTACATAAGGTTAAAATAGTGCAGAAAAATACGGCTTCTTTGAAGGGAAGCACGGGAAGCACATGGGCGGTTCCTGTGCTTCCCTTTATTATGTTTGACATTCCATTTATTAATGATAAAATTGGGATATAATTCCTCTAAAATTGAAAGGAAGGTTTCCGTGATAAGGAAAACAGTACTTGTACAGATATCTGTGTTAATACTGGTACTTTTTCTGTCAGGATGTACCATGGATGATAATCCGGACAGCAGGATTCCCGAATCCGATCCTGCTTTACAATCATCTGCAGGGAATGAGGATTTGACAGAAGATATTTCTCCGGCAATAACGAAGGAACCCGGTACTGATAATACTTCCGGCTATTCAGATAACTATGTGCCCGAACTGGATTCAGGCAAATATACGGTATCCACAGAGGAAGTTGTGATATATACCGATCGTGCAATTGTATATCTTGAACCAAATGTGTTCTATCCCAAAAATTTGGCAGATTTTGTCAACGAAACTGTTGAGATTATTGAACAGGAAACGGGTCTGTCATTTTTGAATGATAACAGGATTGGAAACATGTTGTATGTCCATGTCCAGCATGCGAACATTCCTTATGGTACCGAACACGGTGCTTTCGTTCAGCCCATGGATGTGCTTCCAAACTGTATTGAAACAATTTTTCATGAGTTATCACATACAATACAGCTTCAGGCATGCAGCGATATAAAAATGAGGACATTGTCAGAAGGCTTCGCAATTGTGAATGCTTTCAGGGTATCGGGCAAATCGTCTTTACCTAATCTGTTTGATCCGTTTTTCAATTATAGTTTTTTTGAGAATGAAGAGTTAATGATGTCCGATCCCGAAAGATTTATCATGGAGGCTGAAGGATGGGACACATACCTGGCCGGGTTCAGGTTTGTATATTACCTCGAAGAGAAATACGGCAAGACAATTTGTCCCCGGATATTCACCAGGATAGGGGAAATGTATCCTGATGGATGCAGTAACAGCGAACTGATAGAAATAGTCAAGAGCATGACATCTGAAGATGTATTTCATGACTTTAAGGAATGGTACGGGAGTGAACGGGAGAAGTTTGCCAGGTCATATCCGGTGGTAAGCCTGGATAAGACCGGTTACCTGGAAGTCTTCCCGGTTTATAATGAGAATACCAAAGTCTATTTTATGCCCGAATTTACATACCAGGGCAGTATAACCCTTGATTTTACAGGTGGTTTTGAATACCTGCAGTTTTTGGGGCATAATGTTAAAGGAATCTTTGGAACAGTGCAGTCTGAAGGAGAGCACACCCTTTCTTTTTATGATGCATACGGTGAACTTGTTTGCACAAAACAGGTCAGCAATTCACAGATCAGGCTGGACACCCCTAAAGCTGTAAAAATTGAAATAACGGGAGACGGTTCACTTATTCATATTGTACCCGATTTTGATTTGATGACCGATTAACCGGAGGTAATCGGCATATATCGGATTTACCATGCAGAATACCCGGGGTAATTGAAACAAATCTTATAGGATGCTTGTATATTACAGGTATCACATCGGGCCTTTTTTTCCATTCATCCGTGATATATGACTGGGAGCCGTGTTTTGAATTAAAAAATTTATTGACGCTGGTTGACGGGTCATGGCTGAAATCAGGTTAACAGGGCTTCAGGAAGAGTTTTTCGGAAACCGATGGATGTTTTCAGGCAGAAGAATATGATATAATGGTTTTCTGTAATGAGGCTGCAAGGAGGAAAACATTTTGAACAGGCTGTTTATTGCGAAGGATAAAGACCCGTTAAGAATGACGCTGGATCTTTTGGACAGGATGAATCCTCTTGAGGGAAGAAACAGGGATATAAAAATAGGAATCAAACCCAATCTTGTCTGTGCGTCCCCGGCAAGTGAGGGTGCCACAACACACCCTGAAATAGTGGAGGGTATAATTCTTTATTTATTGGATAACGGGTTCAGGAACATAAAAATTATTGAGGGTTCATGGGTGGGGGACAGTACCAAAAGAGCCTTTAAAGTCTGCGGGTATGAAGATATTTCAAAAAGGTACGGCGTTCCCTTAATAGATCTGAAGGATGACGGCTATATAGCCAAAACCTATAAGGGGATTGAAATAAGCATCTGCAAAACGGTATTTGATTTGGATTACCTGATTAATGTACCCTTGATAAAAGGGCATTGCCAGACTAAAATAACATGTGCACTGAAAAATCTGAAAGGCATAATACCTGACAGGGAAAAAAGAAGATTCCATACATTGGGTCTGCATAAGCCAATTGCTTATCTTAATGCGGTAATAAAGCAGGATCTTATTATAGCCGACTGCATTTGCCCCGACCCGTATTTTGAAGAAGGGGGAAGGCCTGCAAAACTAAACAGGATAGCAGCAGGTTACGATCCGGTTTTAATGGACTGTTATGCCGCCAAAACTCTTGGCTATGAACCCGATGATATAAAATATATAGGCCTGGCAAGGGACGAAGGTGTGGGTAATTACATTAATGCTGACACCGAATTCATATATATTTATGACCATTCTTCAGATGAAAATGAATTGAGAATAGTCCAGAAAGAGAAGAAATATCTGAGGCTGATAGATGAAGCAGATGCCTGCTCGGCATGTTACAGCAATCTTGCAAGCGCCATGGAGAAGCTGAATGAAATGGGTCTTACAGACAGCTTTGCTGATCAGATATGCATCGGACAGGCTTACAGGGGGTATAAAGGATATCTTGGAATCGGGAACTGTACTTCCTGTTTTGAAAAGTACTTGCCGGGATGCCCTCCTGATGTTGATTCAATAATAAAATTCCTGGCTGAACTGACCGATTAATGATCCCCGGTTCAGTCAGGGAAGCTGCCACGAACTGTATGGATGACGGGCAAGATATGAATTACGGTATCTGTGATCAAAAGTTACTTCTTCACCAATAAAATCAGGCACAGGGAATTGCTGATTCTCATTTTTCAGCTCAATCTCTGCAATAACAAGACCCTGGTTTTCATTCAGGAATTCATCAATTTCCCATGTGAAACCCTTGTATTCAAAAGTATACCTATATTTTTCAATAATCGGCCTGTCACACAGTTTTTCAAGTATTTCATCGGCATCTTCCATGGGTATCTCATATTCATACTCCAACCGCGACAAGCCAATGCTTGGACCTTTTATTGCCAGGTATGCCTTGTTTTCAATAATCCGTACACGAACAGTTATATTTGAGCCAGAAGGAAGGTAACCCTGCCTGTACAGGATACCCTTTGATAATTTTTTGAATGAATCATCCTTTACAAGAAATTTCCTCTCTGTTTCCTTCGCCATACTATCCCTGCAGCAAATAACAGGTTTTTACCTGTTATTTCAATCAAAATTGCATAGTTATAATATTATAACACAATTATTGATGCCGGATAAAAGACCGGGGTTAAAAAGGCAAAAAAATAAAAGGGGGGGGGAACTGTGAAGTCCCCCTCATGGTAATGGCATTTTATTCGAAATACTGTTCATATTTAGCCTTGCGTTCCTCAATAATAGCTTTACCGCCGGAGCTCATGTAATCTCCGAAATAGAGCTCCCATGTTGAATCAAATTCATCGGGCTTGCAGTTGATGACATTGGCCAGGAGAATGTCACGTTTCTCTTTGAGTACCTGACCCATACCCTCTTCTGCTTTGATTTCTCCTACGTTGAAATGTTTAGGTGAAAAGCCGTCTCTGTTGGCTACCAAATAAGCTTTTTCTATATATCTTGCATCAACGCCCGCATATCCGAGAGCAAGTGATCTTGCGGTAAGGGAAGGATCACCCAGATCCAGGCCGTTAATGGTAATTGTATAGTCAATATTATTTACAGAGTTCATGATCTTATCGCCTGTTGCGGAAATAGTCTTAATAGCGCCGTCAGGCATAACTTCATGTGTTACTCCTTCTTCTCCAATCTGGAGGAACTTGCGGTTTTCAAACTTGGAAATCCAGTCCAGGTACAGTAATGAAGCCACGGGCTCCTTGTTGGTTGTCGGGAAGAATACCTTACGGTCTACAGTTGAATAAAGAACCTTCTTATATTTGCCTGCATCGTTCTTGAAAGGATCCACTGCTATGAATGCAGCTTCCGGACCAATCAGTCTCTGAAGAGTTCCGTGTATACCTTCTTCTGCATCACGATAAGGATAATCCCAGTTGTGCATGAAAGAACCAACATAACCGGCTTTAATCAGGTTATCCTCGGTTGTGTCTCCTTCTTTATACAGTGCGAAATCTTTCCAGATTAAGCCATTGTTATACCATTCATTAAGTTTGCGGATAGCCTCCTTAACACCAGGCCACAACAGCTGCCTGTCGTCAAAACCATTAATGTAAAGCTCTTTGTCTGAAACATTATCAGGAACAAAGGATACCATCAGGTTGTTAGCTCTCCAGCCAACGTCGAAGCTGATGGAGAACGGGATCATCTTATCAGCGTCATTGCCCAAAAGCGTGCTGGCATTGTTCTTGAATGCATAAAGCACGTTTTCAAATTCTTCAAGGGTTGTGGGCTCGTTCAGGTTCAGTTTCTTCAGCCAGTCTTCACGGACAAACGTGTTAATTCTCGGAATCTGGGCCCTGATAGCCTCAATTGCCCAAAGTTTTCCTGTTTCAGGATCCAGGTTATAATAAATGTTTTCATCCCCTAACAGATCCCACAGGTTATTAAGCAGAGGCCTATACTCTTCAAGCAGCGGGGCAAGGTCAATAACACCGCCCATGTTTGCATAGGCTTGGATTGTTGGATAACTGTAAGTTACGCAAATATCCGGAGCGTCGCCTGCAGCAAGCAGGTTGTTCAGAACATCTGTCTCGGTCCAGCGCGGAACGGGTATAAATTCAACTTCCACGTTATGGTCTCTCAGCATTCCTTCTTTTATAAAATCTGTGTAGAAGTTGTCCTCCGGCGGGCTTCCGCCATCGTTACTACGATCATAAATCTCAACAGTGATTTTTCTTGTTTTGGTAAATTTACCGTCCACAAGTTCAGAATCTCCCGTCTGTGCGGATTTTGTGGGTTCCGAAGCCGCTTTTGTTGGTTCACCACCATTCTGAGGTGGGGTTATAGCCGGTGTACAAGCTGCTAAGAGTGTTAAAACCATGATGAAGGCGAGTAAAAGAGAAAGAGTTTTTTTCATAATAATCCCCCTTTTTTAATATTTCATATTTTTAAGACACGTTGTGTCTTAACAGCAGGATTAACCTTTTATTGAACCAAGGGTTACACCCGTAATAAAGTATTTCTGAAGCCATGGATAAACCAAAAGTATGGGAACTGTTGCAAACATAACGGTTGCTGCCTTGATGCTGTCTGCAAGGCCGGGTTTTGTAAAGCCTTCCTGCGTAGCAACCTCTATACTTGTAACATTATTCAGGATATTGTAAAGCAGCAACTGTATCGGCCAGTATTCCCTTTTGTTCATATACATCAGGGCGTCGGAGAAACCGTTCCAGCGCCCTACGGCATAGAACAGCGAAAGTGTTGCAATAACAGGAGTTGACAAAGGCAGATAAATTTTTATCAATATCCGTATAGGCCCGGCGCCGTCTATCTCTGCAGATTCCCTGAGACTGTCGGGAATTCCGAAGAAGAAACTCCTCATTATTATCATGTTGAATACACTGAGGCAGTAAGGGATAATAAGTACGGCGGGTTTGTTCAGCAGCTTGATATCCTTAAGCAGCAGATACATCGGAATTGTACCTGCATTAAAGTACATGGTGAAAAGAATCATAGCATTTATGAAACGCTTTCCCTTCAGATTATCGTAAATAAGGGGGTACGCGCAGATGGTAGTCATAAACATGGATACACAGGTTCCAATAACGGTTAATATGGCGGTCCAGATAAGTGACCATGTATATTTCGAATCCTCAATTACCATTTTATACGAATTAAAATTCAGTCCCTTCGGTAACAGCAAAACCTCGTTCCTAATCAATGCATCCGAAGAACTGAGAGAACGGGCAAGAACGTTCAGCATCGGTAGCAGACATACGAGGATCAACAGGAAACATAAAAAGGCAACAATCCAGTCTCCGATTTTTGAAGTGCTTGTTTTAATCATAGCTGATACCCCCTTACCAAATTCCGCGCTCGCCGAATCTTTTTGCTAATGAGTTAGCGGCAAAAAGGAAAATAACACATACAACAGACTGAAAAATTCCTACGGCAGTTGTCAGCGAGAATTGCAGCCCTTTTATACCGTGAATGTAAACATACGTGGATATAACGCTTGAAACATCAGTAACAAGGTTATTACTAAGAGCATATGGGCGATCAAACTCGCTTCCCAGTATCCTTCCGAGGCTCAAAATCAGAAGAGTAATAATGGTTGGCCTTAAACCCGGCAATGTAATATGCCACATCTTTCTGAAACGGCCTGCGCCATCTATTGAAGCTGCTTCATACAGCTCCGGGTTAATAGATGTTAGGGCGGCAAGATATACAATAGTATTCCAGCCTACACTCTGCCATACACCTAAGAATACATATGTCCATACCCAGTGAGTGGGATCGTTCAGAAACGGAACAGATTCAAACCCTAAACGGTTTAAAACTATATTCACCAGGCCTGTTGTGGGAGTGAAAAGCTGTTTTGCCAGACCCGAGATTATTATCCATGACAGGAAGTGTGGCAGGTACGCGACAGTTTGCGTAAAGCGTTTGTACCTTGGGTATGGTAATTCATTAAGCAGAAGAGCCAGTATGATGGGAGCAGGAAAACCAACTATTAAATCAAGAAAATTCAGCATTATTGTATTACGCAGTGCCAGCAGAAAATCACGATTGGAGAACGCTTTAATAAAATATTCAAATCCAAAGTTGTCTGCCCAGGGCATTTCCCAGGGGCTTTGAACAATACTGTACTTTTTGAATGCTATCTGGATATAGGTCATGGGTATGTACTTGAAAATTATGAAATATGTAATGGGCAAAATCAGCAACAAGTAAAGCGTCCAGTAGCGTTTCAGATAGTTCAGCGTCTTATTAGCGCTTGTTAACGGTTTCGACACACTTTTTTTCATGGTTGTACCCCCTGAAAAAGATATGTTGTACTAAATTGTGTAAACAACCTACTTGTATCATATGCCTGTCTGACTTGTACTTTATAAAAAGTACGACTATTTTTAAATCACAACTAAAGAATACCACTAACTGTGCACAATGTCAATAAAGATAAACAAACTTAATAAAATATTATGATTTATTTACGGCATAATGCACAAATTCAACAATACAAGTAATGGAAGCAATTTACTTTGTTAAATAGTTGTCATAACAAGAAATTTTGCTTTACAGAAGTTTTCTGCCATTGCAAAAAGGAGGAAAAAACCTGAAAACCGCTAATATATCAGGGAAAACAGTAACAGGCATTACAACTTTGAATACAACTAATTTGCTCTTGTATTTTCAAATTGAAAGATATTATAATAGAAAAAGAACAAACCTGAAAACGAGGATGAAGTATGGCTCATGTTCCCAAGTACATGAATATAGTAGACTGGACGGTAGAACAGATAACCATCGGTGTTTATAATCCCAAGGATAGGTTTCTTTCTGAGTCGGAACTTTGTGATAGGTTCAGGTGTTCCCGCCAGACGGTCCGCCGTGCTCTTGATATACTTGAACAGCGCGGGTTGATTACCCGTGTGCAGGGCAGCGGTACATATATTTCATCTGCAAATTCACTTAATGAATTAAGTAATTCAGATAATAAAAGATCGGCCATAACAGTGGGGTTGATTTCCACTTTCATGGATAATTACGTTTTTCCGAGTATTATTCGCGGTATTGAAAGAGTTTTTACCGAAGAAGGCATTAATATACAGCTTGCATCTACGAACAACCTGGTTTCAGGTGAAAAAAAGGCTTTACTGATGATGATGGACAGAAAACTTGACGGTTTGATTGTTGAGCCTACAAGAAGCGCTTTGCCTTGCGTAAATATAGACCTGTATCAAAAAATTACCGAGATGGGTATACCTTTTATTTTCATTGATTCTTTTTACCCCGAGCTTTCAATTCCGTATGTTGCACTTGATGATGTCAAGGCCGGATACATGGCCACCGAGTATCTTATTAAAAACGGTCACAGGAATATCTCCGGTGTATTTCCGCACAGCAACAGGCAGGCTCACCTGAGATATCTCGGTTATGTCAAGGCCCTGACAGATTACGGAATACAGATGTATGATGATCGTGTCTGCTGGTATTCGAGAGATGACATGAAACAGGTGCTGTATGGCAAGCCTCTTCTGGAACGCCTTGCAGCATCGACGGCAGTCCTGAGCTACAACGATGTGACTGCCATGATGATTATTGATTCTGTACAGAGAAACGGAAGAAAGGTACCCGATGACTTATCGGTTGTGGGAATTGATAATTCCGAGCTTGCCGAATTTTCAAAACTTACAAGTGTTGTCCACCCCGGAGAACAGCTTGGAGAAAGTGCCGCGAAACTCCTGTTGTCAATTATTAACGGTTCGGAAGGAAAGACAATCCTGTTTCCGCCTCGCCTGATAGAACGAAATTCGGTCAGAAAAATTGGTGACAGCTGATCAGGTTTTGACTTGTGCCCGATACTGCGGTACAATTATCCTGTGAAGGGGTTTGTTGTAAATGAGTTATGATTCATACAGACGGGAATTTCAGTATTCCGGGAAGGACGGAAAGGCCGTTAATGCTTATTCATGGGATAATACCGAACAGGTTTACGGTATTGTTCAGATTTTCCACGGGATGTCGGAGCATTCCCTGCGGTACCAGGACTTTGCACTGTTCTTGAACAGAAACGGTTTTGCTGTTTTTGCCAATGATCACCGCGGGCACGGAAAAACAGCAGCAGGTATTAATGAACTCGGTATTATAGGCAAAGATGGTTTCAATATGATAGTTGATGACGAGTATCTGCTCTTTAAGCAAATCCGGGAAAAATATCCCGGCAAGCCTGTCTTTGTGCTTGGGCACAGCTTTGGTTCATTTGTTGCACAGGAATACATGATACGTTTCGGCAATGAAATCTCAGGAGTTATATTGTCGGGTTCGGCGCTTCAGGAAGGTATAGACATAACCCTTGGAAGACAATTGGCTTCTTTTCAGCGGTTACTGTTTGGTGAGGAGAAGAAAGGCCGTTTGCTCAGTATGCTGAGTTTCGGAAGTTACAATAAAAGGATTCCGGATGCGGAACATGAGTTTGCATGGCTCAGTACAGATGAGGCCGAAGTTGTTAAATACGAGCAGGACCCGTTATGCGGTACAGTTGCCTCCATCGGTTTTTATTATTACATGCTTAGAGCTTTTAAGGACCTTTACGCGACCGACAGGCTTGGACGGATTCCTTCCGGTCTGCCCGTGCTTATCCTGTCGGGAGAGGAAGACCCCGTCGGCGCATACGGCAAAAAGGTCATGAACCTGTATGAGCTGTATAAAAGGCAGGGGCTTCGCGATGTCCAGATAAAGCTGTACCCTGAAATGAGGCACGAAATACTGAATGAACGGGAAAGGAATGAGGTATACAACGATATACTGAACTGGCTTATCGTTCAAATATAGATTATCCATAAGGCAGCAGCATTATCTGAGTTTTAAGGCAAAAATCAGCAAATCCAAAGGGATGCCTTTAAGGTAGAGGCCGATTCGAATATAAGCTGCTGCTATTATTAACAGGCCAGGCAGAAATGCCAAAAACCCGGGAAAAAATTTTTTTGAATTTGAATCCAGAACAGTTCTGCCTGTTTCGGAGGTATTTCGTATAAAAGCCCAGAGAAGTCCTGCAAGCGCGGCAGCACAAAACAAAGCAATTGCCGCCCATACCAGAATTGCGGCTATTCTCTGGAAGGCAGGCATGCTTTCCAGGATATCGAAATAATCATTCAATGTTTCCACGTCAGACGCTACGGCGGGTGCGTCCGAGGGAATCAGTTTTTCGGATATATGACTGACTAATACGGCAAAAGAGTTGTTTGCAAAATGTGCAAACATTCCGGCAAACAGGGAGTCGGTACGGTAAACAATGAAACCTATGAGAATTCCAAGGAGAAATGTCCCGATAAGTTTTTGAAAATCCATGTGGAACAGTCCGAACAGGAAGGCTGTTAATGTAATTGAAAAAAAGACGCCGAATTTTTCAAGACTGCGCTGAATTATTCCCCTGAACATAATTTCTTCACAGATGCCTGCAGTTCCGCCGATTAACAGGATATTCACAAGCAAAGGAGTATCACTTATCGGCAGTTGGGCCACAAAAACCCTGCCGAAAACAGATTTTAACAACCAGAGATTGAATAAGTTAATTACTGAAACCAACCAAATTGAAACCGCCATCATTGAGAAAATAATAAAAAGATTCAGAAAACTTACACGGTTAAGTCTTAAAACCTCTCTGGCATTGTATTTTCTTATCAGGAGCATCAGCAGGTAAGGTGCCATTATTATAATGAATTCGGTGATTAATATGCCTGTACTGAAGTCCCGGTTCTGTACATATGAGCCTAAGGTGATAAGAACCAGCGAAACAACTGAGAAAAGTAGCCCTGTCTCGGCAAGCCCGGGAGCTTTCGCTGCGTTATTATTATCTTTTACAATGTCATTTTCGCTATTCATTGAATTCACTCCAAAACATTCTTATTTCATAATATTACAGCAACTTGTACATGCCTGTGCCAATTGCGGCATATAATTATATCTATTATAGCAGATTCAAGAAATATTCTCCACATTTGTATGAAAACAGTTGCCTGTTTTTCATAAGACATAAGAAAAGAATTATGCAGACTGTGTCCCTGCATGACGAAACAGAGCCGGGGAAACTACGGGACAAAAGAAAAAACTGCCCCGGAACCGGGGCAGTTTTCGTTTGACGTTAACCGTGTTATCTGATAACCCTTCTTGCCGTGAAATAAGTGTTGGAGTAATACCCTGACGCCAGGGAAGAGATTTTTACCACATCCCCGGTTGAAGGAGCATGGACAAATTCGCCGTTGCCGACATATATCCCTACATGATTTACAGTTTTTCGGTCTGCGGCAAAGAAAACCAGGTCACCGTATTCAAGGCTCTCCCTGGGTACGTATGTTCCCGCCTTTGCCTGATCCCTTGAAACCCTCGGCAATTGGATTCCAAGTTTACCATACAATGTGTATACAAGACCAGAGCAATCATAGCTGTACGGACCGGTTGCGCCCCACTGGTATGGTTTCCCCATTTCAAGGGGTATAAGTTCCTTTAATTGTCCAATAAGGTAACTCCTGCTGTCTCCGCGTGATATTGAATTTGTCTCAATATACTTCCCGTCGAATACCTCGTATATTCTTTTGGCCAGGGCTATTGCTTCTTCTCTTGAAATGTTTCTGCCGGGATCAAACATCTTGTTACCGATTCCGTTAATAATGCCGGCTTTGGTCAGGTACAGCACTTCATTTAAAGCCCAGCCCGATATTTTGTGCTGATCATTAAACAGGTACTCGTTTGAGGTGTAATAGTTTTCTCCCGGTTTTGCAGCCTTTAACGTACGATACAGCATAACGGCAATTTCTTCCCGGGTTGCCGAATTGTACGGTGCAAATTTTTTGCTGCCTACACCTTTAACAATTCCGAGCTTGTTAGCTATTATAACACTTTTATTTTGTGTGTCGGCGAACGGGCTTGAATCGGCTTCAGGCAGTTCACTGCCGATGAGAGCCTTGTACAGGTTTATTGTCAGCTCGCAGAATTCTTCCCTTGTAATATGTCTTGTGTATTCGCCTGTTATTCTGCCTGTAAGCAGGTTGTATTCACCGGCCCTGGCTATTTCAGTCTTTGCCCAGTCACTTGCACCGTTAAGGTTGATGTTCTGCTGGGCAAAGGATGAAACACCCGTTAATACACCCAATGATATTACTGCAGAAAAAAGAAAAGCCTTTCTGTATTTTTTTGACATTTATATCTCCTTTCACAGATGTTCGACATATTAACATATTATCCGGGCATTCGCCGGATAACCCGAAGGTAGTATTATGTTAACATAATCACCGGGTGTATTAACTTACAATCATATTACATATAAATTATATTTGTATTATAAAAATTAAAAAATGGCAATTAATGAAAATATTGATTTTATAAATACAACATCTCACCGGCTTTAATTTTAACAGGTTCCCTGTCAACGCTTATCCAGACGTCAATGCCGGAAACATTATGTACAATTTTCCTGTCCACGCTGAATTTCAGGTTTCTCAGCGCCTTGATATAGTCCACTATTTCAATATTTGTTGCGTACCAGACAGATTCATCAAAAGATGCAGTTTTGCAGAACTCCTTAATCAGGTCCCAGTTTTTGTTACGTTCAAACTCATAACTGTGACCCCAGACATAGAACAGGTACAACTGTTCCCATGGAGGAGTCTGTTTGAATCTTTTATATTTTTCCATGAGATTTTCATCATGATGGCATGTAGGATGCCATGTTAGAAAATTCGACGGCAGCCCGAAACTGTGTGTTGATACCACCGTTCTTGAATATTCAATGCCCAGCGCGGGAAGCATATTGACAAGAGCTTCATTGTAATCACCGAAAGGATAAGACATGCCACGTACGGGGTATCCCACAAGTGCTTCAAGATTTCTTCTGTCTTCAATAATTTCTCTGACTATTTCCTCATTTGATATCTGGGTAAGAAAGGGGTGGGTGACGGAATGCACCGAAACTTCGTGTCCTTTATACAACTCTTTTATCTCTGATGCGTTGACAAACTGCCTGTATTCAAAATTCCCGGAATTTAAGTGAAAGGTACCCTTAATCCGGTATTGGTTGAATATGTCCACAAGTTCTCTGTCATAATACTGGCCGTCGTCATAGCTCATTGTTAAGGCTTTCTTCCTGCCTTCAGGAAAACTGAAACATATTGTCCTCATAAAATCATCTCCTCCTGGGGTTATTATACTAAAAAATCAGCAAAAGAACACAGGAAAACAACAGGTGACTGGAAATAATTATTTGAAATGATATAATTTATATTGAGCCTTCTATACAAGGGATAATTGCGGAGGTATACCGAAATGGCCATATCCGAAGAAACAAAAAATAATTCGGAAGAATTGGGTAAAGCGGCTGCGGGATGCCCGTAACGAAATGGAAAAAATGAAAAAAGACTGAACTGCCTTGGGGAACCCGGCGGATAACATAATAATAAACCAGGAGGGCTGAAAATGACTAAAAAACTGTTTGGGAAAACACCGGAGGGTGTTGAAGTCTATCTTTACACGATTGAAAACGGTAATGGCATGAAAGCCGAAATAATAAACTACGGAGGGACAGTCGTATCGTTATATGTTCCCGACAGGGACGGTAGGCTCACCGATGTGGTGCTGGGCTGCGATAACCTGGAGAATTATAACAACAGCCCGTATTTCGGCGCCATAATAGGCCGTCATGCCAATCGCATAGAGAATGCGGTGTTCGAACTGAACGGCAGGGAATACAGGCTGGCGAAAAATGACGGAAACAATCATTTGCACGGCGGGATTAAAGGCTTCGACAAGGTTGTCTGGGATGTGACAGGGCACAGCGGAAACACCCTGAAACTTCATTACCTTAGCAGGGACGGTGAGGAAGGGTATCCCGGAAACCTCGATGTGACCGTTACTTACACGATAACCGATGACAACGGTCTGCATATTGATTATAAAGCGCAGGCAGATGCCGATACTATGGTGAACCTGACCAATCACAGTTATTTCAATCTTTCGGGGCACAGTGCCGGTGATATTCTGAAGCACCAGTTGAAGATAAATGCCGATAAGTTTACCGTCAATAATGAGGAATGCATACCTACCGGAGAGATTATCAGCGTAGAGGGAACGCCGCTGGATTTCAGGGATTTCAAACCGGTTGAACCCGGCCTGATGTCTGACAATATCCACATTAAATGCGGCAACGGTTATGACCATAATTTTGTATTGAACATAAGCGGGGAAGAACCCGGGTTTGCAGCCGAACTTTTTGATCCCGCAAGCCAACGCCGAATGAAGGTTTATACGACCAAACCCGGGGTACAGTTCTACTCGGGCAATTACTTAACCGATCAGATTATCGGGAAAGGCGGAGTACGTTATAACAAGTGGAGCGGGTTATGTCTTGAAACGCAGTTCTTCCCGAATGCCATGAAACATAAACATTTTCCGTCTCCAGTATTAAAAGCCGGAGAACTCTATCACCACGTAACAATATATAAATTCGAATAACCTTAATAAGAATGAACACTCTCCCGCATGAAAAAGCGGGAGAGTCCCGCAGTTTGAAAAACCCGCAGCCGTGAAGGCTGCGGGTTTATTATGTGTACGCGGCATGCACGCGACCTTGACGGTGAAAGTCGGTTACAAGGATTGCGTGAGAAGACAAATCATGTAAAAGACCTGACTATTGATATAAAGCAATAATGTTATAACTATAGAAAAATTTAATCAGATATCAAAACCCGGAAGGTACTTTTTAGTATTTTTCAGCATATCGATGTAAAGCGTCCATGCATCGTTTATGCTTATAGTAACAAGCGGATCATTTGCAAATGCCCTGAACCCGAGTTCTATATCCTTTGTCAGTACAGCCTTCAGGGTTGTTTCCTGGTTGATAACATGCCTGTAGACAAGATTCTGAACATCTGCAGGCAGGCTTCCGGCCTGTACGGGCTGTACCGAGTTGTGGCTGAATACCGCATTGGTTTCCACAACGGCGCCCAATGGCAGGTTGGCTATCTGCCCCCTGTTCGGAAGGTTTACATTCGTGACAAAATCACCCAAACCGCAAATGGCTTTTATCTGGAGAACACCCTCCTCGCCTGTCTGTTTCAGTTCGAAGGATTCCTCACCGTTAAGAAGGCGTTCGCTTTTTGCCTTTCTTTCCTTGAGGTTTTCCTTTCTCCAGCTTACCGGGGTTAAACCGAACATCCAGGATCTGACCGTTTCAGGATCCTTCAGGTACCACGGCGGACAGAATTCTGCGAGGTGCCTGTCTCCTGCTGCGGCTATCAGCCCGTACCTTTTGAACAAATCAAATTTAACACGGTTTGCCGATGCAAAGAAATCGTTCATCCAGTGTCCTTTTTTGGTTTTTTCAAAACCTGTTTCATAGTACTTGTCTACAAATTTCCTGTATACGGGGAACAGGTCGCGTCCGTTGTATACGGCTTTATCCAGCCAGGTAAAATGATTTATGCCAAGAACATTTACCTTTATATCCCTTCTGTGACCGGCTTCAATGCCTTCAATGTCAGCAAGGGCGGATTTTAACAGATCCTGTGTGCCGAATACTTCATGGCAGCAGCCGAAAGCCTTGATTTGAGGAAAAACTTCATATAAAGTGCGCACGCATAATGTCATCGGGTTGGTATAGTTTATTACCCAGGCTTCCGGAGCCCACTGCTTAATGGCATTGGCTATTTCTACATACATCGGTATTGTACGGAATGCGCGGATAGTCCCGCCCGGCCCCACCGTATCTCCCACCGACTGATAAATTCCGTATTTTTCAGGTAAATGCACATCGGATTCCATTTCATCAAAAGTTCCGGGCAAAATGGAAATAATGACAAAATCAGCACCTGTCAATGCTTCCTGCAGGGTTTCAACCGCTTTGTAATCCCAGTGGCTTTTTACGTTTGGATTATTCTTAAGGCTGTTGCCGATTTTCTCATTTCTTATCGCAGCTTCCCTGTCAATATCGTAGAGCCTGACAGTTCCGGACAATTGCTCCTCCATTGCAAGATCGCTCATCAAACCCCAGGCCCAGCCCATCGAGCCGCCGCCGATATATGCAATTATAATGTCTTTTACCATGTTTTCGGTTCTTGTCATATCAACACCTCCAATATCTGATAATCAGCAAAGGATTATACATCAATCATTATAAATCAAAAAATATTTATTTTCTCGATTTATATTGCTCATACGTTAAAAAATTCAACAAATTTTGCTTTTTGGCTTGCAGTGCATTATAATATGATTATCTCCTCAACATGGGAAGTTATGAAAAATAAAAGTGAGGACGGAGTTTAATCTGCATGGCGAACCTGATGAATGGAGAACAGAATATATTCAACGGTGTTGAACAGCCTTTCTATATAACAAGGCAGAAACATGAAAGTATATTCAACATGTCAACTTGTCATTACCACAATGTATATGAAATATACTACCTGCTTGAAGGGCGCAGGAATTACTTTATCCAGAACAGGTTATACCCTGTGGTAAAGGGTGACCTTGTCCTGATAAACATTCACGACATCCATAAAACAATGGATTTCAATAATTCTTCCCACGAAAGAATACTGATAAATTTTCAAAGGGAATTTATTGCTCCCTTGCTGGATGATGCGGATGATCTGCTTGACTGTTTTTTGTCCGAACATAAGGTTATCCGTTTAAGTGTTTCAGAACAGAGTTTTGTTCAGTCAATCCTTATAAAAATGCTGGAAGAGGACAAAAAAAGGCAGAAAGGCTATCTCATGTATGAAAAAATACTTCTTGCCGAGTTATTGCTGTTCATAAACAGAAACATGGACAGGTTCAGGGAGCATGAAACGTACAGAAGCAGTGTTCAGGACAAAATGTCACAGGTAGCCCTGTACCTGATGGAGAATTACATGAAAAAGCTCACTCTGAAGCAGGTTGCCGACGAGTTTTTCATAACGGCCAGCCATTTAAGCAGAACATTCAGGAAGACCACGGGCTTTACCATTATTGAATACCTGAACAGTGTCCGCATAAAGGAGGCAAGAAAACTGCTTAAGGAGACAGGAAAAAGCGTAATGGAAATTGCCGAACTGACAGGCTTCGAAAGCCAGACCCATTTCGGCAGGGTATTCAGGCAGATGACCGGGGTCTCCCCGCTGCAGTACAGAAAACAGCCGAGAATGTAGACAGAAACCAAACCTTTATGCTAAAGCGTAACCCCGTCTTTAAAAATTGCAATTTCCCTGCAGCCGTTGAGTTCGTTTTTTGCTGCCGCTTCACCGGAAGCAATTTTCAGTACAAGGCCGAATAATTCTCTGGCTGAATCATCCAGTGATGCCCCGTCAAGCAATACTCCTGCGTTATAGTCAATCCAGCCCGGCTTCAATTCATAAAGCCTTGTATTTGATGAGATTTTCACCACGGGTACCGGAGCACCGAGCGGCGTTCCTCTCCCGGTTGTGAACAGAATCAGCTGTGCGCCCGAAGCGGCCAGGTTTGTCACCGAAACAATGTCATTGCCGGGACCGTTCAAAACATTCAGACCGCAGGTTTTTACCTGATCACCGAAGTCCAGCACATCCACCACCGGACTTGTACCGCCTTTATAAATACAGCCAAGGGATTTCTCTTCAAGCGTGGTGATGCCTCCGTCCCTGTTTCCCGGGGACGGGTTTTCATATACGGGCTGGTTGTACCTCATGAAATAATTCTTGAAATTGTTAATGAGGCTGACCATTCCGTTAAATGTTTCTTCATCTGCGCACCGGTTCATAAGAATGGTTTCTGCGCCGAACATCTCGGGAATCTCGGTAAGGATTGCAGATCCCCCGTGTGTGATGATAATATCTGATAAAGCTCCAACAAGCGGGTTTGCGGTAATGCCCGAAAAAGCGTCGGAACCGCCGCATTTCAGGCCCACCGTGAGACTGGAAACGGGGCATGGTTCACGTTCAAATTTCTCCGCATACTCCACAAGCTCCCCGATTAGTGAAAGGCCTGCGTCAATCTCGTCATGGACCTCCTGCAGCGAAAGGAACCTGATGCGTTCACTGTTGTATGATGTACCATGCATAAGGTATTCCCTGAATGAAGCAATATTATTGTTCTCGCAGCCAAGGCCGAGAACCAGCACCCCGGCTGCATTGGGATGATTTACAAGCCCAGCGAGTATTTTGCGCGTGGTGTCAAGATCATCACCAAGCTGGGAACAGCCGTGCGGGTGACAGAATGCATACACACCGTCGGTCCGCCCGGCAAAAAGCCTGTTTGCTTCCTGTGCAAGTTTTTCGGCAATCTTGTTAACGCAGCCTACGGTGTTTATTATCCATATTTCATTTCGTATTCCTGTCCGGCCGTTTTCCCGCCTGTATCCCATAAACACCGCATGTTTCTTCTGAAATGACGGCATATCGGCTTTTTCGTACCTGTATTCCAGCAGACCTTCAAGATTTGTGCCCATGTTATGACAGTGAACGTGGCTTCCGGCGGATATGTCATAAATTGCGTGTCCTGCAGGAAAACCGTATTTGATAATGTTTTCGCCTTTCCTGATATTTTTTATCGCAATCTTATGGCCTGCCTCGATGTCCGACAGGACGGTTATTTTGCAATCTCCAGCGGTGAAAGTGAATCCTTTTTTCAGAGGTTTCAGCGCCACCGCAACATTATCGGCTTCATTTATTATCAGAATTTCGTTTTTCATATATAATACCTGCTTTCCTGAAAAAACACCGGAAACTTTTGTGAAATTCCTGCCGGTTTTGTATTGAATAAGTAAGCGCTTACAATTATAATATAATTGTTGTATGGGTGTAAAGCTTAACCAGTGAAGAAGCATATAAAGATTAACAGCTGCCGGGAAAGGCAGTTTTGCCCGCTTGCAGGCAGGGCTTACGCAATGAAAAAATATGAAACTTCCGGCTGCAGAACGGAAGTTAACAGATATGAATCAGCAAAATAATATACAAGGAGAATAATTATGGGTAACTGGAAAAACTTTGTGAAAAATCTGTGTTTAAAGGAATCTAATGTTGAAGTTCTCAGGGCCGAAGCGGAAAGAGGATTTGAAGACTACGGCGTGTATCCGCGCTCGGTTAACAAGGTTGGAAATGCTGTTGTTATGATGGTTCGCGGAGACAACGAAAAATATCTTGTTGCCGCAGGAGACGACACCTGGCTTCAGAACCTGAAAGGTACGGAAACAGAGGAAGAGGGCCTGAAGATAAAGGTTTGTCCGCTTTCTTATGAAAACTGCAACGTAATCAGGGAAATTTTCCCTTATACGAACCCTCAAGCCCACAAGGGCAGGAACATAACAATCGGTCTTGGTGACAGGCTTGGACTTGCTTCTCCCGGACATATCGAGACCATCAGGGATTTGGATGTTTTTCCCGTACTGGCTCAGCAATCCATCCGCGAACTGAATCTAACCGGAAGAACATATAAAGAGGTTATTTCGGCAGCAGCCTGGGCAGTTTTCCAGGAAGGATACACTAAGGGCTACGGGGCTGACGGTGACCACCTGAAAACCGCTGACGAAGTAAAAATGTCCCTTGATGTCGGCATGACAATGATTACCCTCGACTGTTCGGATCATATAGACAATTCGGCCGCAGATGCTGATGTATCCGAACTTAAGGAAAAATACTCCCGTTTCACGAAAGAAGAGCGCGAAAAGTGGGAAGCAAGGTATGCAAACAAAACATTTAATACAGGGAGCCACAGTTTCCACATTTCCGAAGAAGATATGGTGCGCCTGGCCTGCGTTTACGGGGGAGCCATCCGCCATACCGTTGACATTTATCATAATATAATTGCAAAGTGCGGAAGGCCGATAGATTTTGAAATGTCAATAGATGAAACGTTAACACCGACTTCACCGGCTTCTCATTATTTCGTGGCTGCCGAGCTGATTGATGCAGGTGTTGAAATAACCAGCCTCGCACCAAGATTTTGCGGTGAATTCCAGAAAGGTATAGACTATATCGGGGATTTGAAGCAGTTTACCGAAGAATTCACAGTACATGCAGCGATTGCAGAACATTTCGGCTACAAGATCAGTGTTCATTCAGGCAGCGACAAGTTTATGGTATTTCCCGTTGTAGGTGAAAAAACCAATGGAAGGTATCATTTGAAAACAGCAGGTACTAACTGGCTGGAAGCCGTTAGGGTTATAGCACGGCATAAACCCGACCTGTACAGAAGGATGCATGCATTTGCACTGGAGCACCTTGAAGAGGCCAAAAAGTATTACCATATCGGTGCAAAGCCGGAGAATATTCCTGACATCGACAGCTTAAAAGACTCCGAGCTTCCCGATCTGATGAACAGGGATGATTCAAGGCAGGTGCTGCATATTACCTACGGCCTTATACTGCAGGCAAAAGACGAGAACCAAAATTCACTGTTCAGGGATGAACTGTACAGTGTTCTGTACGAATATGAAAGGGAATATACCGAGGCTTTAAAAAAGCATATCGGAAGACATCTCAGAACATTAGGTCTATAAGCAGGGCAGGTAGGAAGGGGGGGCAGGCACATTTTCCGGTTTGTGAAGTGCCTGGTACCTGTTACTGCTGCAGAAGCAGGCAGGGTGTGAAATCCTGCCTGTTTTTTAACAGAATTATAACCATTTGATCGGTGAAAGTATCAGTTATGGATGGCATAAAAATTTGTTTGGCTGTATACCTGCTATTGGTCAATGCAGCAGGATTTATTGCAGCCGGGCTTGACAAATACCGGGCAATACATAAAAAATGGAGAATTGCTGAAAAAACATTCCTGCTGCTTGCCGTATCCGGCGGAGGACCGGGAGTGTACGCCGGTTGCCTTGTTTTTAACCATAAAACGCAAAATCCGAAATTCATGGCGGGCATCCCTGTAATATGCATTATCGAAGCGGCTGTTATGATGCTGCTGTATGTATATTTCATACGATGAACCATATACTGGATTATACAGGTGCTTTACTTTTCAAGGTGTTATATTGGCTTCCTTTCCTTCAGTTCATTGACCTGATTCGTTTCAAAATAACATTTTTCTAATTATATTCAGCCTATATATGCCCATTGCCAAAAAAATAGAATATGCTCAGACAGCTGAACAATAAAATATGGAGGTACTGTTACATGAGAAACAAGATTACTCCCCTTGTCCTTAACATCGGTGTGACAAACGGCACCAGCGAAACAACATTTTCTCCGAAAATGCTTCTGAACCGTGAGCAGGCTGCAACCATGCTGAACCGCGTGTACAAAAAGGTTACGATGCTTTTTATATCGTTATTTTTCCTTTTTACTTGACAGTATATTGTTTGAGTATTATTATGTTATTGATTGAACTGGATATATGCCTGCGGGAGCCGTAAACGGACGGCTGAGAGGGAGTAACCAGCTCCGACCGCAAAACCTGATCCGGGTAATGCCGGCGTAGGGAAGGGTTATAATTTGAAAATTACCGCCTTCCCGGCGGTTTTTTGTTGCGTATGGAAAAATACATATTCCATACCGTTAATTCATATACAACCTTTCCTGATTTACACGGTTCAGGTGAATATCCGTTTTCAGCTGCAACTTGAATGTCCGTATAAAAATAATAATGGAAGGCAGTGATATTAATGGCTGTTGTAAATTTAAGCCTTCAGGTTCTGCCGATCGTGCCTGAAGAAAGAGTCTATCCGGTAGTAGACAAGGTGATAGAATTTATTTCTCAAAGCGGTGTCAAATATATTGTCAGCCCTTCGGAAACAACTATGGAGGGTGAGCTCGATACACTGCTGGAAATTGTGAAGAAGGCCCAGGACGTATGTATCCGCGAAGGAGCCTCCAGGGTGGTATCGATAATAAAGATAGATTATAAGCCTGAAGGTGTGACAATGGATGAGAAAATTTACAAATACAGGTAAACTCAGTTTACCAGTTTCCTTTGCCGCAATAATTATTGTCTGGGAAACCCTCGTGTATATTCTGAAAACACCGAATTATCTTATCCCTGCGCCAAGTGCGGTGGTCCAGGCTATGATTGAGGCATTCCCTGTACTTATGAGGCATACTTCGGTGACCTTATTGGAAGTTATCCTGGGATTTGCTTCCGCGCTGGTGCTGTCGGCAGTCATATCGCTTTTGATGGTGCGGTTCTCCGTACTGTATAAAATCCTGTGGCCATATATGGTTATAAGCCAGACAATACCTCTTTATATACTTGCACCGCTTTTTATGATATGGTTTGGATTCGGAATTCTGCCCAAGGTGCTTATTGTTGTGCTGGTATGCTTTTTCCCTATAACGGTGGGTTTTGTGCAGGGACTGACATCAACCGAGCCGGAACTGGATGAACTGCTCCAGGTTATGAGGGCCACACCGTCGCAGATTCTCTGGAAAGTCAGGGTGCCCCAGGCCATGCCGCAGTTCTTTTCCGGTCTTAAAATAGCGGCGGCATACAGTGTTACCGGGGCTGTCCTTTCCGAATGGGTTGGAGCGCAGGAAGGCCTTGGGATTTTTCTGACCAGGTCGATGAAAACATTCAAAACAGCAGCCTTGTTTGCTGACATCGTTATTATTGTCGTGCTCAGCCTGATTTTGTTTTACGCAATTTCCTTAATTGAAAAAAGAGTTATAAGGAGGAGAAACCTGCTATGAAAAAATACATGGTATTGATATTGATTTTTATAATTGCGCTGACCGCCGGCTGTGGAGTAAAACCGGCAGACAGGATAAAAATCACTGCGGTCCTGGACTGGACACCGAACACAAACCACACCGGATTATACGTGGCGTTGAGCGAGGGATTTTTTGAAAAGGAAGGTCTTGAAGTAACAATAATTCAGCCACAGGAAGGCACCGCGGAACAGATTGTTGCATCGGGCTCAGCCCAGTTTGGAATCGGATACCAGGAAAGCGTTACTTTTGCACGTGCCGAAGGCATTCCGATTGTATCGCTTGCTGCCGTTATTCAGCATAATACATCGGGTTTTGCGTCCTTAGCTGAAAAGGGAATTACTTCACCGAAAGATTTTGAAAACAGAAAATACGGCGGATGGGGTTCCCCGATTGAGGAAGCAACGCTGCGATATTTAATGGAGCAGGAAGGTGCCGATCCGGACAAGCTGCAGATTGTAACAACGGGTGATGCGGATTTCTTCCAGATGTCGGCTACCGGGGAAGTGGATTATGCATGGATATTTGAAGGCTGGACCGGTATTGAGGCAAAACTGAGGGGAATTGAACTGAATTATATCGAGCTTGGAAAAGTGGCGGAGGTTTTCGATTATTATACTCCGGTTATAATTACAAGCGAAAAGATGATTAACGAAAACAGGGACGTGGTACAGAAATTTATGCGGGCGGTTGAGAAGGGATACAGGTTCTGCATTGAGAAACCTGAAGAAGCCGCCGAAATTCTTCTGAAGAACGTTCCGGAACTTGACAGGGAACTGGTTGTTGAGAGTCAGAAATACCTTGCCGGGAAATACCGGGACGATGCCGAGTATTGGGGAATGCAGAAGCATGAAGTGTGGGAAAGATACATGCTTTGGCTTTTCCGGAACGGGTTCATTGGAGAACAGGTGGATGTGGCAAAAGCCTATACCAATGAATTTTTGAGCAAATAGTTTAATTTCAATCATGTTATCATTTTTATGCAAGTTAAACGGTAATAAGCAGGCCATGCCTGTGTTACGGAGGCTGAAATGGAACCGGCTGTGAATATAACTGATTTATGCGTTTCATACACGCTGAACAAAAAGGAGCTTAAAGTACTGGAAAATGTTAATCTGCGGGCTGAGGCAGGAAGGTTTGTCTCAATTATAGGACCGAGCGGGTGCGGGAAAAGCACCCTGTTCAGGACAATAGCCGGCCTTGAGAAGAAATATACGGGTTCTGTAATTGTAAATGGCTGTGATATAAGGAATAGCAGGCCGCATATCGCATACATGCTTCAGAAGGACCTGCTGCTGCCCTGGCGAAATGTAAGGCAGAATATTGTACTGCCTCTCGAGCTGGCCGGTACACTAAAGAATACAGACGCGGATTTTATTGAAAACATGATATCCGAATTCGGGCTGAAAGGTTTTGCCGACGCATACCCGGATGAACTGTCGGGCGGCATGAGGCAGAGAGTTGCTTTACTCAGAACGTGGCTGATGGAAGGATCGGTAATGCTCCTGGACGAGCCATTCGGGGCATTGGATGCGTTAACGCGAAAACATATGCAGGACTGGCTCACCGGGATATGGGAGAAACATCGGAAAACAGTGCTTTTCATAACCCATGACATTGAAGAGGCAGTTTACCTTTCCGACGAAGTTTTCGTAATGGGGCCGAGACCGGGGAGAATTGTTGAACATATAAACATTGATATCGAAAGACCGAGAAAAAGCGATATAACCTGCACTCCGCTGTTTATTGATTACAAAAGGCGGCTGGTGTCTGCATTGCAGGTTTGAAAGCAAAGGATTCATGACATGATGCTCCCGCATTTATTTGTGCGGGAGTATTTTTATTTACATCAATATGAAATTTCTTGAAAAATCAAGATTTTTTAAGAAAACGAAAGATATTTTAACCAGGAAGGCAACATTAAGGAAAAAACAACCAATATAGTCATGTGAACAAGTTTTACAATTAAATGAGCTAATNNGAATACATAATACTGTCGAGGTGCAGCGTAATGCGGACACAAGACCTTGTAACGGTATTTGTCAGAATTTGCAAAAGCAAAAACAATGTATAATAATTGAGGAAGGAGTTTATAAGTATGGATTTGCCTGCTTATTATCCGGGAACAGTAGTACCTGTTTCACCGGTGGGGTTGTTTACAGGATTGTTTTCAGTGACAAACGGCATTACATTATCGCAGGTTTGTGAAATTACAGGGCTTGAGCCCGGAACCGTGCAGAACTGGATAAAGAGGGGATATGTCAGTCATCCCGTGGATCGGAAGTATTCAAAAGAACAGTTGGCCAGGATTGTACTGATTAATTTTCTGAGAGAAACATTTATAATCGAGAAGGTGGCAAACCTGTTGAGTTATGTAAATGGGGACCTGCTGGATGATTCGGACAACATAATGGACGACAGCGAGATTTACCAGTGCCTGTGTGATATCCTACTGTCAGGTGACCTGAAAGAAGACGAGGTATCAGCGAAAATAGACGAAAGGCTGGCGTGTTTTGAAGAACCGTATCCGGGGGCGAAGGACAGGCTGAAACTGGTGTTGAAAGCAATGATTTATGCCTGGTGGTCCGCCCAGTACAAGGCAATTGCAAACAGTCTGACTGAGAATATCTGATTCTGGCAAGCCAATTAATGCAGGAAGGAGGTTATTATGAATTGGTGGAATGAGTTGACTCAACTGCAAAAGATTTTTGCGACCGTTGCCATTCCAACAACTGTCATCATGATTATCCAGTTTATTCTGCAGTTGTTTGGATTAGCCAACGGAGAAGGGGCCGATGGAGTGGATGCCGACGGAGCGGATGCTGCTGATGTTGATTTTGATGCAGACTTCGACGGCGACTTGTCGGATGGATTGGCTGAAGCAGATACTGACGCTGATTTCGACGAAGGCTCTTTAGACGGTGACATCGATGTGGACGAGGGGCAGGGTGGAATGCGGCTGTTTACGTTAAGGAGCGTTATAGCCTTCTTTGCAGTGGGAGGCTGGATGGGTGTTGCCGCTATTGACTGGAATCTTCCTGATTTTGTCGCGATTGTACTTGCCATTATAACAGGAAGCCTTGCATTGTATTTTGTTGCCTGGATCATATACACCTTTCTGCGGATGCAGCAAAGCGGCAATATCAGGTATGAAAATGCAGTAGGCAAGGAGGGTGAAGTGTACCTTACCATTCCACCTGGCGGACGCGGAAAAGTGAACGTTATTGTCCAGGAGCGTTTATGTGAATTCGACGCAATAACGAAGGCAGACAGGGTTATCAGAACAGGTGAAAAGATTATTGTTGTCGATGCCGCGGAAGATGGTGTGCTTATTGTAGAACCAAAGGATTTTACTGAAAAAGATGAAATTACTCAAAATAATTAAAGGGAGGTCAGAGCATTATGCCATTGACAGGAAGCAGTGTTTTACTTGTTACCGTGGTTGTTATTCTTGCATTTTCAACTCTTCTGTTCGTTATTTCAAGGTACAAAAGATGTCCATCCGACCGCATCATGGTTATTTACGGTAAGGTTGGACAAGCCAAGGACGGTACTGCTTTGTCGGCCAAGTGTATTCACGGTGGAGCCGCATTTGTGTGGCCGATATTCCAGGCTTATGAATTTCTGGACTTAAAGCCGATATCCATAAGCGTTGACCTGAAGAGTGCATTAAGCCGGCAGAATATCCGCATTGACGTTCCGTCCAGTTTTACTGTAGGTATTTCAACAGAGCCCGGAGTTATGCAGAATGCCGCTGAAAGGCTTTTAGGGCTGAAGCGTACCGAGATCCAGGAGCTTGCAAAGGACATCATATTCGGTCAGCTCCGACTGGTCATCGCAACAATGGAAATCGAGGAAATCAATACCGACAGGGACAAGTTCCTTGATGCGGTGTCAAGAAACGTTGAAACTGAACTGAAGAAGATAGGACTTCGCCTGATTAACGTGAACGTGACCGATATAAGCGACGAATCAGGGTACATAGAAGCGCTTGGTAAGGAAGCCGCTGCAAAAGCCATAAATGACGCAAGGAAATCGGTTGCTGAAAGAGAAAGGGACGGTGCCATCGGTGAGGCCAATGCACGCCGCGAACAAAGAATTATGGTTGCAGCTGCCGATGCCGAGGCAATCAAGGGTGAGAACGAATCTGCCGCTGATGTTGCAATGTCAAACGCAATCCGCCGTGAACGTGAAGCCGAAGCAAAAAGACGTGCCATAGCATCCGAAAAGATACAGGCGGCAAAAGCCATGCAGGAAGCATATATGGCAGAAAAGGAAGCAGAAATTGCCCGTGCTGAACGTGAAAAGGCAACCCAGGAGGCAGATATACTGGTTAAAGCCGAAATTGAAAAGAAGAGACTTGAACTTGAAGCAGAAGCGAAGGCTGAACAGGCAAGACGCCTTGCAAAGGGTGAAGCTGATGCTATATTTATGAAGATGGAAGCTGAAGCGCGCGGTATCCAGGAAATCCTTACAAAGCAGGCGCTTGGTTATGCCCAGCTGGTTCAGGCTGTCGGCGGTGACGCATCGAAGGCTACCCAGCTGATGATTGCCGACAAGATTGAGGACCTTATTAAAGTTCAGGTTGAAGCAATCAAGGGAATCAAGATTGACAAGGTTACCGTATGGGACGGCATGAACAAGGACGGGACACCCGCAACGGCAAACTTCCTTTCGGGCATGCTGAAATCCATTCCGCCGATGAATGAAATGTTCAAAATGGCCGGCATGAAACTTCCCGGATTCCTCGGTGAGGAACTGGAAAAGGAAGAGGAAAAGCCGGAAGAAAGTGAAAATACAGCCGCAGAAGCAGAACCTGCGGAAAACTGACCCGACGCTTAAATAAACAAATAAAGGAAAACCCGTGACACAGTATTCACGGGTTTTCTTTTTTGTGAACCCGGCACGGTATAAGTCAGCAATGAAAACCTGGGGATGGCGGGAATACCACTGACGGTATGCCGATTTGAAGAATTTTTTTGGTTACTGGTGAAAATGTAAAAATAAATTTGATCAAAATAAATTTGGTAGCCACGGCAACAGATATTCGGTGATTTATATATTATCATTTATACAGGATTGAAGATTGCAGTTTAAAACTGTAAAAGAGAAAGGAGAAGTCAAAATGAAGAGAAAAATAGTTGAAATAGATCAGGAAAAATGCAACGGCTGCGGACTCTGTGTAGAGGCATGCCATGAGGGAGCCATTGAGCTTCGGGACGGAAAAGCCGTTCTTGTAAGCGACGAATACTGTGACGGGCTGGGCGACTGCCTTCCCGAGTGCCCCGTAGGAGCAATCAGTATTATTGAAAGGGAAGCGGCGGAATATAACCATGAACTTGTATTAAAGAGAATGGAGGAAAGGGAAAGAAAGAAAAAGGCACATGCCCACGCAGGCGGCTGCCCCGGTCAGCGTGCGATGCAGATTGAACGCAGCACAGGAAAGAGTGAAATAAAAGAAGAACAGGACAACAACGGCAACCGGGAAGCATTTTCCGAACTGAACCAGTGGCCTGTGCAGCTTAACCTGATTAATCCGAATGCGTCTTATCTTGACGGAGCGGACCTTCTGATTGCGGCAGACTGCTGTGCGTATGCATATGGAAACTTCCACAGGGACTTTATTAAAGGAAGGGTAACGGTTATAGGGTGCCCGAAACTTGATGACAATGAATACTATGCAGAAAAGCTGACCGAAATATTTTCTCAGAATGACATAAGAAGCATTACCGTAACCAGGATGGAAGTACCATGCTGCGGCGGTATTGTACATGCTGTAAGGACTGCGATGCTGAATGCTCAGAAAATTGTTCCATACAGGGAAGTAATAATAGGAATTGACGGAAGAACGGTGAACGACCGTTAATATAAAATCCTGTGCTGTTGCTTATAGCGAACCGATAGCAAACCCGGCACAGGGTTTATTTTTTTATTAAAGAACTTTCACTCCTGCTTCTTCTGCTTTTTTAACAATATGCCCGGGTATTTTGTCGTCACAGATCAAAACATCCAGGTCTGATAAATGGCCGAAAGTAAACGCCAGTACCTTGTTGAATTTGCTCGAGTCAATCAGCATGATTACTTTTTTAGCCTTTTTAATCACTGCTTTTTTCAGTTCGCATTCGAAAAAGTTTGAAACGGTGAATCCGTTCTCAGGACTGTACCCCGATGCTGCCATAAAGGCTATGTCTATGTTGATAAGATCAAGCATCGAAATGGCCGTCGGGCCTGATGATGACAGGGTATTATTGTTCAGCTGGCCGCCGGTATGGTATATTGTAATGTTTTTCTTTTTTGTAAGTTCGAGGGCGGTGATTATTCCGCTCGTTACTATGGAGAAGTTTTCGTCGGGAATCAGCCTTGAAAAGTACATGATTGTGCTTCCTGCGTCAAGGTATATTGAACGGCCGCTGTCAAGGAATTTCAATGCTTTTTCGGCGATGAGCATTTTTTCATCAACATTTACGGCAGCCCTGAGTGCATAAGCATCTTCTTCACCGTAAATTGACGCCAGTTTTTTTATATTGACGGCACCGCCATGGGTCCTGATCAACTGCCCCTTGCTTTCAAGAAATGCCAGGTCACGTCTAATTGTCATGGCTGATACCTGGGGGAAAATGTCCTTCAGTTCCGAAACCTGGATCTCCCCCTTTTCATTGAGCATACTGAGTATTTTTTCCTGTCTTTCATTGTACAAGGCCATTCACTCCTGTATAAAAAATGAAATAACCGAACATCCCGGAAGTTTTTGCAGTTTGTTTGCACCGTTTCTATATATATCTTAACTTAATTGAACAAAAAGTACAATAGAATTTAAATATGACGGATAACGGCGCGGAAGTGGATATCAGGAATCTTAAGCCCGATGGGAAGATAAAAATATTGATAATAAATGTTTCATATTGACAAATATAATGTTATAATAGAACATGAAAGTAGTTAAAGCAAACATTCCTATTTTGGGCACAATAGACGGACTATATCATTTTTCAGCGGGAAAACTGAAAATGATCGGTTCTTAAAAGGAATACACATGAATGAATAATAATTGACAGGAGGATTTATACTATGAAAACAAAAGCGGTTCGCTTATACGGCAAAAATGATTTGCGTCTTGATGAGTTCGAGCTTCCCCCGGTAAAAAACGATGAAATACTTGCACAAATAATTTCTGACAGTATATGCATGTCGTCATACAAAGCAGCAATACAGGGCGCCGATCATAAAAGGGTTCCGAAGGACATTGCGAAAAACCCGGTTATTATAGGCCATGAATTCTGCGGTGTTATTCTTGAAGTGGGAGACAAATGGAAGGACCGGTTTTACCCTGGAATGAAATTTACGATACAGCCGGCTTTAAACCTGAAGGAAAATCCGTATGCGGCTCCGGGCTACTCTTTTCAGTACATCGGCGGCAGTGCCACGCATATAATTATCCCGAATGAAGTAATGGAACAGGGGTGCCTGCTTGAATACAACGGGGACGCGTTCTTTTACGGCTCTCTTGCCGAACCGATGTCGTGCATAGTCGGCGCGTTTCATGCAAGCTATCATACCGAAAGCGGGAGCTATGTACACAAGATGGGCATCAGGGAAGGCGGAAACATGGCTATTCTCGCAGGTGTCGGTCCAATGGGGCTTGGAGCGATTGATTATACAATCCATACCGACAGAAAGCCTTCACGCCTTGTTGTAACGGATATAGACGAGGATCGCCTGAAACGGGCCGCATCGATTTACACCGTTGAAGAAGCAAAGAAAAACGGAGTTGAATTAATCTATGTCAATACCAACGCCGTTCCCGATCCTGTTGAATATTTAATGGGTCTGACCGGAGGGCAGGGATACGACGATGTATTTGTTTTTGCCCCGGTGAAGGCGGTTGTGGAGCAGGGCGACAGGATTCTTGCGAAGGACGGCTGCCTCAATTTCTTTGCAGGCCCTACGAATCCCAATTTCACTGCAGAACTGAATTTCTATAATGTCCACTACAATTCAACCCATATCGTGGGCACAAGCGGCGGAAACACAGATGACCTGGTTGAGTCCCTGGATTTGATGGCTAAGGGCAGGATTAATCCCGCTTCAATGATTACCCATATAGGCGGTTTGAACTGTGTTGTTGAAACAACGCTTAACCTTCCGAAAATACCCGGAGGAAAGAAACTGATATATACGAATATTGCGATGGAACTAACTGCCATAAGTGATTTTCGCAAAAAGGCAGAAAATAATCCTGTGTTCGCGGCTCTTGCGGACATAGTCGAGAAAAACAACGGCTTATGGTGCCTTGAGGCCGAAAGATACCTTTTGGAGAATGCCGACAAAATATAGGGTCTTGAGCGGTGTGGCGCTTTATACGATAATTTACGAAGGTATATTAATTAATTAAGGTATAAAGAGAGGCGAATAATATGGCAACACCAGTGATTATGCCCAGACAGGGCAATACAGTCGAAAGCTGCATTTTAACCGAATGGTTTGTAAAGAAGGGAGACAAGGTGAAGGAAGGGGATTTGCTTTTCTCTTATGAAACCGACAAGGCAGCTTTTGAGGAGGAATCAAAGGTAAGCGGTACCGTGCTTGAGATTTTCTTCAATGAAGGAGATGATATACCCGTTCTGACAAATGTCTGCGTAATCGGTGAGGAAGGTGAAGATATAACACCTTTCATACCGGGCGGAGCTCCTGTTCAGAAAACCGAAGAGCCCGAAAAAGCCCGGGAACAGGCAGCCGCGGAAATGCCTGCCGATGAGGCGAAGGTTAGTGGCGAAACTAAACCACAGATTAAAACTGGCGAGGTCTTTATTTCACCAAGGGCAAAAAACCTTGCTGAAAAGATAGGTGCGGACATCCGGTTTGCGACACCGACCGGACCCGACGGAAGAATAATAGAACGGGATATCAGGAAGCTGCAGCAGGAAGGACATCTTGTCACTGCAGCGGCTAAGGAAGCATATTCAGGCATGGAACAGCAGCTTCAGGGCTCAGGTCTGGGCGGGCGTGTCACAACTTCGGATCTCGGACGTCCGGCCGCAGCGGTTGAACCCTCCGGGAAAGCCGAACCGGTACCTGAAAGCGGTACAGTATCCGAAGCTGAATATGAAGACGTTAAACTTTCGAACATACGCAGGGTTATTGCAAAAACAATGCACGAATCCCTGTCACAGATGGCTCAGCTTACACTTAATACTTCCTTTGATGCAACCGAAATACTGGATTTCCGCCGGAAATTAAAGGCCAATGCGGAGAAAATGGGCCTTGCAAATATAACGATAAACGATATCCTGCTTTATGCCGTAAGCCGCATATTACCGAAGCATAAAGCATTGAATGCCCATTTTATGGGTGATTCGATAAGGTATTTCAAAAATGTCCATTTGGGTGTTGCTGTTGATACCGAGCGCGGGTTAATGGTTCCGACCCTGTTTAACGCAAACCTGAAATCCCTGAACCAGATAGCGGCAGAAACAAAGGAACTGGCAAAGGAATGCCAGAAGGGGACAATAAATCCCGATAGCCTGAAGGGCGGGACGTTCACTGTAACCAACCTTGGGGCTCTCGGCATTGAATCCTTCACACCTGTTATTAATCCGCCGCAAACGGCGATTTTAGGCGTTAATACCACAGAACAGAAATTCAGGGAAAAAGACGGGGTTATTGAACCGTACATGTCGATGTCACTGTCTTTAACCTTTGATCACAGGGCTGTGGACGGGGCTCCGGCCGCAAGGTTCCTGAAAGATCTGAAGGAAGCCCTTGAGAATTTTACAGTTCTTCTTTCATTATAAATCCAAGGAAGTGATTTGCGTGATTTACGATCTTATTGTAATAGGTGGAGGACCTGGAGGATACCTGGCTGCCGAGCGTGCAGGCCAGGCAGGTCTGTCTGTATTGCTTTTTGAAAAACGCGCCCTGGGCGGCGTCTGCCTGAATGAAGGATGCATTCCGTCTAAGGCTCTGCTGAACTCGGCAAAAATAGCCGATTATGCAAAAGCCGGAAAGAAATACGGCGTAATTGCCGAAAACGTATCAATTGATCACCAGGCAGTTGTAAAAAGAAAGGATAAGGTTGTAAAAACCCTTGTAGCCGGTGTGTCGATAAAAATGAAAAAGAACAAGGTAACCGTGGTAAACAATGAAGCGGTTATCAGAGGGCGTTCGACAGACGGGTTTGTTGTAAGGGCCGGAGAGGAAGAATACACCGGGAAAAGGCTGGTAATCGCAACGGGTTCGGTACCGTCCATGCCGCCGATACCCGGACTCCATGAAGGTTATGGAAAAGGATACGTACTTACAAACAGGGAGATCCTGGACCTGGCCGAAGTCCCTGGAAAGCTGGTTATAATAGGCGGAGGGGTTATCGGTCTCGAGATGGCTTCATATTTCAATTCTGCCGGCAGCCATGTTACTGTCATAGAAATGCTGGATCATATTGCAGGCCCTGTAGACAGAGAGATAAGCACAATTCTTCTTAACAGTTACAGGAAAAAAGGCGTTGATTTCAGGCTTTCTGCAAAAGTTACCGGAATAACCGATAAAGAAGTGATTTTTGAAACGAAGGACGGACAGCAGTCTGTTCCTTTCGACAAGGTTCTTGTGAGCATCGGCAGAAGACCTGCCATCGAGGGCATTGGCCTTGAAAACATAGGAGTTGAAACAGAACGCGGCAGAATTCCGACAGACGGGCAGATGAAAACAAATATCCCGGGCGTTTACGCAATCGGCGATGTAAACGGGGTGTCAATGCTTGCCCATACCGCATACCGCGAAGCCGAGGTTTGCATAAACGATATTCTCGGTAAGCGGGATACAATGCGGTATAATGCCGTTCCATCGGTTATTTACACAAATCCCGAAGTGGGCTGTGTTGGAGAAACCGGGGAAACGGCAAAGGAAAAGGGCCTTGACGTGGAAATCGTAAAACTCCCGTTAACATACAGCGGGCGGTATATAGCCGAAAACGCCGAAACTGACGGAATCCTGAAGGTTATAATGAATAGAAAATACAGGACAATCCTTGGCGTCCATATGATTGGAAGCTATGCCTCCGAGATAATCTACGGCGCCGCGATGATGATAGAAAGCGAAATGCGGGTTGAGGATATCCGCCAGATAGTGTTCCCGCATCCTACGGTGGGCGAAGTGCTGAGGGAAATCATGTGGGAACTGTGAAAATGAAAGACGCAAGCTGAAGCTTTATATATGGAAGGAGATAGATACAATGCCTAAGTCACAATATGTTGATCCGGTTGAGGTCAGGAAAAAGGGAAAGATCACCTTTAAAGACATCCCGGTAAACCAGTACGACAAGACTATCGAGGATGAGAAGGAGAACTTCTCCAACGAGGATTTCCTCAGGATTTACAGGGATATGGCCATTATCCGTGAGTTTGAAAAAATGATGAACCTGATTAAAACCACAGGTGAATATAACGGGGTGCCCTACAATCATCCGGGGCCGGCCCATCTTTCGATAGGACAGGAGGCTGCCGCTGTAGGACAGGCTTACCTGCTTGATACGGATGATTTCATTTTCGGCTCCCACAGAAGCCACGGAGAAATACTCGCGAAAGGCCTTTCAGCCATTCAGAAGCTGCCCGACGAGGAGCTTATGAAAATAATGAAGGAATTTCGCGACGGAATAATCCTGAAGATTGTTGAAAAATACGGCCAGGCCGAAACTGTTAAGGAACTTGCAATAGATTTCCTGGTCTATGGTGCAATGGCCGAGATATTTGCCCGTGAAACCGGATTCCAGGCAGGTCTTGGCGGTTCAATGCATGCTTTCTTTACACCGTTCGGGATCTATCCGAACAATGCCATAGTAGGCGGCTCTGCCGACATTGCAGTTGGCGCTGCGCTGTATAAAAAGGTTAACAGGAAGAAGGGAATAGTCATTGCGAATATAGGCGACGGGGCCCTTGGATGCGGTCCTGTATGGGAGGCCTTATGCCTTGCTGCGATGGACCAGTACAAGAAACTCTGGGAAGGCGAACATAAGGGCGGACTGCCGTTTATTCTGAATGTATTCAACAACCATTACGGAATGGGCGGACAGACGAGAGGAGAAACAATGGGTTATGACATGCTTGCCCGAATCGGTGCCGGCGTGAACCCCGAACAGATGCATGCTGAGCGAATTGACGGATACAATCCGCTCGCTGTGATAGACGCAATCCGCAGAAAGAAGAAGATACTCCTTGAGGACAAGGACGGGCCGGTACTGCTTGATACCGTAACCTACCGCTATTCCGGGCATTCACCGTCAGATGCGTCCAGCTACAGGACGAAGGAAGAGGTTGACTCATGGATGGCTCATGATCCCCTCATAACATTCCGCAAACAGCTGACAGACGCATCGGTGGCATCCGACGAAACCTTTGACGGAATACTGGATTACGCGCGGAACCTGATAACAAGAATTCTTAAGATTTCAATTGATGATTCGGTATCCCCGAGAATGGATTTAATAAAGGATCCGCAGGCAATCAGCAGGCTGATGTTCTCGAACCAGAGAATTGAGAAAATGGATGACAGGGAATGCGAAGTGCTGATGCCGAAGGAAGAGAACCCTCAGTGGCAGAGAGTTCAGAAGAAGGAACGCTTCGGCCTTGGTAAGGATGGCAAGCCTGTTTCAAAGAATAAGGCATACCAGCTCAGAGACGGGCTTTTTGAAGCATTAATCGATAAATTCTACACAGATCCCACCCTGATTGCATACGGAGAAGAAAACAGGGACTGGGGCGGTGCATTTGCGGTATACCGCGGCCTGACCGAATCATTGCCGTACCACCGCCTGTTCAACTCGCCGATATCCGAAGGCGCGATTGTCGGTTCTGCAGTAGGCTATGCGCTTTGCGGAGGCCGTGTTGTGGTTGAGCTTATGTACGCAGACTTTTTAGGCCGTGCAGGGGATGAAGTGTTCAACCAGCTTTCAAAATGGCAGGCCATGAGTGCCGGTCAGCTTAAGATGCCTGTTGTACTCCGTATATCGGTGGGTTCGAAATACGGGGCCCAGCATTCGCAGGACTGGACATCGATTGTTGCGCATATTCCCGGGCTGAAATGTGTATTCCCGGCAACACCGTATGATGCAAAGGGCTTACTGAACAGTGCGCTTTCGGGTACAGACCCTGTAGTGTTCTTTGAAAGCCAGAGGATTTATGATATAGGCGAAATGTTCCACGAGGGAGGAGTTCCCGAGGGCTATTATGAAATCCCGATAGGCGAGCCCGACATCAAGAAGGAAGGAAAGGATATTACAATCCTTACAATAGGGGCAACCTTGTACCGTGCCTTGGAGGCTGCAAAGATCCTTGAAGAGAAATACGGTTTGTCTGCTGAAATTATCGATGCAAGAAGCATTGTTCCGTTCAATTACGAAAAGGTTATTGAATCGGTTAAAAAGACGGGTCGTATACTGCTGGCAAGCGATGCCTGCGAAAGAGGATCCCACCTTAAGGATATGGCCCAGACCATCAGCGAGCTTGCCTTTGATTACCTTGACGCGCCTCCGGTTGTGGTGGGCTCAAGGAACTGGATAACACCTGCTCATGAGCTTGAGCAATTCTTCTTCCCACAGCCTGAGTGGATGATAGATGCCATCCACGAGAAAATTCTTCCGCTGCCGGGGCATGTTCCTGCAACTAATTTTACAAAGCAGGAAATGATAAGGATTAACAAGTTTGGTGTCTGACAACGGAACTGAAAGGGGAATTATCCATGTGTGAATGCAAAATGCTGGAAGGAAAAGTAGCAATTGTTACCGGAGCAGCACAGGGGCTTGGTGAAGCACTGGCAAGAAGGCTTGACAGGGAAGGCTGCAAGGTAGTGGTTGCAGATATAAATTATGAAAAGGCCAATGAGGTCGCTGCATCGCTTACTGATGCAATCGCCCTCGAAGTTGACGTTACGAACGAGGAACAGGTGGATGCAATGGTACAGGCAGCGGTTGATACCTACGGAACGCTGGATATTCTTGTATCAAATGCCGCTATACTTATAGCAATGCCGACCACCGAGTTCCCGCTCGACAAATGGAAAAAGATGATGGACGTAAACATTAACGGGTATTTCCTGTGCGCCCGTGCCGCTGCAAGGGTAATGGCCCAAAACAGGAAGGGAGTCATAATCCAGATTAACAGTAAATCCGGGAAAAAAGGCTCATACAAGAATGCGGCTTACGCTGCAAGCAAGTTCGCCGGGATTGGCCTGACACAGAGCCTTGCCCTTGAAATGGCTGAATACGGTGTGAGGGTAAATGCCATATGCCCCGGTAACCTGCTGGATTCGCCGCTTTGGGTAAACAGCCTTTATAAGCAGTATGCGAAGAACCAGGGAATCACCGAGGAGGAAGTACGGCAGAAATACCTGAACCAGGTTCCGCTGAGACGCGGCTGCACTTATGAAGATGTGGCAAATGTTATGGTATTTTTGGCTTCAGACCAGTCAAGCTATATGACAGGCCAGGCAATTAACGTAACAGGCGGCCAGGAAATGAGATAACGGAGGATGAATATGCACGGGTTGATTGATAAGCTGAATGATCCTGACAGGGAGGCCCGCCTCGATGCTCTGAAGGAGCTGTACCGACTGTATCAGAACGGAGATATTGCCAGGGATCAGGTGGATTATGAATATGTAAACAATCATATTCATACCACCTATTCCTTTTCCCCGTATTCACCGTCAAAGGCTTTATGGATGGCTTTTGTATCCGGGCTTGAAACCGCCGGTATTATGGATCACGACTCAACAGGCGGTATCAGGGAATTTATTGAGGCGGGAAGGATTCTGAACATGGCGACGACCGTCGGGATGGAGTTAAGGGTCGACATGTCGCACACGAGGATTGGCGGCAGACGCATTAACAATCCCGACCAGGAGGGGATTGCATATGTTGCAATGCACGGCATACCCCATACGCAGCTTGATAAAGTGAGCCGGTTCATCAGGCCATACCAGGAGGAGCGCAACAAGCGGAACCGGGCGATGGTCCGGAATATAAATGAAATAATGTCGGAGTACGGCATATCAATTGATTTTGACAACGATATCCTGCCCCTTTCAATGGCACATGACGGCGGAACAATAACCGAAAGACACCTTTTATATGCGCTTTCGGAAAAAATCACGGCCGCATTCGGAAAAGGCGGCGAAATCCTGAGGTTTGTCGCGGAAAAGCTGCAGATTCCCCTTACCCCGAAACTTAAATCCTTTCTTGCTGATGAAAACAACGTTTTTTATGAATATGATCTTCTTGGTGTGCTGAAAAGCCACCTTGTTGAGAAATTTTACATTCCTGCCGCTGACGAATGCCCGCCTGTAGAAAAATTTACGGAGCTTTGCAGCGAAACGGGTGCGATATCGGCTTATGCATATCTCGGCGATGTCGGGGATTCTGTGACCGGGGACAAGAAAACCCAGAAATTCGAAGACTATTACCTGGAATTGCTTTTTGACGAGCTTAAAAGGCTTAGATTCAGGGCTGTCACCTATATGCCTTCAAGAAACACAAAACAGCAGTTGAAAAGGGTAAAGGACTTATGCGAGATGCACGGATTTTTCCAGATAAGCGGCGAGGACATCAACTCGCCGAGGCAGAAATTCATCTGTGAAGCCATGAAGGACCCTGAATTCAGAAACCTTACCGATGCAACATGGGCTTTGATAGGCCATGAAACGGCGGCAACCGAAAACCTCTGCAAAGCCATGTTTTCAGAAGAATCTGATGAAATATTTGTAGATCTCGATGAACGGATACAGTATTATAAAAACATAGCACTAAAGATGTGGAGGAGGTAAAGAGTATGAAGCATGTTCTTGCCTTTGACTATGGAGCCAGCAGCGGAAGGGCCATTTTGGGAGGTTTTGACGGCGAAAGGCTCACCCTGAAGGAAATCCACCGTTTTTCAAACGATCCGGTAATGGTTGGAGACAGCCTTCACTGGGATATATTAAGGCTTTACCATGAGCTTAAACAGGGTATTCTGGCAGGATACAAGGAAACGGACGGAAATATCGACAGTATTGGAATAGATACATGGGGCGTTGATTTCGGGCTTTTGGACAAAAACGATGTTTTACTCGGAAATCCGTTTCATTACAGGGATTCCCGCACAGACGGAATGATAGAGGAAGCATTGAAAACGGTAACCCGGGAAAGAATATACAATGACACGGGTATTGCTTTCCAGAAATTCAACACGTTATACCAGCTCCTTGCAATGGTAAGGAACAGGTCAACAATAATAGAAAACGCAGAGACTATGCTTTTCATACCCGACCTGTTTACATTTTTCCTTACCGGAAACAAGGCATGCGAATTCACCATTGCATCAACTTCGCAGATGCTCCTGGCAGGACGCGGAACATGGGCTTATGATTTGCTTAATGAACTGGGCATACCTGTGCAGATCCTGCCTGAAATAACAGACCCGTGCACCCGGGTAGGAACACTCAGGCAATCGGTGCAGGAAGAGCTGGGAGTTAAGGGAATACCGGTTATAGCAGTTGCAAGTCACGATACAGCTTCAGCCGTTATATCGGCTCCTCTCGAGGACAGCAATGATGCATATATCAGCAGCGGAACATGGTCACTGCTTGGTACCGAAAGAGAAAAGCCGGTTATCAATGAAAAAACGCTTAAACTGAACTATACAAATGAGGGCGGTATAAACAGGAATGTGCGCCTGCTTGTAAACATCATGGGACTGTGGGTATACCAGGAATGCCGCAGGGCGTGGAGAAAGCAGGGTATTGAGATAACCTACGACGAAATGGATGCCCTTGCTGACGCTGCCAAACCGTTCCAGGCATTCATTGATGTGGATTATGAAACATTTTACAGTCCGGGCAACATGCCTGAAAAGGTTGTTGATTACTGCAGGAGGACTGGCCAGCATGTGCCTTCAGACAAGGGAAGCATAATACGTATTGTGATGGAGAGCCTTGCAATGAAGTACAGGAGTGCTGTCGAAGGTCTTGAGGAAATAACCGGGAACAGGGTATCGGTGCTTCATATTGTCGGAGGCGGCTGCAAGAATACAATGCTGAGCCGGTATACCGCAGATGTACTGAACCGCCCGGTAACTGCAGGACCTGTGGAAGCTACAGCCATCGGAAATATTATATCCCAGCTTATCGCGCTGAAGGAAATAGACGATTTGAACCAGGCAAGGGAAGTTGTAAAGCGTTCATTCCCAACCGAAATATATCAGCCTGAAAATCCGGAGGTATGGGACGAAGCTTACCTGAGATATAAGGAGATTACCGATAAAATGCAAAAATAACCGGCGACCCGCATTAAACATTGAACATAAAAGCATTAGCAAGCAAGGAGGTTTCTTACTATGGAAGTACAAAAGCCCGAAAACAGGCTCATTGGCAGATTACCGAAGATAGGTATAAGGCCAGTTATTGACGGCAGAATGCGCGGTGTCAGGGAATCACTTGAGAATCAGACAATGAACATGGCAAAGGCTTGTGCAAGGCTGCTGGAAGAAAACCTGCGGCATATAAACGGAGTGCCGGTTGAATGTGTCATTGCAGACACTACGATAGGCGGAGTTGCCGAGGCCGCAAGATGTGCCGACAAGTTCCAGCGGGAGGGGGTTGGAGTGACCATTTCGGTAACGCCGTGCTGGTGTTACGGCTCTGAGACAATGGATATGGATCCCCACACGATAAAAGCCATATGGGGCTTCAACGGAACAGAACGCCCCGGTGCAGTGTATCTTGCCGCCGTATTGGCCGCGCATAACCAGAAAGGTCTGCCTGCCTTCGGTATATACGGCAGGGACGTGCAGGATGCAGGAGATCAAACCATACCTGATGACGTAAGGGAAAAACTGCTGCGTTTTGCAAGGGCTGCACTCGCAGTTGCCTCAATGAGGGGCAAATCATACCTGTCAATGGGTACTGTATCAATGGGAATCGCCGGTTCAATGGTTAACCCGGACTTCTTCGAGGATTACCTTGGCATGAGGGTTGAATATAAAGACCTGTCCGAATTTATAAGACGGATTGAAGAAGGCATATATGATAAGGACGAGTTTGAAAAAGCATTGAAATGGGTAAAGGAAAACTGCAATGAAGGACCCGACAACAACCCCGCGGAGCTTCGGAAATCCAGGCAGAAACTGGATGAAGAATGGGAGTTCTGCGTTAAGATGACGATGATTGCAAGGGATTTGATGGTGGGCAATCCGAAACTGAAAGAACTCGGTTTCGGCGAAGAAGCAAATGGTCACAATGCGATCCTGGCAGGTTTTCAGGGCCAGAGACAGTGGACCGACCATTTCCCGAATGCGGATTTCACCGAGGCTATTCTGAACAGTTCCTTTGACTGGACAGGAATCCGCCAGCCATATCTCATTGCAACCGAGAACGACAGTCTTAACGGTGTATCAATGCTGTTCGGGCATTTACTGACAAACACGGCCCAGGTTTTTGCTGACGTGCGTACCTACTGGAGCCCCGAAGCCGTTAAACGTGTTACAGGTTACACACCTGAAGGATATGGCGAGAACGGCTTTATCCACCTCATAAATTCAGGCTCTGCAGCGCTTGACGGCACCGGTGAGCAAACAAGGGACGGAAAGCCCGTGATGAAGCCATGGTGGGAAATAGCGCCCGAAGAGGCAAAAAAATGTCTTGACGCCACGAAGTGGCGCCCTGCGAATACGGGTTATTTCAGGGGCGGCGGTTTTTCTTCGAACTTCGTTACCCGCGGCGGAATGCCTGTAACACTTACAAGGCTGAACCTTGTGAAAGGTTTGGGACCTGTTCTTCAGATTGCTGAAGGGTATACCATTGAATTGCCCGAACATGTACATGATATATTGAATAAGAGGACAGACCCGACATGGCCGACAACATGGTTTGCTCCAAGGCTAACAGGCAAGGGTGCATTCACCGATGTTTATTCGGTTATGGCAAACTGGGGCGCAAACCATGGCGCTTTCAGCTACGGCCATATCGGAGCTGATTTAATTACGCTGGCGTCAATGCTGAGAATACCCGTGTGCATGCATAATGTTGACAGCAGTAAAATATTCAGGCCAAGTGCCTGGGCGGCATTTGGAACCGAAGACCCTGAAGGTGCGGATTACAGGGCATGCAGGAACTTCGGCCCGCTTTATTCGAAATAATTAAAACTCCCCGGGAATTCACTCCGGGGAGTTTTTTCAGCCCTGCCTGTATAGTTTCCTGTACTGCTGGGGAGTTACTTTCGATATTTTTTTGAAAACCCGGTAAAAGTGCTGCACATTGTTGAATCCGCATTCATAATAAACGCTTATTATGTCCCTGTCGGTGTCTTTCAGCAGTTTCTGGGCTTCGATGACCCTGCGGTGCTGAACATATTCCATAACCGTCAGCCCGGTTTTTTTCCTGAACAGGTGGCACAGGTAGTATTTGTCGGTATAGAGACTCCTGCTCAACTCTGTCAGGCTGATCGGCTTCATGTAGTTTTCATCGATGTATTTAATGACATTCTGGATGAAGACGTCGTTTTTCGTAAGTGCGTCCGACGGTTCTCCGGATTCAAGAAGTTCCTTCAGCCTTATCAGCAGCAGTGCGAGATTTGACAGGACCCTGGCCCTGGAATCTTCATCGTAAGGCTCATGCCCGTATCCCGTTGCTTTGTAAATTGCCTCGAATAATGCCAGGATCTCGGTCCTGTCCTTCAGGTTCGGACGGGTTTTTTTGTATCTTGCCGACGCAAGCTGATCAAGGATTCCTTCCATGCTTAATGCCTTAAGCACAGGAAGGGCATAGTCCCTTTTGAAATGTATCACATAGCGTGCGTAGTTCGAAGTTGCGTTGTACATGATGTAATGTATGTCATATTCATTTATGAAAAACAAATCCCAGTTCCTGATTTTATACTCGTAATCCTTGATGAAAATCCGCAGGTCGGCATTGATGAACAGGACGATTTCAAAGGAATCATGGTGGTGATGAATGGATGTTGTCTGATCAATTCTTGTTTCGCTGTAACTTATTCTGAAATCAGGAAGGCGGGTGTATTCGGGTTCTTTTTTCATCAGCAGTCTCCAAACTCAATATATGTGAATAAAATCATTCTACCATACCGCAGGTGTTCATGCAAATATGTCAGGCAGGGGATAGATCCTTTCTTTTAAACTGTATACCAATTTATTAAAGGCTATTTTTTTGAAGTAACCGTGCAACGCTCTGAATTAGCCCCTCAAGAGCATCACGTTGAAAATTTCCTCGCATTGCACGATAGCTCAAAAAACTTGAAGGCAAAGATATCGTGTAAATTCTCGGAAACAGTCGCTTCATTTGCAAGAGCTGCGCAGTTCAGCTCGGGCAAGCCGAAACTCGCTGAGATGTTTTGTAAAACCAAAAAAGTAAGAAGCATTTTTGCTCCGTTGGCTTGCTGTTCCTCGCTTCTCTTTGCCCATCTCTAAGCTGCACTCCGCTAAAAGTTTCCTTGCATTGCACGATAGCTTCAAACACTTGACAATAGCTGGAGAGGCTAAGCTGTCGTATAATGCCCGGAAACAGTCGCTACAGAAATGCATGAGTTGAGGCAAAATAAAAAACGCAATATATGTTAATTCTTCTTGTAACTCAGCAATCCCAATTAAGACTTTTAAAAAGCCGTAAAGTAAAATGATGATATCAGGACATGTTCTGAAATTATGAAAATACCGGTCGGAGTGTGACGAAAATGGGATGTAAGGTTGTTCTTATCGGCGGCGGCAGTTATAACTGGACACCCACCCTCGCGGTGGATTTGTTTTCAAGGGAAAGCCTTCGGGGAAGCGAACTGGTTCTGGTGGACATAAACCGCGAGGCTGCAGCAGAAATGAAAAAATACTGCGATATGATGGTACAGGCTGCAGGAGCGGGCTGGAAGGTCAGCGTGGAAGACCTCGACGATGCTTTAAGGGACGCAACGGTTGTTTGCATATCCATATCCACCGGCGGGCTTAAAGCCATGGACCTGGATTATCATATACCGGAGAAATACGGAGTTTATCATACGGTTGGCGACAGCGTCGGTCCGGGCGGTATTTCGAGAACACTAAGGAATGTGCCCGTTTTTCTTGACATAGCAAGGAAAATGGAAAAGATATGCCCCGACGCTTGGCTGGTACATGTTACAAACCCGCTGTCACAGCTTACCCGTGCTGTATGCATGGAAACGTCGATAAAATGCGTCGGGCTGTGCCATAACTATGCAGGTACGATATCAATGCTGGCCGATTATTTCGGGGTTGATACAAGTGAAGTAAATGCGCTTTGTGTGGGCGTAAACCACTTTACCTGGCTGAAAAACATTACCGTTAAGGGGAAACCTGCCGAAAACGAATTATCCGCCGAAAGGTATGTGGAGTATTTCAATAACCGGCACGGGATATTAGCGACAAATACCACCGATGACGTTATTCAGAAAGAACTGGTCGGAAGAAACATGGATTACTATTTCAACTTTGTGCTTTTCGAACTGCTTGGATATTTTCCGGTCGGAACATCAAACCATGTTGCTGAAAACCTGCCCTTTTACTGTAATGACGAAGAGATCCTGAAAAAATACCATATCCGCAGGAAGGGAGTTTTGCCGAGGAGACAGCTCCTTGTGGATAAAAAAGTTGCCGAAATACGTGAAATACTTTCCGGGAAGAAACCTCTCCCTGAAATTAAGCCGTCAAATGAAGCATTATCCGTTATTGTTGAATCCCTTTACACCGGAAAACCGTCAACATGTATTGCTGCGATGCCAAACCGCGGCCAGGTATCAAATCTTCCGGACGATGTCATTGTTGAAACATGGGTTTACGCTGACGGAAGCGGTATATATCCTGTAATGAGCGGAGAAATACCTGAATATCTGACAGGTTATATGCAGGCTGTAATTGACGAACAGGAGGCAACGGTAAAAGCTGCAATCACCGGGGACAGGAACCTTGTAGTCCGCGGAATGCATGTATCCCCGCAGCTGATGAACAAGGAAGCTGCCCGGCAGCTGGCCGATGAACTTCTTTATGCTCACCGCGACTACCTGCCGCAGTTTTTTAAATAATTTCAGCCACTGATAAATCCGGAACGGGAGGACTAAAATGACCAGTATTGAAAGAGTAAAAAGGCTGCTGAACAGCGAGCCGATTGACAGGGTGCCGATTTTTGACTTGTTGAGGAATGATGCCGCAATAGAGTATTACTCGGGCGGCAGACTGACATTTGAAAATGCCGAGGAACTGGTTTACAAGGCCGTTGGCAAAATACTTGATGCAACGAGGCCTTCGGTAAAGTATCCTGTGCTCGAAAGCGAAACCGTTCTGCCGGACGGCAGGAAAGTAAAGCAGACCCGCTGGACTACGTGGAACGATCCGATACGCTTTGCCGATGCTGAGGAATACGAGATGTATCTCAGGAAGGAACACATTGAAAAGGACACCGATTTCAGCAGTCTTAAAGAGAATGTACAAAAAACCATCGACAGGTTTGCCATGCTGAGCGAAAAATTAGGCGATACATATCTTTTCTGGAGCATAGGCGGAGTGGGTCTCGGATATCTTCATTCCGAGGTCGGGCTTGACCAGTTTTCATATTTTCTCTATGATTGTCCCGACGTTATATCCGAAGCGCTCGAGGCGAAAACCCGGGCGACTGTCGAAAAAATCCGGCTGTTGAGCGAGCTTACAAAGGATTCAGAAGTACAGCCGATGGGATTGTTCATGGCCGAGGATATCGCGTTCAAAGGAACAACGATGTTCTCTCCTGCTTACCTGAGAAAAGAGTTTTTCCCAAGGCTTAAAAGAGTTATAGATGCCTGCCATGAGGCCGGATGGAAATTTATGTTCCATTCTGACGGAAACCTGATGGAAATACTGGAGGATTTCGTCGAGGCGGGCGTGGACGTTCTTAATCCGATTGAAACCGCGGCAGGAATGGATATAGGGCAAATACACAAAAGACATCCGCATCTGATCATGACCGGAGGGATAGACACATCCACCCTTCTGCCTTTCGGGAAACCATCCGAAATCAGGGATGCGGTTGTGAAAGCAATTGAGGATTCCGAGGGAATGATTATGCCCGGCTCATCTTCAGAGATGCACGCCGACATACCGTTGGAAAATGTAATCGCATTGTATGAGACTGTACTGAACTATAAGCTGTAAACATTGTTTACAATGAAATAATGGGGTGATATTTTGAACAGCAGGGAAAGATTATTGAATACGTTAATGTTCAGGCCGGCGGACAGGATTCCGCTGATTGAATGGCATATCCGCGAGGCAACTATGCGCGAATGGAGGAAACAGGGCTATCCCGAAAATGCAAACCAGAAATCCTTTTTCGATCTTGACCCGTTTTACCTCAATGTTCCGATATCATTGGGCATGTATCCCGGGTTTGAGGAAAAAACCATAGAGGAAAATGACCAATACAGGATTTGGCAGGATAACACCGGAGCCATAAGAAAAGATTTTGCACAGATTGAAAATCCGGGCTTTGTTACACGTTCATGGCTGAAATTCCCGGTGGAAAACCGGGAGGATTTCGAGGAAATGAAAAAGAGGTACGACAGCGGAGAACCATGCAGGTACCCTGAAAACTGGCATTTAGAGGCGGATATACTTTCGAATGCCCAGGTTGCCGTGCATCTTTCGGTACCGTTCCTGTTCTGGACCGCAAGGGACTGGATGGGTTTTGAAAACCTCTGCCTTGCCTTCTATGACATGCCCGAACTGATCGAGGAAATGCTCGCTTTTCTGACCGACTTTTATATCGAAACCTTAAAAAAGGGAATCAGGGATATTAAGATTGACATGGTTGAGTTGAAGGAGGATATGGCATACAAAAACGCGCCGATGATTTCCCCCGATATGTTCAGAAAATTCATGATGCCGCATTACAAAAAGTTCATAAGATTTTTACGGGAAAACGGCGTCCGGTTCATCTATGTGGACTGTGACGGGTACCCCGGAGGCCTGATTCCATGCTGGATTGAGTGCGGAGTGGACGGCATGTCGCCATGTGAAATTGCAGCGGGCAATGATCTGCTGAAACTGCGGGAAAAATACCCGGCTTTTGCTCTTATGGGCGGTATTGACAAAAGAGAGCTGGCAAAGGACAAAAAGGCTGTATACAACGAAGTTATGTCCAAGGTACCGGCACTCATTGAAAAGGGCGGCTATGTACCCCATGTTGATCATGCCGTTCCCTTTGATGTTCCGCTGAAGAACTTCATTTACTACAGGGAGCTTATAAGAAAGATTGCTTATGGCGAACCAGTCTGTGCTCCGGAGTCCTGATGATATTGTTAAAATTTTAATAAACATATAATAGATAGTTTAATTACCTCCTGGAGAAATTGCACTTGGCCTTTAAATATTACTTATAATTTGTTTCAATATATAAAAATTGTACGATTTACTGAAAAGAAGATAAATTATATACTTATTTTTAGTTAGAATTAACTAAAATTTAAACATTCATTTACATCCAAATTTCAACTTTAAACTTTTCATTCTCTCAGGAGGTAAATCATAAAAATGGCATTTGTAAAAAATAATGCAAAAAAGCAGAAATCAAAAATGAAGGATATAGGCGGGAAAAAACTGTTTCTTATGACACTGCCGTTCCTAATTATTATATTTATTTTCGCCTATGTACCGTTATTCGGATGGAGTTTTGCCTTCTTTGACTATAAAGCCGGGCATAAGCTGCTGAATACAAATTTTGTAGGTCTGAAGTATTTCATGGTGCCTTTCAGCAATTCCATCCTGCGTGCCGACATAGTGAGGGTAATGCGGAATACGCTTGCGATGAGCTTTTTGGGTATAGGAACCTCAATGCTCCCGATGTTTTTTGCAATTTTCCTTTCAGAAATAGGTTTCCGCCCTTACAGAAAGGTTGTACAGACCCTGACCACGATACCCCATTTTATCAGCTGGGTCCTTGTATATTCGGTTGTGTGGTCGCTGTTTTCACTGAATGACGGGTTTGTAAACCACCTGCTGCTTAAGCTGAACCTGGTGGACGCACCCATAGCCTTTCTCGGCACGTCGAACAATGTCTGGATAACCCAATGGGCATACGGAACATGGAAAAACTTAGGCTGGAATGCTATTCTATATATATCTTCGCTGAATTCAATTGACTCAATGTTGTATGAAGCCGCAGAAATTGACGGTGCAGGCCGATTCGCAAAAATTTTCTACATCACAATACCCGGCCTTCTGCCCACCTTCTTCGTTCTTCTGATGCTTTCAATTGGTAATCTGCTGAATAACGGAATGGAACAGTATTATATTTTCCAGACCGCGATGAACAAGGAATATATTGAGGTATTGGACCTTTATGTCTATAACCAGGGAATCCGCGGAAACAACATTTCATATGCAACCGCTGTCGGTATGCTGAAGTCTTTGGTAAGTCTTACCCTGCTGTTTACCGCAAACTGGTTTTCCAAGTTTGTCCGCGGTGAAAGTATCTTTTAGGGGGAACTGTAAACATGAAGAAGCAAAAGAACCTTACTGCAGGCAATGTCATTTTCAATATCATTAACTATACGATATTCGGATTATTTACTATAATATGCATATTTCCCTTTTACTACATCCTGATTAATACAATCAGTGACAACAAGCTGGTTTCGATGGGGAGAATAATGTTTGTGCCCCAAGGGATCCATTTTGAGAACTATATAAGCGCGTTCAGGATAAAAAACCTGCCTAATGCTGCATTTATTTCGCTGTCCAGGACTGTTTTAGGTACCGTCCTTGTTATAATTGCCTCGTCATTTCCGGGGTATACCCTGAGCAAAAAGGAATTCTGGCACCGCAGTTTCTGGTATCGCTTCATTGTCGCAACAATGTACTTTAATGCAGGAATTATTCCGGTTTATGTAACTTATAAAAACCTGGGATTGATCAATAACTACCTGGTGTATCTGTTGCCCTCGATGGTTTCGCCGTTCAACCTGGTATTATGTAAAACCTATATCGAGTCGATACCCCAGTCCCTCGAGGAATCTGCCGAAATTGACGGGGCGGGATACTTTATACGATTTACAAGGATTATCTTCCCGCTTATAAAACCTATAGTAGCCACAATTGCAGTTTTTTCGGCAGTGGGGCACTGGAATGCCTTTATGGATACCGTGCTGTATACGAGCAAAACAAAACTGTTTACGCTTCAGTACATTCTGTACCTGTATCTGAATGAGGCAACAGCACTGGCTGAAGTTATAAAAAGCGACCCTGCGGCGGGTGCGAATATAGATCCGGCTACTATGCTGACTCCTACTGCCGTAAGGTATACGATAACAATGATTACCGTACTTCCCGTACTATTTGTTTATCCCTTTTTCCAGAAGTATTTCATAAAGGGTATTATGCTTGGTGCGGTTAAAGGATAAACCACAGTTTTGTCATATGCCGGAAACCGGTTTATGAATAAAAAGACGCAAAATATTCAGGGGGTGTAAAAGAATGAAAAACAAATCAGTCAAAGTTTTGGCGCTGGTTATGGCTGTGCTGATGACAGCAGTTGTTTTCGCAGGCTGCGGTAAACCTCAGGATCCTGGAAAGACTCCGGGAACAAATGCGGATGGCAAGCCGTCAGAGACCAAAACAGAAAAAGAACTGGTTACGCTGTCGGCATTCATAATGCAGTCTGTAAGTTCAAATTTCGGTCTGCAGGAAGACTGGATTGCCGAGATCATGAGGGATGAACTGAAAATCCAGATCGAATTTGCACCAACCGGTGATCAGGTTGAGCAAAAGCTCCAGGCCATGATGGCAGGAGGAGAATTGCCGGATATCGTTGGTTTCAAAGAGTCAAAGCAGGGTATTGCTGCAGTTGAAGCAGGCATGCTGCTTAATCTGGATCAGTACAAGGACAAAATGCCGAATATTTTTGAAAACGACCTGCTCAAGTATGCTGTAAAATACAGCAGAAACGAATTAAGTGCAGGAACAGGCGGATTCTACATTATCCCGTCTGCAGTCGGACCCTTGGGGGCAACAAAGGACACAAACTGGAAACCTATGCTGATGTGGGATGTGTACAAGAAGGCAGGAATGCCCGAAATCAATACTCTTGAAGACTATCTGCCCGTAGTGAAGAAAATGCAGGAGATATATCCCGAGAATGAAGCCGGTGAAAAGGTTTACGGATTCTCGTTATTCTCAGACTGGGACAGCCTGACCGCGCTTCAGATTTCCACATTGTCCTTCATGTATGGAATTGACACCGAGTATGTCAGCCCGTTAATGGAGGTTCATGTTTCAGAACATACCATCGGTTCTGTTCTGGACGAGGACAGCTTCTACAAGCGTGCATTGCAGTTTTATTTCAATGCAAACCAGATGGGACTTCTGGATCCCGACTCTCTTACACAGAAATTCGATACCGTTCAGGAAAAATACACGGCAGGACGTATTCTGTTCAGCCACTTCAGCTGGATGACCGGACAGTTCAACTCCCGCGGTTCAGGACATGTTGATGCCGATGAGCCTAACGGTTATGAATTTGTACCTGCAAAGGACTTCAAAATCTATGACGCTCCGAACCAGACAATAGGAAGGGCATGGTCCTTTGCCATCAGTTCACGTACAAAATACCCCGACAGGGCTGTAGAACTCATGAACTGGCTGTATGACACAGAAACCTACAAACTCATGTCAAATGGTCCTAAAGGTGTACTGTGGGATACTATGGAAAACGGCGAGCCATATATAACAGAAGCAGGCTGGGATATTATAGACAACAACAAGGATATGCCTCTTCCAGGCGGCAAGAAGCTCACCGATCCGACAACCAACTGGAATACTCTTGGATATACTGCAAGCCTGAATGATCCGAAGACAGGATACACCCTTTCATACCGCTACTGGCCGACAAGCCTCACACGCAACCCAACCAAGCTGCAGCAGGAATGGAGAGACTGGTCAGGCTATCCTACACAGATAGCAATGATGAAGGATCTTGGAATGATTTCACCCGCAACGCAGGCAATCAACATGGTTCCTTCAGCTCCCGACGATCTGCTGATGAAGATGAATCAGATCGGCGACGTGGTAAGAACAAATTCATGGAAGATGGTATTTGCAAAAGATCAGGCAGAGTTTGATGCCCTGTGGAATGACATAGTTACAAAGGCAAACGGCCTTGGAATGCAGGAAGTTAAGGACTACTACATTGAACAGTGGGCTCTTGCTCTTGAAAGAGTATCAGAATATGAAGACTGATAAAAGATCTTGAACCAATACCCTGTACGAAAGATATATGGTGTGGGGGGGACCCGCCTGATATACAAAAGATAAAGGGGCTGTCTTGAAGGCAGCCTCATTTGCTGTGCATTATTATTCCGGCTTGCCGGGTGCATGCAGTTCTTTATCAACCGCTTGAATATTTTGCATTAATATGCTTAAATAAAAATGGAAGAGATTCCTATAATTATATGAAAACTATAGTATATGTTTACGGAAGTCAGGCGTTTGATCTTTTATATTGTTATATTCAGTTTGCTGAAACAGGGAGACCGGTAACAGGGGGGGAATTATGGAATACCTTATTTTGCTTCTCTTTTTGGTTGCCGTGATGTCTTTTCTTGTTATATGCATAGAAAAATACAACCTTGCGAAAGAAAGAAGAGCTGACGAAGGTACGGGAAGGGAAAGTAAAGAAGGGGAAGACAGAAAAGAAAAAGAGGAAAGAAAGGCAAGCAAGGTAAACAAGGCATCCGGCAGGGAAAGAATATACAGGCCCGAACCAGGCTCTGCTTCATATGCGCAGGATGCAAATACTGCTTTTGGTGGAAACAGTTCTTCCGATGATGAGTTCCTGATGCCTATAGAAGATATTTTTGCAGTCAAGGGCAAGGGTACGGTTGTTTACGGAAGGATACTGAGCGGCAGAGTTTCTGTAGGTGACGAAGTTGAACTTGTCGGGTATTCAGACCGGGTACGTATTGTCAAAATTGCAGGTATTATAAAGTCGAAGGCGGAGGTTAAAACCGCCGGAGTAAATGATATGGTGAGAATACTCCTGAAATTTTTCGAAAGGACCGATGTGGAAAGAGGACAGGTACTTGCTGCGAAAGGGAGTATTTCAGCTCACAATTCCTTCGCGGCAAAGCTGGTATTCAAAGAAGGTTATGAAGAACTCTCAAGGGAGAAGGAGATCCATGGACTGTGTTATTTTTACACTGCAGATTCGCTGAGTACCATAAGGTTTATCGGTGATGAACCCGATAAAGACGGGTATTTTACAGTCCATGTAACAATGCTGTCAAAGCTGCCGATGAAGGAAGGCACCCTGTTCAGCGTCCGACTGCAGGGGGATTGGAATACAGTCGCAACAGGAAGGGTAATCGCCCCGGGCATTAAAACCGGCTCCAAGCAGGCTGTGGATCCGAATGCAGGTACGGAATGGCCGGAAGATTTGATTGCCGCTTCCGGGACTGACAACGAAAGCAATGTTTTTTCAATAATTCTGGTAGACAGTGGTGTAAAAAAGGTACAGGTTATCAACGAGATCCGCAAATACATGCACCTTTCCCTGGCAGATGCAAAGCGGCTGATTGACAATACGCCTTCTGTAATTAAAAGGAATGTATCATGTGAAGAAGCCGGGCGTATAAAAGGCATCTTTGAGAATTTGGGTGCAACCGTTGAGATAGCCTTAACGAAAAAATAAATTTTTACGGCTGTTTCCCGGTACGTGCAAGATAACGGTATTCCCTGGGTGAAGTGCCGTGCACGCGTTTGAAAAGCCTGTTGAAATAGGTCTGGCTGCTGAAACCGGCCTGGATTGCGATGTCACTTACCTTCATGTCTGTTTCCACTATCAGCTTTTTCGAATACTCCAGGCGAACCGACGTCAAAAAGTCATTGAAAAACTTGCCTGTCTGGGATTTGAACAATTGCCCGAGATATGCCGGGCTTACGTTGAATTCCGCGGCAATGGTTTTCAGTGAAATATCATTGTTTGATTCACTAAGAATATATTCGATGGTTTTCCGCACATAGGGATGCAGAAGTTTCTGATTGTCGTTCAGTATTCTCATTGCAAGGGTTATAAGGCGGTCTGTCCACTTTTTCACATCAGCGTCGGGTATTGACGGGAACCGTGAAAAGTGTTCAATGAAGAAATCAGGCGGGGTTTTGCCCTGGTGGTTCGACTGAAGAATATCATAGATTCGGATTGCCGTTAAAAATGCTATTTTCCTTTGGAATCCGGCATCACTGTTTTTCAGCGCGTTCTCAGCAGAATTGCGGAGCATGCTTTCAAATTCGGCGGGCTGTATTTCATTCACCTGCATAGAGTATTTCGCCAGGATATCCCACAGGGTTGACAGCTCAGGCGTATTATCGGGAAAATCGCTGCAGTAAACGCGGCGATAGCCGAAATGTTTCGCAGAACAATAAATCCTTGCAAGGTTATAACTTTTATAGACCTCGTCTGTATTATATACCGCCGGACCGATTACGGCAAAAAGATCAATATTCTCTTTTTCGGCCTGGGATGCTGCCCTGTCAAGGCAGGGATTCAGAAAAGCCTCTGATAAGGGCTGTGTTCCGGTTACTATTCCAACCGGCATGAATGCGCTGTTAATGAAAAAATGCATATCAGGGATTGCCAGGTTTCTTTCCAGAATTCGCATCAGCCTTGATGTACCGTCAATATCAGGCTGCAGGGCGGCGTTTTGAAAAATCATAACGGTGAAACAGCAGGATTCAGGGTTGATGCCTATTAATTCCGCCCTTTCGGACAGTTCGGATTCACTGATGGTATTTCGTACCCAGCGGTCGAGGATGTTGTTTTTAAATGCGTGCATGCTGGAGTTTTCATAAAGGTTTGAGATGGAATCGTTATCAATATTCTCCGCTGTTTTTTGCAGTGTTTCCACCAGTTCGTCCTGGTTCAGGGGTTTTAGCAGATAGTTTTCGGCACCGTTGCGAAGTGCGGTTTTCACATAGTCAAATGTATCATATGCGCTTACCACGATTACCTTCAGTGCAGGATTAAGATCCTTTGCTTTTTTCATAAGCGTAAGCCCGTCCATGACAGGCATGCAGACGTCGGTGACCAGCAGATCGATTTTTTCCGCCGCAAGCCTTTCGAGTGCCTGCCGCGGATCGGTGAAGGTACCGGCAATTTCAAAATTATAAGCCTCCCAGTCAATGGATGTGCAAAGACTTTTGATGATTGCAGCTTCATCATCAACAATAAAAGTTTTATACATCAGTAAATCCCCCTGTTTTTGCTTGGTAATGCTTTTCGAGTTCTTCAACAAAAAGTGCCTTGATCCTTACGGTTACCGACGTTCCCGGCGTTTCTTCAGAACTTTGGATTGACAGGCCGAATTCAGGACCGTAAACAATCCTGAGCCGCTCATTAACATTGGACAGGCCGAAACCGGTGCTGCTGGTTTCTCTGAATTCCTTAAGGCTCTGACGTATCTTCCGCAAAGTATCGGGGTTAATTCCCCGGCCGTTGTCACGGACGGTTATTTCAATAACCCCGTCATGGATTTCGCCGGTAATCCATACCCGGTTGTTCTTCTCCCTGATTCCGTGAACCAGGTAGTTTTCAAGGATGGGCTGCAGGGTATTCTTCGGAATGCCGTATTTCATTATTTCGGGCGGCAAATCGAACGAACATTGGAAATTACCGTCATAACGTATGGAGAACAACTCTAAGTATATATTGCATTGGCTGATTTCTTCACGCAGTGTGATAAACATTTTCCCTTTAATCTGGTTTCGGTACAGTTTTGAAAGCAATACCACCATTTCAGCGGCATCAATGTTCCCGTCCATGGCAAGACGCCCTCGTATCGCTTCGAGAGTGTTATACAGGAAATGAGGGTTTATGCTGGCCTGGAGTGCATACAACTCTGCGCTTTTCTGCTTCAGGTCGTATATATAGACCTTGTTTACCTTATCCTCCAGTTCGTCACACATTTCATTGAATCTTTCAGCTATAAAACTGAACTCGTCGGTACGCCGGCTTCTGGGAATGCGATACGACAGGTTGTTTGAGCCGATCTGGGTCATGGCTTCTTCAAGCATTCCTATTCTTTTTGTCGAGAGGCGGCTTGACAGTATATACAGTGAAACCGACAGCCCTATGAATGTAACCGAACCTATTATAATGACAACGCTGAAATAATTGAAGGTTTTGTCAACTTCGTTTTTCGGTACGAGGTACAGTGTCATATAGCCCCGTTTTTCATCCTTAATGGAGGAAAAATAGTATTTTGTCTTCTCTATTTCGGTAAGGCCGCTGCTGTTCTGCAGTTTGTCCATGTACATGAACTCTGTTCCGTCCGGCGACTCCGAAAGTTTTTTTTCGGAGTCGAAAATAACTTTTCCGTCAAAGGTCAGGATCATAAACCTTGCCGGGAATTGCAGCCCCCTGTTTTGCAACGTTCTCTCAAGGCCGCTGATATTATAGGCCACCATTACACTTCCCGGCTTCTTCTGAAAACTGATATTGGCAGTACTGATATTTCCTCCGATTCCGTATGCAAAAACCGGGGTGCTGTTATTCTCAAGAAAACTGACATTTACCGCAGAATGAATAGTTCTTCGAAGGTCCTTGCCGGCAAGATCCTGGTAAAAGGGAGAGTCGGAGTTCAGCATTTTTATAATGCTTGACCCGGGATTATAGGCATAAAGGGTTTTGGTGTTTGCCTTGTAAATAAAGATAGAATGAATATCCGAGTCCTTGTTGCATAATGAACTTAACAGCATGGTGATTCTTTGAAGGTCAAAGGGATCCAATGCCGACAGGCTGTAGGAATCATTTTCAAGCAGGGTGCTTATGGCGTTGAAATTCGTGCTGTCTTCATAAAAGGTATACATCAGGTTTGTATAGTTTTCCTGTTTGCCGTGATAGCTGGCATGCAGCTGATTAAGGGTATCTTCGCATGTTTTAAGATGCATTACGCGTTCATAGTTGATGGCATTGATAAATGCTATAATACCGTAGATCAAAGTTACAACGCAGATAATACCTGTGTTAAGAAGCATTAATTTGTTATAAAAACGATTAGTAAAGCGGGTTTTTATTTTTTTCATTACAGAAGGCAACCTTTCTAATACTATATTACTATTAACCAGGCAGCATGTAAAGCAACGTATTACATATGGTTTGAACAGGATTATTATGCATATTTGTCCTGTTACAATATCTGCACTTTTGCTGAAAGTTTTCTTGAATTGCACGATATTTCAAAAAACTTGAAGGCAAAGATATCGTGTAAATTCTCGGAAACAGTCGCTGCGTTTGCAAGAGCTGTGCGGTTCAGCTCGGGCAAGCCAAAACTCGCAAAAATGCTCTGCCTGGAAACAAAGCCCTTTTGACGATTTATATTCAATTTGGTATGATCATGTCGATAAAAGCAGTTTGGCATATACTTCACAATATCCTGTTCATAAAAGCAAAAGACAATGGAAAATGAAGGGAGAAAACATGAAAAAGCTGCTCTTACCCTTTATAACAATACTACTTCTGTCGGTGTCCGCATGCGGGAAAACCGAAACTTTCAATCCTGCCGGACAAATAAGTGAAACCAAAACGCAGGATCAGGTACAGAATGACGTTCTTACTCCGACAATTACCCCTGCTGAACCGGCGGCAACAGGCGGTGCTGATAATCCTGCGCCGACGAAAAAGGCCGACGGCACCGAAGGCAATGAAAAAAAGAACGAGAACGACGAGGATAAATATAAAACAGGCAAATATACCGGGCCTGCTGTCCAGGGCGTTGCATCCGGCATGCTGACCCCTGTTTTTTGGACAGAGCTGTATCATGGCGCTGATGAAATTGTTATGACTTTTGACGAAATACAGCGGTATAATGAAAAGAATTTTGAAAGCCTTCCTTTCCTGAACGATTTTAAAAGCCTGCCTGAAACGGTAAAAAGCAGGGAGGTTCTTAACTGGATAAATGAGCTTGGCGTTGTGCCGAAATCTGCGAGATATGACGAAAACGGAAATAAATACCAACAAAAGGACTATGACAGCCTGAAGGCAAACCTGAACACGGGAGGGCTTGCCGAAACGGTAAATGTAAAATACGGACTGACTGTAAAGCGCACACAGATGCGTACCTTCCCTACCTTCAGGCAATCTTTTTCGAGCGCATCAGGCGGGAACGACTATTTCACTGAAACCGCCGTATATGCCGCAGAACCGGTACTTGTATACCATACCAGTACCGACGGGCAGTGGTACTTTGCCGAAATGTATAATTACAAGGGGTGGATACCTGTACAGGATGTGGCTTTATGTTCCAAGGAAGATATAATAAGCCGGCGTTCCTTCCGGGATTATCTCGTTGTCAAGGTTCCTGTGCTGTTTACCCCTGATTCCGGCGATAAAAGGGTTTCCCGCCTTCAGCTTGATATGGGTGTTGCACTCCCGGTCCTGTCGGAAAATTCTTCAGGGTATGAGGTTGAATACCCGGTTTGCGATGAAAATAACAACCTAAAATTGGTACAATTGACGATACCTTATTCCGGAAGCGCATCAGCGGGCTACCTAAATTACACGGTGGAAAATGTGCTGATACAGGCTTTCAGGTTCCTCGGGGAGCCATACGGATGGGGCGGAATGAACAATGCCAGGGACTGTTCGGCCTTTGTAGCCGATGTATACCGTTCTTTCGGAATAATTTTTCCGCGAAATACCGATCAGCAGGAAAAAATGAAAGGGACGGTCTCATTCAGCGGCAAAAGCAGGAAAGAGCGTCTTGAAATCCTTGATTCATTAAGGCCCGGAACACCGCTGTACATGCCCGGGCATGCAATGATATACCTCGGCAGATGGCAGGACAGGCATTATATTATACATGATGTCCCCACCGTTTATCAGAAAAACGGCGACGGCAAACTTACGGCCGTGAGGCTGAACCAGGTATCGGTTACACCCCTGGATGTTTGCAACAGCAAGGGTTCGGAATACCTGATGCTTCTTACAACAGCGGTTTTATTTGAATAAATGCGACAAAGGACCACTTATTGACTGCGGGGTGAGGAAATGAGAGCAAAAAGCAGGCTTTTTCTGTTCACAGTATTTCTTTCGATAATATTATTATTAACCGGCTGCACGAATCCCGACAGAGCAGTGAATGGAAACCCGAAGACAGAAGATACAGCCGGAGTCATAAATGATAATAGCGGCTCATATTCTGAAGATGAGGGCAGGATAGATGAACCTTCCCCTTCTGCGGCCGAAACGGGCGATAATGAGAGCCAGGACCCAACCGGTGATGACACCGGCCCGGACATGGAGGATGAAACAGCCGGAAACGGCGAAACGCAGGAAACGAAGGATTCTTCCGGAAACAACGGGGAAATACTCAGAATAAACGGGCTTGTGCGTGTTCAGGATATAGACCCGGACATAGTTGTTGAACTGAGATATGCCACCGAAAACAATTTCACAGGCAGGATAGTGTATCCGCATGATGTATGCGTTTTACGGGAATCAACGGCAATAAAACTTGCCAATGCTAACAGGGAGTTAATGGAGATGGGTTACCGGATAAAAGTCTGGGATGCATACAGACCTGTTTATGTACAGAGAATATTCTGGGAAATCGTGCCCGACTCAAGGTATGTGGCAAACCCTGACAAGGGCGGTTCAAAGCACAACCGCGGCACCGCCGTTGATGTAACCCTTGTGGATATGGAGGGAAATGAACTGGAAATGCCGTCAGGGTTTGATGATTTTACAGGCAAAGGTTCAAGGAACGGTAAAAACATGTCCGAGACCGCAAGGAAAAACATGGAGCTGCTTACCGATGTCATGGTAAGAAACGGTTTTACCACCATAAGCACCGAATGGTGGCATTTCAACGACAGTGATTCGGATAAATATGAAATAATTGACGTAAATCTTGAGGAATTTCTTAAGGACAGCGTTTCTGGAAACGGCCGAGATGCAGAATCCTGGCTTCTGGTTGCCGCTCTTGATAAGCTGAAGGATGTTACCGGGGATTCGGAGCAGATTGTTTTTGTCTGTGCCGACAGCCTTGGAACAAGCAGGGCCGAAGTTCATACTTTTGAAAAGAATAACGGACGGTGGGAAAAAGTGTTCGAACCAATGAAAGCAGTCATTGGTTCGGGAGGTTTTTCGTATGATAAAAAAGAGGGAGACAAAAAGTCGCCTGTCGGGGCATTCCTGCTGAAAAGGAGCTTTGGCAGATACGAGAACCCGGGAACAAGGCTGGTTTACACCCGGTTCAGCCAGGGAGACTTTTGGGTGGATGATGCAAATTCACCTTATTACAATACATACCAGAAAGGCCCCGCCAACGGACGCTGGAATTCCGCGGAAGACCTGTATGGTATAGGCGATCCGTACAAGTATTTCATAGTAATAGAGTACAACACCGAAGAACCGATTGCAGGGAAGGGCAGCGCGATTTTCTTTCATATCTGGAGGAATGAAAACAGCCCTACTGCAGGCTGTACTGCTGTATCGGAGGAAAACATCCTGAAGATAATGAAATGGCTGGATCCGTCACGGAAGCCATTGATTCTTCAGTACCCTGCCGACCATCTTCGGGAAATTGCAAATTAGCGTGTTCCTGTAAACTTATGAAATGTTCCTTGAAAATGCCGACCGGGTTTTTAAAGCCTGCACGCTCCTTAACATTTGGATAAGCTGATCCCCGTTGATGCATTTTATCACGTGCATATGGCAGTAATTCTTCGTGTTTCCCTTAAAATCGCCCAGGGTTATTATCATGCCCCTGTGTATGTTATTGTCTCTCATATGTTTGACAAGTTTTTTCGCCTGTTCTATTTCAACAAGGCTGTTATAGCTTTCCTTTCTCGCGATTACATAATATACCCCGTCAAGGATGATTCCTGTCCCGCCTTCACCGAAATGGTCTGACATCTGTACTTTATAGCCCTGCCTTCTGAAAATTTCCGCAATAACGTGCTCATAGTCCCTTAGTTTTAAATACAGGAGATCGTCCTTGCACCTGATATTGTCAGCTATATAACCTATTTTTGCCATATAGCAAATATGGCTTACGAAACATGCCAGCTGGTAAACAGTTACAGAGATCATAATCAGAAAAAGGTATATAATTAACATAAAACCACCGGTATTAGTGTTAACGATCGGGGGTTCATTATACAGGGAATTTTTTCTTTTTTCAGATTCCCGTAAAATATTTGGAGAAATATTTAACAAATATGAAACTTTTTTTGATTCTGTTTCGTCCTTATATAAGGTGGGCTTGAACCATGCTGTAGTTTTTATGCTATTGACTTTACCAGTTTATTCTAATATCGTATTAGATGTTGTGAATATTTTTATTTATGCAGCAGGGCGCTACGGGAAGGGGATGTCATGGAAAACATAATAAGCATAAGGGGTCTTAAGAAAGTATACCGTATGGGGCAGGAAAAAGTGTTTGCCCTGAACGGTATTGATCTTGATATCAAAAAAGGAGAGATTTGCTGCCTTTACGGTACTTCAGGGTCAGGAAAGTCCACACTGCTTAATATGGTCGCGGGGTTGGAAAAACCCACAAGGGGAAGTGTGGTAATCAAAGGTATCCATGTAGAAAAACTTAACGAAAAGCAGCTTGCAAAATTCAGGCAGAAGTACGTCGGATTTATTTTTCAGTCGTATAACCTTCTGCCGAATCTTACCGCACTTGAAAATGTTACGCTTCCGCTGATGTTTAAAGGCTATTCGAGAAAAGCCAGGAACAAGGAAGCGATAAAAATGTTAAAGGCGGTGGGACTTGAAAACAGGCTGAATCACAAACCCAATCAGATGAGCGGCGGGCAGCAGCAGCGCGTGAGTATAGCCAGGGCCTTCGTGGAAAAGCCCGAAATCATACTTGCAGACGAGCCTACCGGAAACCTTGATTCAAAAACCACCATTGAAATCATGGAGTTGATTTCCGGAATGGCGGAACAATACGGCCAGACAATTCTTCTTGTCTCGCATGATAACGAAGCTGCTGCATACGCGGACAGGATCATACATATCAGGGATGGCCTGATTGAAAGGATTGAGGTTAAAGATAAGTATTACAAAAAATTTGGATTGAAGGAGAGTGCTTCATATGCGTAGCAGGCAAATCAAGGCTTTATTAATGGTTTTTGTGATGGTTGTATCGGTTTTATTCAGCACAAATATTGCGTTGGCTGATAATAGTGATGTATATGTTAGTTATTGTGTGGCAAATGATGGAAATGACATAGAAATTGGAGCGAAGTTTGAATTGAAAGTTGTAGTAAAAAATGATAGCTCTGGAGATATTTCAGATGTTGTCGTTTTTGTTGAGGATAACGGATCATTTATCCAGGTAGCACCTGGAAAGATTGATCAAATCAGGAAAGGTGATGATGGTGAAGCGATAGTGTCGATGCGTTATACTGGCGGTGCGAAAAGAGATCTTAAAGTTAAATTAAGCTTTAATAAAGAAAGCGGAGGTAGCGTATCGAATAAAGAAAATCCTATTGAAATAAAGAATACTCTATCAGACGATACTTACGACAGAAGGGATACGGACACAAGCAAATATGAACCTGTTTTGGAGTTTGTTTCGGGTTCGGCACCCGAAGGGAAAGCCGGCGGAACAATCACTATTCCGATAACCATTAAGAATATTTCGAAATATGAAGCAAGGGATGTGAGAATTACTCCTGTTTTGACAGGTCTTCCTTTTATCGTTGAGCAGATGACGGTATCCGAAACCATTGAGAAAATACCTGCTGAAAAATCAGTTACCGTCGAGTTCAAATTCAAGGTTGACAAATACGCGCAGGAGAACACATATACTTTGCCTTTGAACTTTTCATACAAAAATGTATACGGTGATTCGTATCCAAAGGATTCCTCAACAAGAGAGGTTTTCATTAAAATCACGAATACAAACATACCGCCGAAGCTGGTTGTAAGGGAGGCAAAGACCAGCCCTGCAATAATCAAACCCAGTGAATTCTTTATCGTTACCTTTGATCTTTGGAACGTGGGAAGTCTTGAGGCCAAAAATGTAACCGTGGACCTGGCTCCAGGCAATAACTTCTTTGCCTTGGACAATGTAACAAGAAAATACATTTTTGAACAGAAAGGCTTAAGCAACACAGAAATTACATACAGGTTAAAGGCCAAGGACAACCTCGAGACAGGTACATATCCAATTACGGTAACACTGGACCATGATGATGAAAAGGGTGTTCAGTATCCGATATACATTATCGTCGAAGGCGAAGAGGAGCAGGAAGAAAACGTTGACATTGTTACAGAAAACATTGTAACTCCTGACGGGGCGATTCCAACGGAGCAGCCTTTTACCGTGTCATTTGATATTAAAAACATCGGTACTACAGAGGCAAAGGATATAAAAGTCACCGTGGAACCGGGAGACAAGATACTTCCGCAATCCCTGAACGTTATGACTGTTCCGGGGTTGAAACCGGGTGAAACAGTTCCTGTATCCTTCAGCTTTGTTGCAATGAAAGGCGCTGAAAGCAGGTCCTACCCGATCAAGGCTGTAATTGAATATAAGAACGGTGATGAGATTGTTAAAAAGGAACAGTATATGGGTGTTCTTGTTGAGGAAAAGAAGGAAAGCACTTTAAATACCGTTCCGAAGATAATTATTTCAGAATATTATTCAGATCCCGGCATGGTAAAAGCAGGCGAGAACTTCACCCTCCATATGTCATTTTTGAATACAAGCAAGCTGAAAGAAGTTCAGAATATGAAGATAACCCTTGTAGTGGACGAAAAAGGTGAAGAAACAGGCGGAAGCGTATTCACCCCTGTAGAGTCGAGTAATACTTTCTATATTGACGAACTTGGACCGGGAGAGTCGGTGGACAAGGAACTGGTGATGTATACCATTCCCGATGCGAAGGCGAAAACTTACGTGGTTAAGGCAATATTTGAATATGAGTATGAAGAAAACGGTCAACTGAAGGTAAACAATATGGAGGATGTTTTCGGGATTCCTGTTATCCAGCCGGCCAAACTTGAAGTTACAGATGTAATTGTTTATGAGCCCGCTTTTGTCGGCGAGCCCGTGTATATTTCCTCCGAGTTCTATAACATGGGAAGGGTCAAACTTTCCAACCTTATGATAAGGGTTGAGGGAGACTTTGATACAAGGGAATCCAACTACTTTGTAGGTAATTTCGACATAGGGTACAGCGATTATTACGAAGGCAGCATTATTCCTTTGAATCCCGGCGAAACCAAGGGAAAACTGGTTTATACCTTTGAAGATGCTGCAGGTGAAGAACACAGGATTGAAAAGGAATTTACCGTTGTTGCAATGGAATCGGAGCCTGTGATAAATCCGTTCCCTGACGGGTTCCCCGGCGGCGGTATGGATTTCTATCCCGAGATGCCCGATGAGAAGGCTTCGAAGTTCCCGGTTATCCCGGTTGTAATCGGCGGTGTTGTACTGGTAGGTGTTATAGTTCTTGTTATTGTTCTTAAAAGGCGCAAGAAAAGGAAAGAGATGATGCTGGATGAAGATATTTGATGTAATCAGAATGGCTTTCAGGAATTTATTCCGCAGCAAGGTAAGAACCATATTGACGGTTTTAGGTATTATCATAGGAACAACAGCCATCATCATAATGCTTTCTCTTGGTATTGCCATTAATACGTCGTACAAGGAACAAATGAGCAGGATGGGAGACATGAACGTAATTACTGTTTATCCCAACTACGAAAAGATTGACACCAGGAGAAACAGGCGGGATGAATGGGTTGAGCCTACCATATCCCAGGCTGAACTGGACCAGATTGCACAAATACCCAATGTTGAAGCGGTGACTCCATTTTATGAAACCACCGTTAAAATGGAAATTGGCAAATACCTGGGATATGTAAGCATTGTCGGACTGAAACCCGAAGCCATGGAAGCTCTCAACTATAAGGTGAGCGAGGGACGGCTCCTTGTCCCTGGCGATACAAACCAGATTGTTTTCGGGTTCGATATGAAACAGCAGTTCTGGAACCCGAAGGACAGGAACAGCAGGCGCTGGTGGTATAGTGATTCAACAGAGGAAAAGGATTTTGATTTCCTTGAAGACAAAATAAAGATGACCTTTGACCTTTCATATGGTGAAAGGTTTCCCGGAAGCTCTGCAAGAAAGCCCAAACTGTATAAAGTTGAAGGTGTGGGAATTCTTGAGGAAGGCAACTGGGAAACTGCATACAGGGCATTCATGAATATTGAAGAACTGCTGAAACTGCAGGAAGAATATAACAGAAGCAATAATCCCGATCAAGGCGGCAAACGCAAACAGAAAGATACCGAAGTTGGCTACCAGCAGGCAAAGGTTAAGGTTAACGAGATAAAGAATGTACTGGATGTCCAGGAGCAGATAAGGGCAACCGGGCTTAATGCATACAGTATGGCTGAATCACTGGAACAGGCAAATAAAACCCAGGCTGTTATGCAGGGAGTCCTGGGTGGAATTGGCGCAATATCACTCCTTGTAGCCGCGATTGGAATTGCCAATACGATGATTATGGCCATATACGAAAGAACAAAGGAAATCGGAATAATGAAAGTTATAGGTGCAAGGCTCAAGGATATCAGGCGCCTGTTCCTGTATGAATCGTCAATGATAGGATTCATCGGCGGTGTTATCGGTGTCGGTGTCAGTTATGGCCTTTCGCATTTCCTGAATACCGTGGGAGTACGGTTTTTATCCGGAAGTATAGGGATGGTGGGAGATGCAAAACTGTCTATAATACCAATCTGGCTTGCTGTTTTGGGTATGGCATTCAGTGCGTTCATAGGTCTTATATCAGGTTTTCTGCCCGCAAGGAAGGCAACAAAATTAAGCGCGCTGACAGCAATTCATACCGAATAGTTTAATGGAATAAAAAAACTGTTAATTCAAAAGGGCTGTTGCAAAAAGGAAAGCAACAGTCCTTTTATGTAAACACCTTTCTTCTTACTGTTAACAAGGGTTAAACCTTGGTTAATTCCGGCATTCAACCATCCGGGTTTTAATCACCTGACAGGCTTCCCGCATTTTTGGCCATAAATCTGAAGGTACATAACCCGTCACCTTTAGCAATGGTTTTGTCCCGTTCAAGTTTGACACCCCATTTGTCAGCAAGTGCATAGTCAAGGTCGCACCAGGTTTCTGCGCATAGTTCACTTAACTGGTGTACCTTGAAAAATTCGGCTGCGGGGCATTTGTAAACATTATAGGCTATTTCATTTTCATTCGACTTTAATATTTCCATTTCATAACCCGGACTGTTGTACGGAAAATGCTTAATCGTAAAAACTATGGCTTTTTTAACTCTTTCTATTGGTTTTTTGGAGAAAAGCCTCGTAAAAATCCAGAACATACCGGTTAATTTTTCGTAAAGCCCCCAGGTTATTTCGGATGTTATATTGATAGCCTCGCATTTATCAATATTCTCTGCAATTAGTCTTTCATAAAATAATAATGTCAGTAATGAGAACCTTGCCACTAATGCCGCCCCTAAGGTTTCCTTCCTATCTAAATTTTCTAAGCGTTGTTCATATGTACTCCGGATTTCATCCGGAAGTTTTGAAACGGTATTTTGCGGCAGTCTGCCCGATAGTGTTTTCCGAATCGATTTTTTGATAGTTTTGCCTGTAATCAGGTATATAAGATTATCAATAGCCTTCATTTCCATGACCCCTTTGCTTCTTTACGAAAAACCTTATTGTAAACAATACTCTGCAAAACAGAAATTCTTCTATATTATTTATCTGACGCTTCTGAAAAACTTTATATAGTTAATTTTACAGTATTTTTGCTTTTCTGTTTTTTGCTGAAGTAAAAAAGTTAATAAATAATTATGAATTAATAAAAATTTGATTATTTATACACCATATTTGATGTAAAATATAATATAGATACATCAAATAAGCAAAAAGGCAAGGCTGAAAAGTTTGAAATGGATAAAGCGATAAAAAGAGTTAAATAACCGGAAAAGGAATTAGGCAAGAGATTTATCTGACATTTAGAATGAGAGGTGGGCACTTTTGCCGTTTAGAAAAGTTAATGTAAAGGAAGAAATTAATAAAAGATTGGAAAACGATATTGAATTAAAAATGGCTTACGACTTTGCGCAGCGTGAGTATGAAGTGCTTAAGCATCTGGTTAAGTTAAGGAATGAAATGGGTTTATCACAGGATGATGTTGCAAGGAAGTCGGGAGTAACACAACAGATGGTTTCCCGGATTGAAACCGTAAGTAATTCTCCGACTTTAAGGAATTTTATGAAGTATGTAGACGGCCTGGGGTTGGAATTAAGGTTTGAGAAGAAAAATGAAAATATAGAGTACAGCCAGGTGTAGATTTGTTTTGTTTAGATAGACAATGGGACAGGTACATTGTCCCATTGTTTATAAACGGATGGAGTGGTATTTTGCTTCGTCCGGTTTTTTTATAGCGAAGCAGGAGGAGTGGACAGGTATTTTTTCAGGTAGTGGCCGGTATAGGAGTTTGGATTTTCAGCCACTTCCTCGGGTGTCCCGCAGGCAACAACTGTTCCGCCGCGGTCTCCGCCTTCCGGACCCAGGTCAATAATATAATCCGCGGATTTAATCATGTCCATGTTGTGCTCAATTACAATCACAGTGTTTCCTCCGTCAACCAGTTTCTGAAGCACGTCTATCAGTTTGTGGACATCGGAAAAATGCAGGCCTGTTGTAGGTTCGTCGAGTATATATATGGTCTTGCCGGTGCTTTTTCTGCTTAACTCGGAAGCAAGTTTGATTCTCTGTGCCTCGCCGCCTGATAGTGTTGTTGAAGGCTGTCCCAGCCTGATATATGACAGGCCGACGTCATAAAGGGTCTGCAGTTTACGGCTGATAGCTTCAAAGTGTTCGAAGAATTTCAGGGCTTCTTCAACCGTCATGTTCAATACGTCGTAGATGTTTTTGCCCTTGTACTTTACCTCTAAGGTTTCACGGTTGTACCGTTTCCCGTTGCATACCTCGCAGGGTACATATACATCGGGCAGGAAATGCATTTCAACCTTAATCGTTCCGTCACCGCTGCATGCTTCACACCGGCCTCCGCTTACATTGAAGCTGAACCTGCCTTTTTTATATCCCCTGGCCTTGGCCTCGGGAGTGGAAGCAAACAGGTCCCTGATCAGATCAAAAACGCCGATGTAGGTTGCGGGGTTTGACCTCGGAGTTCTTCCAATCGGGCTCTGATCAATGTTTATAATCTTGTCAAGGTTCTCCGAACCTTCTATTCTGTCATGCTTTCCCGCAATTGTCCTTGCCCGGTTCAGTTTCCTTGCAAGAGCCTTGTATAAAATCTCATTCACGAGGGAGCTTTTTCCCGACCCGGAAACACCGGTTACACAGACAAAAACCCCCAACGGAAAGGTAACATTAATGTTTTTCAGGTTATTCTCCCGTGCTCCGTAAACAGTTAAAAACCGGTCAGCGGTTCTCCTTTTTTCCGGAACCGGAATTGACAGTTTGCCGCTTAAATAGGCGCCTGTGATTGAATCGGGGTTGTCCATGATTTCCCGGACCGTTCCGCAGGCAACCACTTTGCCGCCGTGTTCGCCGGCGCCCGGGCCTATGTCTATAACATAATCGGCGGCAAGGATTGTTTCTTCGTCGTGTTCGACGACTATAACGGTGTTCCCCATGTCCCGGAGGTTGCACAGGGCTTTGATGAGCTTGGCATTATCACGCTGGTGAAGGCCGATGCTGGGTTCGTCAAGGATATAATCAACGCCCACAAGGCCGGAGCCGATTTGTGTGGCAAGGCGTATGCGCTGGTGCTCGCCTCCGGATAATGTGCCTGCAGCCCTTGATAAAGTAAGGTAGTCAAGCCCGATATCAACAAGGAAACCCACCCTTGTTTTTATTTCCTTCAGGATGTGCCTTGCAATTGTCATCTGAAAATCGGTTAGTTGAATCTGATCTATAAAGCTGTATAAATCCCTGACCGACATATCGGTCATTTCAAAAATATTTTTGCCTGCGACGGTTACGGCCAGCGACTCTTTTTTCAGCCGCTGCCCCCTGCATAACGCACATGGGGTGATTCGCATGAATTCTTCAAACTCTGCCTTCATTGCATCGGAGCATTCCCGGTAGTGGCGCTCAACACTTTCGAATATTCCCCTGAAAACCACGTCATGCTCGCTGCCGCCCCATCTTCCCTGGTAATATACCTTTACCGGCCTGTCGGTGCCATACATCAGGATATCATGTATTTCCTTCGGGTAGGATTCAAAGGGTACACTCAGCGAGAAGTTGAATTCTTCGGCAAGGGCCTCAAGTATCGCCCTTGTCCAGCTTCCTTTATCCTTGCTTGATTGCCAGCCATAAACGGTAATCGCGCCTTCATCGATGCTGAGGCTTTTGTCGGGAATCATCAAATCCTCGTCAAACTCCATTTTGTAACCTATGCCGTAGCATTCGGGGCAGGCTCCGAACGGATTGTTGAAGGAAAAACTTCTTGGTTCGATTTCACTGATACTGATGCCGCAGTCCGGGCAGGCAAAGTTCTGGCTGAACGTGAGCGTTTCCCCGTCCACGATGCTCACCGTCAGAAGCCCGCCGGTCAGCCGGAATACGTTCTCGATAGAGTCTGTAAGGCGTGACTCAATTCCAGGGCGTACAATTAGCCTGTCCACAACTATATCTATGTTATGCTTGATGTTCTTTTCAAGACTAATCTCTTCGGACAGATCATACTGGATCCCGTCCACGATTACGCGTACATATCCGCTTCTTTTGGCCTGTTCAAATACTTTCTCGTGGCGCCCCTTCCTGCCCCTTACAACGGGTGCAAGGATAAGGATCCTGCTGCCTTCGGGCAATGCCATTTCCTGTTCTGTAATCTGATCGACCGACTGCCTATTAATTTCCCTGCCGCATTCAGGACAATGCGGAATACCGATTCTGGCATACAGGAGGCGAAGATAGTCATATATCTCCGTAACAGTTCCGACAGTGGAGCGGGGATTGTGGCTGGTTGATTTCTGGGATATCGAAATGGCAGGTGATATTCCCTCAATGCTGACCACATCGGGTTTCTTCATGTTACCGATAAACTGCCGGGCATACGAGGACAGCGATTCCATGTACCGCCTCTGCCCGTCGGCATATATTGTATCAAAGGCAAGGGACGATTTGCCCGAACCGCTGAGCCCGGTCAGAACCACCAGCTTGTTTTTCGGAATATCTATATCAATGTTTTTCAGATTATGTTCAGAGGCACCCCTGATTCGTATATATGATGAGTCTTTCATTAAGGTCTCCCTTCATTCATTGTATAATATCGGTACATAAGAGGAAAAGTCGTTTTCCGTCCATACAGTATGATACAATAATATTATCAAATTACAAGACAAAAGGAGAGCCAAAAAGATGAAAATAATCAATAAGGGACTGAAAAAGTGCTACCTGGTACACAGCACCGACACGGGAAAATATATGATCTGCTGGGTTCTGAACGAGTATACCGACAGTGATGAAGCAAGCGATGACCTGGTAAAACTTCTGACCCATCAAATCAGTGAAAAGGATTTGCTGAAGGAGTTTACGAGGAAACCGTTTTTTTAGTGCAGTTTTTGCTTTGCGATTGCTATATTTTTCCTTCATATAAATCAGGGTGTTTCTTTATGTCCTGAATGTCTCCTTTCATATCCGGCTGTAACTGATACAGCTGCATATACCCGTTGAATAAGGCATCCCCTTCTTTCCGCGTTCACTTTCAATACTCGGAACACGGTTTTTTAAGTAAGGTTTCAACCCGGGCACAACCGGTTCCGGTAGGTTCCATCACACTTCGGCAAACTGAAAAATCCGCATTTTTACCGGCATTTATTAAATAAGCCTTCCGGATGTAATAGATGGAGCTCCTGTTTCGGGCAGCGCACAGTATGGCTTAATACCGGGTACCAGTTGTTATTCGAAATGCATAATGCTTTTGCCTGAATGCAGTCAACTTTTGATTTTATAAACTTGTCTGAGGGTAAAATAAAACGTATAATTAAATGGATAACTGAAATTCTGAATCAGAACCATAATTGGTTGTACCATATACAATATTTGTTCAGAAAGGGTTTAAATAAATGGCTGAAAGAAAAGCATTGCAGAGAAATGAAGAACTCATACAGAAACAGTATGTTTATATCGATAAAGTAAGGGAAATAACCGGCGAAAAGGCAAATACCGAGGGCAGGCGGCCCACGTACGATGTAAGGGTTTTCGGATGCCAGATGAATGAGCTCGAGTCCGAGCAGCTTGCAGGCATGCTGGATGAAATGGGCTTTGCGAAGGCTGCCCCGGGAGAGCAGGCTGATGTTATTGTCTTTGATACATGCTGTGTCCGGGAGAACGCCGAAGAGAAAATTTACGGGCATCTCGGCCTGTTAAAGCCGTCACCCGGCGAGAAAAAAAGCATTATCGCGATAACCGGGTGCATGATGCAGCAGCCCCATGTTGTGGAAAAGATCAGGAAATCGTACCATCATGTGGGTATTGTTTTCGGAACCCACAACCTGTACACTTTCCCGGAACTTCTGTACAGGCACCTGACACAGGGAAAACGCGTATTCGATGTTTGGGACAGCGAAGGCCAGATAGTTGAAGGCACCCCGATAACAAGGGCTGAGAAGGTTAAGGCATGGGTCAGCATAATGCAGGGGTGCAACAACTTTTGCTCCTACTGCATTGTTCCTTATGTAAGGGGAAGGGAGCGCAGCAGGAAAAAGGAAGATATAGTTGACGAAGTAAAGAGGCTTGCAGAAGCAGGCTATAAGGAAATTACGCTTTTGGGGCAGAATGTAAACTCATACGGAAACGATTTGGGCAAAACCGATGCCTTTGCTGATTTACTATATGCATTGAATGATATAGGCGGAATTGAAAGAATCAGGTTTACCACTTCGCATCCGAAGGATCTGTCGGACAGCCTTATTACCGCAATAAAGGAACTGCCGAAGCTCTGCGAACATCTGCACCTGCCGTTCCAGTCGGGAAGCACGAGGATCCTTAAAGAAATGAACAGGAAATACACGAAGGAGCAGTATCTTGCCCTTGTTGACAGGGTGCGGGGCAGCATTCCCGACATATCGTTCACCACCGATATTATTGTAGGTTTCCCCGGTGAAACGGAAGAGGATTTTGAAGACACCCTCGATGTTGTAAGAAAGGTGCGGTTTGATCAGGCGTTCACGTTCCTGTATTCAAAAAGAACGGGAACACGGGCTGCAGAGCTTGAAAACCAGGTTCCGGAAGATGTTAAGAAGGAACGTTTCCTGAGGCTTGTGGAACTGCAGAATTCCATTACTGCGGAAATCAACAGGACCTATGAAGGAAAAACCGTTGAAGTACTTGTGGAAGGTATAAGCCGTTATAATGAAACTATGTATACCGGCAGAACAAGGAATTACAAACTTATTAATTTCACCTCGCCTGAAGACCTGACAGGGAAGCTGGTACAGGTGAAAATTATCCGGGCATGGCCTTTCTGGCTTGAGGGAACGGTAATTCCGGAGGGTGAAACATCATGAAGCTCACACCTATGATGCAGCAGTATCTGGACACGAAAAAGCAATACAGGGACTGCCTGTTGTTTTTCAGACTTGGTGATTTTTACGAGCTGTTTTTTGAAGATGCCGAGATTGCATCAAGGGAACTTGAAATTACGCTTACAGGCAGGGACTGCGGCCTTGATGAAAGGGCACCGATGTGCGGGGTTCCATGGCATTCGGTGCATCATTACATAGCAAAACTTATAAATAAGGGTTACAAGGTTGCGATATGCGAACAGATGGAGGATCCGGCGCTGGCAAAGGGCATTGTCAGGCGTGAGGTTACCCGTGTCATTACCCCGGGGACGGTTACAGATCCCGAAATGCTTGACGAGAAGAAGAACAATTACCTGATGGCGGTATACAGCCTGGCCGATTATTTCGGGATAGCGGTTGCAGACATTACAACGGGAGAATTCTATACAACCCAGATTGTTTACGGAAACACCATAAGAAAGCTGTTTGATGAAATATACCGATATCAGCCTTCCGAATTGATTGTTAATGATCTGTTTTTAAAAAGCGTCCCTGTCGACAGTTTAAAAGAAAAAGCCGGAATATACATAACCGCCCTTGACAATGAGTTTTTCGACAAAAACGAGGCGGTAAGAAATATTGAGGATATAAAGGGTTATAGTGCCCTGGTGCAGGAAGAGCTCTCAATTTGCGCATCCGGAGCCCTGATAGGCTATCTTAAGTCAACGCAGAAGGTTGATTTGAACCACATCAAAGAGATCCGGAAATACAATATCGAAAACTACATGATAATAGACAGTTCAAGCCGCAGGAACCTTGAACTTACAGAGACATTAAGGGACAGGAAAAAACGCGGGAGTCTGCTGTGGGTTCTTGACCGGACGATGACGGCGATGGGCGGGCGGAAGCTCAGAAAATGGATTGAACAGCCCCTGCTCGATACCGATGAAATAAACAAGCGTCTTGATGCCGTGGAAGAGCTTAAGGACAAATTCATGGTACGCAGCGAAATAAGGGAGCTTCTCAAAAGGGTTTACGATATGGAGAGGCTGGCATCAAAACTTGTGGTCGGAAATGTCAATGCCCGCGACTTGCTGTCGCTGAAGGCATCAATGGGGCAGATTCCGTACATTGCTGATCTGATGTCGTCTCTGGATTCCGAACTGTGCGTCAGTATACGCAATGAAACCGATCTTTTAAGCGATATATATGAACTGATAGATAAAGCCATAGCAGAGGATCCTCCGGTAACAATAAAAGAGGGTGGAATAATACGGGACGGCTATTCCGTAGAGGTTGACAAGTACAGAAAAGCATTCACCGAAGGGAAACAGTGGATTGCCGACCTGGAAAGCAGGGAAAGGGAAAGCACCGGCATTAAAAACCTTAAGGTAAGGTATAACAAGGTTTTTGGCTATTATATCGAGGTGACGAAAGCCAATCTCGACCATGTTCCTGACCATTATATACGCAAGCAGACCCTTGTAAACGGTGAACGATTTATCACCGAGGAACTGAAGAATCTTGAAGATACCATCCTGGGAGCCGAAGAAAGGGTTACCGCCCTTGAATATGAACTCTTCTGCGACATAAGGGAAAGGATTGCCTCCCAGGTTCAGCGAATACAGAAAACGGCGGACAGAATGGCGCTGATTGATGTTTTGTGCTCCCTTGCGGAGGTTGCCGATCGGGAGAATTATGTCAAACCAAGGGTACATGAAGGCAGCGAGATCCATATAAAAGAGGGAAGGCATCCCGTTGTTGAAAAAATGCTCGGCACCACCCCGTTTGTGCCCAACGACGCGTTGCTGAACGACAAAGATGACAGGGTGATAATTATTACAGGCCCGAATATGGCAGGGAAGTCAACATATCTGCGGCAGGTGGCGTTAATTGTCTTAATGGCGCAGATGGGCAGTTTTGTTCCTGCAACCGAGGCAACGATTGGAATTACCGACCGGATTTTCACCCGTGTCGGTGCCTCGGATGATTTAGCTTCGGGCCAGAGCACCTTTATGGTGGAAATGACTGAAGTGGCGAATATTTTGAACAATGCAACGCCAAAAAGCCTCCTGATTCTTGACGAAATCGGGCGCGGCACAAGTACCCATGACGGTTTGGCGATTGCATGGTCTGTAATAGAATTTATCAATGACAAGGGCCGGTTGGGATGCAGAACCCTTTTTGCGACTCATTACCATGAACTGACCGAACTGGAGGACAAGCTGCCGGGGATAAAGAACTGCTGCATAGAGGTAAAGAAAAAAGGCGACGAGATAATTTTCCTCAGGAAAATCATACCCGGCGGTGCAGATCAAAGCTACGGCATAGAGGTTGCAGGGCTTGCGGGTGTTCCCGGGCTTGTTATAGAAAGGGCAAAAAGCATTCTGAATGAGCTTGATGCGGCTGATATAAACAAAAAGGGCAGATTCAGAAAGAAGAATACGAAACCCGTTGACGGCCAGCTTGATTTGCTGTCTGCCGGGTCCCTTTCGAAAAACGAAAGGGAAGTAATTGACGAGATACGCGCACTGGACGCTACAACGCTGACACCGCTGGATGCGCTGAACAGGCTGTACGCCCTTCAGCAGAAACTGAAATGAATACCGGGGTTTACAAATATTGAATTAAAGGCTTAAAAGGAGTTAGCAATGGGCAGGGTTGTAATTCTTGATGAGAGTACCGCCAACCAGATAGCGGCAGGGGAGGTTATAGAAAGGCCTGCATCGGTTGTCAAGGAAATGGTGGAGAATTCCCTTGACGCGAATGCGACATCGATAACGGTTGAAATTCTGAACGGTGGAATCAAAAGCATTAAAATAATAGACAACGGGGACGGAATGGATGCCGATGATGTTGAAATGGCGTTCGAAAGGTATGCTACGAGCAAAATCAGGTCCATTGACGATTTGAACAGGATCTCCACGATGGGTTTCCGCGGCGAGGCACTGGCAAGCATTGCGTCTGTTTCGAAGGTTGAAGTCATTACTAAAACCGAAGAGGCCGAAATCGGGACACGGGTGGTGACAGAAGGTGGAAGAGTATTGCTTTCGGAGCCCGTAGGCGCACCGAAGGGAACCATGTTTGTCGTAAGGGAGCTTTTCTATAATACGCCTGCCAGATATAAATTCCTTAAAAAAGACTCAACCGAAGCCGGTTATATACATGATATAATCACACGAAATGCGCTGGCAAGGCCTGATGTGTCAATAAAACTGGTAAACCAGGGCAAAACCGTCATTCACACACCGGGAAACCATGACCTTTTAAGCACGATATACAGTCTTTTCGGCAAGGAAACGGCAAACGCAGTTATACCCCTGAGCTTTAAACAGGGCGGCATTGAAGTTACCGGGTACATCGGGAAACCCGAAATATCAAGAGGAAACCGCAGCCTTGAAATGGTATTCGTAAACGGAAGGTCGGTGTATAACAGGGTAATAACGGCCGCGATTGAAGACGCATACAAGACAAGGCTGATGCAGAAAAGGTTCCCGTTTACCGTGCTGAAACTGGACATATCGCCCGAAGCCGTTGACGTTAATGTACACCCGGCGAAATTAGAGGTCCGTTTCAGCGATGAAAACATGATTTACAGGGCGGTTAACATTGCGGTTTCAGCAGCCCTGTCCGGAGCATCCCTGATACAAGGTGTTGATGAAAAGGGCAGCAATCATGCCCAATCATACAGCTACCAGGAAACGCCGGAAACAGAAGCCGAACAGGTAAAAATGCAAGGGAAGCCGGGTATTAGGGTGAACCAGCCTGATAATTCACTGTGGGTACCGGAATACAGGAAAAAGGAGTACCCGGTATACAGTAAGCCTATGGAACCGGTACCTGTATCGGAAACGAATACTTCTGAAGAAGAAAAAGAGTTAATAAGGGAAGAGAGGCGGGATGCAGCCGCCCCGGGAACAGCAGCACAGGCCGCTGAACCGATACGGCCGGCAGCAGTTGTTCCGGCGCCGCAGGTTCAGGACGACCGCGAAAGGCTTCTTAATGCTGAAATCGTCGGACAGGCTTTTGAAACATATATTATCCTTGAAGACGGAGAGGACCTGTTCCTTGTAGATCAGCATGCCGCCCATGAAAGGATAAGATTTGAAAAAATAAAAAAACAGTATACACTTGAAAACCCGTTCAGCCAGGGGCTGTTAAGCCCTTTGACAGTGGAGCTGACCGAACTGGAAATGCAGAAGTTCAATGAACTGGCACCGTATATTAAAAAACTGGGCTTTGATGCCGAGGCATTCGGGAACAGAACCGTCCTGGTCAGGGCAATACCCAGTTTAATGGGGAGCAGCTTCTCGGCAAGAGATTTCAGGGATATATTGGGAAAGCTCAGCCAGGAGATAAAAGGCGTATTGGAAATAATCCCGGAGGAAACCATTTATATGATGGCATGCAAAAGTGCCATCAAGGCAAACAGGTCGATGTCGCAGATGGAAATCAGGGGGCTGATCAGGGACCTTGCCGGCTGTGAAAACCCGTATACATGCGTGCATGGAAGGCCCAATATAATAAGCATCGGCAAAAAGGAACTGGAGAAAAAATTCAAGAGGATTGTCTGAATGAAAGTACAGAACAGGGATAAAACAGTTATTGTAATAGCAGGACCTACGGCTTCAGGAAAAACGGATTTGGCAATAAACCTGGCCCTTAAGACAGGCGGAGAGGTGGTATCTGCAGACTCAATGCAGATTTACCGCTATATGGATATCGGCACCGCAAAACCCACTAAGGAGGAAATGAAGGGAATACCCCATCACATGATCGACATCGTGGATCCCGATGAAAGCTACAGTGTCGCGTTATATAAAAAAGATGCCGGGAAATGTATAAAGGATATCCTGTCAAGGGGCAGACTTCCCATTGTTGCCGGCGGAACCGGCCTTTATATAAACAGCCTGATATATAATATAAAATTCAGTGAAACGGTAACGGATGAAGAATTCAGGAAAAGAATGCAGGATATTGCCCGGACCGAAGGACCGAAAGTTCTTCATGAAATGCTTCAAAGGGTTGATCCCGAAAGCGCCGGGGAAATACATTACAATAACGTGAAAAGGGTCATCCGGGCGCTGGAAGTGTATGAATATACAAAGAAGCCGTTGTCACAGCACAAAAAGGAGTCCAGGACCGAACCACCGGAGTACAGGTACCTGGTATTCGTTCTTAATATGGACAGGAACGTGCTTTATGACAGGATTGACCGGAGAGTGGACAAAATGCTTGAAGCAGGCCTTGTAGACGAAGTAAAAATGCTTCTGAATATGGGTTACAAGCCGGGTTCAACTGCATTACAGGGTTTGGGCTACAAGGAAATAATCAGTTACCTGAACAACGAAGTGCCTTTTGATGAGGCAATAAGGATACTGAAAAGGGATACAAGGCATTATGCCAAAAGGCAGCTTACATGGTTCAGATCAATAAAGGAAGCCGTTTGGCTTGAGGCAGGGAGTGGAAAAATAGAAAAAAATACTAAAAAAATTCAGGAATACCTTGAAACATCAATTTAGTTTATATACAATAAATATAATATATATTACGTTTATTTTCTTTGTTTTGATTTTATTTGTGGCGAGGAGGCTCTGTTATGAACAAAAACATTAATTTGCAGGATGTTTTTCTTAACCAGGTAAGAAAAGAACATATACCTGTAACGGTATACCTTACAAATGGTTTTCAACTCCGTGGAATGGTAAAAGGTTTTGACAATTTCACCGTAGTTATCGACAGTGAAGGAAAACAACAGCTTGTATACAAACATGCAATATCTACCGTATCCCCGATGAAAGCAGTGAATATTATTTTTAATGAAAGTACAAGACCATAATAAAAGATAAATTTGCGCAGCTAAAAAAATGCCCTGGGGTTGTTGCCGGTTCAGTCAATAACCTTCGGGCATTTTTTGGTTGCTTTTTTTTGCATAATGTAGTATCATTAAATTGATACATTAGTATCAGATAAATGACATTAAAGGAGTGTCACATGCCGAAAACAGAAGACATTATCCAGAGATCGGGTGTATCCCGAAGCACTGTTTTCAGATTTCTCAGGGGCAATAATGTAAGGCCCGAGGCAAGGAAAGCCATCCTTAAGGCTATGCAGGAACTGGGTTACAGCACCCATGAGCTGCTTTTTAAAAACATTGTTTTTGAAATTAGTGTAGAAAAGGATTTTGAAAAGTTTAAAGGTTTCACCGAAGTGGTACATGGTATCATAGAAAGAGCAGAGAACAGGAATGTTAAAATTCAGCTTGTTGTCCGCACGGGGGACCAGATAAAAAGAGATTACGAAAACTGGAACGAGAAGGACGGCGCAAAGGGAGTTATTGTCGTCGGCAAGGACCTTTGCAGCGAGACCCTGGAGGCTGAATGGCTGAAGAAAAGAAATATTCCGCATATATTTGTGAACCGCATAATAGACGATCCCCAAATAAGTTATGTTGCAGTAGATGTAAGAAAAGCGGCATGTGATATTGTGGAGCATTTAATCGGGAACGGACACAGGAAGATTGCAACGCTGGGATATCCTGGCATGCTCAGGATAGACAGGGATAAACTGGCGGGTTATGAAGATGCCTTTAAAAAACACGGCATCGAAGCTGGCGACAGGTACAGGTTCATTCTAAGCGAAGGTGATTCGTCAGGGGATGCGATAGACGCTATTCTAAAAATGAAGGATAAACCCACGGCCTTTTTCGGAATCTGCGATTCGTATGCAATGGAATTTATTAACAGGGCACGCGGCAAAGGTTTGAATGTGCCCGATGATATCGCCGTTGTGGGCATGGATGATCTGGATATAGCCCAGTATTTCAAACCTGCACTGACAACGGTCAGAACTCCCTTCAGGGAATTAGGGGTCCTGGCGGTGGATCATCTTCTTCAGCTTATAACCGGTGATCTGGTAAGCATGAAAACAATTGTAAAACACAGCCTGTTCATACGTGAATCGGCATAAAGGTATAAATTATTGGCTAAATTGCCATTATAAATATAATAAAAAATGGAGGTAGTATCTATGGAGATTCGTTACAGTACACATCCGGAAGATGCAAAATATTATACAACGGACGAGCTCAGGGCTGAATTCCTGATTCCCAAGGTGTTTATTCCCGGAGAAATAAACCTTGTTTACAGTCATGTTGACAGAATGATTGCAGGGGGGGCTACTCCGCTCGAGAAGCCTTTGAAACTTGAAGCAGGCAAGGAAATAGGCGCTGAGTATTTTTTAGCACGCCGTGAGATGGGAGTTATTAATATCGGGGGCAAGGGAAGAATTAAACTTGACGGTGAAGTATATGAACTTGGACCCCGCGATGGTTTGTATGCGGGTATGGGGATAAAGGAAGTCATTTTCGAGAGCGAGGACCCGGGCAATCCTGCAAAATTCTACATCAACAGTGCTCCTGCTCATACTTCGTATCCAACGGTAAAAATTGATATCAACAAGGCCAATCCCAGGCATCTTGGTTCACTGGCACAGTCCAATGAGCGTACAATCTATCAGTATGTTCATCCCGCAGTATGCAAGAGCTGCCAGCTGGTTATGGGTTTAACAATTCTTGAACCGAACAATGTCTGGAACACAATGCCGTGCCATACCCATGAACGCAGAATGGAAGTATACCTGTACTTCGGCATGAACGAAAATGACAGGGTTATCCATTTCATGGGCGAACCGAGTGAAACCCGTCATATTATAGTTAAAAACGAACAGGCGGTTATATCCCCAAGCTGGTCCATCCATTCGGGAGTTGGAACAGCCAGCTACACATTCATCTGGGGAATGGCCGGTGAAAACCAGAACTTTGACGACATGGACCATGTATCAATGGATGATTTAAGATAATTAGCTGTTCAATAAAACTGGTATGAACGGAGGAAGGAATTATGATACTGGACAAGTTCAAACTTGATGGCAAAGTTGCAATTGTAACGGGCGCAAGCACCGGTTTGGGCCAGGGAATGGCCATAGGTCTTGCAGAAGCAGGTGCCGCCATTGTTGGAGTGGACTATGTGGACATGCCCGAAACACAGAAGATAATCGAGGAAAAGGGCGGAAAATTCCTCGGCATAGTAGCAAATCTTTTAACCATTGATCCGATTGACGGGATAATTCAAAAGACTGTTGAAACCTTCGGCAAACTTGATATCCTGGTTAACAATGCCGGAATAATCAGAAGATGCGATGCTATAGATTTTACCGTTAAAGACTGGGACGACGTAATGAACATTAACGTAAAGACGGTTTTCTTCTTCAGCCAGGCTGCTGCAAGGCAGTTTATAAAACAGGGAACCGGCGGAAAAATTATTAACATAGCTTCAATGCTGTCATTCCAGGGCGGTATCCGTGTTCCGTCCTATACAGCAAGCAAGAGCGGCGTAATGGGCATTACAAGAGCCATGGCCAATGAATGGGCAAAGCATAACATCAATGTTAACGCCATTGCTCCGGGATACATGGCTACAAATAATACTGCACCGCTCCGTGCCGATGAAAAGAGATCGAAGGAAATCCTCGACAGAATTCCTGCAGGCCGCTGGGGTACACCTGAAGACCTGGCCGGTGCAGCAGTTTTCCTTGCGTCATCCGCATCGGACTATGTAAATGGCTACACAATTGCGGTTGACGGCGGCTGGCTTGCAAGGTAAAACCAGGACAAACCCGCTGAATATCAGAAAGACCCCTGTTATGCCGGGGTCTTTCTTTTTATGCAGGTGAACAAATCGTTGAAGCATTTTTTCATATGACGTACTGACAGCATAAACCGCTGTGATCTTTATTAGTCATCACAGCGGTTTGTATATGGACAGTTAAAAACAGTCTGTTTTTCTGATTCATTTCCGGTTCCATCTCAGCCCGGTATGACAGCCTTTATACCCGAACGGATTATTCCTTGACACTGCCGATGTTAACAGTCACAAAATACTTCTGAAGGAAAGGATATACCACAAGAATCGGGACTGTTGCCACCATTGTCATGGCTGCACGCAGTGAATTGGGTGTAACCATGTTCCGGGATTGGCTTGACTGCATGTCAATATAGTCGGGCTGGCTGATTCCTGTCTGCATCGATGAAGCAATAATTTTCATCATTTCGTACTGAAGGGTACTCAAATCCTGTTTCGGTGCAAATATGAACGAATCAAACCATGAGTTCCATGCGCCCACTGCAACCCATAGTGCAACGGTAGCCAAAACAGGAAGGCACATCGGAACTATAATGCTGAAATAAATCCTCAGTTCACCGGCACCGTCGATTTTCGCCGATTCAACAAGGGATGCGGGCAATGAATTTATATATGTGCGAATAACGATTACATTAAATGCGCCAACCAGTGCAGGAAGTATATATACCCAGAAAGTATTGATCAGGCCTAAACTGCGGTACAGGAAATACTGAGGAATCAATCCCGCGTTTATGTACATGGTCATTACCATGAATACAGTCAAAAACCTGCGGAAAATAAATTCCTTGCGGCTCAATACATACCCGAGTAATCCCGAGAAAAACACGTTCAATACCGTCGTGAGCACTGTGCGCGAGACAGAAACCATAAAAGCCTTGAATATTTTATCTGTCTTGAATATGCTCTGGTAGTTGTAAAGAGTCCATTCTCTCGGCCACAGGTAGATCCCGCCCTTTATGGAATCCCTTGCATCATTGAACGATATGGCCAGTGTGTTCCACAGCGGATACAGCATCGCAACAACAACCAACAGCATGAAAAGCACAATAATCCAGTCTATAATCTTATCACCCAAAGATTTTTTCATATCTTTATACCTCCAAGCAGAATAGCGCACAGCATATTTCTACTAAACCAGCCTTTCCTCGTCCAGCCATGCGGCAATTTTATTGCACAGCAGCAATATTACAGTGCTGGCCACTGTCTTGAACATACCCGCGGCAGTTCCGAAGGCAAAACCGCCCGATCTGCCGAAACCTCTTTTTAGTACGAATATGTCAATGGTTTCCGAAACGTCAAGCACAAGACCGTTTGAACCAAGAATATACTGGATTTCGAAACCTGCATTCAGGATCCATCCTGCGTTTAAAATCAGGAGGACTATTATAGTGGATTTAATGCCGGGCAGCGTAATATGCCACATTCTTCCGAAACGCCCATACCCGTCTATAGCAGCAGCTTCATAGAGGCAAGGATCTATAGAGGTTATGGCTGCCAGATATATGATGCTGTTCCAGCCCATTGATTTCCATACGTTTGTAAATCCTACAATCCACCAGAAGAGTTCCGGTTTGCCCATGAAATGTATTTTTTCTTTAATCAGTCCCAGTTTTAGCAGCAGTTCGTTGATAATTCCGTCATCCATTGAAAGTACACCTGAAACCAGTCCGCATACAATGATCCATGAAAGGAAATGGGGCATATACGAAATTGTCTGTACAACACGTTTAAAATGATAGAACTCCCCTGTAAGCTCGTTTAAAAGCAATGCAAAACCTATCGCAGTGACAAATGACAAAGTCAGGTTTATTAGGCTCATTCCCAAAGTGTTTCTCATCACACGGTAGAAATCAGGGTCGGTGAACAAATTCTGAAAATGCTTGAAACCAACCCATTCCTGTTCAAAAAAGGATAATTGGGGCTTATAATTCTGGAAAGCCATTGTTAGTCCCCATAGCGGCAGGTATGAAAAAATAAAAAAGTAGATGAAATAGGGAATCGAAATCAGTATTAAACTTTTCTGTTTTCGTGCCTGTTTGAAAAATTCACTTCTTCGATTTAAACTTTTGGTTACCATATTTTGATTTCCCCCTAGCCCTGATTCTCACCCCGGTTAGGTATTATACAGAAGAGTCGGCCGTTTACGGACGACTCTTCTGTTTGCTTATTTTAGCTGAAGAATAACTATTTTATCAATAGATTGTCATACGTTCACGGATTTGACGTTCAACTTCTTCTTCCAGTGCACGATAATCAATGTTTTCATATCTTGCCACGTACTCTGCCCATGCAGCTTCAAAGTCGTCAGACATGATTACGCCAGGCAGGTAACGGTTCTGGAGATCTGTAATCTGGTCAAATATAGGCTTAGCGATGTTGTCGTCTTCCATGGTGGAGAAAATTGACCATACTTCAGGATATCCGGGATCCTTCATGATTGGCAGGAAGTCGGATCTTCCGTAGAAACCGTATTGCTGGTAGAATTTCTTGTCATACTCGTTTTGGTTTTCAAGTCTTTCTTCAGGCTGTGTTCCTGCGCTGCAGGAGTTACCGTCGGAATAACGGCCTTCAAGTTTCGGGAACTGGTCACCAAGCACAATACCTGAATTGGCAAGTCTCCAGTCAGGATTGTCGAAATTGGCTTTCTGTTCAGGAGTGCGTCTCAGGCGTCCGTTGGCATCCACATAGTAGTCTTCGCCTTCAATACCCCAGTACATCAGGCGATGTACGTCTTCTTCAAGAAGAGTATCCATAAACTGCAAAGCACGTTCTATGTCTTTACATGTTTTACTGATACCCATACCGTTTCCGCCTATGATTCCTTCGCTCTTATACCTGTTGTATGGCATCGGAGTACCGTCAAAGCTTACACCGATGGGTACATAGGTTCTTTCATATTTGCCTTCGCCGACAAGAACAGATTCACCGTCCTGGAAGTTCCAGTGCTGGTCGAACATAGCCAGTACGCGGCCCTGGGAAATAACCTTCAGGTATTCGTCATAGTTTCTTGTAAAGGTTTCAGGATGAATAAGGCCTTTCTTGTATGCTTCGTTCAGCTTTTTGTAGTAATCCTTTGCATACCATTTGTTCTGGTATATTTCTACTTCGAGCGTATCGGGTTTAACAACAACGTCACCTTCGTTACGTCCGCCAATCAGGTGCTGTGGAGCATTCTTCAGACAGAATGAGCGCCAGTCCTGTGAATGAACTTCGAAAGGCAGCGTGGGCTGTCCGTCAATGGTGGGATGTGCCTTATAGTAACGCTCTAACAGGTCGAAGAAATCATCAAGTTTTGTGGGATTTGAATATCCGTCCCATGCAAGTACGTCTTTCTGAATCCAGAATGCCGGGCCGTTATAATCTCCTTCATAGTACTGGTCTTCTCCGTCGTTAAGCCAGTATTCGCGGCCCCATATATCCAATATGTATATCTTCTTGTCGGGTGATATACTGCGAAGCCTGTCAAGATAAGGTTCATAGTGTTTCCAGAGATTCGGGTAATTTGGGAGATAATCGTCAAGCGCAGCAAATGAACCTGCATTTAAGAATCTTCCGCGTGCCTGACCTGCGCCAATCAAATCGGGATAATCACCGCTGGCGATCATTATTCCGACTTTCTGTTCCATGTCACCTACGAGAAATTCAAACTCAATGGTGACGCCTGTGATTTCCTGAATTTTCTTTATGATTTTATTGTTTGCTGGTGGTGCCTCTCCAGGACCTGCGACAAACATCGTAAAGGTTATGGGTTCAGGTTTCTTGTCGTCAGGTGTACCAGGTTGTTGAGTACTCTGCCCCGGAGTAGGGGTTTGAGTGCCTGTTGAACCGCCTGTGCCCAGAGGAGCGCACGCTGATAAAACGGCAACAATCAGGGCAACAGTCATAAGAAGTGAGAGAAATTTTGCTTTTTTCATGTTTTGATCCCCTTTCATTGAATTTTATATTAAAAAAATTATTAAAGGTTCCTCCTCACTATCTGTCAGTTCCTCCCTGCAAACAAGTAAAAGGTTTTATGTGGTCTCGGCAACACAGCTGCTGTCTTTAGCTTTATTATATTTTATTGACTTTCGATTTGTCAATATGAATAAACGAAAAACGTTTTATATGAAAAAATTTGCACAGATTGCTGAGTGTATATTATGCATAAAAATAATGAAACCTGCATATACAGCGAGTTATCGATTATTCTGCATGTAACGCGCGAAAGGGGAAAATCTACGTATTTTGAGTATTGTGTAAAAACAATTTTATATTATAATTATAATATACGCTAAAAATTCTCATTTTTATTAAATCGTTTAATGAAGGTCGTGTTGCCGGAAAAATCAGTCAAAGGCAAAGGGAAAAACGGTTTCAGTAAAATATTTTATTATTTCAGGAAATCGGAGGTATGGCAATGAAAAAACAAAGGTTCAATCCCTATCTGCCGTCATGGGAATACATACCCGACGCAGAACCCTACGTGTTTAACGGAAGAGTTTATATTTACGGCTCTCATGATCGTTTTAACGGGTATGTTTACTGTCTGAACGATTATGTATGCTGGTCAGCACCCGTTGATAATCTTGCCGACTGGCGGTATGAAGGAGTGATTTACAGAAAAACCGATGATCCTCTGAATCCCGACGGCAGAATGTGCCTGTATGCACCTGATGTTACTGTCGGACCTGACGGCAGATATTATCTTTATTATGTACTGGATAAAGTCCCGGTGGTATCGGTTGCAGTCTGCGACACGCCTGCAGGAAAGTATGAGTTTTACGGGTATGTACATTATCCCGACGGAACACGGCTTGGTGAAAGAGAAGGGGATCAACCCCAGTTTGACCCCGGCGTGCTTACGGAAGGAGACAGAACCTACCTGTATACCGGTTTTTGCGCCAGGGGTGACAAATCAAGAAAAGGGGCAATGGCAACCGTCCTCGGGCCTGATATGCTTACAGTGATTGAAGAACCGGTGTTCATAGCTCCGAGCGAACCATACAGCAAGGGAACCGGGTTTGAAGGCCACGAATTTTTCGAGGCACCTTCCATCAGGAAAAAAGGGGATACATATTATTTCATATATTCCTCTGTTGCGATGCATGAGCTGTGCTATGCCACAAGCAATCACCCGACCAGGGGGTTCAGGTACGGTGGTGTAATAGTCAGCAACTGCGATCTTCATATCGATTCATACAAGCCTGCCGAAAAACCGATGTTTTACGGCGGGAACAACCATGGAAGCATTGTTGAGATTAACGGTGAATGGTATATCTTCTATCACAGGCATACGAACGGAACCAATTTCAGCAGGCAGGCCTGCATGGAGAAAATAAAAATCCTTGATGACGGCTCAATTCCGCAGGTTGAAATGACCTCCTGCGGTTCTGTTGATGAGCCTCTGGCTGGCAGCGGGGAATACCCGGCATACCTTGCATGCAACCTGTTCTGCAGGGAAGAATCGGTTTACACCGATTTTACAGGTTCATGGATGAATAACCAGTTCCCGAAGATTACCCAGGACGGCAGGGACGGTGACGAGGAGACCGGCTATATAGCTAATATGAAAGACTCTGCAACGGCTGGGTTCAAGTATTTTGACTGCAGGGGAATCAAATCGGTAAAAATTAAAGTACGCGGGTATTGTCGCGGCGAGTTTGAGGTAAAGACATCATGGAACGGTGAAGTGCTCGGTACAATCCCTGTTGAGTTTTCCAACATATGGACCGAGTATTCGGCAAACATACGGATTCTGGACGGAATACAGGCACTGTATTTTACCTACAGGGGCTCCGGAAGCGCAAGCCTGGGATCCTTTACCCTATGTACCGAATGATTCATTGATTCGCGAACTGTGCAAAAAGAAATACCCTGAAGCATTTACCAGCTGCGGATTATCGGCTGTTTTGCTTTTGCAGCGGTCAAAGGATTCTGGGGTGTTTTTTCCGAAACGGATCCTATGATACAAGTTTTTCATTTATTAATCCAATAAAGCAATAAAGAAAGAAGGATGAGCTATGGCGAACATTGTATTGAATGCAAGGAAAAAGGAAAAAATCAATAAAAATATTTACGGACATTTTGCAGAACATCTTGGAAGGTGTATTTATGAAGGAATATGGGTGGGGAAGGACTCGGCGATACCTAATACCGACGGGATTCGCAATGATGTTATTGAGGCTTTGCGGGAGATTAAAATCCCGGTACTTCGATGGCCGGGCGGTTGTTTTGCCGACACGTATCACTGGATGGACGGAATCGGTCCGTATGAACAACGTCCCAGCATGATTAACACCCACTGGGGCGGGGTTGTTGAAAATAACCATTTTGGAACCCACGAGTTTTTAAGGCTTTGCGAATTGATTGGCGCCGAACCCTATATCTGCGGAAACCTGGGAAGCGGAACAGTTCAAGAAATGCAGCAGTGGGTGGAATACATAACCTTTGACGGAACATCCCCGATGACCGAGTTAAGAAAAAAGAACGGAAGGTCAGAGCCCTGGAAACTGACCTATTTCGGTGTAGGAAACGAGAACTGGGGCTGCGGCGGAAATATGCGTGCAGAGTATTATGCCGATGAATACCGCAGGTATGCAACCTATATCAGGAATTACGGTGATAATAAAATTTACAGGATTGCAGGCGGAGCATCTGTTGATGACTATCACTGGACAGAGGTTTTAATGAGGGAAGCACGGCACATGATGGAAGGGCTGAGCATTCATTATTATACAAGAGTATCGAAGGACTGGTCGGTTCAGGGGTCGGCAACCGATTTTAACGAAAACGAGTGGTTTGCTGTTATGCAGAATGCCCTTTACATGGAAGAACTGGTAACAAGGCATTCACATATAATGGACAGGTATGATCCCGAAAAACGTATCGGGTTGATTGTTGATGAATGGGGAACCTGGTTTGCTGTTGAACCGGGTACAAATCCGGCTTTTCTGTATCAGCAGAACACGCTGCGGGATGCCCTGGTGGCGGGAATCCACCTGAATATATTCAATAACCACTGCGACAGGGTCCGGATGGCGAACCTGGCACAGACCGTTAATGTACTTCAGGCCGTAATCCTGACAGAAGGAGAAAAAATGATTAAAACGCCCACCTATCATGTATTTGAAATGTTCAAGGTGCACCAGGATGCAGAACTCGTATCGCTGTCGGTGGACTTCAGCGACTATACCCTGGACGGTCAGTCAATTCCGCGGATTAATGCATCGGCTTCAATTGATAAGGAGAGCAAAATACATATATCGATATGCAACCTTCATCCTGCTGAGGATGAGTTCATAACCTGCCATACTGCGAACATGGATTTCAGCAAGGTCAGCGGGCGAATACTTACAGCCGGTGAAATGAACGCGCATAATACGTTTGAAAACCCATCTTCCGTGAAACCCGAACCTTTTTACGGGTTCAGGCAGGAAAAGGGCAGGATTGATATTGAAATGCCGGCGAAGTCTGTTGTTGTTTTGACCCTTGAATAACCCAGGCGTGCATTGGGGTGTACTTACACCGGAGATGCCCGGGATATGTTTTTGAAAAGCAAGAATGCCACAGGAGGTTTATAATGTTAAAAAAAGTTAAAATACCTGCAAACGGAAAACCTTTCAAGAACAATGCCGCATATTGCGTAGGCACTGGCAGAATTGGGCTGGCTCTGCAGAAAGAGTACATTGATCATCTGAAAATAGTTCAGAAATCCATCGGTTTTAAATATATCCGCGGCCACGGGCTGTTCTGCGACGATGTCGGGATTTACCGGGAAGAAGAAGTGGATGGAGAACTTCGCATTTATTACAATTTTACATACCTTGACCGGATAATGGATTCATACCTTGAGCACGGTATCAGGCCTTTCCTTGAACTGGGGTTTATGCCCGAAAAACTGAAATCAGGCGAACAGACAATATTTTACTGGAAGGGAAATGTCACACCCCCGGCTTCGTATGAGAAATGGGCCGGTCTTGTCGAAACCGTGCTGACCCACCTTATAGACAGGTATGGGCGGGAAGAGGTCACAACATGGCCCGTGGAGGTATGGAACGAGCCAAATATAGCATTTTGGGCCGGAACAATGGAAGAGTATTTCAAACTGTATGAATATTCGGCAAAAGCCGTGAAAAAGGTTGATCCGCGCATAAAAGTCGGAGGACCTGCAATATGCGGCATTGAAACAGAAAAATGGCTGCGTTCATTTTTTGAGCATTGTATCAATAACAACCTGCCGCTGGATTTTGTGACCCGCCATTGTTATACGGTTGGAATGCCGAACCGCAAGGGTCAGTTCATGTATCATGAAATATACGAACCTAATTTCATGATTGAAGAATTGAAAGAAACAAGGAAGATAATGTCCGATTATCCCCGGATTGCAAATCTGCCTCTTCACATTACCGAGTTCAACAGTTCTTATGTTCCGGTCTGCCCGGTCCACGACACAACATTCCAGGCAGCCTATATTGCACGGATTCTCAGTGAGGCGGGCGAGTATGCAGATTCTTACTCATACTGGACATTCAGCGATGTGTTCGAGGAGTTCGATGTTCCAAGATCGGTATTTCATGGCGGATTCGGTCTTGTTGCCTTCGATTCAATAAAGAAACCTGTATTCCATACCTTCGAGTTCTTCACGAAAGCCGGGAAGGAGCTGCTGTACCGTGATGAAAACCTAATTGTTACAAAGGATGACGGAAGGTATGCAGTCATTGGCTGGAACTGGCATGATACGAGAACAGGCGGGGCAGGAGCGGATAAAGGGTATGTGCTTTCACTTCCTTCCCTCGGAAAGCAGGCCGTTCTTATAAAAAAACAGGTGGGAGGGGAGCATGCAAATCCCCTGCAGACATGGAGCAACCTTGGAAAACCGCGCTCTTTGAACGCGCAGCAGAGAGAAATACTGCTTAAATCAGCCGAACCGCTTCAGACAAGTATGAAACTGTTTGAACAGGATGGCTGTTACGAGGTTGAACTTGCAATTCCGTGCAATCACGTTTATATGCTGGAGATTTTGCCTGTCAATGATTTTGCAGATACCTATGACGGGTTTGATGCTGCAGAATTTTTCGGTTTGGTGTAATTCAGCCTAAAAGGCTCTAAAATGAAAAGTCAGGAGGATTTTATGGTGAATAATACAGACTTGACCGCTGTTCTTCCCGACGGTCGGACATTTGAATTCTGGGAAGTCCCGCAGGAGTACGACAGGGAAATCCATGTCAATAACAATCATCCCGATGCGTCGGATGATAATGACGGTACGATTGACAGGCCGTTGAAGACAATAAATGCCGCGGCACAGATGGCAGAACCGGGTACGCGTGTATTGATCCATCGCGGGACATACCGCGAAACCGTTCACCCGGCAAGAGGGGGACTGGGTCCGTCGAAAATGATCAGCTACGAGGCTTATGAAGGCGAGGAAGTTATAATCAAGGCTTCTGTTGTTGTGAAGGACTTTAAGCCAAGTACAGGGTGGAGGCTTACAAGAAGTTTCCGCGATGATCCGTCAAAAGTCAAGGATATCAAGGTATGGGAGATAGAGCTAAACCCCGAGGATTTCAAGGGCTACAATCCTTTCTGTGCCGTGAACATTCTGCACGACAGGCTGTTTATCGAGTACGACAAAACAGACATGACGCCTTACCTGAACAGAAGAGGAATGGTGTTTGTCGACGGAAAACCGATGAAACAGGTTCCGCTGTATTACATGCTGAGTGAAAGCGATAACACGTACTGGGTGGAGGCGAACGGGCAGAAAGTGCATATCCGCCTGCCCGGGGATGATGATCCGGCAAATCATGTAATTGAAATAACGAACAGGGAACAGTGTTTTGCACCGAAAGTGCCGTTTTTGGGTTACATAAAAGTAAAAGGGCTGACTCTCGCACATGCCGCTACAGGCGCCCCTGTTCCGCAACGGGGTTCGCTATCCTGTTACCGCGGGCATCACTGGATTATAGAAGACTGTATCATAGACTGGGCAAACGGAACGGGAATAGACTGCGGAAACGAATGCTGGCATCATCCAATACCCGAAGGCCAGGTTATCGGAAATACAATAATCAGGAGAAACATTATCAAAGACGCGGGGGTCTGCGGAATTGCCGGTATGTTTGTCAAAAACATGCTTATAGAAGACAACCTGATAACAGGAACCGGATGGCAGAGGATGGAGCTTTCATGGGAGGCAGGCGGCATTAAACTGCATAATTCGGTGAATTCGCTGATACGCCGCAATGTCATCAGGGAATGCTACGGGTGTGATGCCCTGTGGCTGGATGTCGGCAATGAGAACAACCGTATAACGTCTAACCTGTTTATAGACGGCATTGAGTCAAGAGAACATATATTTATCGAGTGTACCCGTGATAAGGAAAACCTGATCGACAACAATATAATCTGGAATGTTGAGGGAAGGTATAATAAGAGTGATATAAAGCCGGAACCGGGTTCTTCAGGCTGGTATAAAACAACCGAAGACACCGTCCGGAACGGATACGGCATTTATCTTGAAGGCACCGACAGGCTCAGAATGGTTAACAACCTGATCGGAAAGTGCGACAAGGCAGGTTTTTTTGCAAAAGTGGTGGCTTTCCGCCTGATGCCGAAACGGGGCGGAACATCACGGGAAAACAAGTTCTTCAATAACATGTTTTACGAATGCGGAGAAGCTGCAATCATTTTACCGAATGAACACAATGAAGCCGAAGGGAATGCTTATGCAAAAATGCCCCCGGGATACCTCAGGGTGATGTATCCTGAACCCGAAATGTGCCTGGACCTGGAAACATGGAGGGAATTCTGCGGTTTTGACAAAACAGGGTGCGAATGTGATGTTGAAATTTCCATTGACAGTGATAACCTGACGATGGAATTGAACATCAGGGAAGACCTTCCTGGAGTAAAGGCGGATGAAAAGGTATGTACCGACTATTTCGGGACGAAAACCGAAGGCAACAGGGCGGCAGGACCCATTAACGTGAAGAAGGCGGGAAGATACCGGTTTAATATTGATCCGCGCAGATTGCACCAGGAATAATAACCTGAGCGGAAGAAACCACAGATTGGAAAACAGCCCTGCTTGATGCGGCGGTATCATTATGCAGGGCTGTTTCCTTATTTTCAGAGGGGTTTAAAAAAGTTTTACCCGGAACTTGAGAATTCCGGGTAAACTTTTTTAAAACAGGTAACCTTCAGGTATTAGTTGACTTTAGCGGCTGCCTTCTTGGCTTCCAGTTCAATGGTGTATATTTCGGTATCAAATTCAACAAGATCCTGGAACCCAAGGCCGTTCATCTCTTTAACCATTTGATCCCACATTGCGTCAAACTCAGCATCGTCTTTTGCAAAAATCATTCTCCATGAATAGTCGTTCAATACTTCCATGCACTGGTTGCGTGTAACTGCAATATCGGGCGTGTCACTCGGCAGGGTTATGCAAACATTCGGGCTGATTAACAGCTTGTTGTTCTTCTTCATGTAATCAACCGGGTCTTTTGCGTTGAATCTTTCCTGCCATTCCTTATCCATCTGGGTCTGCATTTCTTCCTTGTATGTACTCCAGTACCTGGTGGCATAGGGTTCGCCTGTTTTCGGATTGGTGCTTATGGAGTTGACGATCCACTGGTTGAACTTATTGAAACCGTCATCATATCCGCCGCCGCCCCATTCTGCCGGAACAGGCAGGTTATCCATAAGCGCATTGTCGTTCATAATATAGTATCTTCCGTCATCACCGATATAGTAGTTGAAATCCTTGATACCAACATGCTGGTATTCGCATGCATCAGGGCTTGCATACCAGTCGAGGAATGCCATGATTCTTTCGTATTTCTCACCGCTGACTGAAGAGCCTACGCCGATTATACGGCCGCTTCCATAATAAGCGTCAGCATCTGCATAATAATACTGGTCCTTGACCGGAATGAAGATGAATGCGGTTCCGTTCTTCAATCTTTCTGTTGAGTTCCAGAAACCGACCTGCCAGCTGTACCACATCAGGTAAACCTGGCCGCTTGTCATCTTCGCAACAATATTATCCCAGTTCTGCGTACCTGAATCGGGGTCAACCAGGCCTCTTCTCTGGGCCTTGTTCAGGAATTGCAGTATCTTGTAATATGAGGCATTCTTGTCGGTAAGAGGTGTGAAAGTATTGTCGGGTTTTAAAATAATGGACTGCTTTATCTTTTCGCCATACCATGTAGTCAACTGTACAACGTTGGCGATACCCATCATATTGTCGCCGCCGTCCCAGTCGGACCACAGTGAAAACGGATAAGCAGGATCCCCGTCCTTGTTGGTTGGATGTCTTCTCTTCATTTCTTCAAGAACATCCAATAAACCGTCAAGATCTTCTATTTCAGGGCATCCCAGTTCGGAATAAAGATCCCAGCGCAGCATAGGGCTGGAGTAAATTACATCCTGGGAATAGGAGGTTGGGGAAGTATTGGTCATTTCAACAGGAATACCGTAGATTTTGCCTTCCTCGTTTCCGGGAATTGTTTTATTGTATGTTTCAATCTGGTCACTGAATTCCATCAGGTTCGGACAGTCGTAAATACTGTCGGAGATATCCCTGATAAGTCCGTTTGCTACGCAGTCTGCGAAATCCGACCGTTCAAGAAGCACTATATCGCCAAGGTTGCCTGCGCTTACACGGGTCTGGTAGATAGCTGCGCCGGCTACCTGCGGAGCAATAATGTTGAGTTCGATGTTCAGATTGTCTTTCAGAACCTTAGCAAACCATCCGCTCTGTACGCCTTGATAGTTTGCTGCCACATTAAAGTTATCAATTGTTATCAGCTTGTCAAATTTGCCTTTTGAAGGCTCATTTGCTGATGTTGTCGGCGCTGGAGTAGGTGTACCGCCGTCCGTTCTCTCGGTTGGGCCGCATCCGGCTGCCAATGCCATTACCATAACAGCAATCAGAAATAATGAGATAAATTTTTTCAGCTTCATTTCAAAACATACCCCCTTTAATTTGCTTCTATAAATAACAATGCCAAACCATTGTTATTCATCCCTTCACAGCACCAATCATGATTCCTTTTATAAAAAACTTCTGAAAATACGGGTAAACGAGAATTATCGGTGTTACAACCACAACTGTAACCGTCATCCTTATTGATGTTGCCGTCTGCGCCGTGGCGAGCGCCGCCATGCTTGAGGAAGCAGAAGAACTGTTTACCAGGGCTTTCAGTGAACTTGCCTGGGTTATATACTGGTAAAGAACAAACTGCAGGGTATAAAGTTTCGTATCGGTCACCAGCAGCAGGGTGTCCTGGAAAGAGTTCCACTGGTTTACTGCGGAGAATATCGCCACCGTTGCCATGATGGGTTTTATTACAGGCAGCATAATCTGGAAAAAGATTCGTAATGTTCCGGCCCCGTCAATTTCCGCAGCCTGCTGAAGTTCTTTCGGTACCGATTCCACATAGGTTTTGCAAAGGACAATATAAAAAGGAGCCACTATATTCGGAAGGATATAACCCCAGAAATTATTCGTAAGGTTCAGGTTCCGCATGGTAATATACCAGGGAATTATTCCCGCGTTAAAGTACATTGTTGCTACAACCAGGCGGTACCACAGCTTTCGTTTCCATAATGTCTCACGTGTGAACATGTACCCCAGAAAAGCTGCGGTTGCAACGGTAAGAGTTGTACCTATTGCCGTTCTCGCAACCGAAATTTTGAATGCATCAAAAAGGCCGGGAACCTTTGCAACATCCACATAATTCTTAAAATGGAGCCCCTTGATCCAGAACAGGACCTTTCCTCTTTCACTTAAATCATTAGCGCTTAACGAATTTATGAAAATATAGTAGAAAGGATAAAAGCATACAAAGGCAAACAAGGTATATACAAAATAGGATATTGCGGTAATAAGCCTGTCTTCAGGGCTTACAATCATTTTCCTCTTTTTGGTTTTATAATGCTTTCTACTCACAACAAGATCCCCCTGACTGACGATTATTGGCTAAATAAAGCCTTCGCCCCTGACCAGCTTGGAAAAGGCGTTGGTAACACATAAAAGTATAAGGCTGACAATACTCTTCAGGATGCTTATTGCAACCGAAAGTGAATATCCGCCGTTACCCATCGCAATATTATATACGTACAGATCCAGAACCTGGATGTATTCCTTGTTGAATGAATTCTGGAAGACATAGAATTGTTCCATGCCGTTTGAAAGGAAGTTTGCGAGGTTCAGCATTACCAGCACAAAATATGTAGGCAGAAGGCTTGGAAGCGTGATATGCCAGATAATCTGAATTCTTGATGCACCGTCAATTCTTGCGGCCTCATTCATTTCCTCATCAATACCGGTCAGTGCGGCAATATACATAATAGCTGCCCAGCCTGCATTTTTCCATGTAAGCCATAACCACATCCTGAACCAGACATGTTTTGAAGACTGGAGAAACAAAATAGGAGTGTCAATAACGCCAAGGCTCATTAAAATGGAATTGACAGCCCCGGTGCTGGACAAAACGTTGAAAGCAATTGAATACACAAGAACCCAGCTTATAAAATTCGGAAGAGTGGTGACTGTTTGGACTATTTTTCTGTAACCCTTGCTTTTTATCTCATTCAAAAGTATTGCAAATGCCATCGGAACCCACGAGAAAAATAGGCTCAGGCCGCTGATCGCAAACGTGTTTCTGAGGACTTTAAGTATCTGGTTTATCTTCGTGGGACTGTCGGCAATTGATTTAAACCACTTGAAACCGACAAACCTGTCCATGGTCAGCGGAAAAGGCGGTTTATAATCAAAAAATGCATATACCCATCCATAAAGCGGATAATAGGAGAAAATGAGAACCAGAATTAAGAAAGGTAGAATATAAAGGAATTCACGGTAAGCTCTTGCTTTTTTTCTGTTATAGATTTTGCCCATATTGCCTGCCTCACTTTGCACTTTGACTTTTACTTCCGGGTTGGAACATCAAATTCAAGGTTTCAGTTGATTCAATGCAATTATCGGCGTCATGTATTTTTTATGAAAAACCTTGGTAAAACCTTTTACTAAATCTATTATATAGGATTATGTAATCAGTGTCAATCAGGTTGGCCAAAATTGTTGTGTATTTTGCACAAAAACCATGGAGAACTATACCGTAAAATGTTAATAATATACATTCAAGGAAATTCCCAGCTGAAAATTCAGTCAATCGTTTTATATAAAGCGGCAAGGGGATGCTGATATTCAGGCAAATAATATATAATATTTACGTGTGATATATATAACTTCAGGATTATTGCTGTAAAAGTGAACAGAAGAAAAAATCCGGCAGCAGACCGGTTATCAGCTGCCGGATTCAGAATTTTCATCGTATGCGGTTCGGTCTAAATTCTTTACGGATTCGCGAATAATCAGTTTGCATGGTATTTCGATGATTTCTCCGGACCCGTTAGGCTCATAGTCCTCATCAAGCATTTTTATCATTCTTTTTGCGGCTTCCTGTCCTATTCTGTCCAGCTGAATCTCATTGGTTGTAAGGCCGGGCTTGATGCATTCGGCAATTTCCTTGTTGTCATATCCGACTACTGAAATATCCTCACCTATCCTGATACCCTTTTCATACAGGTAGTCATAGAACCCTACGGCCATTAAGTCATTCATGCAGAAAACGGCGGTAATATCTTCTTTTAACAGGCTTTCGGCCGCTATGTACCCGGAAGACCTCATCCAGTCTCCATATCTGACGAGGTCAGGATTGAACAGGATCTGCTCTTCGTACAGCGCTTTCTGGAAACCCGCCAGACGCTTGATTGTATGCAGGTTATCAGCAGTACCTGCAATAACGCCGATTTTGCGATGTCCCATAGAAATAAGGTATTTTCCTATGTCATATCCGCCCCTGGTGTCATCAATCACGACTGATGCGAATTTTGGTGAACCTGATATGCCATATACAACAATACCGGGAATCCTGAAATCATCGGGAAAACATTTAATAATCCTGCAGTGCCCGGCAACATATACAGCACCGTCAACCTTGATTGACAACAACTCCTTAAGTGATGGCTGAAGAACCGAGTTATATTTCTGCTCATCGTTATACCAGGTGTCTTGCCATTTACCGTACAAACGCATGTCTATCAGTACAGTACGGTAATCATGCTCCTCGCAGCATGCCATAATTGCCCCGACAATCGGAGCCGTACTGAACAGGTTCAAATCCTCAACAATGATCCCGATGATCCTGTTTTTTTGCTTACGAATACCCTGGGCAAAATAATTCGGCTGAAAGCCGGTCTGACGCACGACTTCAAGCACTTTTTGCCTTGTTTTCTCGCTGACGTTCGGCTTGCCGTTCAGTATGTTCGATACGGTACTGATTGAAACATCGCACAGTTGGGCTATTTCTTTCAGTGTCAAGCTCTCAAATCCTTTCACTGTATAATTGATAAAACCTTTTACATTGCAGCAGCCCTTCTATAACCTGTTTCTGCTGCTTTTCGGGCAATTTTCCGACTTTCGTATGATGTAAAATCAATCTCGCATAATATTATACTAAATAATTCGGATGAAAAAAAGCAAAATTCTCTTAACTCTGCAAATTTTTTTGCGTGGACTGAAAAAAATCATGTAAAACGATTTACACGATCGGGCTTATATATTAATATAGTAATTGACATAGTCTTTTTATCCTCTTGCCAAGTATATCAAAAAGTATCATCACTTCCGGGCAGGAACCGCTGCCGGCGAATGCCCGTAACAAACATCGGAAAGGAGAGTAAAATCATGCTCAGAGTAGCGAAAACTGAAAATGGTTTAGTAAGAGGACTGCCTGCCACAGATCCGCGCATAACTAGTTTTCGGGGAATTCCCTTTGCCGCTCCTCCGGTCGGTGAAAATCGCTGGAGAGCTCCCCAGCCTGCAAAGGATTGGGAAGGAGTATTAAATGCCTATGAGTTTGCTCCGATTTCGATGCAGGCACTAACCGTTCATGACAAGGACAACATATATACAAGGGAATGGCATGTTGACCCCGACATCCCGATGAGTGAGGATTGTCTTTACCTTAATGTATGGACGCCGGCAAACAGTCCCGATGAAAAGCTGCCTGTATTCGTATGGTTCTTTGGAGGCGGTTTCCAGGTTGGGTATACGTCTGAGATGGAATTTGACGGCGAACGCATAGCACGGCGCGGTGTCGTTGTGGTAACCGTTAATTACAGGCTTAACACCTTTGGTTTCCTTTGCCACCCCGAAATTACGGCAGAGGCGCCTGAGGCTCCCGCAAATTTCGGTTTGCTTGACCAGCAGGCGGGGCTGCGCTGGGTTAAAAGGAATATTGCCGCATTCGGCGGGGATCCCGGCAATATTACAATAGGAGGCCAGTCTGCAGGCGGCGGCAGCGTATTGTGCCATCTGACTTCACCGAAGAACGAAGGATTGTTTCAGCGGGCAATTATTCAAAGCGGCGTTTTTGCCCCGACTTACCCAAATAATATGATGCCTCCGCGGTTTAACCTTACTTTGGATGAAGCAGAGCAGGAAGGGGTTAAGTTTTTCGAATTCCTTGGCGTCCGTTCATTAAAAGAAGCACGGGAACTGGATGCGGAGTACGTGCTTAAAAAAACACTTGAATACAATCAATTCTGGTGTCCCGTAGTGGACGGAAATTTCTGTACCGGAAACTCCTTTAAACTTTTTATTGAGAATAAGCGCTGGCAGGTTCCGCTGCTGATGGGTCATACTTCTTCCGAATTTATTGCTGCTCCTGTCGTAAAGAGCAAGGAAGAGTTTAAGGATATGGCGGTTGAACTGTTCGGTGAAGATGCTGACGAATTTCTTGAAATCTGCGGGTTTAATGACAGCAGTCTTGATGATATTGTCAAAAAGGCCTCCGTCAACTCAATCGAATATGGAATCCGGGTTGCTGCACAGGCTAATTTCAATACGGGTTCAAAGGTGCCTGTTTATTATTACAATTTTGATGCAGAAATCCCGGGGTGGGACAATCCCGGAGCTTTCCATTCCGTAGACTTGTGGTTTACTTTCGAAACCCTTGCGAAGTGCTGGAGACCGTTTGTTGGAAAGCACTATGATCTGGCACGACAAATGTGCAACTACTGGGCAAACTTTATCAAGTCCGGAGACCCGAACGGAACGGATTCAACGGGAGAAGAAATGCCGCGATGGGAACCCTATACCGTTGAAGCGCCTTTTGGCATGCTGTTTGCCGACAAAGCCGAATTTGTCAGGGAACAGCCGGGTGAACTGATGAATTTCCTGGTCAGGCAGTATTTTAAACGGTCATCTCAGTAGTTCCATAAGATCGGAGACCTGCTTAGGATGCCGGATTTTTACAGCTGAGTGCGGCAGCGATTTTTGTTATCTTACTCAGAATTATCGGAGTCTGATACAAAGAATACACTGAAAAGGGGATTGTTATGAATACCATTAACAGATTTCAGGAAACAGCTGTTGCAAAACAAAGGGGGTTAAGGGCTTTTATCCGGAAAGCTGCGTCCCGCTTGGTAATAGCCGGAAGCATAAGGGCAAAACTGATACTTGCATTCCTCGTTCCGGTAATTCTGATCATAATATTCGGCATTGTTTCTTATCTGAATACTTCGGGTACTGTAACAGAGCTTGCTACCCAGTCGTCGGAAACCGCCATGGAAAACAGCGGGAAATACCTGGGCTTATTGCTGGAAACCGTACAGACCCAGGCTGATCAAATTTGCACCGATGTGGATGTTCAGACTTATTTCACAAAAAAATGGCGTAAGGACGACATAAATGATGTGAGATTGAAGGCCCAGACCGAAGAGAAGGTTAATAACAGGATAGTCTCGGCTGTAACATTTAACTCAAACATATCCTCAGTTATGATTCTGTCAGGCGTGGAATCCTGTTCTTCATTTTATACCACCACTACATACGGCGAGATAGAAGGGGCGGGTTTTGTTGAGGTCTTAAAAGAGGATCCGGCCAGAGGGCTTTGGTTTGGCTGGCACAGGGAATATGACACCGTTAATGATAATACAATAAAAAACTATTCACTTACATATATGAAACTGGTGCGTAATCTTGTATCGAGAGAAATAATCGGTCTGCTTGTAATAGACCTGAAGCCTGAAGCCGTTACTGAACTTGTTTCGGGGATTGATCTCGGCGAGAACGGACAGATATATATAATAACCCCGGACGGTAAAGTTATTCTTAACGGAGAAACTGTAGAAAACTCAGATATCATGAACCAGGAGTTTTTCATAAATATACAGAGAAGTACCGGGCAAGCCGGAACGAAATTTGTTACGCACCAGGATTCGGGATTCCTCGTCTCCTATTATAAAATAGCCGATACGGGAATTATACTGATGGGTATGATTCCTAAGAGCGAGCTCTATTCAGCGGCCGAAACCGTTATTGCGACGACGGTTGTTATGGTGGCCGCAGCAGTTATCATTGCCCTTGCAACGGGGTATTTCATGGCAAACAGTATGAGAAGAATTATTAACCGGATTCTGGATGTTTCTGAAAGGGCAGCTTCGGGTGATCTTTCAACAGGCATTGCATCCGGAAGGAAGGACGAGTTCGGGAAACTTACCGTCAGTATTAACTCAATGATATCCAGCATGAGGGTATTGATTGAACAAACTAAGGCTGTTTCCGAAAAAGTGTACTCATCCGCAAATGTTGTATCCGATATTTCGGGCCATGCGTCAGCGGTCAGCGGTGAAATTTCAAAAGCAATCCAGGAGGTAACCGTTGGGGCTGCTTACCAAGCGGAGGATGCAGAAAAAGGGGTTGGCAGAATCAGTGAACTGGCTGAAAAGATCAATGTTGTAGCGCACAATATAAAGGAAATGGATCAACTGGCAAGGGATACGATACAACTGACCGATACGGGAATTATAGCCGTAAACGATCTGGAAAACAAGGCCAATGAAACCACTGCAATATCAAGGGAAATTATCTCTGATATCCAGGAAATGGATCTTAATTCAAAATCCATTGGGAAAATAATTAAAGTAATTGGAAACATAGCCGATCAGACCAACCTGCTTGCTCTTAATGCGGCGATTGAGGCGGCCCGGGCGGGTGATATGGGCAGAGGCTTTGCTGTTGTGGCAGATGAGGTGAGAAAACTTGCAGAGCAATCCATGCAGGCTGCACGTGAAATTTCGGAAATAATCAAGCGTACCCAGGACAAGACCGAAAGTACCGTGAAAAAAGCCGCTGAAACAGAAACCATTGTTAATTCTCAAAACGCAGCTGTCAGGAGGACTGTCAGTGTTTTTCAGAATATTATGGACTCCATGAATGCTCTTTCGGAAAAGGTTGAACAGATTATTCATATGATTTATGAAATGGAATCGAAAAAAGACCAGGCAATAGAATCAATTCAGAATATCTCAGCCGTAACAGAGGAAACTGCAGCTTTCTCGGAAGAGGTTACCGCGTCTGCCGAAGAACAGGTGAGTATCATTGAGGATCTTTACGGTAAAGCTGATGAACTGAAGAGAATTGCTTCCGAACTGCAGGAAAGCATCAGCAGGTTTAAGCTGGATTAGGGATATGAAATTTGTGTATTTTTACATCAAAACCCGGCCTGTTTTTTTGGCATTGAAGACTTACCCGCCTGTTTCAGCCTGCAATAAAAACAGGCGGGAAAACAGCCTTTTGGTACCTGGGTAAGTCAATGATTTTCATGCCGGCTTCGTTGTAAACAATATTGATAAGCCGAAGGCGCATGTATTGTTTATAATGCATGCGCCCTTTTTGCGGAAACATCCCGCACTGTTCCTTTATCTGTAATAAATTATCCTGAAATTTTGTATATAAATCAGCAGGGGATATTTTAATTATTGCAAATATTTGCTAAAATAAGCTATAAATATATTTTTAGTAAAGGGTGAGAGTGGTTATGGGCTTAAAGGATAATTTAAAGTCGGGCATAAAGAATTTCATTAAAAACCAGCTTATTGAAGTAATTGAATGGACGGATTCAAGCATGGATACAGTTATATACCGCTTTCCTGTAGCGAACAAGGAAATAAAGATGGGTGCCATGCTTACCGTAAGGGAATCCCAGGCCGCAGTGTTTGTTAACCAGGGAGAACTTGCCGATGTTTTCGGACCCGGGCTGTATGAACTGTCAACCAACAACATGCCGGTCATGACCAAACTTCAGTCCTGGAAATATGGCTTCAACTCGCCGTTCAAGGCCGAAGTATATTTTGTCAATACAAAGCAGTTTCTTGATCAGAAATGGGGTACGCAGTCACCGGTACCCATGCTTGATCCGATGTTCGGACAGATCGAAGTCAGGGCAAGAGGTACATATTCATTCAAGGTATCGGATCCTGCAAAATTCATGAGGGAGGTTTTCGGTACGAAGGAAAGCCTTAAAACCAGTGAAATAGCCTCCCAGCTTCGTTCCTACATTATTCAGTATATAAAGGATACAATGGCGGAATCGAAACTCTCGTTTTTCGACCTGCAGGCAAACCTGGTTGAATTCGCGGATAAGGTAAGGGAAAACCTGTCGGCTAAACTGGAAACCCTCGGAATGGATATGATGAGCCTTGCGATAGAGGATTTCTCCATGCCCGAAGAGCTGATGGAGGCTTACCGCGAAGGCGCGAAGTATAATTTGATAGGTGGATTCGACAGGCATGTAAAGAAAGAAACTCTTAAAGCTTTAAACACTGCAGCGGCAAATGAAGGCGGAATGGCAGGTCTCGGAACTACCATCGGCGCCGGAGTCTTCCTTGGGAATATGATGAAGGAAACCTTCTCACCTGTGCAACAGAACCCGAATGCTTCTGAAAAAGCCTTGTGTCCTCATTGCGGAACTGCAATAGCCGTAAATTCAAAATTCTGTTCCAATTGCGGCAAACCGGTCGTGGCTGAAACCGTGGCATGCGTTAAATGTAATGCTGAAATACCAAAGGGATCGAAGTTCTGCATGAGCTGCGGTGCTCCGCAGGTTGCCGAAAAAAATTGTCCCGAATGCGGGGCAAAAATACCGGTTCAGGCCAAATTCTGCAATGAATGCGGAAAAGCCGTGGCAGACTGAGCAGAAACATCCGAATTAGTAAGTGCGGTCATCTGGGGAAAACTTGAATAAAAACAGGGGGATCTGATTAATTCACTTTGGAGGTTTGAATATGAGTGAAGCAACACAGCAATTCCCGTGTCCGGGCTGTGGCGCGAGCATGGTTTTTGATGTAGAAAAGCAATGCCTTTCCTGCCCATATTGCGGTAACTTGGTTGATCTTACAGCGGACGGAGACGCGGTGATAAAGGAGTATCCTATTGAAAAGGCAAGGGAAACGGCATCCAGGGACTGGGGAGGCAAAACCGTCGTTATTCATTGTGACAGCTGCGGTGCAGAGGCAATTATCAATGCTGGCCAGTTAACTGCAGAATGTGCCTTTTGTGGTTCAATACATGTAAGATCACAGTCAAATGAAGATGTAATAAAACCCGAGTCCATTATTCCCTTTAAAGTTGACAAGCAGACAGCGATAAAGAAGTTTAAGGAATGGCTTAAAAAACGGTATTTTTCACCTAATGATCTTAAAGCTCTCGCAAGAGAAGAGAAAATACAGGGTGTATATATTCCGTTCTGGACATTCGATGCGGACACCAGTTCCTTCTACACGGCTGAAAAGGGGATATATTATTACGTTACCGAAAAGGTTTATGTAAAGGATTCTTCAGGCAAAGGCCGCTATGAACAGAGAAGAGTCAGAAAAACCCGGTGGTATCCTACATCAGGTACATACAGGCATTTCTTCGATGATGTACTGGTTTGTGCTTCGAGCCAGGAGGGCAGAAACCTGATAAACAGGCTTGAACCTTTTAATATGCATGAGCTGGTTCCATATAAAAATGAGTACTTGTCGGGTTTTTGTGCTGAAAAATACAGTATCGGGCTCGAACAGGGCTTCACCGAGGCAAAGTCCGAAATACGTTCCGAACTGTACAGTATGATCAGGAACCAGATTAATGCCGATGAGGTGCGGAACCTAAGAATAAGAACCTCATATTCCGACGTGACATTCAAGCATGTCCTGCTTCCGATATGGATAGCGGCATACAGGTACAAGGACAAAATATATAAATTTGTAGTAAACGGCCAGACAGGGCTGGTAAGAGGCAAGGCTCCGATAAGCGTTATCAAGGTAATTGCCTTTGCTGTTTTCATACTGCTCCTGATTGCGCTTTATTTCTATTTCATAGGTAACAGGTAGGGCAGTTCTGATGTCATGAAATTAGATATAATTGCCCCGGTATTCTGAAGTGCAGCCGAATGATCTGATTTAAAATGACTGGGAAATTACTGTAAAAACGCTACAGAAAAGATACAGTAAGGAGAGAGCAGAGGAGGATAATGTTTATGCTGAAAAAAACAGAAGTGCCTTCAAAAGGAAGGCCTTTTAAAAACAATGCGACTTATTGCGTAGGTACAGGAAGAATAGGGCTGGCTCTGCAAAAAGAATACATTGATCATTTGAAAGTTGTCCAGGAATACATCGGTTTCAAATATATTCGCGGTCACGGATTGTTCTGCGATGATGTCGGGATCTACCGCGAGGAAGACCTGGACGGAACCTCGCGCAAATTTTACAATTTCACATACCTCGACCGGATAATAGACTCCTACCTGGAGCACAACATCAGACCCTTCCTGGAACTGGGCTTTATGCCCGAAAAACTGAAATCGGGAGAGCAGACAATATTCTACTGGAAGGGAAATGTAACCCCGCCGGTTTCGTATGAGAAATGGGCTGAACTTGTTGAGGCTGTATTGAATCACCTTATAGACAGGTACGGAAGGGAAGAGGTCATTACATGGCCTGTCGAGGTCTGGAATGAGCCCAATATTGCATTCTGGGCGGGAACAATGGAGGAATATTTCAAACTGTATGAATACTCAGCAAAAGCCGTTAAAAGGGCTGATCCCCGTATAAAAGTCGGCGGGCCCGTAATATGCGGTATTGAAACAGAAAAATGGCTGCGTTCCTTTTTTGAACATTGCATTGGCAATAACCTTCCGCTGGACTTTGTAAGCCGGCACTGTTATACGGTGGGCGAGCCGACCCGCAGGGGACAGTTCGTATACCATGAAGTTTACGAACCTGCATATATGATAGAAGAGCTTAAAGAAACAAGAAAAATAATGGCCGACTATCCGCAGATTGCGAATCTGCCGCTTCATATCACCGAATTCAGCAGCTCTTATGTTCCTGTTGCCGCAGTTCATGACACAACTTTCCAGGCAGCTTACATTGCACGGATTCTCAGTGAGGCAGGTGAATATGCCGATTCCTATTCCTACTGGACCTTTAGTGACGTGTTTGAGGAGTATGACGTTCCAAGATCGTTATTTCATGGCGGATTTGGCATGGTTGCGCTTAATTCAATAAAAAAACCGGTATTCCATACCTTTGAGTTTTTCGCCAATGCCGGAAAAGAGCTGCTTTACCGCGATGAGAACCTGATTGTCACGAAGGATGACCGAAGGTATGTTATCATCGGCTGGAACTGGCATGATACAAGGACAGGCAGCGCAGGTTCGGACAGGGAGTACGCCCTTTCGATTCCTTCCATCGGTCGGCAGGCAATTCTGATAAAGAAGCAGGTGGGCGGGGATTATGCAAACCCGCTGCAGACATGGAGCAATCTTGGAAAACCGCGTACCCTGAACAGGGAGCAGAAGAAAATACTGCTTAAATCAGCGGAGCCGCTTCAGACAGATACAAAGCTGATTGAGGAGAACGGCTTCTATAATGTGAACCTGACAATTCCGTGCAACCACTTATACATGCTTGAGATAATGCCTGTCAATGATATTACCGATACATATGAGGGCTTTGATGCCGCGGAGTTTTTTGGACTGAAATAATCTTACTGAAAACAATGGACAGTATCCGTGGTATTATCTTCATATTCTGTATTGCTGCAAGGCACCAGTAATTAAAGAATTACCCGGGAATTATGAACAGGAAGAAACCGGACAGGATGCTTTCATCAAATGAAGGATTCCCGCCCGGTTTTTTTGCATCTGTCAGCTGCCGGGCTTTTATTAAATTATTTTTCAATAACCGGGTTCCGGCCGCTTCATAAAACCAGCGGCATTTTAATGCCCAATTCCACTGATAATAAATAAAATACCGTTACATGAAGTATATGATGATCCGCAAAAACATTCTGTTCTCGGCACCACCCTTATAACAGGGCAAAATGCCAGCCTCAAAATATGCTTTCATATCATGTTTTCCTTTTCGAAACGCACGGATAACCGCATCCGGGTCCCTGTATCCATAAAGGAAGTATAGCCGTGCTTTTGTCCAAAAAAATCAGTATACCGTCATATTGTCCCGGTAACAGGCATATGATCAAGAACAAGCATGACTGAATAAGCTGTATTTGTATTCCGGTACGTTAAAGCCATGCAGCATGTTCAGCTTATGAAAGCCGTGATAAGAGAGAGGTTGATAAAGGGAGGTTTTTTTATGAAAAAAATCATTTCTGTTGTTCTTGCGCTTTTTATCTTAGCGTCGGTTACAACACTAATCACCGGCTGTGATGCACAATCGGGCAAAGGTGCTGTAAGCGGTGAGCGGAGCGGAGCGCTGATTGGGGTTGCAATGCCTACAAAATCCCTGCAGCGCTGGAACCAGGACGGGGATAACATGAAAAAGATGCTCGAAGAGGCAGGATACAAGGTTGACCTTCAGTACGCCGCGAATTCTGTGGAAACCCAGATATCACAGATAGAGAACATGATTACAAAGGGAGCGAAGGTCCTGGTTATTGCTTCAATCGACGGTGAATCGCTGACGGGTGTGCTGGCCGAAGCAGCAAAGGAGAATATCAAGGTAATTGCTTACGACAGGTTAATCAAGGGAACAGAGCATGTTGACTATTATGCGACGTTTGACAATTACAAGGTCGGCGTAATCCAGGCGGAATATATTATAAAGACCCTTGAACTCGACAAGGGCGCAAAAGGGCCGTTTACAATGGAAGTATTCGGCGGCTCTCCCGATGACAACAATGCATATTATTTTTATGCAGGAGCAATGGATACACTGAAGCCGTACATAGACAGCGGTGTCCTGGTCGTTAAGTCCGGGCAGACCGAAATGGAGCAGATCGCCATCATGGGCTGGAAGTCTGAAGGAGCCCAGGCAAGGATGGATAATCTCCTCACTGCTTACTATTCCGATGAGCCTGTTGATATTGTTCTGTCGCCCAATGACAGCCTTGCACAGGGAATAGTGGCTTCACTGAAGGCCGCGGGATACGGTTCTGCCGACAAGCCCTATCCGATTCTTACCGGGCAGGATTGCGACATTACCAATGTCAAGCAGCTGATTGCAGGCGAACAGTCCATGTCAGTGTTCAAGGATACCCGGACCCTTGCCGCAAAGGTTGTGGAAATGGTTAATGCCATCATGGCCGGTACCGAGCCTGAAATAAATGATACAAAGACTTACCACAACGGGGTTAAAATTGTTCCGTCCTACCTGTGCGAACCCGTTTTTGCTGATGTAAACAATTACAGGGAGTTATTGCTTGAATCCGGGTACTATACCGAGGACCAGCTGAAATAAGAAATACCCTGTTATGTGCTTTGGCAATGCTGCACCATGTCTTTACCGGTATTAATCGAACCATACTGTAGCGGATATGGAGAGGGCAATTATGGCGGAAATTATTCTTGATATGAGGAACATTACAAAAACCTTTCCTGGTGTAAAAGCACTGGATAATGTAAATCTGCAGGTTGAAAAGGGAGAAATCCATGCACTGGTCGGAGAAAACGGTGCGGGAAAATCCACGCTGATGAATGTGCTCAGCGGGGTTTATCCTTTCGGTACATACTCCGGGGAAATTGTTTTTGAAGGGAAAAAATGCGAATTCAGGAATGTGAAGGACAGCGAGAAGGTGGGAATCGCCATCATACACCAGGAGCTGGCTCTGAATCCCTTTATGACAATTGCTGAAAACATATTCCTTTGCAATGAATGTGCCAGAAACGGCATTATAAACTGGGATTATACCAGGCAGGAAGCCAGGAAGCTGATGAAAAAAGTGGGGTTGACAGAAGACCCGGATACGCTGGTTATGGATATAGGGATTGGAAAGCAGCAGCTTGTGGAGATTGCCAAAGCACTTTCAAAAAATGTGAAACTCCTTATTCTTGATGAGCCTACAGCTGCGCTTAACGATGAAGACTCGAATAATCTGCTTAACCTGCTTCTCGAACTGAACCAGGAACACGGAATTACGTGCATAATAATTTCACACAAAATATACGAGGTCATCCGTATAGCTGATAAAATCACCGTTATACGTGACGGTATGATTGTTGAAACGCTGAAACGGGATGTGGATGAGTTTTCTGAAAACAGGATTATTAAAGGAATGGTGGGAAGGGAACTTGTCAGCCGTTTCCCGGAAAGGACCCCGAATATCGGGGAAGTGCGGTTCGAAGTAAAGGACTGGGTTGTATATGATCCGCTCGACGACAGCAGGATGCGTATAAACCATGTAAGTTTCAATGTGCGGAGCGGAGAAATAGTCGGCATAGCGGGGCTTATGGGTGCAGGAAGAACAGAGCTTGCAATGAGCCTGTTCGGCAAGGCATACGGAAGAAAAATAAGCGGAACAGTTATAAAGGACGGAAAGGAACTGGTGCTCAAAAGCGTCAGGGATGCCATAAAGGAAGGCCTGGCATATGTTACCGAGGACCGGAAAACCGCGGGACTGATACTGATTGATAATATAAAGAGGAATATAACGCTGGCAAGACTCGATAAGGTCAGTAAAAACCTCGTAATAAGCGAGGAGCTTGAAACCATTGTCAGTGAAGAACTGAGACAGCGGCTGAACATAAAAGCATCAGGAATATATCAGAAAACAGGGGAGCTGTCGGGCGGCAACCAGCAAAAAGTTGTACTGAGCAAATGGATTTTTGCAGAACCCGACGTTATTTTCCTCGATGAGCCCACCCGCGGGATTGACGTGGGATCAAAATATGAGATTTACAGCATTATCAACAAACTTGCGGAACAGGGGAAATGCATTGTTCTGATATCTTCCGAACTGCCTGAAATTCTGGGGATATGCGACAGGATTTACATTATGAATGAAGGCCGGATTGTGGGAGAGATGAATAAAGCTGAAGCAAGCCAGGAAAATATTATGAAATGCATTCTTGAATCGTCCAGGTAAAACTATTGGATAAAGAAGGGATCACAAAATGGAAAAACACAGAGATGTATTCAGGTATAATATAAGGCAATACGGAATGCTTTTCGCACTGATAGCAATTGTGCTTATTTTTCAGATACTGACCGGAGGAATCCTGTTAAGGCCAATCAACGTATCCAGGTTAATTCTTCAGAACAGTTATATACTGATACTTGCCGTGGGAATGATGCTGTGCATACTTACCGGAGGGCATATTGACCTGTCGGTTGGTTCGGTTGTGGCAATGGTAGGTGCGTCATCAGCTTTATTCAGCGTCAGGCTCGGCCTGCCGGCATCCCTTTCGATATTCCTGGGACTCTTGGTGGGGTTGCTGGCAGGTATGTGGCAGGGATTCTGGATAGCCTTTGTCAAAATCCCGCCCTTCATAGTGACCCTCGCGGGAATGCTGATATTCAACGGTGTAAACAATATTATTCTGAACGGGCAGACGGTACTGCTGCCTAAACTGTACATAACCATAGCATCGGACAGTATTCCTGATTTTTTCAGCGTGAACGGGCTGCACCTGACAACGGTTATTATCGGTGTTGTCTGCTCTGTTGCATACCTTATTGCACAGCTAATCATCAGGTTCAGCAAAATCAGGAACGGCTATGAGGTGAACTCGAAGCAGTGGTTTATGACAAAAACAGCACTTGTTGTCCTGATTATTAACCTGTTCGCTTACTGGCTTGCCAGGGCCAATGGTTTGCCGTATATCGTGATTCTGCTTGTAGTAATAATTGCAGTGTATTCATTTATAACGAACAAAACCGTTGCAGGACGGCATATTTATGCACTGGGCGGGAATGCAAAAGCTGCAGAGCTGTCTGGTATAAACACCCGGAAAGTCATGTTCTGGGTTTATGCCAATATGGGGTTTCTGGCTGCCCTTGCTGGAATTGTGTTTGCAGGAAGGCTGAATTCTGCAACCCCTACCGCAGGACAGGGATTCGAACTGGACACAATTGCCGCGTGTTTCATAGGCGGCGCTTCGGCAACAGGGGGAGTCGGAACTATTATCGGCGCAATTATCGGCGGTTTCATAATGGGGATCATGAACAACGGAATGTCAATTATGGGAATAAGTACATTCTGGCAAAGCATAATAAAGGGATTAGTAACCATTCTTGCCGTCGCCTTTGATGTGATCTCGAAATCGAAGGCAAAAGCAAGGTATTAGTTATCCTAACATTTGTTGTACTATATATATTCCGTTTTGAAGGCAAAGGGGTTTACTCTTTGCCTTTTTGGTATTATTCTCCTGTCACTGTGCCATATTACAGCTTAATAAAAGTAGGACATTAAATTTCAATTTCCTCCGAAGAAAATCCAAACCAATATGGCCGGTTAACTTCTTCCCGGCCTGCATCCAGTTTTATGGGCTGTTTGCCCGGTTCCTTAACCAAAGTACTGTTAACCGCAGGTTCTGAACATTATAAATCAACGCTCACCGGTATTGCACGGATGAGCGTATGGAATTCCAACCGGCATGCAATTTCATGAAACATGCCTGAATGCCTTGATTCTCTTCATAAACGGTATTCCGCAAATGACTGTTAAAAGAACCTGCAAAACCAGGCAGGTAACAATGCTGACCAGGGATAACTCACAAAGGAATATCGCACCAAAAGCAATCAGCAAAGTTATAAGAAACAGACAGCCTGCTGCAGTAGCGACAACTTTCCTGAGTTTTTTAATTTCCTCCTGCGACAGCTTAAGTATTTCGGCCTTGTTAAGAGAACCAATTGAAATATCGCCTTTTGAATCTGCTATTTTCTGTTTCTGCATCGACAGTATGGCTACAAGGACAATGCCAACGGTTATAATGGCTTCAGGAATAATAAAGTAGTTAGCAATTGACACGCACACATCTACCTCCTTTTCAAAAATTTGAACTCTTCAGAATTTTTGACTGTTCCTTTTCAAAATATTTATCCACACTCAGGTCAAACATTCCGCTGTAGTACCCGTTCCTGTTCCTGAGCAATTCCCTGTGCGTACCTTCCTCAGCTATTTTTCCGTCAACAATACATATTATCTTATTCATTCTGTATGTAAATGTGAGCCGGTGGGAAATTATTATGACCGTACTTTCCTCAAGATTGCTGAGTATGGCTTCGTAAAGTTCCTGTTCAATGTACGGATCCAGGTTGCTTGTAGGCTCATCCAGTACAATAAACCCCTTGTTGCCGGCATATATGCGGGCAATTGCCAGCCTTTGGCTTTCCCCGCCCGACAACTCAATGCCGTCTTCCAGCATTTGGCTTGTAATAGGTGTATCCAAACCAAGAGGCATGCTTTTAACTTTGTTCAGCAATCCCACCCTGTCAAGGGCATCTTCCACCACCTCATTGCTTATGTTTTTCCCCAGGGTAATATTTTCCCTGATTGTAAACGGGTATATCGTGAAATCCTGGAACAGTACCGAGATTGAATTTCTGAGCTCAACAAGATCATATTCCCTGATATCTGTTCCATTTATCCTTATTATTCCCTCCTGAGGATCATATAACCGCAGGAGGAGTTTTATTACCGTTGTTTTACCCGCGCCGTTATTGCCCACGATTGCAATTTTTTCTCCCTTCCTAATCGAAAACGAGATACCGTCCAGGGCCTTCGAATGAGAATTCGGGTAGGTAAAACTGACATTGATGAACTCAATCAGCTTAATTTCCCCGGCACTGATCTTCTTTTTGCCTTTATATGCCGATGAGCTGTCCGTGTCCATAAATGAAAGGTATTCGTTTATATACAGGTCATTTGAGTAAAAGGCGTTATACGTTGCAAACAGGCTGGAAATTGAGGATTTCAATGTGTTGTATGAGTTAAGCGAAACAAAAAAATCCCCGATAAGAATGCGTCCCCTGTACGCCTGGAATACAAAGTACAGGGAAATAAAGAAGGTTTCCATGTGAGAAAAAACAGAAACAAAAAAGTTTACAATGCTGAGTTTCTTATGGGTTGTTTTTACATTGTTCAGCAAATCCTTAGTTGCTTCATTCTTCTTGTTAAAAATAAAAGACTTAAGCGAGTTAACCCGTATATCCCTCATGAACTGAGGGACATAAAACAAGCGGTATAAATAGTTCAACTGCCTGTTCTGCTTTGTAATGCTTTTCTGGTAGTCATACTGTATCTTTTTCCGCTTTTTGTCTATCATCAGCTGAATAAATATAACCGACAGCATCACCAGCAAAATCCCTTTATTCATCCACAGCAGGATTGAAAATACCAGGGCAATCTGCGTCACCGATGCTATCAGGCTTAAATATGTATTTATGGCTGAATGTACCAGGTCACAGCAGTTGTCAAAAACGATGGAATATTTATCGTAAAAGCCGGGATTATCAAAATATTTAAGCTCCAGCGAAAAACTTTTTTTCAGGAATTCGTCTATGATTTTTACGTTTATCTTTTCCCTGGCCAGAGCTATAAACGGCGTATAATATATCTCTGCAACGCTCGCCGAAAGATTGATGCCAAGAGTCAGGAGCAGAATCTGAAAAGCCTGTGTTATTGACTGATTCTGTATTGCCTCGATAAGAAATTTCGGAATGACGACGTTAAGAACGGTAATAAAGCTCCCGAACAAAACCCAGGCAAGCTGAACAAAAAAGAAACCATAGCCGAGCTTTATTCCTTTTCCTAACAGTTTGAAATTCCGCCTAATAACTCCTGGAAATTTTCGCATCAAGTTCACCTTTAAAACGTTCAATTATTTGCTTCTCAAGCACACCCTTCATTTTATAACAGCCCGATGCATGGTATTGCTGCTTTTCCATAAAGCTCACACCCACGCATCCGCCCCCGCATGCAGGAAGGTATGCACATTCCCGGCATTCTGCTATTTCGTACGGGTTGCGTGTCATCCAGTCAAAGTAGGCATAGGTTGTGTCCGTTACCTGGCCGCCTTCGCCAATCCTGGCAACCCTGTGCTTTTCCTCGTTGACAAAATCCCAGCATTTGTATAAATCACCGTTCGGCATGATCGTAAAGGATGAGTCCGAGTATAAGCCGCAGTACATATTTCTCCTGGTTGGATTGGTATATATCGGGAACCCCAGCTGTTTGGCCATTCCCCACAGCTTATACAGGATGTCTCCCAGTTCATGTTCGCAAAAACAGTTACCTTTATATGAAGCACACGCAGCGGTGGTTCCTTTGACAATGCCAAAATCCAAGGAACAGGAATTAAGCCCCTCGTCATGCAAAAACTGCAGCAGCTCCCGGGTCCGGTCTACATTGGTTTTGTCGATGTTTATGCGTATAATAGGGTCGCATAAAGGATAGTGCTTTTTTACATTTTTAATTCCTGCCAGTACTTCGTCAAATGAACCTTTACCGTTTTTATATATCCTCCTTTTATCGTGTACTTCCTTTACACCGTCCAGGGTAATCTGAATTGTCTGGCAGTTAAGCTTCTCAAGTATTTTTAAATTCTCCCTGTTACATAATATACCATTTGTAACGATATGTGTAAAGAATTCCCTGTCGGTTTCCCTGCAAAAATTTTGCACCTTTTCTAAAAAAGGTATATTGGATTTGAAGTCCAGTAAAGGTTCACCGCCAAAAAGCCAGATGGATACAATTCGTGAACGGCGGTATTCGGCCTGTGTCCTGATAAAATCAAAAATATTGCTGCGAGTCTCGTCATTAAGAGATTCGTTTGAAACCTCTCCGGCACCCTCATAGCAGTAAATGCATCTAAGGTTACAGCCCATGGTTAACAGGATGGTTAACGACAGCACCGAATTATCAAACTTCTCCTTGTTGCAAAAGTAACTATGTATTCTTGCTTCATCAATATCATCATTTTCAATAAGGATGTTTGCAGAAATAAACTGTTCAATTGTATTTTTTTCAAGCGCTGATAAATTCCTTTTTTCAATATGTTCCTTAAGGCTGGAGTCTATTAAGAATGTTGCACCCGAAAATGTATTGCATAAAAGAAACATATCCTCCGGCAGGGATTCATCCGGGATAATAAGATTGTACCTGGAAAACTTCATAATTCATTCTCCTTGCATGACAGATATTAATGAAATGTTCACCGGGTCAGGTTTGTTTACAAAATCCCATGGATTTGTAAGCAAACCATTTACTGATACCTAAATAATCCTGATCACTGCATCAACCGTTTTTGCCGCATGCCTTTGTTCCGCACGAACCGCCGTTTGCACCGCATGCATGGGCACCACACATACCACCGTTAGCACCGCATGCTTCTGCGCCGCACATACCGCCATTGCCGCCACAGGCTTTGGCTGCGCAGGCACTTGCATTGGTAGCACATGCATCTGCTCCGCACATGCCTCCCTTGACTCCGCAGGTGTTTACCCCGCAAACACTGCCATTTGCGCCGCAGGCGTTCAACCCGCAGGCTCCGGCATTTGCACCGCATGCATTCGGAATACATGCACCGATATTGGCAGGGCATGCAACGGTCGTTGTTATTTCACGGCTATAAGCATTTCCTATGTATTCAATTCTATTGCTCATACTGTAACCTCCTTATTATTAATTTTTGCCGCATGCCTTGGCACCGCAGGAACCGGTGTTGCCGCCGCATGCTTTTGCACCGCATGCCCCGGCGTTTCCTCCGCATGCTTCTGTTCCGCATGCTCCGACATTTCCTCCGCATGCCTTGCTTCCGCATGCACCTCCATTTGCGGGACAACCGTCAACGCCGCACGCACCGCCTTTAACTCCGCAGCCGTTAACACCACATGCCCCGGCATTGGCTCCGCATGCATTCAGGGCACATGCCCCTATATTGCCTCCGCATGCGTTTGTTACACAGGCACCTATATTTGCAGGACACACCACTGATGCACTCATGTCCCGGTCATAAGCATTTCCCAGGTAGACAGGATTCTTCTGCATGGAACACAACTCCTTTCTTCTTTAAGTTAACAGGTAATTAAACATTCACAGGTTAAAAACAATACCCTAACTCATAAGCATCACTCACCTTTATCCATACAGTTTGTGAAGTGATGAATAAATTGCATGAAACTGACTGATGAATGCATTAGCGGCATTGCGCTGCGTTTATCCGGACATTGCCTGTCACGTCTGCAGCTGCAGATCCATTTGCTGCTTCATGATTTGCTGTTATTGACTGATTTTGTACATTAATTATATAACATATTATTATAAAATAACTATTATTTCCCAACAGTAATATATAATTCCTTAAGGTTCGATATATGTTTTGCCTGAACTATCGGGCATTCGGGCGATATATGAAATTAACCGGTCAGGGATATAAAGCAAATTATTTTTGGAATGAATATTAATGAACAAACAGGGTGATTCGTGTAGAATCCTGAAAAAGCAGAACATTATTTAACGATGGAACAAATGAGACGGGAAGAAATTTGTGTTGAAATGAATTATGGCTGGAAAACTCATAGAACTCATTCAGATGCTTTGAAATTATTAACATGAAAAAGATACACAATGACACACTTTTTTATATTATTATAGTATTGGTGAAAAACGAAAAACTTATGTAGTATAAATAAGGAATTAATGATAGAATTGCGGTATTTTAAAATTGGGGGCAAATTAGGGGATGTAACACCCTGCCGGGTACAGATTTCAAATTTTCACTTCACAATGTTAAATTTTCTCCTTGAGTTTTCTTAAGATATAATTTATAATAGATTTGCTGTCCAATCGGGGTGTGGCTCAGGTGGCAGAGCGCTTGGTTCGGGACCAAGAGGCCGGAGGTTCAAGTCCTCTCACTCCGACCAGCTAAAATAGGCAGGCTGCAGAAAATGAAGCCTGCCTATTAAATTGTATTTCAAGCCATGAAGGCCCGTTTTTTCAGCGTCATTCATTTTAATAACCGTGATATTATTTATTAGAAGGTATTAATCCTGAAAACAGGCTTTATTCCGGTTATCGGACATTAAACTTCACAATTCACATGTTTTAAGTTTCTTGCCTGGTATTGCTTTGGAGACATCCCAGTTTGCTTTTTGAATGTTCTTGAAAAATTGGAGTAGTCATTGAAGCCCGATAAAAAGCAGACATCCTTTGGGGGATAACCTTCAAAAAGGTATTTCTTTGCAAGTGCTATTCTTTTTTGAATGATGTATTGCTGTAATGAAATGCCTGTGATGTTTTTGAAGCACCTGCTGATATATGTTCCGTTGTGGTGCAGGATATCCGACAGAATATTCAGCGAGATCTCTTCAGTTATGTTTTCCTCTATATATGCAATGGTATTGGAGATGAGGGACGGCATTATATTATTTTTGGTTTCATTATTCTGGTTGCTTGAAATACGGTTAACCATAACGAGAATCTGCTTGATATAAGAATCCACCAAGATGTCACTGCCGTAATTATCAGCTTCAAGCTCCTTGCCAAGGTGATGGGCAATTATGGTGTATTCCGCAATCTGCTGTTCATTCAGCCTGACAGATGAAACCTTATTAAAGCAACCGGCTACGTTTGTTTTGTCGGAAGAAAGGGTCTTCATGTAAGAATCCTTGATGTTTATTACAATCCTTTCATAAGAATCCCCCTGTACAACTTCACGGCGGTGAAAATCATACGGCTTTATGAGAACAAGATCCCCGCGCTGCAGTTGCATTCCCAGTCGTTCAATGTAATAGTTTATGCTTCCGTTAAGCAGCAAAAACAACTCATACCCGTCATGGTTGTGAAAAAAATCACCCTTGTATGAAATTATCCTGTGATTGCAGGATATATTGTCTTTCAGTGCATCAAGAGTCCTTTCTATTACCATTGAACTACCCCTTTATTCAAAAACATAAGAACTGAACTATATCCGGCAGAGATTGTATATATCTTTCATTTATGCAAAAATATGTAATTCGACTCATGATGTCATATTACGCAAAATAATTGTCAAACTATACCATATTTATAATAATGCCTAAACGTTATACTAAATATATCAAAACTTTTATGTATTTTCAATAAATAGGGCCATTCATTTTTAAACGTTTTATCAAAAAATCTTTACAGGGGGAAGCCTATGGAAACTGCAAGAAGAACCAGGAAAAACCGCAGACAATTGCTTAGAAGCATATGGAACTGCAGATTGCTTTACCTGATGCTGATACCCGTACTTGCCTACTACATAATCTTCAAATACATACCGATGTATGGAGTTACGATAGCTTTTAAAAACTATAATATATTCAGGGGAGTACTTGGAAGTGAATGGTGCGGTTTTGACGTATTCAGGAAAATATTCGACAGTGAAAATTTCTGGCGCTCTATCAGAAACACGCTGATTTTGAATTTTGCAACATTACTCGCTTATTTTCCTCTCACAATCATTCTTTCGTTGATGCTTAACGAAGTGAGCCATGCCGGTTTCAAAAAAATGTCGCAATCAATTCTTTACCTGCCGCATTTCGTTTCATGGGTTGTTGTGGCAGGGATTGCAACAAACTTGTTCACACAGCAGGGTGGAACAGTAAACCTGATCCTGAGATCACTGGGGGCTGACCCCATTCCTTTTCTAAGTGACAACAAGTGGTGGATAATAACTTATGTAATATGCAATGTATGGAAGGAAGTAGGGTGGGGAACCATAATCTATCTTGCAGCATTATCAGGAGTTGATGAAACCCTGTATGAAGCAGCTTACCTGGATGGTGCCACAAAATTTCAGCGGCTTGTCCATATCACGCTACCGTCAATTAAATCGGTAATTGTCGTTATGTTAATTCTTCATTTGTCAAAAATGATGACAATCGGGCTGGATGCACCTTTGCTTCTGGGAAACGACAAGGTCATGTCGGTTTCACAGGTTATCAGTACCTACGTTTACCGGCTTGGCATAGAGAATGCCAAGTTCAGCGAAGCCACTGCAATAGGCCTGTTTCAATCGGTTGTTAATGTCATTATATTGCTGGCTGCTGACAAGTTTACCAGGATGATTGGTGAAGAAGGCATTATTTAGTGCGGATGGAGGAATAAGAATGAGTTATAATATCTATCGTTACGGCAGAAAAAAGACAATCACTATTGGTTCTGTTATTTTGTATATAATTCTTACAATTACAGTTTTTATATGTCTTTATCCTTTTTTGAATGTTTTAGCTTACTCCTTAAGCGGATACAATGCGGTACTTTCCGGGAAGGTAACCTTTTATCCGATTGATTTTAACCTGTCTGCATATAAGCAAATTCTCGGAAGAACACAAATATGGGTTTCGATGAGAACAACTGTCCTTGTTACATTAATGGGGACAGCAACCAGTTTGGTTCTTACCATCTTTGCATCATATGCCCTGTCAAGAAATTACCTTCCCGGTAGAGGATTCTTTACAGGCCTGATATTGTTTACAATGTATTTCAGCGGTGGTATTATTCCGACATTCCTGGTGGTAAAGGGGCTTGGCCTGTTTGATACGCTGGGTGCACTCTTTATTCCGCAGGCCGTTAATGTATTCAATTTTATCGTGATGCGTACTTTCTTCCGGGAGCTTCCGAAAAGTCTTGAAGAAGCGGCCAAGATTGACGGTGCAAGCGAGATGCAGGTATTGATGAGGGTTGTGCTGCCGTTGTCGCTTCCCATTATTGCAACAATTTCCCTGTTCTATGCAGTAGGGTACTGGAACTCTTACTTTGATGCACTGCTTTATATCCAGGATCCCGATAAATACACGCTGCAGCTGCGGTTAAGAAGCCTGCTGTTCGGTGAGGAACTGAATGTTTCAGGAAGGACAAACCTTGAAGGAATTGGTTCGGAAGTCATGTCCCAGTCCTTAAAAATGGCTACCGTTGCTGTGTCGACGATTCCCATTATAGTGGTATATCCATGGCTTCAGAAGTATTTTGTAAAGGGCGTAATGATAGGCTCAATAAAAGGCTGATAATTATTCAAAATAAGAAAGGATGGATTTTATGAAAAAAAGGCTTTTTATCTGTGTACTGGCTGTTTTCCTGATCATTCTTGGAATGAGCGGATGTACCGATGCCGATGTTAAGACCGGCGGAAATCAGGACGGCTCAGGCGGCGTGACGGACGGAGGCGGAAAACAGACTGCGAGTAAGTATCAGACAACATATGGCTCAAAGAAGTTCAATAACGTGAAGATTACCGTTGAGTTGTTTGATCGCAGCAATGCTCCGGAAGGCTCCACAATAACAAAAAACAAGTGGGTTGATTATATTAACCAGGAAATGAACAAAGTGGGGATTACTGTCGAGTTTATACCCGTTCCAAGATGGGACGAAGTAACAAAAATGCAGGCAATGATGGCTTCGGGAACTGCCCCGGATATTACCCTTACGTATACATATGCTCATGCGGAATCATATTTCAATCAGGGCGGTACATGGGATTTGTCGGAGTTCGTCGATGGTCCCGACCAGGCCCTGAACATGAAGAAATATCTTGGTGAGAATGTTCTTAATATAGGCAGGAATCCAAAGGGCGAGTTGTATGGTATTGTTGCCAAAAGAGCCGTAACAGCAAAGTCAAACCTGTTTATCCGCAAAGACTGGCTTGATAAACTGAATCGGCCTATACCCAAAACCACCGATGAACTTTATACTGTGATAAAGGAAATGGTAAAAAACAATCCCGACGGAAGACAAGATGTAATAGGAGCCATTGTATGGAATACATGGAATATGAAGCTGGCATTTTCGAAAGTGGCCGATGATCCGATAAAATGGGCCGTGGTAAGCGGCGATGACGCATTCGGCGATTACTATGATCCGGGTAACCGTGAGTATTATCGTTTCCTTAACAAGTTGTACAATGAAGGGTTGATGCACCAGGAATACTATACAATGTCCGAAGACAACTTCAAGAGTCAGATCACTACAGGTACGGCTGCATTTTTCGAATACGCTGTAAACGGAAATGTTGACGTACTCAGGGGCTCATTGCTGAAAACACTGCAGGAAAACGTACCCGGTGCGGATATTATTTCAATACCCCCTTTGAAGAATGTGAACGACGGTAAGCAATACAGTGCAGGTTATGCTCTTGGCGGACTCATTAATTTCTGCCCGAAAACAGCAAAAGCAGAAACCGTTGAGGCATGCATGACTTACCTGGACTGGCTGTGTACAAAAGCGGGCGGATTTGCGCTGTACCACGGTTTTGAAGGCGAGCATTTCAATTTTGATGAAAACGGTGTACCTGTTGTGATTGATGCAGAGTATAACAGCAAGGACAAAGACTGGCTCCGCACCGATGTATTCTTAACAGGAAACCAGGGTTATTTCGAAACGGTTGATGACTTCATAGCATGTACTGCGAAGGAAGCTCCGGGTTATGAGCAGCATGTTATTGATAATTACAATAATGCCCTGACCGGTATAGTTGTTAACGACTCAACCTATACATCACCCTCAACACCGGACTGGATAACAGATATAGGGCTTGTAAAAGATGAATACACCGTTCAGTGTGTTACCTGTTCTCCGGCTGAATTTGATGCAACATATGACAAATACATGGCTGAGCTTGAAAAAGTCGGAATTAAAACTATAATTGAAGAACGGCTCAATTACTACACCGAACTGTATGGCAATTAATCAGGGTATATTAGCAGGGGCTGCCTTAAAAAGCTGGGCAGCCCCCTTTAATTTTTCCGCCGGTTTTTTTAATACGAGTGTTTATTGACTCTTCCCCTGGGGCATGGTTTACAATTGATTCCGGGAGGCAGGGGTATGAGTTTATTCAAGAAGCTGTTATTTAAGCGTATCCGGCTGGTTGCACTGACCACCTGTATCAGTGTATTTTCCGCAATAGTATCTTTAAGCTGGAACACACAGCTCAGTATAATTATCAACAGTATTAATGCTAACCGTTCTGTTTCCGGAAAAACAGTATTGAATACCGCAATTATTGTTATAATCAGCGCAGCAGCGGCATATTTGCTGGGGTTATGCTCAGGCTTCGCATGTGAAACGCTTGCCCATGATCTCCGCATGGGATATGCACGGCATTTTGCGGCTTTATCATTACCCGAAATTGAAAACCTGAATGCGGGTGAACAGCTTTCCCGGCTTCAGAATGAAATAGCGGACATATCCGGCTTTTTTCATGCCAACCTGTTTGCTGTTGCAGACGACCTGGTAAAGTTTATCGTCACCTTTTCATGGATGCTCCGGACAAACCCGGAACTGACTCTTTCATCCAATATTCCAACCGTTATTGTTATACTGTATACGGTTTTCTCCAGCAGGGTCATCAGCGAAGCTGTTCAAAGGAGCCGGCAGGCAAGTGCGAAAATGAACGGTTTCGCAGACACGCTGATATCAATATTCCCTGTCATACGGCTGTTTAATGCAGGTCCTTTTATTCGGGAACAGTACAATGAAGCGCTTGAAGAATGGGAAAATGCAAGTATCATGGCAGAACGCAGGCGGGCATTGCTGATGTCGCTGTCAGCGTTATTGTCGTCAACTCCGTTGCTGCTGCTTTTATTGATCGGCGGTGCACAAGTAATCAATGGAACCGCAACGGTTGGCACCATATATGTTTTTATAAACCTGTCGGGGAATGTATCGGGAATTATGATGAACATGCCGGGGCGGATTGCGATGTTCCGCAGGTTCTCGGCCGATTTAAAGAGAATGGAACCTTTTGTATCAATCTGAACATGGAGGCAGGAAATGAGCATACATGTTGAAAACCTGTCTTTTGCCTATGGCGATAAACAGGTCCTGCAAAATATCAGCCTTGATGAAAAAGCGGCGAAAATATAGGGATTGTGGGGGTAAGCGGCTGCGGGAAAAGTACGCTGCTGAAGCTGCTTGCCGGACTGTATTCTGCCCGGGACGGCATTGTTGAGGTCCAGGGATTACGAAGACCGGAAGATATACGGAAAAACGTGTCGATGGTGATGCAGAATATTATGCTGTTTCCGGGAAGCATCAGGGACAATATTACCTGCGGGCATCCTATGAGCGATGAAGAAATAAGGCAGGCATGCGATGCAGCTCAGCTTTCAGGCTGGATTGCAGCATTACCTGACGGAATAGATACTTTCGTTGGGGAGCGGGGCGGAAGGGTGTCCGGCGGGCAGGCGCAGCGTATTGCCATTGCCCGTGCCATTGCCAAAAACGCCCCTGTTGTCCTGCTGGATGAGGCAACAAGCGCACTTGACGGCGATACAAGCATGGCCGTATTGTCTGCACTTGAAAGCCTCACGAAAGGGAAAACAGTTGTAAGCGTAAGCCACAGAACCGAGGCCCTGGCAGGATGCAGTCGTATATTCAGGCTTGAAGGAGGCAGGCTTTACAGTGCGTAACATAAGTGATATCCGGAATCTGTTCAGAACGGCAGGAGGTATCAGGCGCTTCATTATCCTTACATTGCTGCGCTGCCCGTTTGATGCCCTGCACACCGTTATTCATGCAGTTTTTTTGCAGTTGGCCTTTGAGGCAGTAAACAGCGAAAATCTTAACGGCTTGCTTCATGTCTGTTTATTGTTTGGCATTGGAAGTCTTTTGCTTTTCTTATATAATGGAACTGTATGGATGTTATACTCGGTTTATGTTACAAAATGGGTTGGTAAGATTCAAAGGAAACTGTTCGGGCATATTTCCCGCTTATCCCTGCAGCAGATTGAAGCCCGGCCGTCCGGAGAATGGATAACAAGGCTGAATGCAGATGTTCAGTCAGCGGCGGCTTTGCTGAACCAGCCGATACATCTGCCTCATGCGGTATTGGCAACTGTGAACGTCTGTGTATCTTCCGTAATCCTAATCCTGTTTAATCTGGGAATATTTGGTCTGTGCATTGCTTTCGTCATACCGCATGTTTTGATAAACCGGCTTTTGATTTTCAGACCCCTGATCTGGTTTGCAATGAAAGTGCAGGAAGCTGTTGCAGAGAATGCTTCGGATATGAATACAATCGTGACCTGCGCTGATACGGCAATCCTTTATGAGGCACAGGGCTTTTTGCTTGGGTGTTTTGAGAAAAGCAGCCTTGAGCTTCGAAAGCCAACATGAAAATCCATAGCAGGAAAGCTGCGGGGAACGGTCTTTTGGTTTTAATGGGGATGTGCGGTTACCTTGCGGTTTTAATGATTGTCGGAAACAGGGTATCAGCCGGTACGGTAACCTTCGGAGAACTCACGGCAGTTTTTCAGTACAGGGGAGGCCTGATGAAAGGCATGATGATGCTGATTAACAGCCTGATGAATATAAAGACTGCAATGGCAGGAGTGAAGCGTGTTAATGAAACGATGAGCATGTCACTGGAGGAATGAACATGGAAGAACCGTTAATGAGGATAGGCCAGATTGCTGCATTTTTCAATGTTTCGGTGAAGGCGATACGTTTGTATGAGAAAAAGGGAATCATAGTACCTGCAAAAACCGATCCCTTTACAGGATACCGGTATTATACCGTTGACCAGGTACAGACGCTTGCTGCCCTGCTGGAGCTGAAAGCACTTGGTTTTTCATTGTCTGAAATTAAGAAAATCATATCAGGCGGGGTAAACAACAGCGAGCTTTTGACAGCACTTGTACGCAAGAGTTTGGCATGGCAGGATGCCATAGCCGCCGCTGAAAACAAGATAGATGCGATTGATAGAATAATTGGGCGCATCAGGGAATCAAAGGAAGCAACAAAGATCCAGGAGCTTACCGACGAGCAGCGTGCATGGCTTCTGGTTAAGATGGTATGCGTCGAGGATTTGCGAACACAGAATGTATTGAACGAAGCGCTATGGCTGTAGTCTGCCCGACAGGTAAAAAAAGGGAGGCTGTTCCATCCTGAAGGAACGGTAACGATATTTTCCAGGCCGAGCCTGGTTATATGCCTCCTGTATGGCCGGCAAAATCGGGCCGCCGGCAGATGCTGATACACCTCGGCTTCACAGTGGATGATCTCGATGCAGCAGCAGCCCGTGAGGTTTCCTGCGGTGCAAAACCTGCTGATACACAAGTATTGGATAACGCAAGAGTCTGCATTGATCCCGCAGGGTATCCTTTCTGCATTTGCAGGCATTAAAGCAGCATTATGCGTCGCAGCGGTACCAGAGTTCTGCAGCACCGAGTCTTGCAACAACACCTTTACGTATTCCTGCTTCCTCATATTGGCCGACTATTGAACCTTCAAGAATACCGTTAGCAAGGTCCAGGTAATCCTTAACGATTCCTTTGTCGATAAGTCCGCCGTCGTGCCCTATTGCAAGATAATCAAACTCATCCCGGCGGGCCCAGATTTTTGAAATACTGTCCCTGTAAACGGCAAGATCCTTTTCTGTTCCTTCGGGCTTGTTGATTATGATAATGCCTTTGTTTACGGTATTCCCGCTGAACAGAATCCTGTTTTTCCTGTCCAGAAAACATACGGAGCCGGCGGAATGGCCCGGAGTGTGTATTGCTTCAAGTATTCGTCCGCCCAAATCCCAGGTATCGCCGTCTTCTATCGGTTTATAACTGAAAAAAGGATGATGCTTCATGGATACCATGGCCTTTAAAGCCTCAGCGTGACCCTCTCCGGGGAAACGGACAGGCACGCGGGTTTCAATAAACCATTTGATCAAATTGGGTTTATAATAATGTTCCCTTGCAATTTCCTCATCACCCGGGTGCATATGGCAGCTTTTCAGCGAAAACATGCCGCCGCAGTGATCCAGATGTCCATGGGTAAGCAGTACTTCAACAGGCAGGTCAGTGATTTCTTTCACTTCGTCCGTTACATTTCCGATACCGCAGCCGGTATCAATCAATGCACCTTTTTTATCACCAGTCAAAAGATAATAATTATCAAGGTAATAATCACTGATTAGCCAAGTGTTTTCTGCTATCTGGGTTACTTCCTTTCTTATGGGTTTCAATTTTTTCACCTTCCTTATAAACAGTTGTCCGTTAGCCTTAGCTGGAAAAAGAATTCCGGGGCTAACGGACAGGGATGGTATCAGAGCATTTTAAAGAGCTTATTGATTCAGTTCTATGCTTTCTTCCAGCTTCTCGCTTTGCTGGTTGACATATGCACTTATTTCCTTCATTTTTTCATCACTTATGTTGTAGATAAGGGAGAAGCAGATGAATATCAATATACATCCGACAGCGGGAAGAACACCGGCCAGTGTTTTGATATTATTGGAAACGTTGGCAGCCTGTGCGGCACCAAGACTTGCATCATATCCAACCATATCCAGCAATACGGCAATCAGGGAAGTACTTAAACTGGATATGAAGAATACAACAAAGGTTATTGTTGCGTAAACTGTACCGTCGTTTCTGGCTCCCGACAAATATGCCTGGTAATCAACGGCATCTGCGATTAACGACCATACCAGCAGGCTGAAGAAGCTGGTAAAGAAGGATGCAATAAGCTGGATTACGATCCATGCGGTGGCCGAAACAGGGAAGAACGCAAGTACCATGTAAAGTGCAGACGCAATGATAAACGGCCATGTTATTAAATGCTTCTTGCTGAACAGCTTTACCATCGGTTTTAGCAAAACCATGGCCAGAACCATCGGTAGCAGGGTGCCGAGACCTATTGCCGCCAGTTTTCCTGTATCGTGGTAATAGGACATAAATACGTACTGGTTGGTCAGACTGGTGGTCTGCAGAAAGAACTTGGCAACGATATATGCTACAACTACCGCAATCATGGGTCTGTTTTTCGCGAACGATTTTATAACTTTCAGATAGTCAATTTTCTGTTTTTCTGTTTTTTCCTTTGTTATGGATACAACAATCCTTTCCTGGCAAAGGGTATGTGTCAGGTACAAACATACCAGGGTAAAGAGCGAAAGGAACAATGCCAGTGGGATAAATTTTCCGGCAATGGGATTGTCCATGGCGTCGAATATTATCAGCGGTGCAATTGTTGTTGTGATAACATTTGCACCAAGAGAGCCTATGCTTCTGGCATTGGAAAGTTCGGTTCTTTCCAGTTGGTTGGAAGTCATGGAGTTCACCATGGCGCCGTACGCACGTTGATAAAAGTTCCAACAATTCCCCAGATAAAGTAAATACCGAGGCAATATACAATCCTGAACCAATACAGGGCTGACTGTATATTTAAGAAAAGTATGATTGTTGAAACTGCATAGGGGATGGCAAACCAAAGTATAAAGGGCTTGAACTTGCCATGCTTTGATCCTGGCCTTAAGTCAACTACGCGCCCGATAAAAGTGTCATTTAAAGCGTCTAAGGCTTTACATATAAAAATTATGACAGAAAAATGAATGGCATCAATTCCGATTACATTTACGCAAAACAACATCAGGTATGATATAAGATAATACATATGTGACA
>LFSH01000062.1 GCA_001513105.1 Clostridiales bacterium DTU070 | reverse complement strand
TCTTCTAGAGAAGTCAAACATATGTGACACAACCTCTGAAAAATTTTCTCTGAACAATGCTGTAACTGCCCTTAATTGCAAATAATTATTTTGTCAAGGAGGAAAGCGGAGCGATCCTTGATTAAATAATTATTTGCGATACCATACTAAACAGCATTTTCAGAGAAATAATGTTCTACCAGCTCATTCGGTGTCTTAAAATTTAGTATTTTTCTCGCTATGTTATTATATCTGTTTACATATCTCTTAAATGCTTTTTGCATCTGCTCGTAGCTACTAAAACGCCTTCTGCTATAAAATAACTCATTATCTATCCTGTGACTGCGCTCTACTATTCCGTTTTGCCAAGGTGAATATGGTCGTATTCTTTTATGTTCTATTTTCATCTTCTCTAAGAATTTCTCAAACCTTGATTTCTTCTTCGTTTGCTCCGGATCATTTACAAATTCTAAACCATTATCTGTTTGTACTAAGTTTACCTTAAATCCCAGCTTCTCCTCTAATCTCATTAAAAAATTTGATGTTGTATATGTACTGTTTTCCTCTACTATCTCCATATATCTCTTCCTTGAATACTCATCTATTGCTGTTATTTGATAATACCTGCTGTGGTTACTTGTAAATCCAATACATTCATTCGGAACATATTTCACGTCTATTTGTACTCTTTCCCCCGGATAGGTAGCCGTAGCCCTCTGATACCTGGTCTTTGGATAACTTCTCTGCTTTTTTGCTTCGTTTAACTTCATTTTCTTTATTTGTCTACACATTGAATCATACGTTCTTTTATACCCTGAATCTATAAGATTCCGATATACTTGCGCCAGGCCTTCATGCCCATGATATCGATATTTATGCTTAATTAAGTCCAGTTCTTCCTGTGTATGTTGCTTTGGGTGTGAATGGGGTCTCCTGCTTTTATTAGCCAATGATTGTACTGTGCCATCATATTTTTTTCTCCAACGCCATACCTGTTGACGGCTAGTATGATACCGCCTTGCTGCCTTCGCATTATTATCATATTTTATTGCATACTCAACTACTCTTTGACGAAATCTCATTTCTTCTGTTATAATTGTTTTCAAAGGAAAGATACCTCCAATTCTTGTTTTTTTGTGGTAATAAACATTATATCAGAGGTCTTTCCTTTTTTCTTATCTTTTTGTCACATATGTATTATCTTATATCATTTTGCGTTTTGATATATGTATTTCAGTTATTTTTGAAAATATTACAGGATTTAATGGAAAAACATATTTCTTTGCTGATATATACGCGTTTTCTCAAGGCAAAAAGATTCCTTATTTGTCTTCAGTACAATACCGTAAACCTGCAATTCAAAAATGAAGGCTATTTTACTTCATAGCCTTCGTCTTCAATAGTTTCTCTGATTAACTGTTCCCCAATCTTTTCATCATCATACTCAATGTATATTTTACTATTCTCAACATTTACAATAACCTTTTCCACGCCATTGATTCTTGTCAATGCCTGTGTCAGCACCTCCGCACAATTTTCTGTCATACCGTTAACAGTGAGTATTAATTGTGATTCCATAGTAAAACACCTCTGAAAAAATCTAATAGTGAAACTGCTTAAAAATCGCTGCAATAAAAGGTATTATATCATGAATCACCCTTTTCTTTCAATGGTTCCGGGCTGCCGTATCTGCTAATTATTAGGAGCCATTCAGCCAAGTCCGGCTATTTTTTCAGTTATTCTCTTTTTTGTGTATCCCATATCCATGAGCTTTCGGTATACATCTGCGTCAAGATCGGGCACATAGGTCTTCAGCAGTGTTAATTCCCCCTTTATTTCATATTCGCCGATGCAGGAAGGTATTAAAACAGTTTCACCGGTTTTTAGCTCTACGCTGCCGTTATCGCAGTATATTTCCCCTTCACCGCCAATGCACACGTATGCATGGAACTGCCTTAACCCGGTGTTCTGTGTTATTTTGCCCGTTACTGTATAATGTTCAACACAGAAATATTCATTCGCCACTATAACTCTTAAAGAAGCATTTTCGTTTTTTTCATATTCCAGCCCGTCATAGCGGTATTTCATATCCCCGGCATTAAAATCTATTATCTGCATAGCCTTTTCTATGTGCAGCGGCCTTGATTTTCCGTCCGGCCCTTTCCTGTTATAGTCGTAAACCCTGTATGTAACGTTTGAATTCTGCTGGATTTCAGCCAGTACAATCCCATCGCATATGGCATGAATGAGACCTGCAGGTATATTAATGAAATCTCCCGGCTTCACATTTATGTAATTAAGGCAGTCTTCAAGCCTGTTTTCCTTTACTGCAGCCTCGAACTGGGCCCTGTCAACACCGGGTTTCAGCCCGTATATGAGCTTTGCGCCGGGTTTAGCGTCAAGAATGTACCACATTTCATTCTTGCCGTTGTCACCTTCATGGGCCCGTGCGTATTCATCATCGGGATGAACCTGGACCGACAGTTTATCATTGGCGTCAATAAGTTTTATCATTATTGGAAAGTCCGTATTATTCCCTGCCGAATCCCCTATGATCCTGTCACCGAACTGTTCGAGGAGGGATTTAAGTTTTCTCCCTTTAAAAGCCCCGTTTTCAACAATACTCATTCCGTCAGGGTGGCAGGCCAATTCCCAGCTTTCCGCAACAATTCCGTCAGGAAGGTTTTTCCCGAACCTTGACAGGTTCCTGCCCCCCCAGATGTAATCCTTAAATACTGGTTTAAATTTCAGTGGATACAGCAAATGACTCAACTCCTGTTTTCAAATCTCTTCAATCTGAACATTCATATAAACATCTTTAATATTATTCCATTCAGACATTTCCGTACCATTCAGGGCTGCGGTCAGGCTGCCGGCAGCAGAGGTGATTCTCGCAGTCCTGTCGGCAGTTATGTCTTTCAGAATGCAATAAGCAAGTGCTGCCACCATCGAATCTCCTGAACCAACCGTTGACCTTGCCTGAACCGGTAAAGGCAATGCATGAAATGTTTTGTTCCGCCAGCTTAAAACCGAGCCTTCTTTGCCAAGAGAAACAAGTATAAGATCTATTCCGGCCTTATGCATTTTTCTTATCTCGTCCCGGATTTCCCGGATGCCGGAAAAGGTTCTGCCCGTAATTCGTTCAAACTCACAAAGGTTTGGCTTTATTGCATACGGCATAGCCTTTAACCCAAGCCTGAAAGGCTCGCCGTCAGCATCAAGAACTGAAGGAACTTTCATTTCCGATGCCATTTCAATACATCGTGCATAAAAATCAGGCCGAACGCCTTCGGGAAGGCTACCCGACAGAACCAGCAGCTCACATTTTTTCAGGTTTTCTTTCATTAGTTTCAGGAAGTCTTCAATATCGTTCTCGGCAACTTTCGGTCCTTGTTCGTTTATTTCAGTCACAAGGCCTGTTTTCATATCCAGTATTTTCGTGTTGACCCTTGTTTCACCCGAAACCATCAGGAATTCCTTCGGGAAGCTGTAGCTTTCAAGCAGCGAAAGAAGGTATCTTCCGTTCATTCCTGCAAGAATACCCGTTGCTTTTTGCTCCACATCATACGAATGCAGGGCTTTTGACACATTTATGCCCTTTCCTCCCGGATCTGTTTTAACAGCCTTTACCCTGTTAAGCTCACCTGTTTTCAGTTCTTCAACATAAACAGTTCTGTCAACAGCAGGATTAAGAGTTACAGTCAAAACCATACAAACACCCATCAGTATAATAATATATTAATTTTATTTTGCAAGTGCTCTACTTTCGGGAAATATTATACAGAATAGCTTCATGTTCTGAAACAAGGAAAACCCGTTCATTGTTCAAAAAATGAACATTAAGGTTAATGCCCGGAAGGGACGCATTATCAATAAGCCTTCCGGAGGAATCGTAAAAAAGAACCTTCGAACCATATATCACGGCTGCAGTGTTTTCATAAATCTCAATGCTCTGTATACTGTTTTCGGTTTCAATGCTTTTTATTTCCCTGCCTGCTGAATTATAGAATACAATTTTTGTTGTATCCCCGCTAAGGGCAACAACCGCATTGTCATCTTCAAACATCCCGACCGCAGTAATCCTGTCGGTATATTCATCCGACCATGTCAAATTCAGGTTGCTGTCATAGTACAAAACCTTGTTTTCCCCGGCAAAAATAAAATTACTGTTACTGCAGTTCATGACAGGGTACAGCCCTTCAGCCTCAACACTGGCAACAGGAGCTGTTTTTCCGGTGCTTTCATATATACGGATTATTGTTGATATGTTAATTGAATTCATTCCAAGGCCATAAAGAAGAAAGCCTGAATTATTGTTGACATTCTTCACATAATACGGATAATAATCGTCAATATACAGAGCACCAAGACTTATGCCCGTTTCGGGAGCAATAAAGTTTACAGTCCTTTTGTACCCATTGCTGCTTATGGTTATAAAAAGTAAGTACTTGTCGGTTACTTCACCAAAGGCGATTTCCTCATCCAGTTTACTCTCAAGTACCACTTTCCCGTCCTTTATAACCATGTACGACTTCCCGTTGTTTTCATAAACAAGTATCCATTTGCCGTTTATATTAAGAACGGGGTGCCTTACGTCATGAGTATAATACCACACTTCTTCTCCGTTCGGACTAAGCAGGCGGATATCGTAGTCAGAGAGTACAACCAGGTTTCCCTGGTATTCTGCTGTTTGGGAAATATCAAGATCACCAAGGCTGAAAGCGCCTGTACTTTGCTGCGCAGTTTCAGTCTTAAATTTCTCAATCAGGTTATTGATATTCAGCGCATCCCAGTTCAGTTCGATGTTGTTCTCATTCATCGAAACCAGTACCGCGAAGAATATAATAAGTATTAAGCTAATCAGGATAAATATTTTAAGTACTACCCTGCCTGGTTTCACAGTTTTCTCGTTTACCATTTTATCATTTGTACCTCGGCTTTTTTACTTCGTCAGTTCAATATGCATAGAGCGTTCTGTTGGAATTAATCCAGCAAACCCAAAAGCTCAACTGCCTTTGCAAAAGGCTTGTCTATAGCAATACGAAGCTCGTAGATGTCTTCGTTCAGTTTCTCTTTTGTAGTATCATCCAATACGCCTGTTACCTTTATTTTCTTTTCGGCCTGGTATTTTTTCAGTGCATCCGCTGTTTTTGCATCAAGAATATTATCAGGTTCGTCAATTTCATATCCCTTAATCCTTAAAATCTTTTCAGCATTATAAACATCATTGCCAACACCGTTCAGTTCAACAGTGGATGAAGAGTCAAGTCTTTTTATACTGTTAACGTCAACATCATTGACAACCTCATAATCCTCAACCGGGAAATCCGGGAACAGGCCTGTTCCGTCAATCATTTTCCCGTTCCTGGTCAGGTAATGTCCCGTAGTTATTTTCGTCCAGCCTAATATATCTTCCTGGTAAATCTGGACATCGTGCTTGTTCATCCATTCATAACCGTCTACAATACTCTCGCCGTACAATTCCCTGTACTTTTTATATGCCTCGGGCTTAAGTATAGGGTACATGTTCTGGAAAACACCTTTGCCATAGGTTTTTGTTCCCACCAGAACGCCGTCCCGTGAATCCTGAATCGCGCTTGCAAGGATTTCAGATGCGCTTGCGGTATTACCGTTTACAAGCACAGCTGTTACATACTTAGGCTTCACAAGGTAGGACCGGTAAACCGTGTCATTCATTTCCTCGGATTTAAAATCAAGAGTTGTGATAATGCCCTTTCGAACAAGCATCCTGGCAATACTGACCGCCTGTCCGACTTCGCCTCCGGGATTGTTGCGCAAATCGAGAATAATTTTATTAATACCGTTATTGTCAGCTTCCTTCAAAGCCTGTTCAAAAAAGTGGGCGCTGTTGCTGCTGAATTGTTCAAGTTTTATATACATTGCATTACCATATATTTCCCACGTAACAGGGCTTATATTTACAACATTTCGTTCCACGCTGAAATACAGGATTTCCGAAGAATAATTTCTCATGATTCCAATTTCCACGTAGGAACCCTTCTCGCCTCTTACAAGGTTTGCTATATCCTGCACAGTCAGCCCTTTTACGTCCACACCGTCAACCTTTACTATTATGTCATCGGGCAGAATACCGGCTCCTTCAGCCGGGGAATCGCTGAATACCCGGGTAACAATTGCTCCTTCGGGTACTTCCATTATTTCCACGCCAATACCTTGGTAATTCCCCTCTATTGAAGTGAAAAAACTTTCAGCCTCATCCTGGCTGTAGTAGACCGTATAATCATCCATTGAGTCAAATATACCCCTCAATGCACCCTCAAGCAGCTCTTCCTCGGATATGTCCCTGTAGTAACGATCCTTGGCCATTTTTATAACGCTGTCAATATAGTCCGAATACCCGTCATTTGCATAAACAGGCGCTGTAAATGCTGCCGAAAAAATTAAGAAAAATGACAACAATACCGAACAAAACCTTTTATTTCCCGACATACTAAACCCTGCTTTCTGTATTTTCTGCTTTTTTCTACCTTATTCTTTCCTTCACTCAATTTTATCATTGTTATTTTATTGATGCAACCATCCTATAGATAGCTTAATGGTCTTTCACGATAGTCTTTCACCAGTTCTTCTCCCATGTATTTTATCAGTTCATACAAAAGAACCGAGGCATCTTCATAAGTCAGGTATTTGTTCGGATGGAAATAACCCCTGCTGTCCCCGCTTATAAGCCCGATACGATAAGCTGCTGCAACTGAATTCCTTGCATAGGCGGGAATATCATCATTATCAATAAACGGTGTTACCGCATACGGGTATGAGGCAAGTCCTTCAAGTCCAAGAGCACGAATCAGCATTGTAACGGCTTCTGCATTAGTTATACGCTGGTTCGGAGAGAAATATGAGTTGCCTGTCCCCTGAATGATACCACGGCTGTTCGCGGTCTTGATTTCCCCGTAAAAGGGATCATCGGTTTTAACATCCAGGAAAGGCGATATTTCCGGGGTTTTCTGCCTTGTCGTTCTGCTGACTGCCTTTGTCCTTTTGACTATATCCGGATCTTCCGGTATGTCCTTAACCGCTCTGACCACCATTACGGTAAAATCCCGCCTTGATATATATTTAGCAGGGTTGAAATCTTCTCCGGTACCGGGTATTACACCAAGGCTGTACAGGATTTTCACAGGTTCCTCGGCCCAATGTCCTCTCAGGTGTTTTAAGTCCGGTACCATTAACCTTGTAAACACGGGCTGGGTTTCAATGCCCACTCTCTCGCTGTAAGTCCTTATTACTCCGGTAGGTTTTCCGTCCTTGTCAAATTCGGGAAGCTGCGCGTCATATTGCAGAACGCTTTCTTCATAGTCCTTCTCAACATATCCGCCTTCGAAACTAATCTGGTAAGGCTCATTTTCAAGGTATTCAAATCCCTTTTTGGCCACGCTGGAAACAAAAATATCGGCTGTTCCGCCCCATTCAACAACTTTTCCGTTTATCACCGGCTCTGCAAAAACAGTAACAATGACATTGCCGGACTTTGCAGAGCTCCAGTGCTGATCATATCCATACTGGTTTCCGGTCATGTTAACCGTGATATACCCGTCACCGGCATTTATCCTGTATTTCTTTTTAAGCGTGTATTCTCCGACATTATAATATACCGCAGGCTGGGGATCGGTAATGCCCGAACGGGTAAACTCATATTCCGTCAAAGTAAATGTCATGTTTCCGATTTTTATAACTTCTGTCGGTCTTTTTGAAATTCTGCTCTTTTCAATCGTCTGCCCGTTTTCTGCAGTTTCGGTGGTTGTCTCCATTTCTATAACCCGTGTTATCGTGGCTTGATACCCGGGATTTTCAAGGCTGTACCGGTACGTTGTTGTAACTTTTTCATTCTTGATGTTTTTCTTGACTGTCAACGTACCTTCAAGAATAACAGGGGTTCCTGTCAAAAAGCAGACCTCGCGATAAAAATACGTATTGTTTTCAAAAGGATCAGCCGCAGAAATCCCGCCTTCAAATCCCATTGAACCCGTATATGCAAAAGAGGCTGCCGGTTCTGCCAGCATTATTACAAGAAGCAGTATCGATATGAGTTTTGCGGTTTTAATTCCTGTTTTCATTACAATCCCCCGTTTTCCAGAATATTAATATGATTCAGCCATTACTACAAAGGCGTTGTCTCCGTTTTCCGACTTTATTACCGTTATCCTGTCCCCTGCTTCCAGCATGGACGGGTCGGCAATTTTTCCGTTCCTGATAAAAACTGTGTTCGGCAGGAATGAAAACTGTGCTTCGGGTACATCAACCCATTTCGTCAATTGCCCGTCATACCGGATACCTTCCTTAATAATCACTGATGAAGCGGGAACAACCACGTGATTGAAGGAATCCTTCTGAACTCCGGGAAGGTCATAGATTCTTCCCCTGTAAACAACATCACCGAACGGAGCAGTGCTCACAAGCAGGGCTTTTCCGTCCTGTGTAAGAACATAGACGGTCCGTTTTTTGAAACTTTCTGTGCCGGTGTCATCAAACAGTTCCAGGTCTGTCCTTCCTCCGTCATCAAATACTCGTGTTACTGAAGGGTCTATCGTCAATGTCTTCTGAACATTATAAAACTCCCAGTCAGGTTCACTGAATTCAGAGAATGATTCAAGGGTCATACTGCTGAACAAATCGATTTGTGATATTCTTCCACGAATCAGGGTCAAACCTGTATCATCAAGCGGCTCGCGTATCCATATGACATTAGCCCTGACAGTCCCGTCGGTCTGGCTGCTTGTGACAAAATACGCCTCATCCCTGCTTTTAACCTGTCCCGGAGAGAGCAGCCTTCCCTTTTTAACTATAATCGACGTGTCATCGTATGTAACAGGAATATTCCTATTCATCAGCGTCAGCCTGCTGCCACCGGGATCGGCACTGATAACCGTATCACCCGTTATTTCTGTCCTGAGGCCGTTACTGTCAAAGGAAAGCCAGACAACAGAATCCCTGCCGGTAATATTTTTGCCCGTGGCAATATATACAGTTCCTTTTACACCTTTGGGAATATCGGGAACATAGCTGCTGTTTATATCCAGTTTCCTGATAATCGGCAGGCTTGTCCTGTTCCAGGTTCCGTCCCTGAACTGTACCATATTTGAAACAATAATGCTGTTGGTCAGCCTGTCGTAATAGGAAAAATCCGCCCTGTATACCGCATCCACCTCAACCTCTTCGCTTTTTACCGTAATCTCGCCGATGATTGTCTGGTTTCCGCTTGTCTGAAGCAAAATACGTACTTCGTCTCCTGCCTTTATATCATTCCATGAAGCAATCCTTTTATCTTTAAAAACCGGTGTACCGGGTGTAACACGATACAGAACGGTAAAACCGTCGTTTCTTTCAACCTGGAGTACCCAGTTCCCTTTTGTCCTCACCTTTCCGTATACGGGATAGAAATTGTCGGTGCCGCTTATTTTTTCTATGTTTCCGTCATTATCAAGTTTTATGAAAACGCTGTCACCGGGGTTTAATTCCTCAATACCTGCAGTTCTTCCGTTTTTATATATCAAAACATCCTCAACACGAAGGTATGAATAGGTCCGGTAATATGAAAGAGCACCTTTCAGTCCCGGTGATGTTCCCGAACCATCGGGGAAGTAAAGCGTTATATACCCCAAATCAGGGTTGTTCTCTTCAAGGATTCCGCTGAAAATACCGCTTTTCTGGAGCATAACACTGTTTATGCCTGTCATCCTTGTTACAACATTATTCTCAACAGTAACAACCATGTAAGTCTCGGGCTTAACATCACTCAATGCCCTCCTGACGGAATCAATATATATCAGGCTGTCTCCGCTGACACTGTAAACTTCAAATTTTCCTGAAGTTTCAAATCCATACAGTTTCTCCCGGTCAATAAGCGCCGTGTCATGATACGGCAAATCAAGGATAGTTTCAGCCCGTATCGTATTGCTGTAAACATCCGCTGAAAAAACCCGTACAAGCATATGCCTCACTTTTCCGTTATCAGCAAGGGTATTTACAGGAACCAATGACACTGCAACAACTGCAATAATCAGAAAAATTAATCCTACTTTTGATTTCTTCATAACAACCAACCCAATCACCCGTTTCAAACACCGTTTGGTTTGCAGATTTCTATATTTTTTATCGGTAAAGTCAAGGCATAAATGAAGTATATTACTGTTTCAAAAGTATGACAAAAAAACCTGCATATAATATGCAGGTTTGAACGGCATCAGTCAACGTAATAAATTTTATCAGAGGAACGAAATGCTTTATAAAACTTCTGAAGAAAACGGTTTCCCCAGGTTAAGGCAGCATCCCGTAATGGTCCTCACAAGATTTTCGGTGCTGCAAAAAAGTAGCTTATTATAACCGATTCACCATACTCCCTGGGGATATTCAGAATGTTTATCGAGCCTATGAACGGAATTATGTATGATACGGCCACAAAAACAACAAGGCAGCCGACAACTGCCCCCAGGGCCAGTCCTATGGTTTTATTCGTTGTGCTCAGGATATCGCTCTGCGAAATCAGCGTGTTAACGATCGAACCGACAATGGTAACTATTATTTTAACTATAAAAAACACAATAATGATCGATACAACCTTAAGCACCGAAAAAACAAGCAGATCTGCAATTGATGTAATTGCGTCGCTTAAAACTTTGGCACCGGCTTCCAATGGATTAACCATGTTAAATAGCTGTCCGAACATCATATTATCATTAAGAAACTCCTGCAGCACGGGGAATTTCTCAAACAGCTGGTTACTGCTTTCAATTACCGTGAAATCAACTGCCTGGTTAAATGCAGGAACGGTAAAATTAGAATAGGCATTTTCCAGAGCTTTTGCAACACTTTCCCTTATCTGCGTTTTTTCCATAATGAAAAGAGCCACGGGTTCTGAAAACAGCACTGCACATATAACGGCTATAATATATCCGGCCAGACTGAATACAGCTTTAATAAGCCCTCTTATGTAGCCTATGAAAGCGCTTAAAAACACAACACCGATAATTGTATAATCAACCCAGTTGAAACCCCATTTCAGAAAATAATCAAGAAGTATTAACGCAGCAAGCAGAAAAACCATCATTATAAGGGGTATTTTATCAGTACTTGAGCTTTCCCTCGACATAATTACCTCCATGACCGTACTGCTTCATTCAGGATAAAATCGGCCGTAATCAATATAAATATACCATGATGAAAAAATAATATCAATTGTTTCAAATTATTACCGGACTGAAATTAAGCGGGTTTCCCGGTTCAGGGCATGCAGCAGAAAAGGAGCCGAAGCTCCTTTCCCGTTGAGGCTATCTTAATATTGCGGTAATGTTCATAAGCAGGAATAACAGTACTGATATAATCAAGACACTAACGACCACCGATCTTTTCTTCAACAGCATAGTGATTACCCCTTTCAGAACGGAGATTAAATCATAAGATCCGGCATTCTGCCAAACTCTTTCTATTTTTTTCCTCTTTTCTGAGAATGAATTATAACACAGTTTATTTATTTTGTAAAATTATATTAACAAAATTGTAATATTTCCCCCATGTGCCGTTTATCGTTCCGCTGATGCACGATGTATGTTAAAATATAACGTAATCAAAACATCTTTGATATGCTTTTGAAACGGAGTGAAGCAAATGCCTTTTGACGGAGTAGTGGCAAAAGCCGTGGCAGACGAACTCAATGAGAAAATAAGCGGCGGCCGTATTTTCAAAATATACCAGCCCGAAAAGTATACCCTGGTATTACACATTCGTTCCGATAACAATAACTATAAACTGCTTATGAACTGCAGCGCCAATTCAGCAAGAATACATCTTACAGAGCTGGATTTGGAAAACCCATCTTCTCCGCCGATGTTCTGCATGCTGCTTAGAAAACACCTGCTTGGCGGAATCGTTTCCGGTGTTGAATGCCCGGGCTATGAAAGAATTATCAACCTGTACGTGGAATCGTCGGATGAACTTGGCGATAAAAGCACGAAAAAACTTGCAATTGAAGTAATGGGACGCCACAGCAATATTATTTTAGTCAACAGCAGCGGTAAGATAATTGATGCGATAAAGCATGTGGACCAGGATATAAACCGTATCAGGGAAATAATGCCGGCAAGGACATATATACTTCCCCCTGCCCAGGATAAAACAGTTCCTTCGGAACTGGACTATGATGATTTTATCCGGTCCATCGTAAACGAACCAGGCCCGGTATCCAGGATTCTGCTGAATAAAATTAAGGGATTCAGCCCGCTTCTGTGCCGTGAAGTCTGCTACAGGGCCGGGATTGACCCCGACCTTCCCGCTAAGGACACCGAACAGGAAAAACTTATGGCTCTGGCAGTTGTTCTGAAGGATCTGGCATGCTCCGTCGAAAGCAAAAAATACACTCCTTCTGTCGTTATTGACAGCAACCTGGAAAAAGCAGTGGACTTTCACGCTGTTTTGCTGACCCAGTACGGCGCCTTCCAGGAATACGACAGTATAAGCGGGGCTATAGACAATTTTTTCAGATACAGTGCGATAAAGGAGCATATCAGGTCAAAAAGCAATGATTTGATAAAGATTGTCAAACAGAATATCGAACGGTGCGAGAAGAAAATCAATATCCACGTTTCAACCGTTGATGAGAATTCAAATATGGAAGAATTAAGGCTGTTCGGGGAATTAATAACCGCAAACATCCACATGCTCAGAAAAGGAATGACCCGTTGCAGACTGTTGAATTATTACGAGCCTGAGGAAACCTATGTTGAGATTGAGCTTGATGAGAACCTGACCCCCCAGCAGAACGCACAGCGTTATTTTAAGAAATACAACAAGGCGAAATCAGCATACTCATATGCAACCGAGCAGCTTAAAATCGCAAAAAGAGAACTGGACTATCTTGAAAATGTGCTGTTCAACCTTGAGGAAGCCGAATCTGCTGAAGAAGTTGAAGAAATACGTGAAGAGCTAAGGGACCAGGGATATATACACAAATCAAACAGGCGGCCGGGAATTCCCCGGAAATCCTCGCCCCTTAGCTTTAAATCATCGGACGGCTATCAGATTTGGATTGGTCGTAACAACAGGCAGAATGACGAGCTTTCGCTTAAATTTGCAAAACCCGATGACCTATGGCTTCATTCAAAAAATATACCCGGTTCGCACGTTATTGTCCGTGTTCCCGGGCCCGTCCCTGAAAAAACCTTGCTTGAGGCCGCAACTCTGGCAGCATGGTTCAGCAAGGCTCGCAACTCGTCAAAAGTCCAGGTTGACTACACCCGGGCAAAGTACGTAAGAAAGCCGTCCGGAGCCAAGCCCGGCATGGTTGTATATGTTAATTACAAGACAGTAATTGTTGATCCTGTAAGCCCTGAACGTTTACTGCCCGGTAATGGCGTCAGCTGAAAAGCCGTTCACATACCCGCTTAATATTGTACAGGATTTTTTCCCTGTCCAGGGTTTTAAACTCGCCCTTATCGTAAAGGATTCTGCCGTCAACAAAAACGGTTTCAACATCCGAAGCCTGTGCCGAGTATGCCAGGTTCGATACGATGTTATGTTCAGGCAGGTAGTGGGGTTTTGACAAATCTATCAGTACCATGTCGGCGCTAAAACCTTCCCTGATCTGACCGGTATTATTAAAGCCAAGGGCCCTCGCTCCGTTTGCCGTAGCCATCCTGAAGGCTTCTTCAGCCCTTACGGCCAGCGGATCCTGCCTTGCCCCTTTATGAATCAGTGCGGCAAGGTTAATTTCTTCCCACATGTTAAGATTGTTGTTGCTGGAGGCGCCATCGGTCCCAAGCGCAACATTTATGCCCTTTTTCAGTGCGTCCGGAACGGGAGCTATTCCGCTGCCCAGTTTAAGGTTGCTTGTGGGGTTATGAATGAACGACACGCTTTTTTCCATCATTAAATCCATATCCGTGTCGGTTACGTGAACGCAATGCGCTGCTATTGCGGGCAAATCAAAAAGTCCCAGGTCATATAAATGCTGCGTGGGTGTTTTCCCGTACTGATTAAGGGAATTGTTATGCTCTTTCAGGGTTTCATCCACATGAACGTGAATAACGGCACCAAGTTTTTCAGCAGTATCCCTTATGGCTTTTATGTATTTCGGTGCACAGGTGTATATCGCGTGCGGTGCAAATGCAACCCTGATTCGGTTATTTTCCGCGCCGTTCCATCTTCTGAACGTTTCAACGGCTTCTTTAATCCGGTAATCGTCACTGTAGTCATCCTTATCCTCATTATTTGTCAAACCGCGGGAAAGCAGCGCCCGCATACCCGATTCAGCTGCGGCTTCAGCGATCCTGTCCACGAAATAATACATATCTGCAAAACAAGTGGTTCCTCCTGCAAGCATTTCCATCAATCCAAGCTGGGAACCCCAGTATACATCGTCATCCGTAAGTTTGTCCTCGATTTTGAAGATATGATCAAACAGCCAGGTGTGAAGAGCCAAATCATCTGCATAGCTGCGAAGCAGTGTCATCGGAATATGGGTATGGGCATTAACAAGACCGGGAATCAGGGCTTTGCCGGTACCGTCTATCCTTATCTTCCCTGAGCGCCTCGCGGCGTCATTCTTTCCGCATCCTACACGGGAAATCCTGTCACCGTCTGTTTCAACAGTTGCATTTTCAAGCACCTTCAACCTGTCGTCATCCCATGTTATAACCGTAATATTTTCTATTATATAGCCCAAAGAAAACACCTCCTGAACAAAAAATACCATTTATGCAATTATATCCTTTTCAGGCTGCTGATGTCAAAAAAATAACAGGAGAACCCAGTCCCCCGGTTTTATATTCTTTAAAGATGTTTATTCAGCATGTTCGAAAGTTCTTCTTTAGTTCTCACACCGACAAGACTGTCTACAACATTTCCGTTTTTGAATACCATCAGGGTGGGAATTGTCATAATTCTGTATCTTTCAGCCAGTTCGCCGTTATCGTCCACATTAACCTTTACAACTTTTGCCTTGCCCTGGAACTCCTCGGCAACCTGTTCAACTGTAGGTGCAACCATTCTGCAGGGACCGCACCATGCAGCCCAGAAATCAACCATTACAGGCTGTTCTGACTGTAACACTTCCTGATCAAAATTTTCCTTCGTAACTGTCAATACACTGTTTCCCATAAATATCTCTCCTTTGTGTTCTTCTGTTTGATTATTATATTTTTCAGGCAATACTGTTTTTATATTCCCTGAATAACCGGTTTTCTAACAGCAATATGTAATAAGTCATGCCATCCTTTCTTTCCGCTATTAATTTATACATAACCGGCAGCAAAATTCAAGCCGTTTCTTATTTTTCGAATAAATAAAACGGAATACCGTTATTCATCGAATCCCATTGGTTTTTTGACAAAACAAAAATGCTGCCTTACTTGTCACATAAGACAGCATTTTTCGGAACAAATCAAAATTTCTGTATGCCTGGGCATAAATTACTGGATTATTTCAACAACAACACGTTTGTCGTTGCGCATTGCGGCTGCCTTCATTACTGTACGGATAGCTTTTGCAATGCGGCCCTGTTTGCCAATAACTTTGCCCATATCATCCTCTGCTACCCTCAATTCAAGGATAAGAGATTTCTCACCCTCTACTTCCCTTACAGATACATCGTCAGGATTGTCAACCAATGATCTGGCAATGCTTTCCAAAAGTTCCTTCATTGATAACCCTCCATTTTGAAAACAATAATTTAAGTCTATGATAATTGAGGTTGTAAAATTTGCGATTACCTTACCGGGTAATTCCTGAAATCTTCAAAAGTTTCTTAACCGTATCGGTAGGCTGTACACCCTTTCTCAACCATTCCCTTGTTTTTTCTTCATCAAACTTGATTTCCGAAGGGTTCGTAAGAGGATTATATGTTCCGACCTGATCGATAAACCTTCCGTCCCTTGGAGCTCTTTCATCTGCTATAACGATTCTGTAGAATGGTTTTTTCTTTGCCCCGATTCTTTTTAAACGCATCTTAACTGCCATTTGCTTCACCACCTTTCAAGTTGCAGAATTTAATGTCATATAAAGTAAACCGTTGTCATCCGGTAAACTGTCGTTTAAAACGGTAACCTGAAACCGCCCATTCCCCTGAGGCCTTTCATTGCCTTGGGATTGGAGAACATCTTCATCATTTTCTTAACCGATTCAAACTGCTTCAGCAACTGGTTCACCTGCTGAATCGATGTTCCGCTGCCCTCAGCAATACGTTTCTTGCGGCTTGAGTTTATGATGGCGGGATTCTCCCTCTCCTTCCTGGTCATGGACTGGATAATGGCCTCGACGTAAACCATCTGTTTTTCATCTATCTGTATATCCTTCAATGCTTTATTGTTCATTCCGGGCAGCATGCCAAGGAACTGACTTATGGGCCCCATGCTTTTCAGCTGCTGAAGCTGGTCCAGGAAGTCATCAAGCGTAAACTGTTGTGTCCTCAGCTTCTTTTCCAGTTCGAGAGCCTTTTTTTCATCAAAAGCAGTCTGGGCTTTTTCTATTAATGTCAGAACATCCCCCATGCCAAGTATCCTGGATGCCATTCTGTCAGGATAAAAGGGCTCAAGGTCATTCAGTTTTTCACCAACACCGGCAAACTTGATGGGTTTTCCGGTAACAGCCTTTGTTGAAAGCGCCGCACCGCCCCTTGTATCACCGTCCAGTTTTGTAAGAATAATCCCGCTGATGTCAAGCCTTTCATTAAAACTATCTGCTACGTTCACAGCGTCCTGCCCTGTCATGGAATCCACAACAAGAAGGATTTCCTGCGGATTTACGTTCTTTTTAATATCGGACAGTTCCTGCATAAGCTCTTCATCAATATGAAGCCTTCCTGCAGTATCTATAATCACCGTATCAAACTGCATCGATTTTGCATGGGCTATTGCCTTTTTTGCAATTTCAACAGGGTTTGTGCCTGTGCCCATTTCAAATACCGGAATATCAATCTGTTTACCCAGGACCTGAAGCTGTTTTACCGCAGCAGGCCGGTAAACGTCACAGGCAACAAGCATCGGTCTTTTACCCTGCTTTCTCAGATAATTTGCAAGTTTACCCGATGCGGTGGTTTTACCGGCACCCTGCAAACCAACCATCATATATACCGTGGGCGGTGACGGTGAAACCGTAAGTTTTGCAACCGTTCCTCCCATAAGCTGTATAAGTTCCTCATGGACAATTTTAATAACCTGCTGACCTGGAGTAAGGCTTTCAAGCACTTCCTGGCCGACGGCCCTTTCAGATACCTTTGAAACGAAATCCTTGACAACTTTATAGTTAACATCAGCCTCCAGCAGGGCCATCCTGACCTCTCGCATCATTTCCTTTACATCTTTTTCCGTAACCCGGCCGGCACTTCTGATTTTTCTCATAACATTCTGCAGTTTTTCGGATAAACCTTCAAATACCATACTTTCCTCCGCGTACTATAAATCATTTATTACTTTTTCCAGTTCTTCGATGCACGAATCAATTATTTCTCCGTCTCTGACCTTACCGGCACATTTTACCCTGCGTAAATCCGACAGAATTTTTTTTAATGCTTGCTCATGTTTCAAAAACCTTTTTACATGGCCCAGCTTGTCTTCAAATTCCTTTAGGGTGTTCTTCCCTTTCTTCACGCCGTCGTATACGCCCTGGCGGCTGATGTTCAGCTGGGATGCAATTTCGCCAAGGGTATAGTCGCTGTTATAATATAAATCGAGTATCTGGTACTGTCTCGGTGTGAGCAACTGCCCGTAGAAATCAAGCAGTATGGCCACTTTCGCATGTTCTTCCACTTTGAACACCTGTCAAGTATAATTACTTTACAGCATTAAATTATACATACAGGAACCCTGTTTGTCAACAAAGAAATCAGAAGTGAATATTTTAACCTGCATTTCACAAGATCCTGATACTCCTTCCATTGTATCAGAACAATTCAGGCAAAAGAAATATTCATTTGACATATGCATTATTTGATGTTATTATAGCTTTAATCTTTCAACGATAGGCTGTTTGCTGAATTTACTGTGGCAAAAACACAGGCAAATGAATAAACTGTATATTAACAACTGAAAACCGGATAATGCATGATAGAGGCGCATTTTTTATCAGTAGGTTCAATGAGGTATATGGGTACCGATGATCTGAACTGAAAGGAAAAAATGCCGAAGGAGGATTCTCCCCATAGAGGGTTTTCCTGGTTCATCAGTGAATAACTGCTGAACTGTCATCAATTTCTGTGAATTGATGGAGCGCTATCAGTAGTAATGGCTTTTTGAAGGCAATATTAACTGCTGATGTTCTATCAGCAGTTTTTGTTTATACGGATATAATTTGCAGACGAACAGGCGTTAATTTGTTAAAAGCTTTTTTTATCATTGTTGTAAAACAATACTACATGTAGTATAAATATTTTGGAGGGGTTATTATGAAGAAGTACAGATTAGCTGTTGTTGGAGTTACCGGAATGGTAGGCCGTACCTTCTTGAAGGTTCTTGAAGAAAGGAATCTTCCTGTTTCTGAATTGTTCCTTTTTGCATCCGGCAGATCAGCCGACCGGAAATTAACTTTTATGGGCAAGGAATACGTTGTTGAAGAACTGACCGAAAACTCCTTTGACAGGGGTATAGACATCGCCCTGTTCTCAGCGGGAGGAAGCGTCAGCCAGAAATACGCACCAATTGCTGCAGAAAAAGGCTGTATTGTAATAGACAACAGCAGTGCCTGGAGAATGGATCCTTCCGTTCCCCTCGTTGTTCCGGAAGTAAACCCTGAAGATATTAAATGGAACAGGGGAATTATTGCAAATCCAAACTGTTCAACAATACAGGCAGTTGTTGTGTTAAAGCCGCTATACGATAAGTACGGCATTAAGAGAATCGTCTATTCAACATACCAGGCTGTTTCAGGAGCCGGGATGCAGGGTTACAGTGATCTGGAAAACGGTCTCAGGGGTGAGGCTCCGAAAAAGTTCCCGCATCCGATTGCAGGTAACTTACTGCCTCATATTGATGTATTTACCGATAACGGATACACCAAGGAAGAAATAAAAATGATAAATGAAACAAGAAAAATACTGGGCGACCAAAGCCTTCGAATTACTGCAACAACGGTCAGGGTACCGGTTTTCAACTCCCACAGTGAGTCGATTAACGTTGAGCTTGAAAAACCTTTTGATCTTGAGGACTTGAAGAATACTCTACGGGAAGCCCCGGGCATTGTTGTACAGGATGACCCTGCCAATAACATCTACCCTATGCCCATTAACGCAACCGGCAGAGACGAAGTATTCGTAGGAAGAATCCGAAGGGACGAAAGTGTTGAAAGTGGTGTAAATCTCTGGGTTGTAGCCGACAATATCCGTAAAGGCGCAGCCACAAACACTGTTCAGATTGCCGAAAAACTTATTGAATACCTCGACAAGGAGTGATTCATTTGAAGTATCCTATTTTTGAGGGGTCATGCGTAGCCTTGGTAACACCTTTTACCGAAGACGGGGTCAATTACGAAAAACTTGAAGAATTAATCGAATGGCATATCAGCGAGGGAACCGATGCCATCCTGATCTGCGGGACAACAGGCGAAGCTTCAACAATGCCTGATGAGGAGCATAAGGAAGTAATCAGGTTTGCCGTGGAGAAAATCGCAAAAAGAGTGCATGTAATGGCAGGAACAGGCAGCAATGATACGAAGCATGCCATTGAATTAAGCCGGTTTGCCGAATCTGCAGGTGCAGACTCCATCCTTACCGTTACCCCTTACTACAACAAAACCACCCAGGAAGGATTATACCAGCATTTCAAGGCAATAGCCAATTCGGTAAAAATACCGGTTGTGCTTTATAATGTTCCTTCAAGAACGAACCTGAATATCAATCCCGAAACTCTTAAGCGCCTGTCCGGAATTCCCAACATTGTCGCCGTGAAGGAATGCAACCTGAACCAGGTAGCCCTTACAAGGCATCTTTGCGGTGATGACCTTGTAATCTACTCAGGCGAGGACGGAAACGTTGTTCCTTTGCTGGCGCTGGGAGGAAAAGGAGTTATTTCAGTTGCTGCAAATATAATTCCTGCAGATATCCATAAAATGGTCCGCCTGTTCCTTGACGGCGATATTGAAGCAAGTAGCAGAATACAGATAAAGGCCATTAGTCTTATTAATGCACTGTTTTGCGAAGTAAATCCCATTCCCGTCAAGGCTGCAATGAATGAAATGGGTATGAATGTAGGAAAATGCCGCATGCCATTGGTTGACATCAGCGAAAAGGGCCTGAATACAGTACGCGCAGCGCTTTCTGAATATGGTCTGATATAAACCGGAACACTGTTCAGGTTTGATTCACGAAAGGATGAATGATTATGGTAAGGATTCTGTTGAGCGGATGCAACGGAAGAATGGGTCAGGTAATTACAAACCTTGCCCGTTACAGGGAAGACGTAAAAATTGTCGCAGGGTTTGACATTAATGACTCCATAAGAAACGACTATCCTGTTTTTACCCAACTGGACCAATGCAATGTACCCGTGGATGTTATTATTGATTTTTCGCACCCTGCAGCATTGCAGGAGGTTTTAAATTATGCAGTATCCGGGAAAATTCCTCTCGTAGCAGCAACAACGGGTCTATCTGATGAACAGGTTTCAAAACTGAAGGAGTACTCGCGTACCATTCCGATTCTCTATTCAGCGAATATGTCCCTTGGCGTGAATCTTCTGCTTGAACTTGTTCAGAAGGCTGCAAAGGTGTTGTACAGTAACTTTGACATAGAAATAGTTGAACGGCATCATAACCAGAAAATAGACGCTCCGAGCGGAACCGCCCTTGCTCTTGCAGATGCAATAAACCAGGCTCTGCCCGAGAAATACAGGTATGTTTACGACAGGCATACCAACAGGGTTAAGCGCAGCAAGGACGAGATAGGAATTCATGCAATCCGCGGAGGAAATATAGCCGGAGACCATACTGTAATATTTGCAGGCAATGATGAAATCATCGAGTTAAGGCATATTGCCAACAGCAGGGAGATCTTCGGTGTCGGGGCACTGAAAGCTGCTGTATTTATACATGATAAAGAACCAAACCTCTACTCAATGAAGGATTTGCTGAATATATAAAAGGGCGGCAAATGAACCGCCCCCGGTAATTATAAACTAAACAGCGGCTCACCAGGAACCGGGCCGCTGTTTCATATTTTTTCAAGGCATCATGATTTTTCATCCCTGTTATCTTCATCAAGGATTCTTTTGTCTGAGAATATACTCTCGGTTTCATTCTCATCCTTACTGCTGTCTTCAGCCTCTTCCACGGGCCGGATCATGTATTTTTCAATCTTTGAGTACACATAGAAGTTCGTAATATAGCTGGTTAAACCCATTGTAATCAAAATGAACATGATGTAGCCTATTATGGGATTATAAAACGAGAGGACCAGCAATGCAAAAACTACAATCACTATCAGCAGGTTCGGGAAGAATTTCATTATTGCAAAAAGGAACGCATTCTTGTAAAGCTGCCTTATTGTCAAATCGAAAGTAACCATCATGGGATATATATACATGCTCATCATCATAAAAATCAGAAAAGAAATAACAATGAAGGAAGTTGCGGCAGTTTTCAGCATAATGTTAATACTCATCTGCTGGTAGATATAAAATGCCACAAACACGATTACTGTAAAAACAGTATTGATAATGCTTACTATTATGCTCTGCTTCAAATTCTTCAATGCGTGTTCCTTGAAGTCTCCCCAGATAAAGGCATGCTCCTCGCGTGAGTAATTCCTCAGAACATAGGTCATGCCTGCCTGCGCAGGACCTACGGTAATAATGGGGAGGCAAACAAGTATCGACATCAGCGGAATTATTATGAACAGCAGAATATCACCCGAGTTTTCAGGAAGTGCATCCAGATGCTGCGAATACAACCCCTGCAGGTACCCTGCAAACAAACCTAAAAATACAAGGGCGGGTATATTAAATAGTCCAAACAGCAGATTTATCTTGACAATATTCCAGAACTTTCTTCCCAGAACTTCAAAAAATATTCTGAACCTTGATTTTGGAGGCGCATCCTTGGGTACTCCGGGTCCTTCCCTCGTATAGTCGAATAAACCAAAAAATCCTGCCATAGCAATCCTCTTTTTCTTTAGATTTTAATTTTTACGGCCAATCAGTATCAATCGGCCGGGGTCTTGCGGAACAAGCAGCGCAAAACCGCATTAACTAAATTGTACCAGATTGAAAAATCTTATTCAATATTAGATTTTCATTGATTCAATAGTGTCTTTCTGTAACCATTATTAATCTTAAGCAGTTCACCATGCTGCCAAACACTGACCTCATTAAGTGCTTTTACCCGATAAAACTGTACATTAACTTCCTTCCGTTACTGTTTCTGTTTTGCCGGAATATTGTGTATCTATGGCAAAACCAATAAAAAGGTATCAGCCGTTATTTATAATTGTATTCCGGCTTTTAATTCATTTCTGATTTCATTCAGTCTGTACAGGGATTTATTGCCTGAAACCCTGTCCTCTTCTATTTTCTTAAAAATATCCACTCCGTAGCAATACGGAATAAGCTGGCTCTCTACACAGTGTTCAATCGCATATATTAAATCTTTATATGCCTTTTCATAGTCAGCAGAAAATGGAGTTGACAGGATAGTACATATTTCTTCATGGATGATCTTTTTCATCCTGTCTTCTTCTTTTTCTATAAACTGATTTATTTCATTTATGCTGTCTTTGTCCAGTGACAGGTTCAGCACACGGCAGTTTTCTTCAAGATGAGCTGTTCTGACAGGTCCGGTCAGGCCGGTGATGACTCCCCTGTTTTGGATTGTCCACAGAATTGCTACCTGTGCCGGTGTCATATTATATTTCTTTCCTATATCCGTCAACTTCCCGGCTATATTTATGCCAGAGACGAGCCTGGACTTTCTGAACAACGGATCCTTGCTTCTGATATCATTACTTCCAAATTCCACTTTTTCACTAATTTTTCCGGACAGCAAACCTCTGCCCGTTATACTGAACGCAATAATATCAAAATTATATTTTTCTCTCAACGGGTACAGCTCTTTATACCGGCTGGTATTAACCGGGCTCATCTCTGCAAGAACAAAAGATACATTTCCTATCTCCAGATATTCTTTTGTTTTATCCAGAGGCAAATGACCTATTCCGTAATACCTGATCTTCCCCTCTTTTTTCAATGATTCCAATGCTTCAATGGCTTCTTCTGCTGAAGTATCAGGATCATGATAATGAACCTGGTATATGTCTATATAATCTGTTTTCAGCTTCCTAAGGCTGGATTCGCACGAGGATTTGATAAATTCACTGGAAAGGCTGAACCTGTTGTCTTCAGTAATTCCGACTTTGGACGCTATAACGACATCATGCCTGAAAGACTTAACCGCCCTGCCGAGAATCTCTTCGGTATCTGAATAACTGCCGGCAGTATCAAAGAATTTTATACCTGATTCATAGGCATATTGCAGAATTCTTACCATTTCACTTTCTTCCGGCCTTGAGCCATAAGCGCCGCTTAATGCATAACAGCCATAGCCCAATGGGGAAATAGGCTGATTGCAGAAAAACTCATTCTTAATCATTTGCATCACTTTTAAACTCCATTATCTTATTAACGATTTCATCCAACTGACACTTTACCTTTTTCAGCTTTCTTTCTTTCTCCATTAATTCTGTTTGCTTTTGCTTTACTTCATTAAGCAGTATTTCAATATCCTTCGGGTTTATGGATTTATCTTTCAACCCTTTATCTATTCTCTCATCAATTTCCAGAATTCTTTTTATGTCATCCAAATAGAACATCATTTCTTTCATTGCTATAATATTCTGCAGCCTGACAATATCTTTCTCTGAATAGTACCTTTGGCTGTTTTTTCTTTCAACTTTAAGTAACCCCGATTTTATCATAGTACCTGAGAGTTTCTATCCCGATATTATATTTCCTGGAAACCTCTCCTATTAACATATTCATCACCCTGAATACAGTATAAATGCTGGAGTCAACTACAGGTCAAGTGTTTTTTTACCTTATTGAATTTATAACATGGATCCATGTTTCCGCTGTTTATTCTTCACTGCCACCTTTGAATTATTATAAACAAACAAGAAAGGATAATAATAAATTCAGTGTCGTTTTATCTTTCCCTGTTTGCTTCCGGTACAACGACCAATATCCTTTCTTTGATTATAAGATAAAATATGATAAGGCCGCGTTTGTCCCATAAATAATTGGTTCATTTTCTCGGAATTAAATGTATTTCAATCAGCCCCTGATTGCTCAGATAAGAATTCCGCCATTTTAACGGTTTCATACCCTGCCAGCAAAACTATACCTATCCCGTGGGTATCATTCGTCAGCCACAGCAAATCATTTTTGTAATAATGGCTGCTGTATGAGAAATTGGATCCGCGACATACTCCGTGTACATTCCCGTTAAAGTCAATACTGATACGCATTAATCCTTCCCACGCCTTGTAAACCGAATCAATATAACGTTCGGGATCATCAAGCCAGCCGTAACGGATACCCCTGGCAAACGCATATGTGAACATAGCCGTGCAGGATGTTTCTTCATAGGATTCCGGATCTGTAAGCACCTGGTGCCATAATCCGTTTTCACCCTGCAGCTTAAGACAGCCCTCGCAAAGCTCTTTATAAAAACCGAGCAGCTTATCGTAATCCTTGTGTTCCTTCGGCACGGATTCGAGGACTTCAGAAAGGGAAAACAAAACCCAGCCGTTTCCCCTGCCCCATGGCACATACGTCGGCGTTTCATATTTTAGATCGTAAACATGGGACATGACCCCGTATTCAGGCATATACAAATAATCCTTGTACAGCATGAACTGACGTGCAGCATCATCAATACAGCTTTCCTTTCGGGTCAGGGAATAGTATTTTGCAAGGAACTGGGTTCCCATATAAAGATCATCCGCCCATATGGTTTTGTCTCCCCTGCAGAAGGCACCGTCCTCTTTTCTCATCTGGCGGTTTGAAATGTAATCGGCTATTTTTTCAATCAGCGGCAGATAAATCTCTTTTCCCGTGTTACGGTACAGTTCTATCAAAGTCGCACCGAAAGAACCGCAGTCATCAAGGGAGTCAATTTCAACCACCTGGTGGTTTAGTGACTGGTAACCGTATTCCTCACGATCAAACCGTGAATAATCAAACATTTTGACACATTCATCAGTATGGTTTAAAGTATAGTTTTTTATATCCTCCCGGTTAAGCAGTCCGGACACACGGATAAGGCCGTACAATGTAACCCCCAGGTGGTAATGCCACTTTCCGTACAGCCTGTTTTCAAGATACGGCCTTACACGGAACCCCGGTTTGTCAAGACACCAGTACACGCTTTTTCCGCTGCTGCCAAACACCCTGTACATATCTGTTATTTCATCCGGCGGAACAAGCAAAGGAGAGTCAAACGGCCCAAGATAGAGCCAATTGTCCCTTGTTCCTTTTACATCGCAGGGCTTTTCAAAATCCTTCAGTTTTCCGTTTACAAGCGCTGCCAGAGTAAAGCCCCATCCTTTTGAACCCTTGTACGACTCAACAAGAATATCGTGGGCACCGTGACTGAGATTCTTGCTGAATTTAATGTTTCCTGCATTCTCCGTGCAAAATGCTTTCTGATTGTCAATCCAGATTTTTACCGGACCTGATGTCTTCCCTGCAAACGAAACACTGCCGCTGCGTCCGGAGATAAACAGCCTGGTCCATCCATAAGCCGCAACCCCTTCCTCATGGCCGAAAATACGGGAAAATACAGGCTTTTTTGTTTCATTTTCTTCCCATTCAAGTTCAGGGTACCATTTAAGTCCTGTGGCGTCTTCAGCCATTTGAATATCCATGCTCTCTTCATCAGGGCATTTATCAAAATCAGCCGGTTCAGAATACACCCATCCGCCCTGGCCGTACCTTTCCCTGAACGGTGACATGAAATGAAGCGGATACCACTTACTGCTTTTGGAACCAATAATACAACCAAAACCTGCAGGCGTCTTCATGCTTTTTACGAGGAAGCTGTTCCACCCCCTGGCAAGTGATATTTTCAATATCCCCGGAACATTACGGAATCTCTCTTCCTCTATTTGTGAACGGCACTGCAGTTTCCCGTTTACAAAAAGAAATGTCGGAGATTTGAAGGCTAAGGACACATCAACCTCGCAATCGTCATCACACCAAAGCATTGCAAACGCATAAGCAACTTTTTTTTCAGCCCTTGGTAGAAAACTGCATCTACCATGGGATTAAAAAAAAAGATTCAAAATGTTTTATCAGGATTAAAATAAAAAAGCCTCATCGCATTTAAGGATATTTGTAACCGACAACGGAGCTGGAATACCGCCTGAAAAACTGAAGAAAATTAAACTGAAACTTGAATCCAGCGAAGATTTCTCCGATCATATCGGCCTGTTCAATACAAACAAAAGGCTTAAGCTAATCTATGGCGAACAGTACGGTATACGGATACGGAGTATTCAGGACAAAGGCACCGTTGTATTCATTTACATACCCATATTAAGGTAGAGTATTATGAAATGCAGGCAACCCAACCAATTACTGAACAAAATCCCCTGACTGTCAGACAGGATGTTTTCCGAACTGATAAGCCATTTCTTTATCCGTTACTCTTATTCACAGGCCCTAAACATTAAAATGGTTTTTCATTTTCATTTAATCTGTATATAAATGACGAACCATTACAGCAATTATCCAAAATATCTTATACTGACAGGTATTAAAGACATTACCCGGAATATATTTCAGGGAAGCTACAGTTTCGCGCCGCAGTACGGGCAATAGTTAAAATCCGGAGGTACGTTGGCATTACAGTTTAAGCAATGCCTGAACGGTGAATAACTGTTAACCCTTTGCAGGTTTTCCTCCCTTATTTCTGTGCCGGGGTTTTTCTCAAACTCCCTGCCGATTGCAGGATCAAGCTCAAAAAGGCTGCCGCAGCATGGTATTTTTACAATATACTTTACGTTCCATCTGAAAGCAGGTATGAAAAAAATATGGAAATACCTGTAGTACTTATGGATTTCGTACCTTGACAGTTTTCCGCATGAAGGACATATGATATTGCTGCACTTTCCCAGGTGTTTTTCCCTGTCCTGTATGCCAAAGAATGCTATAAAAAACATATTTGCAATTTCTCCTTCAGGAAACCGTGTTTATTATTTCTTCATATCCGCCGGCAGTATTTTTAACCGCGGGTTACTCCAGCTCCTCAATCAGTCTTATATGTCCCTATTGTACCATACTTATTCCGCCAAGACGATTGCCTGGATAGTAGTATAGTTTGCCGCACATGTCCTTTCTGTATCACCTGTTGCTTTATTAACAAGTACAGGCCTTTGATTTCAAAAGGCCTGTCAATTATATATTATAACAATTCATTACGGTAAACTTACAACCAACATGTTTTTCCCAAAACCAGGTTCACGGTATATGCTATTCTTTTTCTATTGCCTCAGTCTGTTCACGGGAACAGGCAGCGGGTTTTCCAAGGGCATAATTCTTTCCCTGCCATGCCAAGTTTCAGTCAACCCTTCAGTTATACAGAATTTTATAGATATCTCCGGCAGTTGCACCGGTATTTATCAGCGCCTGGAGTTTATTGAATGATTTTGCAGGTTCGCCAACAAGAATAAATCCCGCAAATAAACCGTTACGGAATACAAGTTTAGAATAGTTGAATTTATCCCTGTCAACCCTCCGTTCTGTTTTATATTCCGCGTCAGATCCATCCTGCCGGATAATGCCGGTATCACCTGAGCAAACCACTCTTGTTCCCATTGTGGCAAGTATGTATGGAATATCAGCAGTTTCGTACACGGCATTACCTCCGGCAGCATTTGCTCCTGCGACCTGTCCCTGCCTGTTGGCCGCCGACCATTGTCCCGACCATTTTCCGTTGACGCATGCAATATCACCTGCCGCATATATATCTTTCGTGCTTGTTTCCATTCTCTCATTAACATTCAGAAAACGGTTCATACTGATGCCATTATTCCGGAATATGTCAATATTGGGTGAAACGCCGACTGCTACGACAACGGCATCTGCTTCGAGCAACGTATCGTCTGCCATACAAACCTGTTTAACATTTTCGTTGAAATCTCCCTCAAACCCTGTTACAGTTTTGCCGCATAACACTGAGATACCCAGGCTCTTCACCTTCTCTTCAAATATTTCCGAGCCTTCTTCATCAAGTTGTTTGGGCAGAAGCCTCGGCATATTTTCAATAAGGGACACGTCAATACCCATTTCAGAAATTTTGTACGCAGCCTCAAGCCCAAGCAGCCCGCCCCCGATAACCACAACTCTTTTGGCATCCTGAAGACTGTTGTTCAGCCCGACAACATCCTCAATGGTCCATATGGTATGTATCCTCGAGAGTTCTCTGCCTTTCAGCGGAGGCATCAGCGGTTTGCTTCCGGTGGCCAGTACCAGGCTGTCATAACCGTACTCTTTTCCGTTGGTTCTGATTTTTCCGGCTTTTGAATCTATTGCTGTAACTTCTGAGGATATCTCTGCCCTAATCCTGTTTTTTTCAAACCATTCCTCACTGCTTATTTTAAGATCATCATAATTTACGCTTTTTCCAATGTAATCGCATAACCGGAGCCTGTAATACGGCAACCGGTTATCCCTACCAAACATAATTATTTCAGCATCCGGATCCTGTGACCTGGCTGCCTTTGCTGCAGAAAACCCTGCCGCACCGTTTCCGATAATCAGAATCCGCCTTGAACTGCCTGAATAATTGTCTCTCATGGTATATACCTCCGTAAAAAGTAATTATCATCTAAGCTGCACCTGTAAATCCTCTATAATAATATGGAATACGGAACATTGATCAACTTGTTTCTGAATACAGAATTCACTTCCTTAACCGACATGATTTGATTCCTTGATAAACCGCCTTCTTTCGTTCTGTCATGATCATTGATGTTCCTTTTTTATCATAAACCATTTTTTTCATGTTTTCAAACCGTAACTGCCTGATAATAATTTGAATAAGGTATAAGAATGCTCTGCATTACCCGTTTTCCCAGGTATGCTGTCTAATTTCAGCTATCGTTGAAGCCGGAATGGAATTTACTTTTTCAAATAAGGCTCAAGACCAGGGCTTCAGAAGAGAAAAAAACCACTTGACACTTTATATGTTCCTTAGTATAATAAATTCTGCTGTTACAATTTTAAAATATGCGAGTGTGCTGGAATTGGCAGACAGGCACGTTTGAGGGGCGTGTGTCGAATGGCGTATGGGTTCAAGTCCCATCACTCGCACCATAAGGCAATATCCGGACGAACTGTTATATGGTTCATTCGGATATTTTTTTACCTCATCTTTTCGATTTTGCGGTCATTTAGAACTTCCCGCTTATCCGTATTCAATTTGCATAACGGAGTTACAGCCTTTTTTTATACTGCAGCGTTGAGTCTTAGTTTTCAATAACTCATTGCATTTTCCTGCCGTCACCCGTATGTAAAACAGGTACCTTGCTTTGACCAAACCTTTTTCAGAAACAGTTTAGCAGCCCGTTTTACCCATTCATACCCGGTTAAAATTGTTATTGTCATATTTACTTTTTCAGTTATAATAGTATAAATAATAAAACAGTTATAGCATAAAAACATGCTATTCCGCTTATATGTTTATAACAGCCCGGTTTCAAAAGAATATGCATCCGCCGTTCCTGGCAATAACGTTTTGTAATGGCAGTTCACAGCCGATTTTGGCTTCATCTGTGTCAGGATGTGCTATGAATGGGCGGAAAACCGCATAAGAAAGTTGGAAGAATTAATATGAATATCCTGGTTTTAAATGGAAGTCCAAAGTGTGAAAACAGTAATACCCTGAAATTAACGAATGCCTTTTTGGAAGGTATTTCGGAACGAACAGCCGCAAACATTGAAATACTTAATGTCAGCAAACTTAATATCCACGATTGCAGGGGATGTTTTTACTGCTGGTATAAAACGCCCGGAAAATGCGTGTTCGATGATGATATGCCTGGTATTATCAATAAGCTGCTTATAGCCGACGTGGTAATCTGGAGTTTTCCGCTTTATTATTACAGCTTGCCGTCACGCCTGAAAATGCTCATCGATCGTCAGCTGCCCATGCTTTTGCCGTTCATGGACAGAAACGCTCCCTCGGGCGGTCATGAATACAGGTATGATATGAGCGGCAAGCGATATGTACTTATTTCCACCTGCGGGTTTTATACGGCAGAGGGGAACTATAATTCCGTAATTGCACAGTTTGACAGGATTTACGGCAAAAACAACTTTACATCAATTTTTTGCGGGCAGGGGGAATTATTCAGTGTGCCCGAATTACGCGAACGGACGAATGAATATTTACAGGCAGTGAAAACTGCAGGCTCGGAGTTTGCCGACGGAAGCATTACGGATAAAACAATGCAGAAGCTGAATCAGCTTTTGTTCCCACGAGAGGTCTATGAGCAAATGTCTGACGCCAGCTGGGGGATTGATAAGGGAAAACCCTGAAAAACAGGATGCCGACGACTCGCTGTCCTTTACGAATATGGGGGTAACAAGGCCTTTAATAATCCCCTGTTCATGAGAACCAACAGGATTATTACATGCTATTGGGCTGTTCTGTATTTATTGACTTCGGTATTTTCATATTATTTCATGCAATCGCCGTTATCAGAGTCTGTCGAGCTTTTAAGCCAGGTTCTGCCAGTTATTCTGGGAATATTTACGGCCTGGTTTACAAACCGGTACCCTAAGCATTACGCTTCAGGCAGTAAAAATAATTGATATCAGAAAATGAAAGTCTGATGCAGGGTTTGGCCGGGAAGAAGTTTTATCAGGTGTCTTTCCACCGGAGATTCACTGTACTGTGCCGCAATGCAGTAAAAGCCCGGAGGTAAGCCTTCAATTCTGAAATTCCCGTTCGAATCTGATTTGGTTTTATGAACGGGAACATTCCCTTCATAGCCGAAGAAAAGAAGTATGTTGACATCTGCCGCAATATACCTGTTTTTCCCCTTATAAGTATTGCCTGTTATAACACAGGAATAATCATCTCTTGCCAAGATAACCTGAATGTTTTGCGTATTCAGTTGAACGGGATCCAAATGTACATTCTGTTCCTGGTCCAGGTCCTGCGAGTTGAACTGTACATGCTCCCTTTCATAGCATTTTCCCGCTCCTTCCATAACAATACATCTCCCCTGTTTTTCTTTCAACTATTTCCCTGAAGCGGTACCAGAATACCGCTCCCGGGAATATTCATCCTAATAATACTTATGCTTCTTATCTGCTTCAAACCTTGCGTCTGCCTCCTGCTCCTGTTCCTGCTTTGCCTTGTTTTTTGCTATGCTTTCTGCTGTATTTACCGAAACGCTCTTTGTATCAGTTTCAGCTTCGCTTTCACTTTCGCTTTCGGTCTTTTGCCTGGAGTTCTGCCCCTGATACTGTCTTTGAGTCAATATATTATAGTTTATCTGTTTGTTGTATTGTTTTTGCCTTGTGTCTTCATCTTCCTTAATCCTGATGTCCTGTTCCGATTCCAGTTCAGCTTCAAGCTGCGCCTTTATTTCGGCTTTCAACTGCTTTTTAAGCCCTTCCAGATCAAAATCAAACATTTTGCACACCTCCACGGAGTTTGAATAAATTATTGCTTCCATACATACTATGCAACTTATACAAAAACGGTTTCCATAAATCCAAGAAATGTTACGCCAATTTGAAATAGGCTGGAAAATTATATATAATATATGTAATAAAAGAAAAGGAGGGGCTGTTTTATGGGTATTACCTTGAAAAAGATTGAGAAGTGGGAAAGCAAGAAGAAAACAAAGAAACTCCTCAGTGCACTAAACATCGACGATAAAGATGTACGTATCGGTGCCATACGAGCTCTGTCCAACTTTGATACTCTTGAAGTAATAAACGCATTAGCTAATCTTTTAAGAGATCCTAACCCGGATATTCGTCTTGTTGCCGTTGAATCCCTCGGTAAAATTGGTTCGCCAAAGGCAACTGAATTCATCAGGTTCATGCTGGAGAAAGAGACTGACAGATATGTAATAAATGCGGCAAAATACGCTCTGTCATCTATAAAGGAAAGGTCAAAACAGGAAGAAACCGCATAAAACAGGACTGTTTCCACAGTCCTTTTTTTAAAATGCTTTTTATTCGCTGTATTCCGAACAGACCTTTTCAGTAATTAACCCTTATCAACCAGAATTTTATACCTTTATCACTCCAGCCCAAATCCCACGGAACTCTGAACCTGTCGGTGTTATGGCAGTTCACCAGGGTGTAGCCCCGTGAATCCGCCCCGGTAACAACCGATATATGTGCTACCTTCCCTTTTTTCTCATACGCTATAATATCTCCGGGCAGCAGCTTGTATGAAAGTTTAAGTACTTTGTCGTAAGTTCCGTGAACTATCAGTGAACCACGGCCGCTGTACAGCAAATAATCCTTAAAACCCTGCGCATTTACCCAGGCACGGCTTCCGTCCTTCTCGTAATTCCAACTCCCGGTTTTCCTGAAACCGCCGGCATACAGTGCCTGTGAAGCAAAATTTGTACAGTCGCCGCCAAGGGAGTTGTAATTCTTGTATTCATTATTATAACGGAAATAATAGTCCTCATTGTCACTGGCGCCGCAATAAAGGTCGGCATATTCAACGGCCTTAATACGTCTTTCGTTCAGGTTTGAAAAATCCCTTGGTTCCTGGCTCAGGATATATACCTTATTGTCTTCGGCCTTAAGCGTATCCGAGTTCAGGGAATCTGCAAAAGGATCGGTGTACCATTCCTTTGTTATAAGCCAGTTATCATCATCGCTTGCAAGTTCCAGCAGATGATAGGTTGCAATTCTGAACCTGTTTTGAGTTCCAGGCATATTGATATATACGTATGTATATTCGGTTATCGCGGAAAAGTTGACCGTTACCTTGCTTCCTTTCTCTTTCACCCACCTGATCTTAAAAAATGTGTTTATGTCCTGGAAATTCACCCCCTGTTTCTCTGCCCAGTTCTGCAGGTATTCAATCTTTTTCTTCTCATGTTCAAAAGCGTAGGTTCCAAGCCTTGTATTAACATTATACAAAGGTTTTATGCTTTCAATTTCATTTTCGAGCATGGCTTTATCCCGTGTACGGATTATTTTCTCGAGGTATCTGGCAAATTCTTCTGAAAGGTCGCTGTTTACCGGCACAGAATCATCCCAGACAAGCAGATAATCATTCCTGCCATTTGACGCAAATACAAAAACTGCAATAACAACGGCAAATAAAACTGCAACCGCAGCGATATGTCGTGCACGAATAAAAATGAACATATAATATCCCTCTGTTACATATGAACTGCCAATATTTCCATTGTTATTACTATATGATTGATTTCCTTGTAATATCCGAAAAACTGAAACGGGAAACATTTTCAAATTTTTGCCGCTATTGCTTATTAAATCTATATTTATTCCGGCATGTTTTATTATGTTTACTCAAAGAATATATTCCGGGTGATAAAATGAGAATTATTAAAATTAGTTTTGTTTTCACGCTTGTTTTCATATTTTTCTCCGGCTGCTCGGCAAACGAGAGTGCAAATGACAGAAAAACCGAAAACAGTCCGCCTCAGGCTACGGTTACGCCTATACCGCTTTCTTCGCCGACGGCCGGACCTGTAACAACAATAAAACCCGAAAACCCGAACGTAATCAGCAGCTTCACAACCAAAATTTATGATAAGGATAAACACAGGGTAAATAATATTAAGCTGGCTGCAGAGGATCTGGACAAAACAGTGATAGAACCCGGCGAGGTTTTCTCGTTCAACGAAACGGTGGGCAGGCGCACAAGGGAAAAAGGCTATGAAGAAGCACCAATATTCGTTGATGGGGAAAAAAGCAAAGGTGTGGGCGGAGGGGTATGCCAGGTCAGCACAACCTTGTATAATGCAGCACTCGAAGCTGACCTGGAAATAGTTGAGAGGCACAGGCATTCAAGAAAAGTCTCTTATGTACCCGAAGGCAAGGACGCAGCAGTTGTATATAATTCAAAGGATTTGCGCTTTAAAAATACCCGGGATTACCCAATAGAAATAAGGATATCTGTTTCGGAGGATAAAATCCATGTCACTCTGAATAAAAAAACAGATGAATAAAACAGCGGGTGAGGCCTTAATCATCAATCCCACCCGCAAAGTATCTTTATTTATTACCCGGTTACTGCATTTTTTCCTTCTGGCGCTTTAAAAGCAGTTCACGGAACTTTGAGGCATGAAGGCCTTCCTCTTCTGCAAACTTCTTGAATACTTCCTTCAGTTCTTCATCATCCACCCTTTTTGAATACACTTCAAAATCCCTCGCCAGTTCCATGGAGTTTTCCCATGCCCGCATAAGCCTGTCATAAGAGGTTATTTTCACATCATTCATATCATTCGTATCTTCCATATCCATCACCTGCCGTACTTTTATCAGCAATATTATCTGTACCCGTTATGAAAAATATACGGAGTATGGCAGCAAAATGCATTGTATATTCCTGTTTTTCATATAAAATAGTCAAGCCTTGCCAGTAGGCCGTCGCCGGGTATAACGTCCGAGAGCATGTACAGGGGTATCGGAAAGTACGGGAACCCTGCGGCATACGGTGATAGTTCGTATAACTGATAGAATATTACAATGGTATGGTCCGAGATATAATAGTCCTGTTCGGGAGATATACCCTTGAAGCTGTCAATAAGGGGTATATCCCGTTCTCTTATCTGCCGCTTGATCTCGTTGTTTATTATCTCCATGTAACCCGGACTGAAAAGCTGATGTAAACTGTAACTTTCCCCTGTTCCGGTATCCATTGTAAGTGATTTTGTCACCGTCATCGGATGGGCTCCTCCGAACTCAGCCATGCCAATAAGCAGTATGCTCAGAATTCCTCTTTGGTTGTTCTTGATTTCAAAAGAGCCTTCGATTACCGACCTCAAATCGGGCTGTTCAAGTGACTTGACCAGGTCCATTACTGCATTCCTGATTTTCGCATTCATCATTAGGTTTGCATTTAAATTCCCATTTCCCGCAACCTGCGGGTATAACATTGTGATATCGGGTCTTCGGTATACGCGCGTAATAATATCGACAGGCCTTTTAATCAATAACATGAAAAACCATCGCCTTACACAGAATATGTTCATATTATTCTATGCCCGAGGCGATGGTTGTGATTACAGTTACCTTTTAATCGGCTGACGAAATGTATGTGATTTTAAATCAATTATTTAAAATATTCAACCCCTGATTCAAACAGTTTTTGGTCCATTTCGCCCGGAACATTCCTGAACACATATGCTGAATATCTTTCGCTGTGGCCCATTTTCCCGAAAATTCTGCCGTCAGGGCTCGTTATGCCTTCCACTGCATGCAGCGAACCATTCGGGTTGAATTCAATGTCATATGTCGGGCTGCCGTTGAAATCAACATACTGTGTTGCTATTTGACCGTTTTCCATCAGCTTTCTGTATGTCTCTTCGCTCGCAGTAAACCTTCCGTCGATATGAGAAACAGCAACGGTATAAACGTCTCCGGGTACGGTTTTTGCCAGCCATGGGGACAATGAAGACACAACCTTCGTTCTTACAAGGCGTGAAACATACTTGCCCGTTACATTCAATGCCAGTGTGGGGCTGTTTTCGTCCTGTTCACGAATTTCGCCGTAAGGCAGCAATCCAAGTTTAAGCAATGCATAGAACCCGCCGGATATTCCAAGGATCAGCCCGTCACGGTTCCTGACAAGATCCATTAATGCCTCACCAAGCTCGGGTTTACCGAATACCGCAGCGGTAATCCTTCCTGAACCGTCAAATTTGTCGCTTGCACTGAAGCCGCCCGGTATCATTACAATCTGGCTGTTTTGGATCTTTTCCCTCATAACCCTGACAGACTCTTTTACAGCAGCAGGCATTGAATTCTTAAGTACAAACACATCAACAGCCGCGCCGGCCTTTTCAAAAGCTGCCGCAATGTCGTATTCACAGCTGGTTCCCGGCAGTGCTGGTATAAACACGCGTGGTTTTGCGAAAACTTCGCTGTGATGTATCGGCTTCATCCTGTTGAAAATGGACGAAGCGGGTTTTTCATTCCTGTGTTTTGCACGTGTCGGGAAGACACTTTCCAATGGCTCCTGCCAAAGGGTTTTAAGCTCGTTCAGATCCATTGCGGCACCGCCGATGGTTATAACGGGTTCAGCCGTTGTTTTCCCTATGATTTCATAGTCAAGGCCCGCAAGCAATTCCTTTGCATCAATAGTTTCAGATATTTCAAGAACAATATTTCCATAACAGGGTGCAAACCAGTATTCTGAATTTGCATCTTTTGATGAAACAAAGCCGATATCGTTACCAAAAGCCATTTTTGAAACAGCCTCCGCAACGCCTCCGGATTTGACGGTACATGCAGACAGAATCTTTCTTTCTGAGATTAACCTGTGAATCTTTGAATATGTTAAGTTCAAATGCTCAAAGTCCGGAAGATCAACCCGGTCTTTTCTTATTTTCACCAGCGCCACGCTGCTTCCTGCCTTCTTGAACTCAGGGGACAATACTTTTGCAGCATCCGCAGTGCAGATTGCAAACGAAACCAATGTGGGCGGCACATTCAAATCATTAAATGTACCCGACATACTGTCCTTTCCGCCGATTGCAGGTATTTTCAAATTCATCTGTGAATAGAACGCACCCATTAACGCACTGAAGGGTTTCCCCCACTTAACGGGGTCTTTCCCCAATTTTTCGAAGTATTCCTGAAGCGACAGGCGTATTCCGGTATGGTCGCCCCCCATCGCAACAATTTTTGCCACCGATTCAACAACGGCATATACAGCGCCATGGAAAGGACTTTTTGTTGAAATTTCAGGGTTGAAACCAAAGGCCATCAATGTAGCCGTACTTGTTTCCCCGTCCTGGACGGGTATCTTTGCAGCCATTCCTTCAGCCGGTGTCAGCTGATTCTTGCCTCCGAGAGGCATTAATACCGTACCTGCTCCAACCGTACTGTCGAACATTTCAACAAGGCCTTTCTGGCTGCATACATTCAGCTTCTGAAGGTTTTGCCTGAATGCTTCGGCAAAATCCATGCCTGTTTCTGAACTGGATATAATATTGACTGAAGCTTCAGGTTCCTTCACAGCAACCTTTATTTTCTGCCTTACACCGCTTGTATTTAAGAACTCACGGCTGATATCCACTATTCTCTGGCCGCGCCAGTTCATAACCAGCCTGTTGCTGTCGGTAACCTTTGCAACAATCGTTGCTTCGAGGTTCTCTTCCTTTGCAAGTTTTATAAACTTATCAGCATTGTCTGCCGAAACAACTACTGCCATTCTTTCCTGGGATTCCGAAATTGCTATTTCGGTTCCGTCAAGGCCGGGATACTTCGTAGGTACGGCATCCAGATCAATCTCAAGGCCGTCTGCAAGTTCCCCGATAGCTACCGAAACACCGCCTGCGCCAAAATCGTTGCATTTTTTAATCAGTACCGAGGCTTCCGGTTTTCTGAACAAACGCAGTATATTTCTTTCTATTGCAGGATTTCCTTTCTGAACCTCAGCACCGCTTTCAGTCAGGGATTCCTCGGTATGTTCCTTCGACGAACCGGTGGCACCGCCTAAGCCGTCACGGCCGGTTCTGCCGCCGATCAAAAGGATGACATCCCCTGCTTTGGGCTTTTCCCTTACTACATTCCTTTTCGGTGCGGCTGCAACTATCGCTCCAAGCTCCATTCTTTTTGCAACATACCCTTCATGGTATATTTCCTGGACCTGGCCTGTTGTAACACCTATCTGGTTTCCGTATGAACTGTAGCCCAATGCTGCCTGTGTTGTTATAACTCGCTGGGGAAGTTTGCCCGGAAGCGTCTGATCAAACGGTTTCCTCGGGTCACCGCATCCGGTAATTCTCATGGCCTGGTAAACGTATGACCTCCCTGACAACGGGTCACGGATTGCACCGCCAAGGCAGGTTGAAGCACCGCCGAAAGGTTCTATCTCGGTGGGATGGTTATGGGTTTCGTTTTTAAACATTACAAGGTATGGCTCTTTTTTGCCGTCCACATCAATATCAACAACAATACTGCATGCGTTAACCTCGTCGGATTCATCCAGGTCATCCAGCCTGCCAAGCCGCTTCAGTTCCTTCATCGCTATTGTTGCTATGTCCATAAGGCATACGGGTTTTTCCCTGTCATTATACACATTTTTACGGGTTTCAAGATACATATTGTAAACATCGGAAATCTTTTCGGAAACAGGACCGCTATCAAAGGAAACCTCCTCAATTTCGGTCATGAATGTTGTATGTCTGCAGTGATCTGACCAGTAGGTGTCAATCATTCTGAGCTCAGTGACTGTAGGATTCCTCTTTTCTGTGTCCCTGAAATAATCCCTGCAAAAAGCAAGATCTTCAAATGACATCGCAAAACCAAGTTTTTCGGCAAACTTTTTCAGAGCTTCATCGTCCAGGCTGATAAACCCTTCCATTACCTCAACCTTTTCAGGTATACGGTATTCTTCACGAAGGGTTTCAGGTTTTTCCAGGCCCGCGAGCCTGCTTTCCACCGGGTTTATATAGTAATTCTTTATTCTTTCGAAGGCCTCGTCGGTTATATTACCGTCAATTATTATTACCGTTGCAACTTTTACTGCAGGCCTTTCACCTTCAGTTATCAGCTGAATGCTCTGTGCACAGCTGTCTGCACGCTGTTCGTACTGACCGGGCAGCAGTTCAACCGCAAAAACCCGCTCACCGCTTTTAACGGGTAATTCATCTTCATATATGAAATTGGCAGGCGGATCAGAAAAGATAAAGTATTTTACCTTTTCATAGTCTTCATCAGGCACGCCTTCCAAATCATACCTGTCAAGAACCCTCACATTGCTTATTCCGCTTACTTCAAGGTATTCAGTTATTTCTTCGCGGAGTTTCTGAGCTTTTACATCAAAACCGGGTTTTTTCTCAACAAAGATTCTTCTTACAGACATTGTCATTCCTCACTTTTTTTTCAGATTTTGAAAAGACTTAAATGCTTACATTTAATAACACCTGATACGTTACTAAATAAATTTACCATATATTTTTTTTCAGTTCAATAAATTCAAAAATGAACATTGAATTTATACACATAAAAAAAAGAGCGATTTTAACCGCTCTTTTCGTATAAATTTCACATAAACCTTATCCCTTGTCTTCGCTTAGCGTAACATCCAGTTCAAGGTATTGCCCTCTTGTAAAATCAGAACTTTCTATTCGGTAGATTTTTATCTTTACAACATCGCCCGCCTTATACTTATTTTTTTCTGTTTCCAGTTCATCAAAAGTTTTCACCGGAACCCCGTTGAACTCGGTTATAATATCACCTATCTTGATTCCTGCGTTATAGGCCCCGCTCAGGGGGATTACTTCTTTAACCAGCAATCCCGGCGGAAGTTTATACGTTTCAGCCATTTCTTCATTGTACCTGGTGTCAATCTGAACACCAATCTGCGGACGTCCTTTTACATAACCGTCGGATATAAGGCTGTTGGCTATTTCCATTGCCGTATTGATTGGGATCGCGAAACCGAGTCCTTCATAATTGGAACCGCTTATTTTCACAGTGTTGACACCAATAACTTCACCTTTTGAATTAACCAGTGCCCCTCCGCTGTTTCCTGGGTTTATTGCCGCATCGGTCTGAATAACTTTCAGCGGACGCCCGCTTCCAACCTGTATTTCACGGTTCAAACCGCTGATTATGCCCTGTGTAACGGATCCCATGAACTCAAGTCCTGCAGGGTTGCCTATTGCTATTGCAAGCTCTCCCACTTTAAGCTCGTCGGAGTTGCCGATGTCAACAGCGGGCAGTTCTGACAGATCTACTTTAAGTACGGCAATATCGGTTCTTTCATCCCGGCCAACCACCTTAGCATCATAAAACTGATCTGTCTGGTTCGGCAGTATAACCTGGATTGAAGCGCCCTGGGCAATTTTGGTGCCTGATTCCATGGCTGCCTCAATAACATGGTTGTTTGTAAGAATGTACCCGTCACTTCTTATTATAATGCCTGAACCTGAACCGCTGCTCTGCTGTGCACCAAACCAGAAATCCTGTATCCTGTAGGTAACCTTTATACCGACAATTGAAGGGCTTACCTTTTCTGCAATCGCTGTTGCGGGAGATTCAATATTATTGACAATCTCAATCTGTTTTACAAGCTGCGTATCAACCTGTGAATTGTTTCCTGACTGTAGATTATTCTCAACAAGAGTCGGAGCTCCGAACTGGAACCATGCACCGACCAAAGCACCGCCAAGAACCGAGCTTATAAGCGCAACTATTACAAGGGGTAATATCATTTCCCTTATTCTTCCCTTACGCGGCTTCTCGTAGCTCTCGGAGTAAAAAGATGATGTTTTCAGGTCGTCATAGTTCTGTTGGTTGTATGAGTTGTAATAGCTGTAGTAAGGGCTTGTGTTTGTATTCTGCCGGTTGTTTGAATAGCCCTCGTATGAGTATGAATTATTGTTATCATTATCATAATAATTATTGCTTTTATCGAATTCACTCATTCCCGTCTCTCCTTTCATTCATTTTTTTCTATGTACTGTTCAACCATCTTTAACCGGTCTACTATTTATATATTTTCAGGCTACGCTTTTATTCTAAACAATATTTTTTACATCAGTATGAATAATTTGTGAATTGTTTTTTGCTTATCATCCCTTTCCTGCTGTTTCCTCGGGTACTACATTTTTCAGGTTTACATAACCCTCCATTCCTGTTACAATAATCGGCATGAAAAAGGCCGAATTTCCAGTGTTGGAATACGGGGGATAATTTTGGGGTGAATCTTTATGATTATCATAAAGTAGGGCGCCTCGGCCCAAACCCGTCAACTAACCTCGGAGGCTGATTAAGGAGGAGAAAAATGAGTAAAAAGCTAAAGGTGTTTTTTGCAGTACTGGTATTGTCATCTTTGGTTCCAACGTATGCAAGTGCTGCTTCCTACACCGTGGCAAAGGGCGATTCCCTTTACACAATAGGGCAGCTCTTCGGAACAACATCAGGAAGCATTATGAGCCGGAACGGGCTTAACAGTACCGTGATATATCCGGGCCAGAAGCTGGATGTTCCGGCGGCGGAATATACGGTACAGAAAGGTGACAGCCTATACCTGATTGCAAAAAAATACGGAATTTCACTTTATTCCTTAAGGAAGGCAAATGGAAAATGGGACGACATGATTTATGCTGGACAGAAACTTATAATTCCCGGAACGGCATCGGGTACCGATGCTGCCATTGCAACCTATTCGAATAAAGGCGCAATACCATATACACAGGGCGATCTCGATCTTCTTGCAAGGCTTATAACCGCCGAGGCAAATAATCAGCCTTATACCGCAAAGGTAGCGGTTGGAGCCGTTGTTGTAAACCGTGTGAAGGATTCACGCTTTCCGAACACCATAAGCGGTGTTATATATGAGAAGTCCTACGGATATTACCAGTTTACGCCTGTGCAAAACGGCATGATTAACAAACCTGCTTCACAGGAAGCAATAAAGGCAGCCCGCGATGCATTGAACGGTGCTGATCCTACAAACGGCGCACTTTTCTTTTTTGACAACAGTGCTACAAACAAATGGTTATGGTCCAAACCCATTGCTTTGAGATCGGGTGATATGGTTTACGTGTACTGAAAATAATGATATGCCCGGATTATAATCCGGGCTTTTTTTATTCCCGAAATATTTCATCCGGCATTTAGCCCGGAATTCGTGGTTACATATATGATCCAAATGTGTTCTTCGCTGTTCTCTGGGACTTGCTGATCAAGATACCGTATGCCTGCGGTAAATTGCGCAAAAAGGCTAATCCATTTTCTTCAGCCTTTCAACCCATTGGAAGATAAAATGTAAAGGCAGCTCCCTTTCCATATTCGCTTTCAACGTATACATTCTCATTATGAGCTTTCAGAATGTTTTTAACTATATAAAGCCCCAGGCCGACGCTGGTTTTGTCTTTACCCCTCGATTTATCAGCCTTGTGAAAACGGTCAAAAATAAACGGAATGTCTTCCGCGGGTATCCCCTGGCCGGTATCTGATACGGTGATTTCTGCTTTTCCTTTTACATTTCGCACCGTTACCGAAATACTTCCGTTTTCGGGAGTGAATTTTATAGCATTATGGATAAGGTTTATCATAACCCTTTGTATTGCATCCCTGTCAGCCTGGACAATCATGGTTTCCTGTTCAAAATTCGCCCTGAAAATTATGTTTTTGTCTTCAATGAACTGCTGAAGCTGAATAACGCTCAGCCTTATCACTTCGCATATGTCAAATGCAATAATGTTTACCTTTGTTTCTCCCGATTCCATTCTTGCAATATCGAGCAGGTCGCTGACAAGCCTTTGCAGGCGTTTTACCTCATCCTTCACAATATTCAGGTAGTATTCCTGCTTATCGTCAGGTATGGTTCCGTCGAGTATACCTTCAATAAAGCCGTTTATTGACGTCATCGGCGTCCTGAGCTCGTGGGAGATATTCCCGATGAAGTCCCTCCGCATTTTTTCAAGGTTTTCAAGATTATCTACCATCTGATTGAAGCTGTCTGCCAAAACCGTAATTTCATCATTTCCCTTAATCTGTATTCTTGTCTTCCAGTTCCCTGAAGATATCTTCCTTGCAGCATCGGTCATCTGCTTTAGCGGGTTTGTTATTCTTTTTGACAGTACATAAATCAGAACGAAGGAAATAATCAGGGATATCAAAATCGCAGGCATTAGAAGGCTTAAAATGGTGTACCCGCTTTTCTGTATTTCGGGTATCGGTGTGTGCATTATAACGTTTCCCCTGAATTCCCTGCCGTCCAGTATTATGTCGGGAAAATAAAAGGGTATTTTTACCGTTAGCCATTTCATACCCGTATCTTCAAACAGGCCATGAAATGTTCCGATTTCGCTTCTTATTGCTTCTGATTCGCTTACGGCATACTGCTTCTCGTCGGGCAGCCGGTATATGCCGTTGACAATGCTCAGCTTATCGGCAAACTGACCCGGTATAGATGAATAAGCAAAAAGATAACCCCGGTCATCTGCAATCCAGATAAGCGATGATGTGTTATACGCAAAAGCCTCCAGCAGGTTCTGGAATATATATGACGACGAGGGATCAAAACGGTTTTCAAGAATAACATCAAGGGCGGACAATATCCGCTTTCCGTATATGATTAAAACCTCGGTACGCTGTTCGGTAACATAGCGGTTGATGGCTATATTAAAAAATACTGCTGCAAGGGAAAAACAAAGCAGCAGTACCACCAAAAAGATTGCCATCATCTTATGAAAAACAGAATGGAACATTATCTCACCTCAAACTTATAGCCTACGCCCCAAACTGTTTTCAACTGCCAGTGAGGGTCAGGGGGCTCAAGTTTCTCCCTGAGGCGCTTAACATGCACATCAACCGTTCTTGTATCCCCGTAAAAATCAAAGCCCCAGACATTCTCCAGCAACTGTTCCCTCGTAAAAACCTTGTTCGGGTTTGAAGCCAGAAAATAAAGCAGTTCCAGTTCCTTAGGCGGCAGCTCCATTTCATTTCCGTGTACGCGAATGGTGTAGTTTGACTTGTTAACAACAAGCCCGGGGAAAATAAGCTGCTCCTGGGCATTGTCCTGCCGCTCATATCTTCTTAAAACAGCCTTAATCCTTGCAATAAGTTCCTTTGGCTCGAAGGGCTTTGCTACATAGTCATCAGCACCAAGTTCAAGGCCGAGTACCTTGTCGAAGGTTTCATCCCTTGCCGAAAGCATTATAATCGGTATACTGCTGAATTTGCGTATTTCCCTGCATACCTGCCATCCATCAATCCCGGGAAGCATGATATCGAGAATTACAAGGTTTGGTGTAAAATCCCTGAATGCGTCAAGCGCCTGCTTCCCGTTATGCACCGCAAGGTTTTCATAACCTTCCTTGTCAAGGTATAGTTTTAACAGCTGACATATGTTTTCATCATCATCGACAATCAAAATACGCGTTTTGCCGTTCATTCCCAAACCTCTGAGTATCAAATATATTACAGGTTTCCTGTTTTAAACGTCAACTATATTATCCATTATCTGATTTGAAATTTCAAGACAGGCACGGTAAAAACAGGACATGGCCTGCAAAAAAGAATTATGCCGTAGTTGGTGCGGAAGGACAGGATAATCGGCCTTTTTTACAAAAAAGAAACAGCCCGGAAATCGTTAAGGAAACACACGGCAAATGACAACTGCGGATACTAAACCGGCAAAGCCGGCAATGAGCGCCACCCAAAGCGTATACCTTGTCTTTTTCACTCCGACTGCGCCGTAATAAACGGTAATGGTATAAAAGATGGTTTCGGTTGAACCCATGATTACCGACAACGTTCTGCCGATTAACGAATCAGGCCCGTACTCTTGCAGCTGCCTGCTAAGAAGGCCGAGGGACGCACCGCCTGATATAGGTCTTAAAATCGCCATTGGAAGGATTTCTTCGGGGATTTTCAGTATGTTTGCAAAAGGCCTGAGCAGCAATACAATCATATCAAGGGCCCCGGATTTATTCAGAATTTCAATCCCAAACATAATCCCGACCAGAACGGGAAGAATTCTCACAGTGGTTTCAAGTCCTTCCCTTGCACCTTCAAGGAAAGTATCAAACACCGGCACCTTTCTTGCAATGCCGAAAATCAGGATTAATATTATCAGTCCGGGTATTGCAGCCGTTGAAAGCCATTTCATAACCACTGTCATGCCGTTTTCCGCCCTTTTTCAAGTCTTTTGAAAACAAAGAATAAAACAATTGCCGCAACCGTCGATATCAGTGACGATATCCATACATGTGGCAGTATTCCCGCTGCGTCCTGCGAGCCTGCCGCATCTCTGAGGGCAATAACGTTCGTCGGTATAAACTGCAGGCATGACGCATTTATAACCATAAAAAGGATCATATCATCGGATGCGGTATCTTTTTTATCATTCAGGGTCTGAAGACTTTCCATGGCCTTTATTCCAAGAGGTGTGGCCGCATTCCCGAGACCAAGGAAATTAGCCGTAAAGGACAGGACAATAGCTCCGATTGCCGGGTGTCTGTCAGGAATTTTTGTGAACAATCCCCTGAAAATATCCCTTGAAACCCTTGTAATTGCATTTACCAGGCCGCCTTTCTGGGCAATCTTCATAAGCCCCGACCATAAACACATAACCCCTGCCAGAACAATTGAGAGTTTTATACCCTCCTCCGAGCTGGAAATGACTGCTTCGGTCACCTGATCCATTCTTCCTGTTATCAGCCCCCACAAAACACCGCAAATTATCATTCCAACCCAAATATAATTAAGCATATTGCACTCCCATCAGTTTTTTTGATAAAATAAAACATGTCCTGTTTATAATATTTATGAATTTCGTTATTCACATAGAACAAAATTATTTTAATTTTTTGTTTCAAAATCAAAAAGCTGGATAATTAATATATAATGACGTACTTAAGCCGTTTAGTAATTTTATGTTAAGAGTTTATTAAACAGGTAAAAAAACGTTGACGTTTATTGGCATTTATGGTACGATAAGAATAAGAAATATGTCGAATAAATGCATGACTAACTTGTTTTCAGGGGGGTGGAACTATAATGAAGTCAACAGGTATAGTTAGAAAGGTTGACGAACTGGGGAGAGTTGTATTACCGATAGAGTTAAGAAGAACTCTCGACATCGCGGAGAAAGACGCACTCGAAATATACGTAGATGAAGAGTCAATCATTCTGAAAAAATATGAACCTGCTTGCATTTTCTGCGATAATGCCAAGGGCATTACCGCATTTAAGGGCAAGAACATTTGTCCTGATTGCCTGAAAGAATTAAAGAGCATATAACAGGTAATTTTATGATTTTATTTTATAAAACATAAAATCCGACGACAAAGTCGGATTTTATGTTTTTTTCATATACAGGGAATATACCTCCCTTTTAGTGATTCCCCTGTCCTTTGCAACCAATTTCATTGCCTCTTTTTTCTCAATGCCCTGGCTTAAATAATAATCCATGTGCTCATTCAGGCTTACTGAAAGCCATTTATTCTCTTCATCGGCCTGACCCGTTTCTGCGCCTTCAATAACCAGCACCATTTCTCCCTTAACCTTACCATTCAGGGTTATGGCTTTGGCTATTTCCGACAGGCGCCCGCGTATTACTTCTTCATGCTTTTTTGTAAGTTCCCTGCATAAAGCGGCATTCCTGTCTCCCAGGATATTTTCGGTTTCTTTCAGTATATCGGTGCAGTTGTGGGGAGACACATAGAATATTATTGTCCTCTCTTCGCTCCTGATAGATTCGAGGTGTTTTTGCCTTTCCTTTCTGTCATGAGACAAAAAACCCTCAAAGGAAAACCTGCGGCATGGAAGCCCGGACAGGACCAGGGCAGTTATTGAAGCGGTGCAGCCCGGTATCATCGTTACATTGATGTTATTTTCTATCGCAAGTTTCACCAGGTCCTCCCCGGGGTCAGAAATTCCAGGGGTACCGGCGTCGGTTACAAGTGCAATGTTTTTCCCTTCAAGCAGTTGCTGAATCAGCTCCTCCCCCCTTTTCAGCTTATTATGCTCAAAATAACTGACAAGGGGTTTTTTAATCTCAAAATAATTCAGAAGCTTTAGTGAATGCCTTGTATCCTCCGCAGCAATCAGATCAGCTTCCTTAAGGGTTCGTAACGCCCTCAACGATATATCCTCAAGATTACCTATCGGTGTGGCCACCAGGTAGAGAGTTCCCGTGTTTACACCTTTCATCCGCGGCTTTCCTTTCATTCAATAATAGCCGAAGCATGCCTTGTTGCATGACATCCTATATTTACTGCAACCGGCAGACCCGCAATATGGGTGGGATAAACCTCAATATTAACGCCAAGAGCAGTGGTATTGCCTCCAAGGCCGGCAGGTCCGATACCCAGCTTGTTTATCCTGGCAAGAATCTCTTTTTCAAGTTCTGCAATGCTGCTGTCACTATGTACTGAACAGATTGGCCTAAGAAGAGCTTTTTTTGCAAGAAGTGCCGCTTTCTCCATTGTTCCTCCTATACCAACTCCTACAATAACAGGCGGGCACGGATTTGGACCGGCTTCGCTCACAGTCCTTACGACAAACTCCTTAACACCCTCCGCTCCGTCTGAAGGCTTCAGCATTTTAACCGCACTCATATTCTCGCTGCCAAAACCTTTCGGGGCAATATCTATTTTTATTTTATCGCCTTCAACAATATCGGTATAAATTACTGCAGGTGTATTATCCCCGGTATTGGTGCGGTTTAACGGGTGCCCTACCACCGATGCCCTTAGAAAGCCTTTTTTATATCCCCTTCTTACACCCTCATTAATCGCATCGTAGAGGTTTCCGCCGACAATGCGAACATCCTGCCCGATCTCTAAGAACACAACTGCCATGCCAGTGTCCTGGCAAATTGCAATTCTCTCCTGTTTTGCAATTTCTGCGTTTTTTAGCAGTGTATCCAGCACCATTCTGCCGTTTTCAGAGGATTCACGGTCTAATGATGATTTAATGGATTCGTAAATATCAGGGTTTAAAAAGTAATTTGCATCCATGCAAAGTTTTTCAACACAACCTGTAATCCTGTCAACATGTATTTCCTTCATAAAAGCATACACCCGTTATATTACAGTCTGCTTCACAGCACCTGCCGCTAAAGCCCGCTTTTTCTTATATTATTACCGTAACGCTTCCCTGTGCCTTACAGCACCTGCTGTAAAGGTTCCGTGAATGAAACAATTATACACAATTGAAATTTTAAAATCAAATTTTAGCTTTTCGTAAGTCATAAACAGGTAATGTTCAGGGCAATTCCGGAAAGATACATTTCAATCCATAAGCCGGATTATCCAACCGGGGCAGGCAAAATCGGCAAAAATGCGAAATAATTTGAAAAAATGCTGTCATCTTTTCGGGAAATTAATATTGAAACGGTAAACCGATATATGTTAGTATATTAAAAACGCCGGTATTCTTTTGAAGAAACCGGACAAAGCTTTATTGTCACATGTTTTTTTAAACTCGACTTATATCCATATTTATGGAATGAGAACGGAGGTTGTTAAAAATGAATAACGAAAAAACCAAATCTGCTTTATCGGTCAGAAAGATTGCAATCATCGGCATTCTTTCGTCACTTTCCATCGTATTTACCTTAACACCCTTAGGGTACTTACTAATTCCCGGTTTACCGGTTCAAATCACATTAATGCACTTACCGGTAATAATAGGCGGCATATTGGAAGGTGCTGTCGCAGGGGGGTTCATTGGTTTAATTTTCGGGCTTTCAAGCCTGTACATGGCTTATAGTACACCAAGTCCAATAGCGCCCTTTTTTATGAATCCGCTGGTCTCGGTACTGCCAAGAATTCTTATCGGTATTGTATCTCACTATGCATACAGGGGACTTGACAAGGCTTTAGGGAGCAAACGTGTCCCTGTATCAGCCGGCATATCGGCTTTCCTCGGAACTACCACGAATACTGTTGGTGTTGTGGGAATGATTTACCTTCTGTATGCAAAGCAGGCTTTATCTGCGCTTGGTCTGCCTGAATCAGCCGGTCTGATAGGCTTTTTTGCACCTTTCTCTCTGAATTATGTTTCTGAAGTGCTTACGGCTGTTTTATTAGGCGTCCCTGCAGTAATTGTCATTCGTAAAATGCGAAAAAACTGAAAATAACAACGGTTTATCGGAAAAAATTGCCTGACAGGTGAACAACCTGTCAGGTATCAAAATATAAACGGGAGTATGATTTTTATGATCCTCGGAATTGATATCGGAGGAAGCACGACAAAAATAACCGGGTTCCATGACAATAAAATGATAAGCCCGATGCTGGTCCGTGCAACCGATCCTATTTCCTCGCTGTACGGAGCCTTCGGCAAGTTTATAAACGAAAACAAGCTGCAGCTGTCCGACATTTCCCGTGTAATGGTCACAGGTGTCGGAGCATCATACCTTAAAGAGCGCATTTACCAGATTCCAACAGGGAAGGTTGAGGAATTCTATGCTGTCGCCATGGGCGGCCTTTTCCTGTCGGGTCTTTCAAATGCGGTAATAGTAAGCATGGGAACGGGTACTGCCTTTGTAAAGGCTGAGAGAAACGGGAAAGTAAAGCACCTTGGCGGAACCGGCGTAGGCGGAGGCACGTTATTGGGCTTGTCAAACAGGATGCTTAATATCCGGCATTTTGAAGATCTGATTGGGATGGCAAAGGACGGTAACCTGAAAAATGTGGACTTACTCGTCGGAGATATTACAAGTGATTTAATCGTCGGCCTTCCTCCCGAAACAACCGCATCAAATTTCGGAAAAATCAGTGATCTTGCCACGAAAACCGATATTGCCCTCGGCATTGTCAACCTGGTATTTCAGACAATAGGCGTTTTGTCCATTTTTGCAGCAAGGATAGACGGAACAAAAGACATTGTATTAACGGGAAACCTTACAAATGTTCCGCAGGCACGTGAAATTTTTGACGGCCTTACAAAGATCCATCCGGTAACGTTCCATATACCCGAACATGCTGAATTTGCCACCGCCCTCGGCGCTGCAATTGCATATGCATCGGGCGGGAAATACATGGAGTTATAATAATGTTCATGCAGTCCCGGAACAATTTCTTGCCGGTATCGTAGTCCGCGCTGCTTTGCACATTAATCCCGGAACTCAAGGTCAAGATAGTTCCGGGATTTTTGATCACCAATCACTTTTACATCCCGGAATCGGTATTTTTCCTTCAAATATTTTATATTGGATTTGTTTTGGCCCGTAACCAGCGAAACATCTGACGGCGCTGCGTGAATTATCAGGCTTTTGTTTTTCAAATCCATGTTTTCAAGCCTGTCTTTAATCCGCTCGAGGAAGATTTTCGAGTAGACAAGGGCTCCAAAGGCAGGATGAACAGGACCGGCAATAACTTCTTTTTCTCTCAGCTCATCCGTATCCTGGAGTCCGATTCTTAAAACCTTTACTCCTGCATTTTCATACATCTGTACCAGGATACTGCACCATAAAACTGCTTCGTCAAGTGACAAGGGAGTATACCTTTTTTTCATGTACTCTTTTTCAAGAGCAGTGTCTTTTATTACAAGAGTAGGATAAATCCGGACCATATCGGGTTTTAGTCCGATAAGTCTTTGTGCCGTGTCAATGCTTTTTTTCAGCGTGTCTCCCGGAAGCCCGATCATTGTCTGAACACCAAGTAAAAAGCCATACTCCTTTATCATTTGACACGCCTTTACCGCCACCCCGGGCGGATAATTCCTGAGGCTTCTTTTCAGTACTTCCTCGTCAAGGCTCTGTATCCCCAGTTCTATTACCTTTACAGAGTATTCCTTCAGAAGGTTCAGTATTCCCTCATTAATATAATCCGGCCTGGTTGAAAGCCTTATGCCTTCCACCCTGCCTGCTGCGACATACTCGTGCGCAGTTTTGAGGTACTTTTCCTGCTGAATCTCCGGAAGCCCGGTGAAACTTCCTCCGAAAAATGCAATTTCACAATAGTCTTCTGGTTTTGCCGTTGCAAGGTGCTCCTCGATTATTCGCCTTATTTCCGTCTCACCCGGAGCATGAACATGACCGCTTATTTTCCTCTGGTTACAGAAGATACAGTCATTCGGGCATCCCTCATGGGGTATGAATACAGGAATATTAATATGCCTGCTCATAATTCCATTGCCTCTTTCCTGAGCCTGTTCAATGCGTCACCGGCGGCTTTCTGTTCTGCCTCCTTTTTCGTTTTTCCCGTTCCCCGGCCCATCTGTTCACCGTTAACGAATACGGCTACGGTAAACACCTTGTCATGATCAGGACCGCTTTCATCAATAACCGTGTACTTGATAGTGCAGTTGCTTCCTTTCTGCACTTCTTCCTGGAGTTTTGTCTTATAGTCACTGAAAAGCGTGCCTTGTATAGCCTTTTCATAGTTCTCCCTGAGAATACGGCTGACAAAATCATCAGCGGCGTTCATGCCGCCGTCAAGATAAATGCTGCCGATTACAGCTTCCATGGCATCGGCAAGTATTGACGGACGTTTCCTTCCGCCCATTATCTCTTCTCCCTTGCCAAGCAGCAGTACTTCTCCGATATTCAGCTCTTTTGCACATTTGGATAAAGATGCCTCTGATACGACTGAAGCCCGTAATTTGGACATTTCGCCTTCAGGCATGTCGGAAACTTCTTTAAACAGCTTGTTTGTTATAAGAAAGTTAAGAACAGAGTCGCCAAGAAACTCGAGGCGTTCATTGCTGCTTAGCCCTTCACTCCTGTGTTCATAGGCATATGAACTGTGGGTGATGGCCTGAAATGCCTTGTTTTTGTCCCTGAAAACATAGCCGATGTTTTTTTCAAGCTGGTTAATCCGTTCCAGGTCGATATTCTTCAAACAAATTCACTCCTTTAAAAAAAATCTTAAAGCCCGCCACAGTTAATACTGCAATTTACTGTGCCGAGCCTTATGATCCTGTTTTATTCATACTTTTTAAGCACAATAACGGCGTTATGACCTCCGAAGCCCAGGGCATTTGATAATGCATACCGGATATCTTTCTTCCTGCCCTTGTTGGGTACATAATCCAGGTCACATTCCTCGTCGGGATTATCGAGGTGTATTGTCGGGGGCAGGAAACCGTCTTTCAGTGCCAAGGCGGTAATGACTGCCTCGATACCTCCGGCTGCTCCCAACAGGTGCCCCGTCATTGACTTTGTTGAACTGACGGACAGTTTATATGCATGATCGCCGAAAACCTTCTTTATTACTCTCGTTTCAGACGGATCGTTCAACGGGGTGGATGTTCCATGGGCGTTAATATAATCAATATCTTCAGGTTTTATACCCGCATCTTTCAAAGCAAATTCCATGGCCTTTATTCCGCCGATTCCCTCCGGATGCGGTGCTGTAATATGATAAGCGTCACAGGTGCATCCGTACCCTACTATTTCGGCAATAATGTCCGCCCCTCTGCTTAAGGCATGCTCAAGTTCTTCTATAACAAGTATTCCTGCACCTTCACCCATGACAAACCCGTTACGGTCCCTGTCAAAAGGCCTGCATGCTGTTTCAGGGTTAGGATCTGTAGCCATGGCTTTTGCAGAATCAAACCCGGCAAAAGCCAGTTGTGTCATCGAGGCTTCGGTACCTCCCGTAATCATTACATCTGCAAGGCCGTTTCTGACAACATGAAAGGCGTCGCCTATCGCATTGTTTGCTGTGGCACATGCAGTTGTCACACACTCGTTGAATCCCTGAAACCCGAACTTGATTGCCACCTGCCCTGATGCCATGTTCGAAATCATCATTGGTACGAAAAACGGGCTTACCCTTGACGGGCCTTTTTCCATAAGAACTACCTTTTGATCTTCGAGGGTCTGTATGCCGCCTATTCCCGAACCAATCAAAACACCAATCCGGAAAGGGTCCTCCTTTGAAATATCAAGTCCGGACTCTTCAATTGCCATGGATGCGGCTGCCATTGCATACTGGGTGAAAAGGTCCATTCTTTTGGCTTCCTTTTTGTCCATGTACAGGGTCGGATCGAAATCGGTGATTTCAGAAGCAACCTTGGTTTCCAGGTTACTGCAGTCAAACTTTGTCACTTTCGTTATTCCGTTTTTCCCTTCCTTTATTGCATTCCAGAATGTTTCGATATCTTTTCCAAGAGCATGTATTACGCCTGTTCCTGTTATAACTACCCGTCTTGCCATTCCAACATCCTCCCTAACCTCTCAAATAATCGGGGTTCTGAAATTCAATACTGCATGTTATAAAAAAAGTCCCACAATCGTGGGACTTTTTTTATTCAACTGTTATCAGGAGTGTGCCTTTATATACTCCACAGCATCTCCTACCGTTGTGATTTTCTCAGCTTCCTTGTCTGGTATTTCCAAGTCAAACTCCTCTTCCAAAGCCATTATTAATTCAACAATATCAAGTGAGTCAGCCCCCAAATCGTCAATGAAGGAGGCTTCCATTGTTACCTCGCTTTCCTCAACGCCAAGCTGATCAACAATGATTTCCTTAACTTTCTCGAATACCAATATTTTCACCCCCTTCCAGACAGGAATCATATGCTATATTAGTATTTCTATCAACTTAGATAATATTACATAACCATTCCACCGTCAATATGGATTACCTGCCCGGTAATATATTTTGCCATATCCGATGCCAGGAAACAAACCGTATCAGCCACTTCGGAGGGAGTCCCGACCCTCCTTAACGGAATGGCATCAAGGAATTTCTCCTTTATTTCATCGGATAACCGGCTGGTCATGTCGGTTTCGATAAATCCCGGAGCCACGGCATTGCATGTAATTCCCCATGAACCAAGCTCTTTCGCAACAGACTTCGTAAAGCCTATCAAACCTGCTTTTGAAGCCGAATAGTTTGCCTGCCCCGCATTTCCTGTTACCCCAACAACAGAAGAAACATTGATTATTACCCCCTGCCGCTGTTTCATCATAATCCTTGTCACGGCTCTCGTACATAAAAACGCACTCTTCAGGTTGACGTCAAGAACCGCATCCCAGTCCTCATCGCCCATTCTGACCAGGAGTTTGTCCCTGGTTATACCTGCATTGTTCACCAGTACGTCAACCGTACCAAAACTCCCGACAGTAAAGTCTATAAGGGCCTTTGCATTTTCCGCGCTGCTTATATCGCCTTCAAATGCTTTTACCTTGTAGCCTTTTTCAATAAACTCCTTCTCGGTATCAAAAATGGTTTTATTAGTACCGTTAATGACAACATTGGCATTAAGCTGTGCGAACCTTTCGGCTATTGCTTTGCCAATGCCACGGCTTGAGCCTGTGACAACAACGGTTTTTCCTGTAAAATCCATTCCGGTACCACCCCGCTTTATTTTATCCTTTTGCCAGTTCACGCAATGTGTTCTCAAGGGAAGTTATGTCTTCCACATTAAGAGTTCTTACATTTTTGTCGGTCTTTTTAACAAACCCGCTGAGCACCTTTCCCGGGCCGATTTCAATGAAGGTGTCCACTCCTTTTCCAATCATGGTCCTTACGCAGTCCTCCCACAGAACAGGATTTGACACCTGCTTGTATAATGATTCCCTTACATAGTCGACAGAAGGGACGATTTCTCCGTTGACATTTGCAACAACGGGCACTTTCATTTCATGTACGTCAACTTTATCAAGCTCGGCTTTCAGTTTTTCTCCTGCGGATACCAAAAGACTGCAATGGAACGGGGCACTAACAGCCAAGGGCACTGTTCTTTTTGCTCCCATTTCTGCCGCAATAGCCGCTGCTTTTTCTACAGCCTTTGCCTCCCCGGATATTACTATTTGTCCCGGGCAATTGAAATTGGCTGGTTCAACGACGCCCTCTTCCCTTGCCATCGCACATGCATCCAGAACCTGTTCTCTTGAAAGCCCGATTATCGCAGTCATTGAACCCACACCGACAGGAACTGCCTCCTGCATAAACTTTCCGCGTTTTCTCAGAAGTCTTACCGCATCAGCAAACAAAAATGTACCCGAGTATACATGAGCAGCATATTCGCCAAGGCTTAATCCAGCGGTAAAATCGGCTTTTATTCCTTCCGCGAGAAGCGGCTGAAGGCAGGCAATGCTTGCCGTAACAATGGCTGGCTGAGTATTTTCTGTTATTTTCAGCGTATCCTCATCGCCGTTGAACACCATATCCCCGATATCAAAGCCAAGGGCTTCGGAAGCTTCATTAAAAACTCGGGCCGATTCGGGATACTGACTGCATATTTCCCTGGCCATTCCAACGTACTGGGCTCCTTGCCCCGGAAAAATAAACGCTGTTTTGCTCATCCCATACCTCCGTAACCAAAACTATTTTCCCCACGTTAAAACAACTGAACCACAGGTCAGTCCCCCGCCAAAAGCAACCAGAACCACGGTATCTCCGTTTTTCAGCCTTCTGTTTTTATTCTCAATATCCAGCGCAACCGGAACCGAAGCAGACGATATATTGCCTGTTTCATGCAGAATAACCGATAGTTTTTCATCGTCAATTCCCAGTCTTTTTGCCGCCCCGTTTATTATTCTCAGGTTTGCCTGGTGAGGTATTATCAAATCAACATCTTCAATCGTGATGCCGGCTTTATCGATAACCGTTTTTATCGATTCCGCCATCGCCCTTACGGCAAAGGCAAATACTTCACTGCCGTCCTGCCATAAGGTCCGTTCCTTTCCCGGGCTTCTTTTCTGTCTGTCCTCTTCGGAAATATAGCAGCATGGAATTGTAAGGTTATGGCCAAGATTTCCAAAGGAGGCAAGATAAGTTTCCTTTATGCCGTATTCTCTGCTTACTCTCCCCAAAACCACTGCACCTGCCGCATCTCCGAACAAAACACAGGTATTCCTGCTTTCCCAGTCTACAACACGGCTCAACCCTTCGTTTGCAACAACCAGTACATGCCTGTAATAACCCGTCTGTATGAACTGCCGGGCTATCGTTACAGCATATACAAACCCTGAGCATGCCGCATTTACATCAAATGCTACTGCATTTTCGGCATTAATGCTATTCTGAATAAGGCATGCCATTGACGGGGACAGGTAATCGGGCACTTCGGTTGAAACGATAATCAGATCTATATCCCCAGGTGCAAGACCGGCGTCCTCAATAGCAAGCCGGGCTGCTTCCGCCCCCATCATGTATGACGGCATGTTATCATCAAGGAGGTGCCTTTTTTTCATGCCTGTTCTTCTTACTATCCATTCATCAGATGTATCAACCATTTTCTCAAGATCCGAGTTGGTTAAAATCCTGTCCGGAAGATATTTACCTGTACCAAGGATGCCAACCCCAAAATCAATCATCAATACAAACCTCCATACTTGTAATTCTTTTCCTGATTTCATCCACAAACCCTGTGTCTGAAATTCTGTATGCATTCAGTATTGTGTTTTGTATCGCCTTTGCACCGCTGTTGCCATGGCATTTGAAAATCAAGCCGTTGGCCCCGAGTATCGGGGTACCGCCTGCTATTTCAGGATCAACACTGTCTTTCAGTTTTTTCAGATGGGCTTTTATTAACAGTGCGGATATTTTGGAAAGGAAACTGTTGTTGAAAATCCTTTTCATGTGATGGAAAAAGTATTTGCCCGTACCCTCCATCATTTTCAGCATTGCATTCCCGGTAAAACCGTCACATACAGCTACATCAACCTTTCCTTCGGCAATATCCCTGCCTTCGATGTTGCCTATAAAATTAAGGTCGCATTTCCTGAGCAAGGACAGAGCTTCCCTCAGCACGGCATTTCCCTTTTCATCCTCGGTTCCGATATTTACAAGCCCCACCCTTGGGTTTTCCTTTTTGTATACCTTCTCCATATACGAAGAACCCATTATTGCAAACTGGACGTAGTTTTCGGGTCTGCACCGGGTATTCATGCCTGCATCCACTATCATTGTACCCCCTGAAATTGACGGCACAACCGGGGCAAGTGCAGGCCTTAAAACCCCCTCTATTCTGCCTGCTATGAGCAATGTCCCTGCAAGCAGCGCACCCGTGCTTCCGGCAGAAATAAAGATTTCTCCTTCATTATCCCGTATTTTCCGAAGACCAGTTACCATCGACGAGTTCTTCTTGCGGCGAATGGATACGGTAGGCTTGTCGTCGTTGTATATGACCTCAGGAGTATGAGTAATTATAATTCGTTTGCTTTCAAAGTTATATTTATCCATGCATTTTTTTATTTCATCCTCTATGCCGATAAGCTCTATTTCAAAACCATCCTTCATTTTCAATGCATCTATGCAGCCTTTTACTATCTCTTCGGGTGCATTGTCCCCGCCCATTGCGTCTACCATGATTTTCATCCGGTCCCAGCCCTTCCTTGGATGTTTTTTCATTTCAGACTTATTATGCAGTATCTTATTTTTCGCCCGATTTGATGCCATCAACAGACACCAGTATGAATTTTCCCCTGAACACTTCCTTACGCTTGTTATATATGAACACCCAAACAATATGGCTCCTGCTGCGGGTTTGCTTTACAGTTGCCTTTGCAATGAGTTTTGACCCTGCATACACGGGAATTTTGTATTTAATATTCGCCACGCCAACAAGGGCAACCTCTGCATCTATAACTGCAATGGCTAAAGATTCTGCAAGTGAATATATGTAGTGCCCGCGTACTATTTTGGATTGTGAAAATACCATATCTTCGGTTGTATCCAAAATAGAAATACCGCTTTCCCCAAGATTTATTTCAATTATTTCCCCAATTATTTCATCCGCATGCAAAGCCCTTACCTTCTGATGGTTCAATGAAGCAACTTCACGAATTCTCTGCCGAAGTTCAGGAATGCCGAGTTCCAGTCTGTCCAGCCTGACCGTAGGGACGCTCACGTCAAGGTACTCGGCAATATCCTCGTCGGTCATGAACGGATCTTCCTTAATTATCTCCAAAAGTTTCTTATGTCTTTCCTTTTTGGCTCTTGAGCTTTTGTTCAATGATAACACCCTGCCTCATGAAGTTTTTCTGATTTATTACCTGATAATATGTTCTGTTGATAAAGAGTATATACTATTTTATTCTATATTGCAATAATTTATTTATAAATATTTCATATCTGCTAATTCTTAATTCTGTCCCAGTTTGCCTTCAGGTAATCATATCCCGAGTAAATGGTAAGAAGGACTGCGATCCACAGCAGTATCCGGCCTACGGGGACAGATGTAAACATCGAGAACGGGAAATCACGCAGCAGAATAAAGAAAACGGCAAGCATCTGGATGAGCGTTTTAGCCTTGCCCAGGCTGCTTGCAGCAATGACAACACCGTCACTTGCCGCCATTATACGGATGCCTGTTACAATAAATTCCCGGGCAATTATTATAACCGCCGCCCATGCGGAAATATCGCCCAGCTGTATCAGGGCCATTAAAGCCGACGTCACCAGAAGTTTGTCGGCAATAGGATCCAGGAATTTGCCGAAGGTGGTTACACAGTTTCTTTTACGCGCTATTTTCCCGTCAAGATAGTCTGTAAAGGAAGCCAAAACAAACACAACTGCTGCAATAATCCTTCCTGTCTCCGCAGGTACCAGAAGCAGCGTCCTTCCGTTGAACACCGGAAGAACCAGGATCAGAAAAACAGGTATTAAAATAATTCTGAAAACGGTCAGCTTATTGGGCAGATTCATAACAATACTCCTCTCTTTCAGGTCATGTCAGGCTGGTTGAAAACAACCTCTCCGACAAGATCCATCCCGTCAATGTTCAATATTTTAACGTTGACAAACGAACCCGTTTCCAGGGGCTCAATTGACGTAAAGTAAATTACCGGATCAATTTCGGGTGCCTCACCATAGGACCGGCCGTAATAGAAAATACCGTCCTCCGCCACTCCTTCAACCAATACTTCGTAAACCCGGCCCAGCCTCTTCCCGATGAGCGGAATTACCGCCTCATTTTGAACAGCCAGTATCTCTTCCCGGCGCTGCTTTTTCACCGGTTCTTTTACCTGGTTCTTCATTTTTGCGGCGGGTGTGCCCTCTTCACGTGAGTATGCAAATACACCAAGCCTGTCGAAAGGATAACTTTTAATGAAATCCTTCAGTATTTCGATATCTTCTTCGGTTTCACCGGGAAAACCTGTTATCAGGGTTGTCCTTAGAATGATACCCGGTATTTCCGAGCGGAGCCTTTCAATCAGCCCGGCAAGTTCCTTCCTTTCGGTTTTTCTTCCCATTGTCTTAAGTACCCTGTCCGATGCGTGCTGGATCGGTATATCCAGGTATTTCAGAAGTTTTGGATTGATTTTTAATTCGTATACAAGTTCATCGGTTATTCTTTCAGGATAACAGTACAGAAGCCTGATCCATTTCAGTCCGCCGATTCCGGACAGTTTTCTTACAAGCTCCACAAGCCTGTATTCACCATAAATATCTTCACCGTACCTCGTAACATCCTGGGCTATAAGAATAATTTCCCGGGCACCAGCCTTAACCAGCGTTTCAGCTTCGGAAACGATGCTTTCGATGCTCCTGCTTCTGAAAGGCCCCCGCAGATACGGTATAATGCAATATGTGCAGTGGTTGCTGCATCCTTCGGCAATTTTGAGGTACTGGGATGAACCCGACTGCGACAGCATACGTGTATTATCAAGATAGCACACATCTTTCGGATCGTTTACAAAAAGTCTTTTTTCCCGGTTACCGGCCACATGTTCACTGATTACCTGTCGGATTTCGCTGATATTGCCAGTTCCGACAACCGCATCAACTTCGGGAATCTCGCTGATTATTTCATCCTTGTACCGCTGAGCCAGGCAGCCGGTAACTATAAGAGCCTTCAGGTTCCCGGTTTTCCTGTATAAAGATGCGCTTAATATCGCATCAACGGCCTCTTCCTTCGCGTCATTTATAAACGCGCATGTATTGACTATTATTGCGTCTGCTTCATGCAGATCTGTTGTAATCCGGTAATCACCGTCATTCAGCATTCCAAGCATAATTTCGCTGTCCACAAGATTTTTTGGACATCCAAGAGATATACATCCTACTTTAATCGGCATAAAAACCTCCAAGCAAAGAATTTGAAGACCCGCCCGCCTGCAGGTGCGGGATGTCCCTGCAATATATGCGGGTATTTCAGGCATAATAAAATAATATACCATTTTTCACGATAATAAAAGGTCGGTTGAATAACCGGCCGCAGTACATGGCACATTGTTTTAGCAATTTAATATTCATTTTCCCAAACATCGGGATCATTCACTGTGTATTGCCTGTACCGGTTTTTTCCCGTTCACACCGGCCTGGAATAAAAAAGGCGGACAAAGGTCCGCCCGTTGGATGGATATTCATATGTTCCGTCGTTTATATCCAGGCTGGGTGCCCGCCGGTATGAGGTGTGTTAAAAGTGAAGCCTGGAGGCTTTCAGTATTCCATCAATCTGCAACAGCCGTTTCAGTATATCATCAGAGATCTCAGCATCAACGCTTATAAAGGACACTGCTTTTTCTCCTCTTCTGTTGCGGCTCCATTGCATTGCAGCTATATTAATGTCATTTTCTCCGAGCAAAGTGCCAACCTTTCCTATCATTCCAGGAACGTCCATGTTCTGAATGGCAATTACATGAGGCGTGGGCTCAAAATCAAGCTGGTAACCGAAAAAGTCGACAATCCGGATAACATCCTTCGCAAAAACCGTTCCGGATACGGCCAGTTCCTTGTTCACATTGGTGAATTTCACGGTTATCAGGTTTGTATATTTGTCAAGATGTGTGCTCTTGCTTTCTGTCAGCTTAACTCCAAGTTCCTTCAGCTTCAGCTCGGCATTGATGTAATTTACATCCTGATCGCCGGCACTGTTGAGGAAGCCCTTTATTGCCGAAAGGGTTATAGCCCTTGTGTCCATTTTGGCAACATCACCGCTGTAGATTACTTCGATCTTTGTAACCCTGTCTCTTTCAGCCTGATAGTAAATGCTGCCCAGTTTCTCGGCCAAATCAATATACGGCCTTAACTGGTTGATATCACCTGTTACGGGAGGCATGTTAACTGCAGGTACAAACTCGCCGTTCAGAACACCTTCAATAAGTTTTGCAACGCCGATACTTACATTATAATTTGCTTCCTTTGTTGATGCTCCAAGGTGAGGTGTAAAAACAACATTATCAAGGTCAAGAAGCGGATTCCAGTAATCCTGCTCTTCGGGTTTCTTTGTGAAGTTGGGTTCAACTTCCTGAACGTCAAGGGCTGCTGCTGCAACATGTCCTTCAACTATTGCATTATAGAGAGCTTTCTCATCTACCATGCCGCCCCTGGCAGCATTGACAATGCGAACTCCCTTTTTGCACATTTTAAGCTCTTTTTCACCAATAAGGCCCATGTTCTGAGGGCTCTTCGGTATATGTAAAGTTATAAGGTCTGATACTTTCAGAAGCTCTTCGAGAGTATCGCAGCGGGTGATTCCGAGCTGTACGAATTTCTCGTCCGCAGCATAGGGATCATATCCTACAACCTTCATGCCAACACCAAGAAGTTTTTTTGCAACGATCGACCCAATCTTGCCGATGCCGATAACACCTGCTGTTTTTCCATCAAGCTCTTCACCTACAAATTTGCTCCTTCTGAAATCCTTGTTCTTTGCTGCAAGATGTGCCTGAGGGATGTTTCTGAAGATTGAAAAAGCCAAAGCTACAGCCATTTCCGCAGCAGCCATAATATTTCCTTCGGGTGTATTAACTACTGCTATACCTCTTTTTGTACATTCATCCACATCAATGTTGTCTATGCCGTTTCCGGCTCTTCCTGCAACCTTTAGGTTTTTGGCTCGCTTAATAACATCCTTAGTGACTTTTGTAGCACTTCTTACAATAATGGCATCATAATTCTCTATTACGTTGAGCAGCTCTTCGTGAGAAATACCAAATGGAGTATCAACTTCAAATCCCTTGCTTTTTAAGTAGTCAATTCCGTCAGGTGCCATTTTGTCTGTTACTATTATCTTTGCCAAAGAAAACCCCTCCTAAAAAAAATAAGTCAAACCAATTGTTTGACCTCTGATGTAGTTGAGTACGGCGAATTTGATTTCTGCACTTTGCCTAAATCATTTAAAGACTCTGTCCTTTTGCCTGAGAGATACACCCTTTCGGGCTTGCCCCTTCGGCGCCATACCTGGTCTCTCCAGAGGTCCGTCCGATTGAAATCTTTTAACCTGAGAGATTTACTCCTTCGGTGTGCCTTGCGGCAGCTCTCCTTCAATCTTCATCCGGATTTATTCAGTTTGTTGTTCCGGTTTTATTGCTTTAATTATATTACTAAAATAGCAAATGTCAAGAGTTTATGTTAATATTTTGTCAATCTTTTTTCATAAATATTTCCTGCCTGATCATTTTTGTTATTATAGGGTTTTATGGAACTTAACCAATTATTCCCTCATAAGTTCCAGGCCGTTGTTAATAATCTCCCATTTTACACAGGGACTGTCCTTTTTTGATATTATCGTCATAATCATTGTTCCGGGCATGAGCTCGGGGTTCAGATATGCCCTTGGATTTGTTGAAATCAGCCTTTCAATTGTATACGTATTGTTCTCACCCTTTAACAGGACAACATTCTCACCGTTGATATCAACTTCTATACGTTCCTGGTTGCTGTCCTGCGGATAATTGATCAGTTGATCACATGGTACTATTGAATAAATCATTTTTCCTGTCCACCATCCTTGTCCTTTTTTATCTGCTCAATCAGGGAATCCAGTTTTTTCAGGGCAGACGCAAGACCTCCTACTTCATCGATAATGCCATGCTCCACCGCCTCCTGCCCGAACAGTACCGTTCCGACATCGTTTGCCAGTTCTCCGGTTTTAAGCATCAGTTTCCTGAAATTGTCCTTTGAGATTTTCGAGTTCTTTGCAACGAACTCTACAACCCGCTCCTGCATCCGGTCGAAGTACTCAAAAGTCTGCGGAACGCCTATTATCATCCCGCTGAGCCGAAGCGGATGAATTGTCATTGTAGCCGATGGGGCTATGAAGGAATAATTTGTTGATACCGCCATCGGTACTCCTATACTGTGTCCGCCGCCCAATACGAGAGATACGGTCGGCTTTGACATTGATGAGATCATCTCCGCTATCGCAAGACCTGCTTCAACGTCACCGCCCACGGTATTCAGTATCAGAAGCAGGCCGTCTATTTTTTTGTCATCCTCAATCGCGACCAGTTGGGGCAGGACATGCTCGTATTTCGTGGTTTTGTTCTGTGGCGGCAGTACCATATGCCCTTCAATCTGGCCGATTATAGTCAGGCAGTGAATGCTTCGGCCCTTTTCCTGTACCTCGACTGTTCCCATCTCTTTTATATTGTCCATTTTTTCTGTTGAGGTCTGCCCTGCATTATTGCTGTTTCCGGTCTGATTTTCAGTTTGCTTTGCGAACAGAATTTTTTGATTCAAGCAAAAACCTCCCGTTAATAAATCTTTAATCAGTATTTGCCAACAGGCTGTGAAATATTCCTTACGGTATAAACTCCCATTAAGTCTTAAGGACGTGAATTATGTTTTGTTAACTGGTTTTCATCAGTTTCCGGTTAATTTCCGTAAAAAAATGAACCTTACGCAAAATATCCGGATAATGCCGTCTGTTTAGGGTGCAAGGATTTGCATTGCCCTTAATTTTGCCCTTCGTGGCCGGAACTGAAACGTATTTATCGCGTAATAAAATAATAAACGGCTGCTATCCTGAAAAGATAACAGCCATCTTTTTGGATGAATGCAGAGTTGTCCTTATTATATAACACCAGTTCGGACAACCCTTTTGTATTATTTATTATACCTTACTGATATTAATACTCGCTTTCCTTCAGAATTACGTCATGCGCTCCGCCTTCTATGAGGCTTGTGGACGAAACAATTGTGAGGCGAGCTGTTTTCTGCAGTTCTCTTATAGATTTTGCGCCGCAGCTTGACATTGTAGAGCGTATCTTCGAAAGAGTTATGTCCAGGTTATCCTTCAGTTTTCCGGCGTATGGCACATAACTGTCCACTCCCTCCTCAAACTTGAGGTTTGTGCTTTCACCCAAATCATATCTCTGCCAGTTCCTTGCCCTGTTTGAGCCTTCGCCCCAGTATTCCTTTACATAGCTGTTTCCGCGTTTTACCTTTTTATTCGGGCTTTCATCAAACCTTGCAAAATACCGGCCCATCATAACAAAATCAGCGCCCATTGCCAAAGCCAGTACTATATGATAATCGTGAACAATACCGCCATCAGAGCAAATCGGAATATAAACGCCGGTTTTTTCAAAGTACTCGTCACGCGCTTTTGCCACTTCAATAACGGCGCTTGCCTGCCCGCGGCCTATACCTTTCTGTTCCCTCGTAATACAAATAGAACCTCCGCCGATACCAACCTTTACGAAGTCAGCACCCGATTCAACAAGGTACATAAAACCTTCCCTGTCTACAACGTTTCCGCCTCCGACTTTTATGTGCGGGAAGTTTTTCTTTATATAACGGAGTGTATCTCTCTGGTACTCGGTGAATCCATCGGATGAATCCACGCAGAGTATGTCTGCTTCGGCATTTATCAGTTCCGGGACTCTTTCCTTGTAGTCCCAGGTATTTATACCCGCGCCCACCATGAGCCTTTTTTTCGAGTCAAGCAGCTGTTCGGGATTGGCTTTATGATCGTCATAGTCTTTTCTGAAAACAAGGTAGTGCAGCCTTTGTTCATCATCTATTATAGGAAGGCTGTTCAGTTTATGTTCCCAGATTATATCGTTGGCTTCGCTGAGGGTAATTCCAAGTTTCCCTACAATAAGATCCTTGAAGGGCGTCATGAAATCTTCCACTTTTTTATCCAGCGGATCGCGGCTCAAGCGGTAATCCCTGCTTGTAATGATACCTAAGAGTTTCCCGTTTGCAGTTCCGTCATCGGTTACCGCAATTGTTGAGTGGCCTGTTCTTTCCTTTATTGCAAGTACGTCTCTGAGCGTTTGATTGACTGATACGTTTGAATCACTGACAACAAAACCCGACTTGTGTTTTTTTACCTTTCTGACCATTTCAGCCTGGTTTTCGATTGTCTGTGAAGCATATATAAACGAAAGGCCGCCGCATCTTGCCAAAGCAATGGCAAGCGTATCGTTCGACACCGACTGCATTATCGCACTGACAATCGGTATGTTCAGTTTTAGTGCAGGCTCCTTATCCTTTGAGTGTTTGACCAGTGGTGTTGTAAGGTCGATGTTTACGGGGGCGCAGTCTTTGGTTGTTAAATTCGGCAGCAGCAAAAATTCGCTGAAAGTTCTTGATACCTCAGGGTATATAATTGCCATCCCAATTCCTCCTTTTCATGCTATTTCATACAATAACGCTCATTTATAACAGCCTGGTTTCTGTTTTAAATTTTATCTATTCTATATAATTATTTTTTAAATGTCAAGCAGTTATCGTTATGCTTTCTTGTTTCGGTGCATTGATTACAATGCTATCGTGCAATGCCCGGAAACAGTCGCTGCGTTTGCAAGGGCTGGCAAGTATCAGCCCGGCAGGCCGAAACCCGTAAAAATGCTTATAAAAAGAAGTTTCCCTGCATTGCACTATATCCACACATAAAAAGACGAATCAGGCGGTTAACTGAACAGTGCATCTGCAAAATCCCTTGGATTAAAAGGCTGCAGATCATCTATTTTTTCGCCCACACCGATGAATTTAACCGGTATATCAAGCTCGGACTTAATTGACACAATGATACCGCCCTTTGCGGTACCGTCAAGTTTTGTAAGAACAAGGCCCGTTACGCCTGTAGCCTCGGTGAAATTCCGTGCCTGGGAAACGGCATTTTGGCCTGTAGTCGCATCAAGAACAAGAAGAGTTTCAACATCTGCATCGGGAAGCTCCCTGTTTATTATCCGGAAAACTTTCTTAAGCTCTTCCATCAGGTTTTTCTTCGTGTGCAGCCGCCCCGCTGTATCACATACAACCACGTCAACGCCCCTTGCCTTGGCTGCCTGAATGGCATCGAAAATAACCGCTGACGGGTCTGCGCCTTCCGAATGCTTGATAATATCGACATCTGCCCGTTTTGCCCATATTTCAAGCTGGTCTATTGCAGCCGCCCTGAAAGTATCGCCTGCTGCCATCAGGACTTTTTTGCCCTGCATTTTCAGCATGTTGCATATTTTCCCTATGGATGTTGTCTTTCCAACACCGTTTACACCGACCACCACAATTACCGAAGGTTTTGTCTCAAGTTTGAGGGCAGAATCGCCCGATTCAAGTATTTTTGAAATCTCTTCCTTCAGCAGGTTTTTAACCTCCCTGGGATCGGTCACCTTTTCAGCCCTGACCCTTTGCCTCAGGCTGTCTATTATTTTTAATGTAGTGTCAACACCTACGTCCGAAGTTATCAGGATCTCCTCAAGTTCTTCAAACAGTTCCTCATCTATCTTCCCCAGGGAAACAAGAAGCTGATCAACGCGCTGGGTAATGCTCTCCCTTGTTTTTTTCAGACCGTTCTTTAGTTTTTCGAAAAAGCTCATAATGCCCTAACTCCTTTGCTTATATTTAATGTTGCTTACAGCATTCAGCTTTTTATATCCAAATTATTATACACTTCAAAACATCTATACAGCCTTTTCTACATCGCTGAGTTTCAGCGACACTACCGATGACACGCCGTATTCCTGCATTGTAACTCCGTACAATGCATCCGAGCATTCCATTGTTCCCTTCCTGTGGGTTATTACTATAAACTGCGTTGTATCGGTGAATTTCTTGATATAATCGGCAAACTTGTATACATTGGCATCATCGAGCGCTGCTTCTATCTCATCAAGAATGCAGAATGGGGCAGGACGAAGTTTCAGTATTGCAAAAAGCAGCACTATTGCCGTCATTGCCCTTTCCCCGCCAGAAAGCAGCAGCATATTCTGCAGTTTTTTCCCCGGAGGCTGGGCTATTATTTCAATGCCGCATTCAAGGACATCTTCAGGATCTTCAAGCACTACTTCCGCTCTTCCCCCGTCGAACAGCTCCCTGAATACCTCGTTGAAATTCCGGTTTATTCGCTGGAACTCCTCCATAAACTGCTTTTTCATTATTGACAGCATTTCTCGGATTATACGGTTCAGTTTCTCCTCCGATTCAACAAGGTCGTCTCTCTGTTTTACAAGAAACGCGTGTCTCTCCCTGGTCTTGCTGTAATCTTCTATTGCAGAAACATTAACAGGCCCCATTTCGCGTATTTCAGCCTTCAGTTCATTAATCCTCGCCTGGGTCTGCCTGAGACCGGAAATTTCTTTTTTATATTCCAAAGCCGTCCCATAGGTCAGTTCATACTCATCCCACAGCCGGTTCTGTATTGCCTCAAGCTCTGTTTCAATCTTTGTTTTTCTGACTTCAAGCCTGTTGTATTGCTCCTGCAGCGCCTGGATGGTTTCGTTATATGTTGAGACCACTTCAACCATTCCCGAAACTTCCTCTTCCAGGGCTGAAATTTCAGACTGCAGGCTTTCAAGCTGAAGATTCTTTCCTATCTTGATTTCGTTCTGCTCCTTTATTTTCTCCTTTAAGCTCGCAATTTCAGACTGCAGGCCTTCCAGGCGGTCCCTGTTTTTAACCTGTTCCTGAAGCCTTTTGTTTATACTGTTTTCAACAAGGCTTTTCTCCTCATTCAGTTTCCTGATGCTTTCTCGTGTCTGATCCATGCTCTCGAGTATGGAGTTCACCGATACCTTGTAATCGTTAATGTCCTGGTGAACAGCGTCTCTTGCAGCCTGTTCCTCTTTGCTCTTCAACTGGTTTTCCTCGATATTTGACTTCAAAGCGGCTATTCTTTGCTCTATCTCGGTTATACGTTCGTTTTCAAAAAGGATTTCCCTGTCTATCGATTCAATGCTGCCCGAAAGCTCGTTCTTTTCCAGTAAAAGCATATCCTGCCTGTTTTTCAGTTCTTCTATCGAATCCCGTATTGAAAGAACCCTTTGTTCTTCGCGTAATACCACAAGTTCCAGGTCATGATGCTCTTTCTGGAGAATATTCAGCTTTTCCTCTGTTCTGCTGATAGAATCAGCTTTTTCAGAGCATGCATTTTCAAGTTCATCGAACTTGTCGTTCAAAGTATTAATTTTTTCATCCAGTTCCCTGATTATCCTGTTTCTTGACAAAAGGCTTGCTGATTTTGACGGCTGGCTTCCGCCGGTCATGGATCCGCCGGGATTCAAAACTTCCCCGTCAACAGTAACTACCCTGAAACTGTATTTGAACTTCCTCGATATTCCAATGCCGTTATCAATATTATCAACTACAACAGTCCTTCCCAGAAGATTGAGAATAATGTCCCGGAAACCCTGTTCGCAGTATACCATGTCGGAGGCAAGCCCCAGATAACCTTTTTCCCTTTCAAGCCCTGCCAGGGTTTCAGAATCCAGGCTCCGCGGTTTTACAGAGGTAACCGGCAGGAACGTAGCACGGCCGAGGCGGTTCTTCTTAAGATATTCTATTGCATTTTTTGCAGTGTATTCGTCTTCGGTGACTATGTTCTGAAGAGCCTGGCCAAGGGATACTTCTATCGCGGTTTCAAAATTTTCGCGCACGTTAATAAGCTGTGCCAATGCCCCGTAAATGCCTTTCCCGAACCCCTCCTTTTCACGGCAGGCTCTAAGGATGGCTTTTACGCTTTGATTGTATCCCTCAAGGCTGTTTTCCATATCCTTTAATACCTTGCTGCGGGATTTTACGGCCTGAAGCTCGGAAAGACAACGGTTTTGATCTTTGCGAAGCATATTCAGCTCTTCCTTCAGGTTCTGAAGTGCAGATTTACCGCTGTCTATTTCTTCCTTTTTTGCGTCAAGCGTGGCCTTTTGACTGCGCAGCTCGTTTTCAGCCTGTTCAAGCTGCATCTTCTCATGATCCCGGTCAAGTATAATCCTGTTTATCTCTGTGTCTAATTTCTTCAGCCTTGCTATGAAAGACTCCTTCTCATTTTTAAGGCTGTTATGCCTGGTACGGCATTCGGACAAGGCATCCAGCTTGTCCATAACCTCCTGTTTCATGAGCTCTATGCTTTTTTCGCTCTCATCAAGACGCGACATTATTTCAGAAAGTTTTTCCTCTGCCCCGTAAAGCAGTTCCGTGTACTTCGCCCTGTCCTTATCCAGGACCGAGAGCCTGTTGTTCCTTTTTTCAATATCGGCCTCCAGCATCCTTATTCTTTCCCTCAGCTCATCTATATCCTGGCTGGAAGCTGCATTACTTGATTCTATATGGCTTATCTTTTCTTCATCAATTTTTATCTTGTTATCAAGCTGATCTATATTCCTGTCCAGCTCGATAATCTCTTCGCGGAGAGACTCCATGCGCTTTTTCAGCCTGTCGAGTCTTTCGGTTTTTCCCCGGTTCTCCTGCATTTTTTCTTCCATTCGGGCTTTTTCTTCCCGTATGTCGTTCTCAACCCGGGTAATCTGTTTTTCTATTTCCTCAATCCTGTCCCTGCTCTTTTCAATACTGTCCAGGTAAAGAGCAACCTCAATTTCCTTCAGTTCACTGCTCAGTTCTATAAATCTTCTGGCCTTTTCAGCCTGTTCCCTTAATGGTTCGAGCTGAGATTCAAGTTCAAGGATTATATCCTCGATTCTGAGCAGGTTCTGCCTTGTACTTTCAAGTTTTCGCTCTGCTTCCTTTTTTCTTACCTTGTATTTCATAATGCCTGCTGCTTCTTCAAAAACAGCACGCCTGTCTTCCGGACGGGTACTGAGAATTTCGTCTATTCTGCCCTGCCCGATAACCGAGTATCCTTCCTTTCCGACACCCGTGTTCAGGAAAAGCTCGTTTATGTCTTTAAGACGGCATGGGGTTTTATTGATAAAATACTCGCTCTCTCCGGAGCGGTATACCCGCCTTGTTATTGTAACCTCGGTAAAATCGATTGGCAATGCCCTGTCTGAATTGTCTATCAGCAGTGACACCTGCGCAAACCCTACAGGCTTGCGGTGCTGCGTGCCTGCAAAAATTACATCTTCCATTTTACTGCCGCGAAGGGATTTTACGCTTTGCTCACCAAGAACCCAGCGCACCGCGTCCGATATATTGCTTTTTCCGCTGCCGTTGGGTCCCACTACCGCTGTTATCCCCTTGTTGAAGTTAAGGGTTATTTTATCTGCAAAGGATTTAAACCCCTGTAGTTCAATACTTTTTAAAAACAAGCCGTCCACCCCGAAAATTCTTTTTCAGAAAACACCCGGAATGTTGAATCATTCCGGAACACTGACATTCTCAACAGTATAACAAACTTATTTTACCATAAATCAAGGGTAAAGCAATATTTCGTTTTATGGATTCGGTGACAATAAAAACTAAAAAAGCAGGCCATTGCCTGCTTTCTTATAATTTAATTCCAGCTGCCGTTTAAAGCAAATCATTATTTCCGCATATGTAACGGGACATACTTCGACCTTTCCCTTACATACTGGTAAGCCGGCCGTATTATTCTGCCCCCGTTTATCCGTTCCTCAATTATATGGGCACACAGTCCCACAACCCTCGCCACGGCGAAAATCGGTGTGTACAAATCTGTAGGTATGTTGAGCATATCATATACAAAACCCGAATAGAAGTCCACATTGGCGCACATATGCTTGTTTGTCTTTTTCACTTCGTTAAAGACGACCGGGGCAAGTTTTTCAACTTTTTCATACAGTGCATACTCTTCAAGGCGATCCTTCGCTTCTGCCAGCTCCCTGGCCTTTTTCTTCAACAGCACGCATCTTGGATCAGACAATGTATATACAGCGTGACCGATACCATAAATAAGTCCGCTCTGGTCATAAGCACCTTTTTTCAGTATTTTAGCAAGATAATCGCTTATCTGTGAATCGCTGTCCCAGTTTTTGACCTCGCGTTTTATTTCATTCATCATTTCCATAACCTTGAGATTCGCACCGCCGTGCTTCGGGCCTTTCAGGGAACCCAGAGCTGCGGCAATGCATGAGTAAATATCGGTGCCGGTAGAAGCAACAACATGGCTTGTAAATGTAGAATTATTGCCTCCGCCATGCTCAGCATGCAGTATCAGCGCTATATCAAGAGTGGATGCTTCAAGATGCGTATATGAACAATCAGGCCTGCTTAAGCGCAGCATGTTTTCAGCGGTTGACAATTCAGGATTAGGCATATGTATGAAAAGGCTGTTGCCGTTATGGTAGTGTGATTTGGCCTGGTATGCATATGCAGCTAAGAGAGGCATCCGGGCAATAATTTCCATACTTTGCCTGAAGAGGTTCTTTACGCTTGTATCCTCGGGGTTCGGGTCATAGGAATAAGCTACAAGAATTGTACTTGCGAGCTTATTCATAATATTCACGCTCGGCGCCTTCATTATAATATCGCGTACAAAACCGTCGGGCAGACACCTGTGATAGGAAAGCACCTTTTTAAATTCATCATACTGTTCCTGGTTCGGCAGTTCGCCAAACAACAGAAGGTATGCGCATTCCTCAAAGCCAAACCGGTCTTCCTTCATGCAGGCATCCACAAGCTCATATACGTCAATACCCCTGTATATAAGCCTTCCTTCCTGGGGAATTTTCACTCCGTTTTCAAAGGTGTAAGCATGAACATCACCAATTTCAGTAAGCCCAACCACCACACCGGTTCCGTCTTCGTTTCTAAGGCCCCTTTTTACATTATATTTTGTATATAAATCAGGACTGTAATAACTGTCCTTGTCAATAATCTGCGATGATCTTTCATAGTATTGCTCCAGCTGGTCTTTTGTAATTCCAAAGTTCATCCCTAATCCTCCTTACAACCTGTCCTCATTCTGAACATGCAGCATGAAACTGATGCTGTTCACTGCCGGTTGCCTGTAATATGATACTTTGCAGGCTGATATTATTGAATTATTGTATACAGATATATATGCAATGTCAATAGTTTTATGAAATTTATTATTGCATAGACTTCATTATTATACATGGCATCATTTTTTGACACGGATATGGTTATCCAAACATTTTACTTATATATGTGTTTGACATAAAACCGATCATTGATACCAAATTATATTTTAATCGGCATAAAAATAAAAAAGATGCAAGTTGCTGAACAGTAACTTGCATTCGCCAAAAAATTCTTTATACCTCGCATTTGGCCCTTGAATATAAATAATTATACAGAATTCCATGTCTTATCTCATCGGTTATTATATCAGTTAATACATTAATCAATACTCTGTCTGAAAGTGCATAAAGAATTCGCCTGTATCTTTTGACTGCTTCCTGCTCTCCAGTTATGGCACTTGCCAATCCTGCGCAGTACGAATCAGGTTTTTCAAATTCTTCTTCATCCTGTGCCGGAATTGTCTGACCTGTCAGTACATAGTATACCTGGCCGAACAGAAAAAAGTGATTGATTTCATCATCACGTATTCCCCTGATAATTTCCTTTGCCTTTTCATCCGGTGCATTTTCAATAAGATATTCATAAAACGCCCTGTCTTCCGCTTCACCTCTAACAGCGTCACGAATTAACTCCAAGGCATCCCTGTAATTCAGAGGGTATGTATATGGCGCAAACCCTCGGATAACCCTCCGTGGCTGCTGTTGAGCCGGTATAGGCTGCTGAACAGTCTGATACTGCATTCCCGCCCTGTATGGCACATGCATACTGTTGTATCCATACCCGGGCGTATATAACGGCATTCGATAATAATCCCGCATCATAAACCTCCTAAAAGTAAATTACATAATATTATATGTATGCCCTGCCTTATTGTGCGGAACTCATCACTGCAACCCGAGATAAATGCATGAATATAAAACTTTTTTTCGATAATACTAAATAACAAACAGACTGTCGTAAACAGGAGAAGTGCTTATGGCCCAGGAAAAAGAATCCTTACATGAAAGAACAGACAATGTAATTCATATTACAAGGCATAGTTCCGGTGATGCGGTTATTGATCATGACACACCGGTATGGTTTGTCAGGGCGAAAAACATAATTTACTATGTACTTGGACTGATAGAAACCCTTCTTGGACTGAGATTCCTGTTCATGCTGCTCGGTGCCAATCCAAGAAGCGGTTTCACAGCCTTTTTATACGCGATAACGGGTATATTTATTGCTCCTTTTTCGGGTATTTTCAACCCGGTATCAACAAGAGGCCTTGCAGCAAGATCGGTATTCGACCCTGCAACAATAGTTGCAATGGCAATTTACGCCCTGATAGGCTGGGGTATGGTTAAACTCCTTTGGATCAGGGCTTCAAAAAACGGATACTGATCCTTTACACGAAAAACTCAGGCCAATCGAGGTACCTGTTCAATATACCCGTAAAATCCGACAGCCCTTTAGCATCCAGTTCATCAAAGCGGGATTTTACAGGACTGTCTATATCAAGGACACCTATAAGCCTTTCATTTTTTATTATTGGTACCACTATTTCAGACCTTGATGCACTATCGCATGCGATATGCCCCGGGAACAGCTCCACATCCTCCACTACCTGGACCTCCCTTTTTGCAGCAGCTGTTCCGCACACGCCTTTGCCGATGGGTATCCTGACGCATGCCGGTTTACCCTGGAAAGGCCCCAGGACCAGTTCATTATTTTTATACAGGTAAAAACCCGCCCAGTTTATGTCCGGAAGGGCCTGGTTCAAAAGGGCACAGGCGTTTGATATGCCTGCAAGCCAGTCTGGTTCTTCGCTTATCAATGCAGTAAGATAACCGTTTATCTGTTTATATAATTCATTTTTATTCCCGGTCTTTATTTCCTTCATTTCAAACATTCAATCACCCTTCATTCTGCGTTTCAATTCAACATACCGGCCTTTTCCAGTATATTTCTTATTTGTTCTGCTTCACTGTCTGTAACCTTCGGCATTGGAGGCGTACAGTATTCTTTCACGGGCAGACCTATAATGTTCATAGCTTTCTTGATATACGGCACAAAGGGTTTACCTACACTGTAAATACCCATCAGTATATCTACGGTCTTCTGTATCTCCGACACTTTCTCCATGCCATTTTTTTCAACAGCTTCAACCCAGCTGCTGCACAGTCCGGGAAACACATTCGACAACCCGGCAATACAGCCGTCCCCGCCCGATAAAACATTATGAGCAAAGTTGTCATCAAAACCTGAGTATATTTTAAACCCGGGAAACTCAGGCTTAATTAGTTTTATCAGTTCCCTCGTATGATCCATCCCGGCAAGTGTGTCCTTGCACCCGACTATGTTTTTATGTTTTCTTGCAAGCCTCAGCATAACACCAGGGGAAAGATCATGACCCGTCCTGTCAGGAAAGTTGTACAGGTACAGGTCTCCCGGGCACTGCCTTGCCACGATGTCATAATACTCTTCAACACTGCTGTCATTGAAACTGAAGTAATAGGGTGAAATTACAATAACCGCATCAGCGCCCTGTTCAAATGCATATCTTGTAAGTTCAATGGTTTCGGTTATATTTACTCCGGCAGTGCCGACTATAACTTTTGCCCTGTTGTTTATGTACCTTACGGCAAATTTGATTAAATCCTTCTTTTTGTCGCAGGACAGTGCAAAAAACTCTCCTATGCTGCCAAGAATAAGGATTTCCTTAATTCCGTTATTTACAAGGTGATCATAAACGCATTTCAATGCGTAAAAGTCAAGGTTGCCTTCACTGTCAAAAGCAGTAACAGCCGGGGTTATATAACTTCCTTTCATATCCGTTTCCACTCTCCTTGCTAATACCCTGCCCCATCCATCGCGGAAAGCGCTGATTCGGTATACCGTTTAAACAGCCCTTTCCTTGGCGGACGCGGTATGATGCCGTTCTTTTTTCTTCGTTCTGCGAATACCCTGTCTATTTCCTCCGCAGTTGCTTCTTTTCCGTTGATTCCGACTACATTCAGCGTCCTTTTCGCTATATCATATTCGATAATATCCCCTGTTTCAATAAAGGCTATCGGCCCGCCCGCTGCAGCTTCGGGCGATACATGGCCTATTGCGGCCCCGCGCGTTGCACCCGAGAACCTGCCGTCGGTGACAAGTGAAACGGTACCATTAAGCCTCCTGTCGCAAACTATTGCCTCGGTGGTCATCAGCATTTCGGGCATTCCGCTGCCTCTCGGCCCTTCGTACCTGATAACGATAATCTCCCCGGGATTTATATCTCCGTTTACAACTGCATTATAAGCATCTTCCTCAGAGTTGTATACCCTTGCGATACCTTTATGCCTTCTCATGTTTTCAGCGCATGCTGAGTATTTGACAACCGCGCCTTTGGGTGCCAGGTTCCCTTTAAGGATTGCTATGGAACCTTTTTCTGCAGCCTTTTCAACAGGTACCAGTACATCCTCTCGCCTTAAGCCGTAATTTGCCAGGTAGCCAAGATTTCTTTCAAAGAAATTATCCCTTTGCAGGTCCTCAAGATTTTCGCCAAGGGTTTTGCCTGTAACAGTTAATACATCAAGGTTCAGAAAATCCTTAAGCATCAGCTGCACCATCGGAATTCCGCCTGCAAACCAAAATGATTCTGTAAGATGCCTGCCGCCCGGATTGAGGTTTCCTATATGCGGTACTTTATGATTGATTTCATCAAACAGTTCGGGCTTTAGGATAATACCCAGCTCTCTTGCAATGGAAGGCAAATGGATCAGCGCATTCGTAGAACCGCCTATGGCACTGTGAATTACTATCGCGTTGATAAATGCCTCCCTGGTCATGATTTTCGACGGGGTAATATTCCTCTTTATAAGTTCCATGATTTTTCTGCCCGAGTTTCGGGAAAAGGACAGGATATCCCTCATCGTCGCAGGTACCAGTGCACTTCCCGGAAGGGCCATGCCCAACGCTTCTGCCATGCACTGCATTGTGCTTGCCGTTCCAAGGAAAGAACAGGCTCCTTCTGACGGGCATCCCGTAAGTTTATAGTCCCTGATTTCCTGCCCGGAAATCTCCCCTTTCCTTTGCCTTAAGGAAATATCACCATTTCCAAGGGATGTGGTCATGTTTGGTCCCGGCCGCATGCTTCCGCCGGGTATGAAAATCGCCGGGATATCAAGCCTTGCGGCAGCTTTCAGATTAGCAGGCACCGACTTGTCGCAGGATGATGTAAGGATTATGCCGTCCCACGGGATTACGCTGCCGTGTACTTCAACCATGTCACATATTGCTTCCCTCGAAGCCAAAATCATATTCATTCCGTTATGGCCCTGTGCACATCCGTCGCAGACATCGGTGGCATGGAAATTGGCGGCGAACCCGCCTTCCTCAATAACCCCGTACTTTGCCTGTTCGGTCAGTTTGTTCAAATGGGTGCTTCCGGGATGGCTGTCACCGTATACATCCTCGATTAAAACCTGCGGCTTTGAAATGTCTTTTTCATCCCATCCCGAACCAAGCTGGAGGGTGTCAAACTGGGCCCATAACAGGCGTTCGGATGAGCTTCTCTGTTTAATATCATGCATTATAATCGCCCTTTGCCTTTCAAATTAACTTTACGCGGTGTATGGAGAATTCGGGAAACTTCTTCCGTTCCCCTTAATTATACTTTGCCCGGGCCGGTACAGTAAATGTTTTTTCAGTTTTGCAGCCCGATACCGGGTATTATCTTCAGTTGAAAAAGCCGGTCCTGCCGTTAATAAGACCGATGCATGTTAAAATTATGAAAAGTTACAGCTTAACATATCCACGCCATGAATGAACGCGGTATAACGAATTAAACAGGGAAATTCATGATTTTAAGCCGTCCAGGATTCTTTTCATTACAGAACCGCAGCTTTCATGTATCACTATCCTTGCCCTGCTGTCGAAAGGCGTAGTGCCAAGGTTTACAATGAGCAGCTTATTTCCCCTGTAATAATTCAGTAAACCTGCTGCAGGGTAAACTACAAGGCTTGTGCCTATAACAAGCAGCACATCGGCTTTCATCACCAGGTTGGCAGCCATTGTAAGATACCTATCGTTCAGCGGCTCTTCATACAGAACAACATCGGGCTTGATAATTCCGCCGCATTTGTCGCATTTCGGCACATGCTGATTTTCTTTAAAATCATCAAGGGAGAATTGCTTTCTGCACTTCATGCAGAAATATCTCCTGGTTGTGCCGTGGAGCTCGATAACATTCGAGGAGCCTGCCTCCTGGTGCAACCCGTCTATATTCTGCGTTATAACCGCAAGGACATTGCAGTACTTTTCCATTTCAGCAAGGGACTTATGACAGTCATTCGGTTTTGCGTCCCTGTATATCAGGTTGTTCATGTAATAGTCATAAAAGGTTTCGGTATTGCTGATAAAGAAACTGTGGCTAAGAAGAACTTCGGAAGGATAATCGTATTTTTTCCTGTTTTTCGGCTGTACTATGTTTGACCTGAAATCAGGAATACCGCTTTCGGTTGAAGCGCCTGCACCCGTAATAACAACAACGCTTTCCGACTCCTTTATAAGTCTTGCTGCCTCCAGTACCTTATCCAAAATAACATCCCCTTTCATTTTTGCGACAGATAAATTCCACCATATTTCTATTTTAGCCTATCCCAATTTAATTGCAACCTGCCCTGCTTTTCGCGTCAGACAGCATCAGCTTTATCCTGTTTTCCTGGTTTATCCGGGACGTACCCGGATCGTAGTCCAAAGCCACTATGTTTATATCAGGGTGCCTTTTCTGGACCGGGTTCATCATCCCCTTGCCCGCAATATGGTTGGGCAGGCAGCCAAAGGGCTGGGTGCAGATTATGCCATGGACTCCCTGACTTGCAAACTCAAGCATTTCGGCCGTGAGGAGCCATCCTTCGCCCATTTTTGTTCCAAGTCCGATTATGCCTTCGGGCAAGATCCTGGTTACTTCAAAATATCCCATGGGCCTGAAATTGCTGTTTTCTGTAATACTGCATATCAAATCCTTTTGCTTTTTAATCAAAAACCTGTAAAGTATCTTGCAGAAAAATGCCTTAAGGCGCCGGATACCATAAAGTTCAGCATCAACAATACCATTGTAGACGCAGTACAGGCAAAAATCCAAAAGACCCGGCAGAACAGGCTCTGCGCCCTCTGATATAAGGAAATCCTCTAAGTTGTTGTTTCCTATCGGTGAAAACTTGACATAAATCTCCCCTACAATGCCAATCCTTATTTTTCTTTCATCAGTTCGGGATATTTTCGAAAAATCCTTAACTATACTCTTATAGTTTTCCCTGATTTTCCTGTAGCTGATCCTGTTTTTCCTGCCCAGCTCCCTTGAAAGCCTTTCAGCCCAGCTACTGGCCAGGGCTTCGCTTTCACCCCTGTTTATCTCATATGGTTTGCACTGGTTCTTAAGAGTCATTAGCAAATCCCCGTACAATACCGCATAAAGCATCCGGTGAACCATCGGCACTGTAAGTTTAAAACCGGGATGCCGTTCCAGATTTGCAAAACTCAATGGTATTACGGGTATTTGCCCGTATCCTGCCTTTGCAACGGCTTTTCTGAGCAGTGACACATAGTTCGACGCCCTGCATCCTCCCCCGGTTTGAGTAAGCAAAAGCGCGGTTTTGCCAGGATCATATTTCCCGCTTTCAAGGGCATCCAAAAGCTGTCCAATCACGATAAGAGCCGGATAACAGGTATCGTTATGCACATATTTAAGGCCTTTATCAATTATATGCTTACCCGACGTTTCCAATACCCTGACGCGGTATCCGAAAGAATTCAGTACTCCCTCAAGCATTCTGAAATGAAGAGGCAGCATTGAAGGAGCCAGAATGGTATAATCCTTTTTCATGTTTTTTGTAAAGAGAACCGTACCCCTATTTTCAGCCATTCTGCCTCTCCCTTTCCTCCAATGCCCCCAACAGGCTCCTTAGCCTTATTTTAACTGCACCCGGATTGGATATTTCGTCAATTTTAACCTGGGTATAAATCTTCCCGTGCTTTTCCAGGATATCCCGGACCTCGTCGGATGTAATGGCGTCAAGGCCGCAGCCGAACGAAACAAGCTGCACCAGTTCGACATCATCGTTATGGCCTGCATATTCAGCGGCATTATACAACCTTGCATGGTATGTCCACTGATTCAGGACACCTACGTTTTCAGGCTTCATAATGTCACTTATGCTGTCTTCGGTTATTACAACAAAGCCGAGGGAAACAGCCAGTTTGTCTATTCCGTGGCCTACCTCGGGATCGATGTGGTATGGCCTTCCGGCAAGGAGCAGGATTCTTTTTTTGTTTGCCCTTGCATATTCAATTGCGCGCCTTCCTTCCTGCCGTAATTCCTCCATCCATTTCCTGTATTCTTCATAGCCATCGTCAACAGCCTTCTTCACTTCTCTCTGAGTCAGATCCCGGTGTTTTGGCTTAAGAAGCGAATATATCTCTTTTGCCAGTTCCCTGCGATTGTTGATATTCAGGTACGGAAAAAGGAACTCGGTACTCTTCAGCGATTCCATGTTCCCGTTCAGGACCTCGGAATAATACGCAACAACCGGGCAGTTGTAGTGATTGTCAGCCGTTTTTTCATCAAAATTATATGTAAGGCATGGATAGAATATATAATCGGTTTTCTTTTCAAGCAGTGTTTCAATATGCCCGTGCATCAGTTTCGCAGGATAGCACACGGTATCAGAGGGAATGCTGTCATGTCCCCTTGTATACAGCTCTCTGCTTGAAAAACCCGAGAATAACACCCTGAAACCAAGTCTTATAAAAATCGTATGCCAGAAAGGGGCAAGCTCATACATTCCAAGGGCGAGCGGCATACCGATTGTTCCGCGGATGTTTTCGCCCTCTTTCAGATTCTTTATCCTGCTGCGCTTGAACTCATGCAGGTTCGGAACATCTTCAGTTTTCGTTTTATCCGTTCCCGAAACCCTTTCGCATTTATTCCCTGATACATACTTTTCCTTTCCTGAAAAAATGTTCACGGTAAGGTGGCACTTATTCCCGCATCCGCTGCAAACTGCAGCTTTGGAGCTATGTGTGAAGTTTTTCAGTTCTTCTTCAGAAAGAACCGACGACTTATCAAGCCGGAGCGACATTGCGTAAAGGGCTGCTCCAAATGCTCCCATCAGTTCTGCAATCTGCGGCCTTATAACTTCTCTTCCAATTTCAAGTTCAAAACTCCTGAGCACAGCATCATTCAGGAATGTACCACCCTGTACGACTATATTCCTGCCGATTTCATCAGCCGAACCCGCACGAATAACTTTATACAAAGCATTCTTAACAACACTCATTGAAAGGCCTGCAGAAATGTCCGATATGTCCGCACCGTCTTTTTGGGCCTGTTTCACCGAAGAATTCATAAAAACGGTACACCTGGTTCCAAGGTCGACGGGTGCCTTTGACTTAAGCCCGAGCATAGAGAACTCTTCCACTTCATAACCCATTGATTTTGCAAAGGTTTCGATAAACGAGCCGCACCCCGAGGAACATGCCTCATTCAGCATGACACTGTCTATTGTCTTGTTATGTATTTTAAAGCATTTAATATCCTGCCCGCCTATATCAAGTATGAAATCAACGTCGGGCTGGAAATGCCTTGCCGCGGTGAAATGGGCCATGGTTTCCACCAGGCCTGCATCAATATGAAACGCGTGCCTGATGAGGTCCTCACCATATCCTGTTACTGCCGAACCCTTTATTTTTATGCGCGTACCGCAAAGCCGGCGAATGTTCATTAACTGTTCCTTTACCACATCCACCGGGTTTCCCATGTTCGAGCTGTAATATGAATAAAGAAGTTTTTTGTCGCCCGATATCAATACAACTTTTGTTGTAGTACTGCCGCAGTCAATGCCAAGGTAAGCGTCTCCGCTGTATTCTGCAATATCAAGAGTTTCCACTGTTGCCTTCTGATGCCGTTCCCTGAACTTCTCGTAACTCTCCTTGTTCTCAAATAGGGGTTTCAGGCATACCGCAGCCTGTTTCTTCGAGGTGCATTTCTCCAGCCTGTCAATCAATTCTGAACAGCATATGCCGTCCTTCTGTTTTGAAGCATATAATGCAGCTCCCATCGCAACGGCAAACCGTCCGTATTCGGGGAAAACAGCACTGTTTTCATCCAGTTTCAGTGTTTCAACAAACCTCTTTCTAAGGCCCCTGCAATAGTAAACCGGTCCGCCGAGAAACATGACTTTGCCCCGTATCCTGCGCCCCTGGGCAAGACCTGTAATTGTCTGGTCCACCACTGCCTGGAAAATACCTGCAGCTATATCTGCCTTATTTGCGCCCTGGTTCAGCAGGGGCTGGATATCCGACTTTGCGAAAACACCGCATCTTGAGGCTATTGGATAAATCTTTGTGCTCCGGAGGCTGAGCTTGTCCAGTTCATCTATTGACAGATTCATTAACGTTGCCATCTGGTCTATAAATGCACCGGTACCGCCGGCACAGGCCCCGTTCATCCGCTGCTCCATGAAGCCGTCAAAGAAAATTATTTTCGCATCCTCACCACCGAGTTCTATTACAACTGAAGTATCGGGCTGAAGCTGTTTTATCAGTTCGCCTGTTGCAAATACTTCCTGGACAAAAGGCAAACCGGTATCGTCTGCAAGACCAAGTCCGGCAGATCCCGAAAGAGCAATAAAAATTTGCTCGTTACGAATAATTGGTTCTATTTCAAGCACCATGTCACGGGTTTTATTCCGAACCTGTGAAAAATGCCTTTCATACTTACTGTATGTAATTTTGCCGTTCTGAACCAGAACAATTTTGGCGGTTGTAGAACCGATATCAATTCCAAGTATACTTTTTAAACCGGTATTAAGTTTTATCTCCGCATTGCTGCCCAATTCTGATTTATACATGTCTGCATCTCTGCCCTGTATTAATCATTTATTTTTCGATATATAATGCAACGAAGTAAATGACCTGCATCCTTTCCATTTTATCACATAACACAAAATAATTCATCCCGGCCGGTGCTGATGTAAGTGCCGCGCTGACGGTTTACAAAAGATATCGTGCAATGCGAAGAAGATTTTAGCGGAGTGCAGCGTAGAGCCTCGTAGTCAGAGCGAGGATTAGCAAGCCAACGGAGCAAAAATGCTTCATACTTTATTTATTTTTAGCATTTCTGCGAGTTTTGGCTTGCCCGAGCTGAACCGCGCAGCTCTTGCAAACGAAGCGTCTGCTTCCGAGCATTCGCACGATATCTTTACCACCAAATTTAAAAAGATATTCATCAGCAGCCTTGCCATGCAATAACCTGTATCAGCGCAACCGACTGACTGATATTGGGCATTAAGCCTTAACCAAGATAATCTGTTCAATATATAATATATAACGATATTTACAGAAAGAAGTTTCAGGAAAGGTAAAGAGATGAAAAAACTGCCCGGAAAGCGGATACAAACCGACTCCGCGGGCAGTTGTTCATTGATGTGCTATATTCCAATGCTTCTGTCATCATCTGTAAGCGCATTATGTTCCTTGATAAAATCAACAATTTCATCCACCGTGGTAAACGCGAGTGCCACGTAACTGTCCGCTGCACCGTAGTAAATGGCAATCCTCCCTGTAGCAGCATCATTCAGCGTAGCACAAGGAAATACCACATTGGGAACAAATCCTCTTTCCTCGTACCACTCTTCAGGAGTCAGCACATAGCTGCCGGCCCTGTATTTTACTATTGATGGATTGTCTATATCCAGTATGCATGCACCCATGCTGTAAACATAGCCGCTGCACGTGCCAACTACGCCATGGTAGAACAGCAGCCAGCCTTCACTGGTTTCTATGGGTGCAGCTCCGCTTCCGATTTTCAGTGACTGCCACCACTGCCTGCCCCTTGACATAACATGCCTGTGCCTGCCCCAGTATACCAAATCAGGGCTTTCGCTCAGGAATATGTCTCCAAATGGGGTGTGTCCGTTATCACTAGGTCTTGACAACATTACATAATTACCATTTATCTTCCTTGGGAACAGCACACCGTTCCTGTTAAACGGCATGCACGGGTTTTCCATCCTTACAAAATACCTGAAGTCTTTGGTCCTTGCCAGGCCCAGGGCCGCTCCCCAAAAATCGGTGCACCATATGATGTAGTATGTATCTTCAATTTTTATCAGCCTCGGGTCATATGCATACCCTGGCATGAACGGTTCTCCATTTTCATTGACAAATTTGATCTTTTCATTTTCAAATTCCCATTTTATTCCGTCCCTGCTGAAACCAAGATACAAATGGGATATTCCGTCAAGCTGCTCTCCCCGGAAGACTCCGACAAACTCTCCGTTATAGGGAACTACCGCACTGTTAAAAATTCTTGCTATTCCAGGCGATGGATTTCTTCCCGTGATCGGATTTTCAGAATATCTCCATACCGGTCCGTTAAATCCTTCAGGCTTATCCTGCCAGGGAATATTGGGCAGATTATCGGTAAACATTTTCACTTTACTCATTGCAAATCCTCCTCTAATTGCTGCTGTATGTCTTTAAATCCGGCAACTCGTCCAGAGTAATTACATTGTCATGGTTATACACCTTGTCAATCATATGCCTTTCATTGTATTTCTCTGACAGAGTATATGTTTTATTCAGGACAATGAATTCTCCGCTCCATGTCCCGAAATATGACCATATGGTCTTGTCCCGAAAAGCCAAATCAGGATCGAATAAACACCCGTTTTCGGTTAACGCAATAATTTTATTCTTACCCGTCCATTCCAGGATCTCATTGAATTTAGCCGCCTGCGAACTGTACACCCTTTCTCCCGGATAGATATCAATACCAATAACGTCAACATACTCGTCCCCGGGATACCACTCTGGATCCTGGCCGTTCCATACCCAAATCAGGTTATGAATGTCATGCGTGTTGGTCAGCCGGTCAAAAAGCAGTTTGTACAACCTGATGTAGGGTTCCGGGCCTGATGCACCCCACCAGAACCAACCGCCGGCTGCTTCGTGCAGAGGTCTCCACAAAACAGGCACATCAGCCTCCTGCAGTCGTTTCAACTGTTCGGCAATAACATCAATATCCCGTAACAACAGGTCATACCCTACCGGATCCTCGCCATCCATAATCGCTTTCAGATCTATACTCGTACCTTCGGTATAAAACCCCTTCCACCAGGGAATATCAGAAGTATTGTACAGGTATGGTTCGGGTGCGTTCCAGTGCCAGCAAAAAGTTACAATTCCGCCTTTTTCAGCGAACTCAATCGCATACGCTACGCTATTTCCCACAGAACCATGGGCTGCCCTTGACGGGGTGTTTTCAATAAAATCAAGGCCCAGGATTGCAGGGTATTTTCCCGTTGCCTCTTTTATGGCCCTGAACTCCGGGCCGCTGATGCCCCTGTCGCTGTATTGCCCGGATATTATATACCTGCCGTACATATCGGCCAGATACTGCATCAGCCTTTTGGCGCTTTCCGTTGCCCTGGGGTCCGCAAGTTCGGCAGATACTTCGTAGACAGACTCGTCAAGCGGAGGAGAAGCCGTTATTTCCAAAGCATCCAGACGTATCCACCCCCAGAATTTTTTCACTTTTATCTCCTGTGTCCCTTCAGACAAATACACTCTTTTCAGCACCGAGTCATGGAAATCGTCCCCGTCGGTTTTTATGATTCCTGCCTGTTCTTCATTGATATATATGTAATTTTCCTTGTACCCTCCATAACTTGAACTGATAAAATTCAGGTTATAAAACCCGCTTTCGGGAATGTCAACGGTAAAGGAAACCGTGTCACCTTCATTTTCAATACCTGTTAAATAACCTGTTCCCGAAAAACCCCTGTGCGTGTTTTCCACTCTCACATTACCGGTTGTAACGGCTGCATCTTCTGCTTCTATCAGGAGTTTGAATGATGGAATATCTTCGATCGAAGTTTTGTCATTGGTATTGCAGCCGGCCAGTAAAACGGGTATTATGAATATGGATATAACTTTTATCAGGCTCCTGTACATATACATATACCTCCAAACAGTAAGGCTGGCCGGCTTTACGGAGTTAGCCTTACCATGTATTCTGAACAGGTTGCAATGCTGTAAAACCGCGACATTAAGCATTGCAACCTGCTCGACTGTTTCAGCAGTTATTTAAATGTTTTAGTCTGTTACTGGCCATGTCTGAATCCTATTTCGACCAGAAAGCATCAAGTGCATCCTGGAGTACGGGTTTGGCAGCTTCAACAGCCTGTGATACAGTGCTGGTCTTGTTTACAACAACGGGCCACCAGATACTTTCACCAAAATCAAAGCCAGGAAGGCTCAGCCAAAGATCCAGCTTGAGATTCCTGCCGCATTCGTATGCCATTTCAACATCTTCCATTCTCATGAAACAGCTTTCAAACCATGTAGGATCATCCCTCAGGGATGTATCTCCCTTATGCCAGTTCATGAATTCCTCGAATACCTGGAATACCTTGCCCGGTTCCTTTACCCCCACAGGAATCATATACCAGTTGCCTGATACAGGACTGTAAATTTTCTTATCTCCGCTTGGTCCGGCCGGATAAGGCACAATCCTGTATTCAAACGGCAGTTCAGAACCTTCGCTGATAGCTGCATCAACTTCCTGTTTCAATGCCCAGGCCTGTGCAGTCCACATCATAACCTTGCCATCGGACCACGCAAGCAGGTTATCGTTCCAGTCGTCAGCATTCCATGGCCTTGCCGAAAGGTCTACATTATACAGCTGGTTGATTAACTCAAGAGCTTCAACGGTAGCTTTCGAGCTGATTCCCTCGTTCTTTCCGGCAGCTATTGATCCGCCGTTGTTCATAACCAACCCGTTGACAAGATCGGTGAATATTCCGCCAAATCCATAAATATCAACTGTTCCGTCGTTGTTCGTGTCCCTGGTACCCGCTGCTGCATATTCCCTGAACTTCTCCCATGTCCACTGTCCTTTCCTGTAAAGTTCCTGCGGATCTTCAAAGCCGAGTTCTTCCATCATTGTCCAGTTGTAACCCAGGTATATGCCGTTCTGCGGCAATCCCTGTTCGGTAAACAGGTATGTACCGCCTAATGTCGAACTGTCCATGGGCTTAAGGATTATCTGCTTGTCAAACATATCCGTATACCCGGGAACTATATCTTCCAGCTTTTGAGCCAGACCGTTTGCTACCGCAGGGATTCCGAACTGGAGGTCTGTCAGGTAGATATCGCATTCCGGGGTACCTGCTGCAATTGATCTGTTAATGCTTTCAATTACACCGTCCCAGCCAAGGTTTACATAGACAATCCTGCAGTTGTATTTCTCCTCTATCCTCCTGACATTGTCCAGTTTCATCTGGGCGGTTACAACGTTGCTTAAACCGGGATCATCCTCAATGGCGTCATGCTCACTGGTGTAGTAGTAATCCCACCATATACCGACCTTTATTGTCCTTCCTCCCAGATCAAATGCCGGATACTGGTCATTTTCCTCTGCTGCTTTGGTCGGCTCGGGTTTTTCTGTCGGTTTTGTGTCGGTTTTACCGGTATCCGTTGATGTTCCCTGGTCTGTGGACTTACCGCCCGATGCTGTTTGATCCCGGCCCTGATATCCGCCGCCGCATGCCGTAAATGCCAGGACCATGGTAAGAATCAACAATGCTGCAATGATCTTTTTGCCAGTCTGTTTCACAAAAACCCCTCCAATCATAATATTTTATATATGTACAGGCATAAAGCCCGTTTTATCCGACAATACCGCTTCTTTCTATACCCTCTACGAAATATTTTTGCAGTACGAAATAGATAATAAGTATGGGCAGTAAAACAAGCGTTATACCGGCGTACACCGCAAGCTGTGATATCATCGGATCCTTGATCTGGTCCACGAACTCTATCGTCGCCTGGATGGTTGATAACCTGAAAGTCAGGTTTTTACTTGTTGGAATTGAAAACAGCCTTGCATAGAACATATCATTGTACTGCCATACCATCGAGAATACTGCCACCGAGATAGCCGCGGGCATGGCATTCCTGAGCATTATTCTGAAATATGTATGCCATGTTCCGGCCCCGTCTATCAGGGCGGCTTCTTCAATTTCCTTTGGCAGGCCCCTGAAAAACTGCCGGAAGATATATATGTACAGACCCGATCTGAGACCTGTGCCTAATATAGTCATCAGGTACATCGGTGTTTGCTGTGAAAGCAGGTTTATCGGCTCACCCCTGATTGACCGGATAATTCCGAAAACATCCCACATCCTGAAATGCTGATATATGGGAAGCATGATTACATGTGCAGGCAACACGATTGTTACTATTACACAGCCGAACAGGAGTTTTTTAAATGGGAAATCAAATCTTGAAAACCCATAGCCCACCATTGAACAAATAAGTATCTGTATCAATGTAAGAGAAATAATATATATCATCGTATATCCGAGCGTACTCCAGTAATCAAGTCTCACAAAAGCCCGTCTGAAATTCTCAAGGGTGGGATTTAACGGGATCATGAATACCGATGGATTATATACATCTGACGGTGAAAAGAAGGCATTGCACACGATATTGATAACCGGACCCAGTATAATATATGACATTCCGACGATTATTACAAACTTGAAAATCCCAAGAAGCAGTGATTTCAACCTGTTAACGGTCCTTGATCTGAACGTGACGTCATTAACCTTTTCGATTATTTTCCGGTAATAAACCCTGGCATTCCTGATATTCAAAATCCCTCTTCCTTTCTAATTGTAGTAGAAGGTTCTTTTCGTTATCAAAGCGCTGACGATTACAAGTATCAGGCAGATAACCGCAGTGCTTATGGTACTCATTGCAGCGCTCAGTCCGTAGTTGTAGTTGGTAAAAGCCACTTCATAGGCCAAATCAACAACTTCACTGTTAACAAAGAAATCCACGATTGTATATACTACATTTGTCAGTATCAGCGGAGAAACCATCGGGAAAGTAATCTTCCAGAAAGTTTCATAGCCCGTGGCTCCCTCGATTTTTGCACATTCATACAATGAATTGGGTATTGACTGCAGTGCGGCAAGGAAAATAATAATCTGAACGCTGGAAGCCCTCACGATTTCGAATATCCGGGATACAAGCCCCGTGATATAGTCAACCAGTGCAGTCGGCAGACCCAGTTCCTCCATTACATCAAGGAAAAAGCCGATGTTAATCTGGGTTCCTGTTGACAGCTCTTCTATCATTGCGCTGGCTCCGCCTATGATATTCTGTGTTGCAAGCTCAAGGCTCCTCAGCACTGCACCTGAGCCCATCAGGATCGGCAGGAAGAATATGACCCTGACGAGAGCTCTTCCCTTGAACCTTGAATTAAGCAGAATAGCCATAAACAAGCTGAAGAATATAATAAACGGTATATCGATAAGGATATCCCTGAGTGAGTCCACCAGGACCTGGTTGAACCTGGCATGCTCGAGCAGGGCAAACCTGTAATTTGCGAGCCCTGTATAAGTTGCCTGGTACCCGCCTGTCTGCAGTATCTCAACCTTGCTTAACGAAAACCGTATGTTCAGAACCAGGCTTCTGACATAGTAAACCATAAAGCCCGTGAACCAAGGCAGTATGAACATAAAACCCGTTATGGCTTTTTTCTGTCTTAATGTGAGTCTTATTTTTCTTTTCTTTATACTTTTATTCATTCCCCGACCCCCTTAAGCACATAACCCCTGGCAGGCACGGTTATATTATCTGCAGTCGCATCGGAATTGTTTTCATTTACATATATAACAACACCATTGTCATAGGTAATTCTCTTTACCCCTAGGCTGATCATCCTGTGCTCGGTGATAGGACTGTTGGTTGTATGCTTCAGGGCTTCGTTCACTTCGCGGTAAATATCCGCTGCCTCTTCAAGCCATATTTCATACCGGGTTGAGTAGAGGCTGTTAAGCCCCGAATACTTGATATTGCTTGAGTCCTTGTAGGATAATGTGAATCGGGGATATAATCCGAACTCTATCATCCTGAGTATTATTTCCTGCCTGTCGTAACTGTCGCTCAGGTTAACGGCATATCCGGCATAATCAATGCACCCGTGGATTACCATCTGGTAGAACGGAACTTCTTCATCCACTATAAAGAACTGGTTATGATTTGCAGGAACTTCGGCAAGGTCGGTTGCATATGCCCATGAATATGCATTTCCGCTTCTAATCATTATGTAGTCCTTTGTTTCTGCCAGGATCCGCAACTGCCCGGTTACAACCTGCTTTGCCTCCTGGCGGTTGATAATATTGCTTCTCCTTTTGTCAGATGCAACGGTACTTCCCAAATCCCTCAGGGAAATACCCGATATATCAACCTTTTCAATCCTGTCCCTGAACTTGCCGACATGCCGCACAAGGAACTTCGGGGATATTATGTCGAAGTTTGTCTCAAAGTAACCAAGCCCGCCTGTTTGCCTTAGCGTTGCAGGATTGACGCGCCCGAGGGAAACCACGTAACCCGAATAATACCGGGCACTTTCCAGCTTCCAGTTGTAGTTGTCGGCTTCGAAGGACACCTTCTGAAAGGCCACATCACCGAACAGCCTGGCTCCAAGCCCTGCGAGTTTGCCGTTCAGTTCTTCAAGTTTTCTCTTTCCGCCTAAGATTCCTTCAACCTTCACCTTTGTAGGAGCATCATGGTAGTAACCGCCGTTAAACCATCCCAGGTAATTCACCCTCAGATTCGTAATGCCCTTTTCTGTAAACGCATCGACAATTGCTGCTGCCTCGTCGAAAGTGGTCATAGGGAATACACCGAGATAAGGCACGCCAAGAAAACTTTTCTGCAGCTTAACCCCTCCGACAATATCCAGGTAAAAAGGAATTGAATCCTGCTTTTCTTCCTGTACCGCAAGAACGCCCCTGTTTATCAGTTCGTTCCTGTAATAGTTAGCCATGCCTGAATAGCTGGCATCCTCTTTTCCCAGAAAGGAATATGTAACGGTATAGTTTACATCGTACAAGTCTTTTTCAAGCGTGGGCAGGTCTGCCGATACACCGGTGACCCCGAATACTGACACTCTTTCGGATCCCCTGAGCTGAAAAGACGGGTATACATAGTTATAACTGTTTATATTGCCTGAAACATCAGCAACTATGGCTGCCAGCGTATCACCTTCGGTGATCTCTGCAAATATCGCGCTGTTTTCCCTTTTTATTCCGAATACAGGGATCATCGCGTTGACCGTATCCTCAACCACGGTATATGACTGTGCCGTTTCATCAACGCCATATACAAACTGCATGTATCGTTCTGTTTTTTTTCCGTTGTTGAAATATATTAGCGATCCTGAGCCGTTGGGAACAAGAATATAGCCTTTTTCATCGGGTCCTGCGGCACCGAAGAAGCTGAGCAGGTCAATTCTTTCAATCTTTCCACTGCCCGTTTCCTTTATATACTCCGACGGAACGGATACCTTCAGCTTATCCCCTTCAAGGCGGTATTCGACCGGAACGGTAAAGGTGGTCGGTTCCTGGAATTCTCCGCTTGATGCCATTTCGGCATCATAATAGAAATCTTCCTGGGTATAGCCTGCCTGTTCAAATATCCTGTTCAGTCTCTGGATACCGATCCTGCTGGCTTTTACCCCTGCTGTAAGCTCAAGAAATCCCTCGAGGGTCTCCGATTCACGGTAGCTGCTTCTGACCGTATTGGCATCGGCTGCGTCCAGGTTGCTCAGTACCTTCTCTTCCAGCCTTTCACTGGTTATATATACTGGAACAATACCTGTAGGACTGTCGAGGTTACCCAGCAAATATACGTACCTGATTCCGTTTTCGAGACCCTCGATTTCAAACTGGCCTCTTGTGACGCTGTAATCATAATTGTACATTGTAGCCCGCGTCATGCCGGAATCGTAGTATGTAACCGCCAACTGGGAATTCAGGGCGGTTTTGTTCCTTCCACCGGCGATCTTGTCTTCTTCCCTGTCAGGAGGATTTGAGTAGGCTATCTGTCCGCTTCTTTTATCAAACACGGCTATCTCGGTGGTCCTGGTATTGGTGTAGAGTTTCAGTACATCGTTTTCAGCAACCAGGACCATTCCGTCAACCAAAGGATTTTTGTCATCCAGCGGAACAAACTCCTTACCCTCTTCATAGTCATAGCCCGACAGGCACGCCCTGTACTCCATGTAAAAGAAATAATGCAGGCAAATATAGGATGCATATCCCAGCAGAGCGAGAACAACCGATATAATTAAAACAGTGTATATTTTTCTTTTTCTGTCTGCCATTCCGCCCACCTACAACTTAAGAATTATTTCAGTGTAAAGACTGTAAAAGAACATATAAACCTGCTGAAGCAGATAAACCAGCAAAAGTATAATAAAAATTATTATCAAAAGCGCTATAAAACTGATAAACAATGTTATTAGGGTCTTTCCGAATGAATAGTTGTGAACTGTCATAATCCCGATTACCATCAGAATAACGGTGAATATCGCAGCCGCATTGATAACCAGGTAGTACAGTCCTTCCTCGTTGCTTGCAATGAACCAGGAAAGAACTGTAGCGGGTATCAGAGTAAGCACCATAGGAAGCAGAGAGTACCCGATAACCGTAAGTATGTCCTTGAACCTGCCTTCACCTTCCATAAGGCAGGTGACCGACCAGTTCGAACATGCAAACAGAAACACGGCAGCAAATATGCCCAAAACTTCGGACCTGGTGTCAACAGAACGGGGATTTACAAAGTTCACCACAAAACCTGCGTATCTCCTGTTTATTGAAAAGGACAAGCCGAACAGAAAAACCATCAATAACGCTACTAAAACGCTTCCTTTTTCCCTGTGCCTTATTTCATAAAAGCCGTCAAAGGGATGAAACAGGACATAAAAAGGGTACTTCAGCTTCTCCTTCTTAAGCATGCTGCAGGCCTCCTTCCCGCTTTTACTGCACTTACTTTTCTCAGCCGGGACACTGCTATCCTGATTGCTGCCAGAACAACAACGGCTGTAAGTATATAGCCGAGATTGTCCTCGAGTATGTCATCCCTGTATCTTTTATACGCAATGGAGTAATACTCCCTGTCCATTCCCAACCTGAAGTATTCCATCGCCTTTCTGTTGTCCCCGGCGGCAAGGTATGATTTTCCGATACCGATATACGCCAGTTCGAAATTAGAGTCAAGTTCCAGTACCTGTTTCCATAATTCCACTGCAGAGGCCTCATCACCGTCATACCTGAGGCTCACAGCTTTATTAATGAGATTTCCGTATCTTGTTGCGCTGAAAGTCATGATCTCGCCTCGGTATGCGTCCAGCACGAGGATCTTGTCACCGACGGCCTCTATCGCCGCAGGATTCTTGAAGGTGCCTTCCTGGCTTCCCCTTCCTCCGAAAATATACAGAAGGTTTCCTTCGTCATCATAGGTAAATATCCGTCCCCTGTTTATGTCCAGGATCGAATAAATACCATTGCCCCTGTATACTACGTCCACGATCCTTGACGCACCCGAATAGTCCCCCTGCATTCTCCAGTACAAATCCCCGCTTAACGGAACTTCGCCGCTGACGCTGCGTTTACTCTTTTTGATAACATCCTGGCCTTTCGGGTTAAGTTTCCTGACAGACTGCTTTCCTTTCGCATCAATATTCGTAGCATATACAAATCCGTCTTCATCTATATCAAGGCCTGTAAATTCGGTGGGAATAAACTGAATCTGCTTTTCCCTCTGGGTTTTCGTGGACAGTCTTCTCCATATTTTTTCATAGGTTGTAATGGTAACATTGATTGTTCCAATAAATCCGGTGAAATTGCCGTTTTCGTCAAAGGCCATGATCCCCTGGAACATGTTTTTGGCAACGACATAAACCCTTTCAGCATAATCGGCAACTACTTTCAGGGGAGAAAATACAAAATCCTCTGCCAATACTTCGGATGTCGGGTTACTGATAATCCTGTCCAGAGAGCCGTCTTCATTCAGCACAACCACCCGGAAATTCTCAGTATCGGCTATATACACCTTGTTGTCGGAAGTAACATATACACCATGGGGTGATTTGAAAGTATCCTGCTTACCGTTGTTTTCAAAGCTGTCAATGACACGCCCGGATTTCATGTCCGGGTTAAGCACTACAATTCGGTTGTTCCCTGTATCGGCAACATAGATTTTCCCATCCTCAGCCGTAAATATGTCCTGGGGATTGCTGAAAGCCCCGACGCCAGTATTTGTCCCAGAAACATTTCCTGCAGGTATGTATGCTGCCGGTGTATAGTAGATATACTCCCAGTAATCGTAATTATAGGTATGATAGGGAACGCGTGAAACCGCCGAAACCGGGGTACAGTTCAGCAGCATTATTAAGATAACAATAAACAGCCAAAGACTTCTTCGTTTCATAGTTTTCCCCTAATCCTTCATGCCTGATGTGGTCATGGTTTCGATAATACTGCTCTGGCATATGATAAAGAAAGTAATCGGGATGGCGGCAATTATCAGTGTTACGACAGCAGCCGCTCCCTGCCTTGCAGGCCCGCTGTTTACAATCTGAAGCAGCGCATACTGCAGCGGTTTTAACTGTTCATCCCGCAGAAACTGGCTTCCTGTATTGCCCCACATTGTCTGAAACTGCAATACTGCCAAAGTCAGCCATGCAGGCTTCACATTCGGCATGATAATGGAAAGATAAATCCTGTATTCGCTTGCACCGTCCAGCCTTGCTGATTCTATCAGAGAATCGGGAATCTGTTCCATGAACTGTTTCATCAGGTACAATCCAAGGCCGTAAGAAAACGCGGGAAGAATTACCGCCAGATACGTGTTGTTTATGCCCAATTTCGATATAATCAGGTAATTCGGTACCTGGGTTACCTGCCATGTAAACATCAGTGACAAAACGACTATGCTGAACAGAAGTTTCCTTCCGGGAAAATCATGCTTTGCCAGCGGGTACGCAGCCATTGAAGCCACGATTACATGCCCGAGCGTTCCTCCCCCTGTGATTATTATGGTATTCATGATATACCTGCTGAACGGTACCCAGGAGTTTGACATCAATACCTTGAGATCGGCAAAATTGTCCAGGCTGGGGTTCCTTGGAAACAGTCTCGGCGGATAGCGGAACAGTTCATCCAGAGGCTTGAAGGCATTGCTTACAACAAAAATCAGCGGTACTGCCATAAACACACCGCAGATTCCCATGAATATGAACAGCGTCACGTTCCCTGCCATGGAACGGTTTAAGCCTGTGCGCCTTTTATGTTTTACATGCAGTTTTTTTCCGCCTTTACCGGTCCCCCGCACGTCAGTTCCCTACCTTCCTCAGTAATTTCTGTACAATCCTGTTTGATCCGACCATAAGAATGAACAATACAGTGGCTATTGCAGAAGCATAACCCATTTCGTACCTTATTGAGCCGTAGTCCAAAAGGTGAGTGACGATAGTGGTACCTGCATAGTTGACACTGGGGTTGCCCGCCAGCTGGATGGATATATCTGCAACGGCAAAAGACTGGGTAATCTGCATTACCGCTCCAAACAGCAACTGCGGTTTCATTGAAGGAAGCGTAACATACCACAGTTCCTGCCACCTGTTCTTTATTCCGTCTATCGCCGCAGCCTCATACAATGTCTTGTCTATCGTCTGAAGCCCGGCAATAAATGTCAGAAATCCAGTTCCGAGACTTAGCCACAGCTGAACGATAATCAAAAACATCAGTACATACTTTTCGGTTTTCATCCATATAACAGGCTCATTTAAGAGATCAAGCCCAAGCAGGATTCCGTTAAGTATGCCGTATTTGTCACCCCTCAGTATCAGGTTCCATACCACATAGGCATTTCCTGAAATTGACGGGGCATAGAAAATCAATGTTATAAAAGCCCTGAGTTTTCCCCTGAACTCGTTGATAATCCATGCAAAAAGAAGGCACATGAAGTAACTGACAGGGCCCGTTATGACAGCAAATATCAATGTATTTCTTATTGCAATCCTGAATATGTCATCGTTAAGAAATAATCTTATGTAATTATCCCAGCCTATGAATACAGGCGGTTCCAACACGTTAAAACTGGTAAAACTTAAGGTAATAGACATGGTAACGGGCAATACGGTAAAGGCAAAGAAAAGAATAAAGTACGGAGCTATCAAAACATAGGAGGCTTTATTCTTCTTTATTCTGCTGATTAATGACCATTCCCCGGCAGATTTCAGCTTAGCGGCATCACGTGAAACCGTTTTGCCGGATTGTTCAACATTTGCATTGATTCCCACGTCTTTCACTTTGCTCTCTCCCTTAAATCCTCAGCTGTTGGCAGACCGAATTCCTTCCTCTTGAAGGTTATCTCGTCGTTGATATATCTCACATATTCCGTCAGAGCTTCCCTGGGCTGCATTTTGTTTTTGTCCTCTGCAATAACAACCCTGTAAAATGCGTTGTTGACGTTTCGCCATGAATAATAGCTGCCAGGTACCTGGGGTATACCTTTCATCCAGCTGAACTGATTCTTCAGGGCTTCATAATCCTCAGTAGGCCACGGCAGCCTCTCGAATGCCTCTGTATTTGCAGTGGGATGCCGGGCAGCAGCACCCATCAATGCTTCCATTTCACGGCCGTACTGAACCTGGGTTTCTGTGGAAACCCACCATTTCAGAAATTCCCATGCTGCTTCTTTATCCTTTGCCTGGCTCATTATAATAGCAGCAGATCCGGTACTCGTTACCGAATGGTCAACCGTTCCGTCGTCGCGCACAGTACCCGGAACCATTGTGAATCCCCATAAACCCTTGATATCTGGTGCCGATACCTGGAGCTGGTTATACAGTGTATAATCAGCTATCACAATAGGCGCTTCCCCGTTTCTGAACCGCTGATCAACCGGTGTTTCCCTGTCGAGCCTGTAATCGGTATAGAATTTGCAATACTCCTTGAATGCCCTGACCGCTATATCGCTGTCCAGGGCTGAAGCGGTAGCATCCTCGTTGTAATACCGGCCTCCGTGCTGATACAGCAACATGGCAAAGACCTGCTCGGCCAGCTGGGGTGATATGTTTGTCGGCAGCATTCCGACATCCATTTGGTTTTTACTGAGCACCGAAAGAGCGGCCTTCATTTCGTCCCATGTCACCGGTACCTTCAGGCCCAGTTCATCCAGTATGTCCTTCCTGTAAAACATCATCAGGCAGGTTTCGGTCTCGGGCAGACCAAAAACACGGCCGTCAAATTCATAAGGAACCATGGCACTTTCACGGAAGATCTTCCGTACTTCGTTTAGATCAGGGAACTGGGACAAATCCACAACGGCATTTCTCATTCCATAATTAACGGGTATATCGTTTGAAACCTGGACCGCCACATCGGGCCCCTGCCCTGCAAGAGTGGCTTGCAGCAGCATACCCATATCCACCAGTACAAGATTTACATTAATATTGGTATTCGGTGTAAAGGTTTCATCGATTAAGGATTTGAGAACATTTGCCTGATCCCGCCCTGAACCAATCCAGACGGTGATTGTCCTTACATCTTCCCCTTCTTCCGCCACATTGCCTATGGAATTATAGTCAATTACAAATGAATAAAACAATGACTTGACAGTATGTACAATCCGTGCCCATAAGGAATCGTTTGTCCGGGGCACTTCCGTATCGGGTGAATGGATGTAGATGGTATCCAGTGCAAGGGGCTGTTCCAGCACACCGGTAATCCAGTTTCCCAACGCGCTTATATCCATTTTGAAAGAGGCCAGGATCTTCGGCAGCCGTTCAACGTCATCAATAACATAATTCAGCTGCCTTACCATGGTATTCAGCGCCGCCTCACGATCGCTTCCTGTTCCTGCAACAGCCTTTAATTCATCTATTGCTGTCATTAAACTGTCTCTTTCGGCAATAAGCTCATCCACTATACCTGGTATGTTTTTTTCTATATGATAATCCCTGTACTTATCGGGCGACACTCCTGTAATACGGATAACCTTGCGGTAGATTGCGTTTAGATTCCTGACAATTTCCTGAACCCTGCCCACAATATGCGAAAACTCCCCTAAAACCACCTCCATCCTGAGAACATGTTTTCCTTTCTCAAGATAGAATCTATAGTTTTCACCGTCAGGGTCCTTCAGGGTTATCATCCTCCACCTGCTGTCGTACCTGAACCCGTAATCGCTCATTTCCTCAAAGGGTACTTTCCCGTCGATGGTTATTTTTCTTGATGTATAGATGCCTCTTACAAAGTTCTGCCTTGCATGAAGCGTTATATAATAATATCCGCTTTCGGGTATTTCAAAATCCCATTCAATCCACTGTCCTACAACCTTCCAGTTCCCGTTGCTTCCTATTGTATTGTTTCTCAGCTCTTTCGCGTCATACGGGTACACAGTGGGTGAAGACCTGTCCTGCGTAGGATACAGCATCGGGGATGATTTTCTCGCTGCGTTTTCAGCTTCAATACGGATCAAGTGATTTGATGTGTCGCCAGCTCCCTCGGCGTCGTATTTTTCCTTGACCTTGTTGTACCGAAGTACATCCTCGGAATTGTTCAGAATAATTCTTCTAAGAAGCATGGGTTCCCGCAGGGAAAATAAAGTAATGGTATGATTACCTTTTTCGAAGTAAACCGAGAGCTCCCTTGTTTCATATCCATTGCTGTCATAGCAGTAGCCTGTAATCCACATCGGTGCTTCGATCTGCCTTGGTTTAAGGTCATTTCCCCTGTTGTCTCTCTGCCATTCATCACGTTCGTTGACAAACATCCTTGAGAACTCCACCAGTGCAAGTTCCCTGTACGGCAGTTTCCCGTCTATGAATACGGCCCGCTGAATGGCTGCGCTTTTGCCTTCTACCGGGTAATAAACAACCGATATGTCGTAAAAACCCTCTTCTTCTATGTACACTTCATATTCGATCAAGCCCTTTTCCCCGGTATATACCGAAGTGCCTGCCATTCCTTCAAAATCCGGATATTTCAGTATTTCCATACCCTCTGTACGGACATAGTCCTCTGCATCGATTATATATTCTGCATCAGGCCTTTCTGCAAAATTATATAACTCAACATAATCCTTGTAGGTTATGCCGTCAATATTAATCCAGTTCAGTTGCTCCCTGAATTCATCGACAGAAAGATCGGTTCTTGCGGCGGCTGTCTGTCGCAGTTCCACCATACCGGTAAGGATCGAGGCTATTAGAAATGCAATTAATGCGAAGTACTTCCATCCAACTGATTTAATCATTCCTGGTTACCTCTTTGATTGTGCATTTTAGTGCATTTCTTGATGCATTTTGCTTTGCATTTGTATTATATTATAAGTATCCAAAAAATGCAATACTGAATTAGACCTTG
>LFSH01000050.1 GCA_001513105.1 Clostridiales bacterium DTU070 | reverse complement strand
CAGTCAGCTAACTACTGGCTACCAAACGGAAACCGATTTTGCGAAAAAATCTTGACGGTACCATAGCGTATAACTTGCAATTGAAAGGAGATTATCAAAATGAATAAAAAACTGTTAACACTTGTTGCTGTTGTGCTGCTGTTCTCATTAATGCTTACAGCCTGTGGGAAAGGTGAAGCGCCGGATGAGGCGGTAAAAAACGCGTTGACCGCAGTTAAAAACATAGACTGGAAAACAGTTCAGAAGTATTTCGGGACCGAGGAGCTGTTTAATGGTTCAGATTCAGGTGATTTGACCGAGGATGAGGAAACCCTCCGGCTTATATTCGGCAATCTGGATTTCAATATAATATCAGCAGATGTCAATAAGAATACGGCAACGGTAAAAACAGAGCTGACAAATGTTGATATGAGCAAGATTTTCGAAGAGTATTTCCAGGAAGCAATGGCACTTGCCCTGGAAAACGCCTTTGCAGGAGATGACACAATGTCCGATGAGGAATTGGAAGCACAGATTTTTCAGTTGTTAATTGATCTGCTTGAAAGAGAGGGCAACGAAACAGTAACGTCAACAGTTGACATTAAACTGTCAAAACAGGGTAATAGCTGGATAATTGATGCAGATGATGAGTTCCTGGATGCAATGATGGGAGGACTGTTCAGCTTGTCTGAAGAGTTGGAAGACACTTTTGAATCGGAAGAATAAGTGAATGATTAAAAAGCAGTATTCAGGAAAAAGCTCTCGTTTGAGAGCTTTTCTTTTTTCGCAATTTTTTATAATGGTTGATTTTCACGCTTTGCCTGCAGCTTTATGCAAACATAAACTGACCTGTCGTTTGATGGACAGTTGCCGGTTGTTATTTATTGTGATAATCTGGGTATATTAGAAAAGTATATTTGTGAAACGGGTTGAAATTTTGAGAAATATTATAAACCTGAAGATAAAGCGATATTAAAAGGGTGATTGGATGTCATCAGAGATATATTTAGCAGGCGGATGCTTTTGGGGAATGGAGAAATACCTGTCTTTAATCAAAGGGGTTGAATCTACCCAGGTCGGATACGCAAACGGAAACACCCTGTTTCCGACATATGGAGAGGTATGCCGTAACAACACCGGGCATGCCGAAACCGTAAAGGTGGTATACAACGAGGACGTAATAACACTGAAGGAGTTACTGAACTTATACTTTGAGGCTATAGATCCCACTTCACTGAACAGGCAGGGCGGGGATGTCGGAACCCAATACCGGACAGGAATCTATTATATCAGCGACAAGGATCTTCCTGTTATTCAACAGGCAATTGCAGAGCTTCAGAAAAAGTATGACAAGCCGGTTGTAATTGAGGTAAAACCGTTAATAAACTACAGCCCCGCGGAAGAATACCATCAAAAATACCTGGATAAGAATCCAAACGGATATTGCCATATCAGTCCCGAACTGTTCAGGAAAGCAGCCTGTGCAAATCCAATGGGACATGACAGTTAATTCTTCTTTCTTATTTCCGGGAAATATCAGATAATTAGATTACAGCAGAGCCTACTTCATAAGATATTGTAAAGCCTTTATTTTTATTTATAAGGATAAATAATGAGAAAAGACAAAGGGTGAGTGTGTATGGGAAATAACTTTTATGACAGTTACAGCCACCGAATGGGGGAGAAGACAGTTGTACTTCAGAATGCAGAAGGGGAACCGCTTAAAGGCATCGAAGTAACCGTAAGGCAGACTAAACATAAGTTTCTCTTCGGATGCGCGGGAGCTAATTCAATACCTCTTGCAAACAATGAGTTTGAAGGGGAAATGAAGGAATTAGCAGAAGAGGTTTTCAAAAAGTTTTCCAAACTTTTTAATGCAGTGACACTTCCGTTTTATTGGGGAAGGTTTGAGCCTGTGAAGGGAAATCCTGACACAAAGCGTGTCAGAAAAACAGCAGAGTGGCTGGTTTCAAAAGGCTTCAAGCTGAAAGGACATCCGTTATGCTGGCATACCGTAACTGCTCCGTGGCTTCTTGATTATTCAAATACTGAAATACTGCAGTTGCAGCTAAACCGTATACGCAGGGATGTTACAGATTTTGCAGGCCTAGTGGATATGTGGGATGTAATAAACGAAGTAGTAATTATGCCGATTTTCAATAAGTATGACAACGGCATAACAAGAATATGCAAGGAATTCGGAAGAATCCGCCTGGTCCGCGAGGTATTTCATGCAGCCAAAAAAGCTAACCCGGATGCGGTTTTACTGATCAACGATTTTGAAACCTCCGAATCCTATGATATTTTAATTGAAGGCTGCCTTGAAGCAGGAATTCCGATTGATGTAATCGGAATACAGTCCCATATGCACCAGGGATACTGGGGCGTTGAAAAAACCCTTGAAATTCTTGAAAGATTTTCACGTTTCAAGTTGCCCATCCATTTCACTGAAAACAACCTGGTATCAGGACATCTTATGCCGCCTGAAATTGTTGATCTTAATGACTATGTTGTTGATTCATGGCCTACCACACCCGAAGGTGAAGAAAGACAGGCCGAGGAACTGGTGCTCCATTACAGGACCTTGTTCGCCCATCCTTCTGTGGAATCAATAACATACTGGGATTTTGTCGACGGCGGCTGGCTTGGCGCTCCTGCCGGCTTGCTGCGCAGGGACGGTTCAGCCAAACCGGCATATGAAGAATTGAATAAACTTATAAATGAAGAATGGTGGACGAAAGAAAAAACCTACATTACAGATGAAACAGGATCTTTTGTAATGTCAGGCTTTCTTGGTGATTATGAAATATACGCAAAAGGTTCTGTGATAGCCAGTTTCGAGTTATTGAACGATGACCCGCAGGAAAAAATCATACTGAATGCGGAACAGGGGCAAATGAAGTAATGGCAAGAAAAAAGTACAAGAACCTGTTTAAAGTGGAGACAGTTGAATATGATAACCGGATCAGGCAGGAAATAGTGTACACAGGTGACTATTACATAACCGATATGCCTGGGAATCTTGAACGCAGATACAAAATCTGCCTTTTGCTGATACCGGTAATAATGGCGGTATTGTTTATCGGCGCCGGTTTTCTGGACAACGACGGCTCGCGTGCTTTTTATGTGGTAATGCCGTATGTGATACAGTTTTTGCCCATATCATTCATGATTATTTCTGCCGTGTCATTTTATCCAAAGAGCAAACTGACTGTAGTGCAGTATGAGAAAACCTTTAAACGTATCGGAATTGCAGGCATCTGGGTTTTAATACTGTCCTTTGCGAGTGTGCTGGGTGAGGTTGTTTTTTTACTCGCCGGACATGGGAATACGCCGGAACAGGAGCTTGTATTCCTGGTCTGCAGTATTATAACGGCCGTATCCGCCGTTGCTGCCCTGAGAATTCACGGTAAAATAAGGTTCAGGACAGAGCCGAATGAAAAAAATGGTTAGGCTTTAAGATACTTTATTACGCTAAATTAGCATTGACATAATACAGCTATTTTGATAAATTTAAAAACAAGGAATTTTGCAAACACGAACCGTCTAAATAGAGGTTCCTGTATTATTCCGTTTTTAATAATTAGGAGGGAAGGATATGAAAAACAAACAGTTAGTAGCGATTATCGCAGCAGTCGTTGTGGTAGTGGCTGTTGTATTGGCAGTAGTCTTCTGGCCGAAACAGTCCCAGGTAGCTGGAAACGACTCAGATGCTACACCGACACAGGCACCCACTCAAGCTGCTGAACCTACAGAAGCAGCTGGCAAATCTCAAGGCGATACTCCATTGGTTGTAGGGTACAGTCCATTCAGTGAGAAGTTCAGTCCGTTCTTTGCACAGACTGCTTACGACCAGGATGTTGTAAGTTTAACCCAGGCTTCTCTGCTTACAACCGATAGAACCGGTGGTATCGTGTATAATGGAATTGAGGGGGAAACAATTTCATATAACGGGGTTGACTATTACTACAACGGTATAGCAGACGTTAAGGTCACATATGATGAGAAAAACGATATAACAACATACTACATGAAAATCAGGGATGACGTAAAATTCAGTGACGGACATGTAATGGATGCTGATGACATAATCTTCACATATTATGTTCTCTCGGATCCTACATATACAGGTTCTTCAACGCTGTATTCCTATGATATCATAGGTATGAAAAACTACAGGTTAAACAACTCAATGGCAGAACAGGTCGAAGTTACTGCTGATGAAATTGCAGCCGAACTGAAGAATCCGAGTGCTGAATCAAAAGAGGCTATAAAGAATTTTGTAGCAGATTTGCTTACATCAGAACTTGATTGGGTCAAGTCATTATATGGTGACGAAAGATATAAGGCTTACACCGATCCGTTCCCGAATCCAAAGGATCTGTTTGCAGATTTCTATAACATAGACGAGAATTACGATTCCTCAGCAGTTGCAGATGAAGCACAGGTTCTTGCAGACATTATTGCTCAATACGGTGATGACTGGAAAGCCCTGGGAGTCGGCTACGGCGGAAGCGAAAATTACTTCCAGGCTGACATAGAGGGAATTGTAAGCGGAATATTGCTTGACAAGAAACTTGCTACTGCAGGCGGTTCCGAAGTTCCTAATATTGAAGGTATCAAGAAACTGAGCCAGACAGAAGTTGAAGTTAAAGTTCGTGGATTCCAGGCACCTGCTGTCTACAGCATTTGCGGCATAGAAGTTGCTCCTCTGCACTATTATGGTGATGAATCCATGTATGATTACGAAAACAACAAGTTCGGTTTCCCGAGAGGAGATCTTTCAATAGTTCAGTCCAAGACCACAAAGCCTATGGGAGCCGGACCTTACAAGTTTATAAAATATGAAAACAAGATTGTTTACCTTGAAGCAAATGAACATTATTATAAAGGTGAACCCAAGATCAAATACCTGCAGCTGAAGGAAACAAACGACGGCGAAATGATTGAAGGTGTAGCTACCGGCGTAATCGATCTGGCTAATCCTTCAGGTTCAGTTGCAAAAATGGATGAAATTAAGAAGAAGAATTCCAACGGCCAGCTCACTGGTGATGTAATTACATCCAGCCTGGTTGATAACCTTGGTTACGGATATATCGGTATCAACGCTGATAACGTAAATGTTGGCGGAGATCCCAGTTCCGAAGCAAGCAAGAATTTAAGAAAAGCTTTTGCAACCCTGTATGCAGTATACCGTGACGTTGCCATCGATAGCTATTACGGTGATGCGGCTTCAGTTATTAACTATCCGATATCCAACACATCATGGGCTGCTCCTCAAAAGGCGGATGAAGGATATGAAGTTGCTTATTCAAGGGATGTAAACGGTAATCCTATCTACACTGCTGATATGGTTGCAGATGACAAATATGCAGCAGCTCTTGAAGCAGCAATAGGGTTCTTCAAGGCAGCAGGCTATACATTTGACGAAGCAACCGGTAAGTTTACGGCAGCACCTGAAGGAGCCAAACTGAGGTACAAGGTAATAGTACCCGGTGAAGGTGAAGGAGATCACCCTGCATTTTCAATCCTGAAGGATACACAGGCTGCACTTGCCAAGATTGGTATTACCCTTGATATAAATGACCCTGCAGATTCAAACGAACTGTGGAATGCAATCAATGCAAATACCCATGAGATGTGGGCAGCTGCATGGGGTGCCACAATAGATCCTGATATGTATCAGGTATACCACAGCAACAACCGTATCGGAAGAGGCGGTACCGACAGCAATAACTACAATATTGCTGATCCTGAGCTTGACAGGCTTATTATGGAAGCAAGAAAAAGCCCGGATCAGGCTTTCAGAAAAGCAACATACAAGAGAGCCCTTGATATCATACTTGACTGGGGTGTAGAGGTACCCACATATCAGAGACAGAACCTGGTTATTTTCAGTACACAGAGAATCAACACGGATTTAATTACTCCGGATATTACAACCTATTATGGTTGGATGGCAGAGATTGAAAAACTGGAAATGAGATAAAACAGACTGCTTGTTTTTGGCTATGCTTCTGGTTAGAGCCCGCAACTGCGGGCTCTAAACTTGTTAAAGCATGTTTGGAAAATATTTATATGGAATTATTTAATAAATATATATAAGTAAAACCCATAATGGGTAACTTGCAAAGAGGGGTCATTTAATGGGAAAATATATAGTTAAAAGGCTTTTGTTATGTCTACTGTTGCTATTCTTTACATCAATGATTATATATGCGATAATGCGTTGTCTTCCCTCGTCATATGTTGAAAACATGGCGCGGGAACTTTCAACGAGACCGGGGTCAAAAAGCTACTCCGAGTGGCTGGCACAGCTGAATGCAATGTATGGACTGGATGTAGGCATAATCAAAGGTTACTTTCAGTGGTTTGGTAATGCCGTGAAGGGAGATTTTGGTGACTCGTGGCAGTTCAGTGTGCCTGTAACCGAAAAGTTCTCCGAGGTTATATGGGATTCTTTTGCATTGGGAGCAATATCCTTTGTTTTGCAGATTTTAATAGCAATTCCGCTCGGAATACTTGCTGCTCGGAAGCAATACAGCAGAGTTGATTATGCTGTAACTGTGTTTGCACTTTTGGGCATTTCACTCCCCACGTTTTTCTTTGCAACCATATTGAAACTGATTTTTTCAGTCTGGCTGGGATGGTTTGAGCTTTACGGAAAAGTGGGCAGGTTCCATGAACAGCTTGATGCGATGGGTAAATTCCTTGATATAGCATCGCACTATGTGTTGCCTGTAATGACATTGACAATTGTCAGCGTGGGAAGCCTTATGCGTTATACCCGGACAAACATGCTCGAGGTTCTGAACTCCGACTATATCAGAACGGCACGTGCAAAAGGATTACCCGAAAAGAGGGTCATAAATTATCATGCTTTCAGGAATACCCTTATTCCTGTTGTAACAATACTGGGCGGCTCACTGCCGGGACTTTTTGCAGGAGCCATGGTCACAGAAACCCTGTTTCAGATACCGGGAATAGGATATACATCCTTTTTGGCAATAAGAAGCGGAGATATACCGTTTACAATGTTTTACATGACATTTCTGGCATTGCTGACGCTTCTTGGAACACTGATAGCTGATATCCTATACGCTGTGGTTGATCCCCGTGTAAGGATCAGCTGATGAGGAAGAACGAAATGGTAATGAATTTTAAAACTGGCGGAAAAACCACCGTTTTAAATAGGAGGTAAATCGTGGATAACAATAAAAATGCAATGAATGATAATCCTATTAAATCTGTGGATCATACTGCAAATGCAGGAAATGAACATATAAGTACTTCAACCAGCCTTGACGATGAACAGAGGATTAAGGTTTTATCCCCGGGTATGCTGGTTTTCAAACGGTTTATCAGAAACAGGCTTGCTATTGTCGGATTTTTTATCATTTTATTCATGTTCCTGTTTTCATTTGTAGGCGGTCTTATCAGTCCGTATGGTGAAACACAGGTTTTTACGTATGTAGGCACAATGGCGAAGGAATATGCCAGTGTGACGCACAATAACCAGTTCAGGTACACCGTTGTTGAAGGAAAAGAATATGGAGATGCTGCCCATGCCAAGTTTATACTGGCAAAAAATCAGGGTGCGTCTGTATTTAACCATAACGATACTGATTACGGTATAGTTCAGGAAGCTGAAGACTTTTACCGAATCACTCAAATAACCCCCATTGCCAACATCACTTATTTCAGGGGCATTTTTGCAGTAAATCCGATAGAAGGCAATGAAATATCAGGAACACTTGAAGAGGCAGTTAAAGCGGCTATTGACTCGGGAGCCGAACAGTTTGAGCTTGAAGGGGATATCTATACCATCAAGCGTCAGAACAGGGATTATGTGCTTGGCAAATCCGAGACCATTGCCTTAGAGTCAATGTATATAATAGATCCGGCAGATAAGGATCTTAAAATTGATTTTGATTTCAAATATGCAGCCGAAAAAGCAATCCGTACGACAGATTCAGGTTCATTTTCGGTGCATGGTGATAATTTTGCAATTGATGAATATAACGAGATTTCTGTTATATATAAAGTAAACTCGGGAGAAAGGATTCCGTATGCCATTGTATCGGAATTTGCAATACAGCCATCTTCACCTGAAATATTCCTGAGTCTTGATTTTAAAGCAACTATTCAGAGAGCCATCACGAATAATCAGGCTTCATTTGTTTTCGAAGATGAGAAAGGAAGTACAGAATATACCATAACGAAATTGAACAATGTGTATACCATAAAAACTGAAACGCCTACTCACTTAATAAACATGTATGAATCACCGTCTAAACGGCACTGGCTCGGCACAGATGCTCACGGAATGGATGTATTGACACGTTTAATGTATGGCGGAAGGGTTTCTCTTTTAATTGGTTTTATAGTTGTATTTCTTGAAACCCTTATTGGTGTTATACTTGGAGGAATAGCAGGATACTTCGGCAAATGGGTGGACATGCTGATCATGCGTATAGTGGACGTGTTCAACTGCATTCCGTTTTTGCCGCTGGTTATGATTGTGGGTTCCGTGATGGATTCCATGGATATTGAGCCACAGATGAGAATATATTACCTGATGCTGGTTTTAGGTGTAATGAGCTGGACAGGCATCGCAAGAATGGTACGCGGCCAGATACTTTCATTAAGAGAGCAGGAGTTTATGATAGCGGCTGAGGCTACCGGGCTCCGTACGTCCAAGAGAATATTCAAACACCTGGTACCCAATGTTGTTCCCCAGTTGATTGTTCTGGCAACTTTAGGTCTTGGCAACATAATACTCTATGAATCAACACTCAGTTACTTCGGATTGGGAGTAAAGTTCCCGCTGGCTTCATGGGGGAACATAATAAGCGATGTATCAACAGCATATGAAATGACAAATTACTGGTTCTTGTGGATACCTGCAGGACTTCTGATATTACTTACGGTATTGGGTTTCAACTTCGTCGGAGACGGGCTTCGCGATGCTTTTGACCCGAAGATGAAAAGGTAGGTGCTGAGAATGGGAAACAAAAACGGTAACGAAAAAAGATCAGGATTGTTTGCAGGTTTTGCTGAAAAATCCACCGTTAAAAAGGTTAATTATATTTCTGCAAAGGAATCAAGAAGAATATCGAGAGAGAACAGAAAAATAACAATGGCCTTTGAAAAGGAGTACAATCGCAGGAATGTACCCGAATCAGAGTTCAGGGCTGTTATGCGGGATCCTAACAATGTTGTTGAGTTTGATAACCTGCATACTTACTTTTTTACCGATATTGGAACCGTTAAAGCGGTTAATGGTGTGACCTTTGATATACCAAAGGGTAAAACAGTGGGCGTGGTCGGTGAATCAGGCTGCGGAAAATCTGTAACAAGCCTTGCATTAATGCAGCTTCTGCAAAGGCCTTTGGGCCAGATTGTGGACGGCGAGATCAGGTTTGATGCGGGTGATTTTGTATATAATATTGCGAAAACACCTTCAGAAAGAATGCAGAAAATCAGGGGCAACGAAATATCGATGATATTCCAGGAGCCGATGACCAGCCTTAACCCTGTTTTCCGTGTAGGAAAACAGGTGGATGAGGTTATAGAACTGCATAATCCGCAGCTTTCAAAGGAAGAAGTGAAGGCAAGAACCATACGCATGCTTGAATTGGTAGGTATTGCAAATTCCCATGGGGTTTACAGGATGTTTCCTCACGAATTGTCGGGAGGTATGCGTCAGAGAATCATGATAGCGATGGCCCTGGCCTGTGAACCAAAGCTGATAATTGCAGATGAGCCGACAACGGCCCTGGATGTGACTATACAGGCCCAGATTCTCGATCTGCTAAGGTCCCTGAAAGATAAAATAAACAGCAGCATCATGCTTATAACCCACGACCTTGGTGTAATAGCCGAAATGGCGGATTATGTTGTGGTTATGTATGCCGGGAAAATAGTTGAAAAGGGTACTGTAAAAGATATATTCCATAACCCGTCCCACCCCTATACAATAGGCCTGATGAACAGCAAGCCGGTTGTAAACAAACGGGTTAACAGGCTTTACAGCATTCCCGGAAATGTTCCCAACCCGATTAACATGCCGAACCATTGTTACTTTAAAGACAGATGTGATAAACGTTTTAAAGCTTGTGAAGGGGAATATCCACCTGAGTTTTATCTGAATGATACCCACATGGTCAGCTGTTATCTGTATTCACAGGCGAAGGAGGCTAAAAATGGCTAATACAATAGATAATGTTCAGGTTAATGTAAAAGATGACGATTACCTGCTTGAAGTGATAAATCTAAAAAAATATTACCCGATTAAGAAAGGTGTATTATCAAAAGCAAGCGGATATGTCAAGGCGATAGATGGTGTGAGCTTCAAAATAAAGCGCGGAACCACAATGGGGCTTGTTGGTGAATCGGGCTGCGGCAAGACAACCGTAGGAAAAACCATACTCAGGCTTACAGACAAGACCGAAGGCGAGGTTTACTTTAGCGGCATATCAATCTTTGACCTGGACAAGAAAAAACTGCGTGAAATGCGCCCGAAAATCCAGATCATATTTCAGGACCCCTATTCAAGCCTATCACCGCGCCTGCCTGTTGGTGAAATAATAGGAGAGGCTGTCAGGGATAACAATATAGTGCCGAAAGAAGAATTCGACGACTATATAACCAGTATAATGATAGACTGCGGTCTGCAGCCGTATCACAAGGACAGGTATCCCCATGAATTTTCGGGCGGGCAGAGACAGAGAATATGTATTGCCAGGGCACTTGCCCTTAACCCTGAATTCATTGTATGTGATGAGCCTGTATCTGCCCTTGACGTATCGATCCAGGCGCAGATTATAAACTTGCTGATGGATCTGCAGGAGAAATACAAGCTGACATACCTGTTTATATCCCATGACCTGTCGGTTGTTGAGCATATATCGGATACGGTCGGGGTTATGTACCTGGGCAACCTTGTGGAATATGCCGATAAGGAGGCTATTTTTGATAATCCTCTTCATCCGTATACAAAGGCATTGTTCAGTGCCATACCGATACCCGATCCTGACGTTAAAATGAACAGGATCATACTTGAGGGCAGTATTCCTTCTCCTGCCAATCCGCCAAGCGGGTGCAAATTCCATACAAGGTGCAGCTCCTGCATGGAAATATGCAAAACAGTTGCTCCTAAAGAGATTGAAGTGGAGAAGGGGCATATGGTTGTATGCCATCTGTATGATAAGGATATTGCAAAGTAAAACCAAAACCTTTTTGATTATTTTTATCCGGTATCGGGTAATAATGTAACAATGTACAGCTGTTATGCGTAAATGTGGTGAACGATGAGAAAAAAAGCATATGACGATGATGATGGCAGAGTAATTGCTGATATGAATATTGAAGGCACCCCGTGGTATGTTAAGGAAAGCCATTTGCAGGATAATTCTCCTTCGGAGGAGTATATACCTGATATGAAAGCAACTTTTCATATCATGAGGGGAGCTCTTACTGCCGGTTTGTTAATCGGTTTTGTGTTTATTGCTGCTTTTTTTCTTTTTCTGCTGTTCTGTATGAAGGTTTGGTTTAAGTAGTATTTCGATGCATAATCCCTGTCAGGGAAACAGACACGAAATTGAAATTATACCGGGGATGGCGCTATGGAGAAACAGGACAAGAACAATAACCGGATGAAAAAGTTTGAACGGTACCTGGTACCTTGCCCGAATTGCGGCAAGGATATCCTTTATCATATGACACAATGCCCTTTTTGCAAATCGGAAGTAACAACAGAATACTATAAACCGATGAATCCGGATACAGCCAGGAGAATAAAACTTGCACTGGCTGTTATCGGATTCATTATAGTGATTATTCTGCTTGTTTTTGCCAGATGAAACCCTTATGATATCAGCATTGTGTTCAGTTTAAGCAATAAAGGCATTAGGAGAGTGTATGAACAGGAAAGTACCATTATCCGAACTTCAGGCGAGAATGAAGCTGTTCAGGGATAAAATGGACATAATGAATCCCGACTGGGAACTGGCAGTAATTTTCAGCAAGGTTAACCAGTATTATTTTGCCGGAACAATGCAGGATGGAATGATTCTGATTCCCAGGGACGGCGAAGCCGAGTTCTGGGTCAGAAGAAGTTATGAAAGGGCTGTGGATGAATCGCTGTTTCCGAATATAAAGCCAATGAACAGTTACAGGGATGCTGCTTCCTGCTTTGGCAGCGTACCCGATGCCATATACGTTGAAACAGAGATTGTTCCGGTGGCTTTGCTTAACAGGTTCAGAAAACACTTTCCCTTTGAGACGATAAAGCCCGCTGACGGTGCAATCAATTCGGTAAGAGCTGTAAAAAGCCGGTACGAGCTTGAATTAATGGAGAAGTCGGGGAGAATTCACCAGAAGGTTCTGGAAGAGCAGTTGCCGAATGTTTTCAGGGAAGGTATGACCGAGGCCGAACTTGCCCTTGAGGTTTATTCTGCGCTGGTTAAGGAAGGGCATGACGCAAATGTCCGCTTCGGTATGTTCGATACCCCGATGATATTGGGCCATATTTGTTTTGGTGAAAGCTCGGTCTACCCGACATTTTTTGACGGGCCCGGCGGTAACTTCGGAATGAGTCCGGCTGTGCCTTCATTTGGAAGCAGGGAACATAAACTTAAAACAGGTGACCTGATCTTTATCGATGCTGGTTGCGCAGTGGATGGATATCATACCGATAAGACAATGACGTACATGTTTGGCAGGCCTTTACCCGAAGAAGTGATTGCTGTTCACAGGCAGTGCGTGGAAATACAGAATGAAGCAGCGTCAATGCTGAAACCGGGAGCAATTCCGGCCGAAATATATAAAACCATACTCAACAGGCTTAGCCCGGATTTCCTGGTTAACTTCATGGGTTTTGGAAGCCGTAGGGTTAAATTCCTGGGGCACGGAATCGGTCTTGCAATAGACGAATACCCGGTGATCGCGGAAGGCTTTACAGAGCCTTTGCATGAAGGAATGGTAATTGCCCTTGAACCTAAAAAGGGTATTGAAGGTATAGGAATGGTAGGAATTGAAAATACATTTATTGTTACACCGGAAGGCGGGAAATGCATAACGGGTTGCAGTCCCGGCCTTATTCCTGTTTAATTTCATAAGCATGCACACAAGGGCAGACATACAGGTCTGCTCTTTTTGCGTTCAAGAATCCATCTGTCCTTAAATATGTTAAGCATTTTGAATATTTTATACCTGTTTGTCGTAAAGAGTATCCACAATGACATGTAAATACAATAAAATTGTAATCTCTGAAGCTTGAAAATATGGGAAATTTATGCTAATAATTTGTTATTGTGAAATACAGTTTATATAAAATATTTCCCAAAAAGGTTTACTGCTAATCTCATTGAATAAGGAATTTTCTTTTTTCAGGATTTCTGCTATACAATGGTTTTTATATATTAACTTTATTCTGAATTATTTTAAATAATTAGTGAGGAGAAAATCATGAACGAGTATTATAACAGTTTAATGATTATGAAAAATGAACTGCTTGAGATTGATGCCATTCGTCAGTTTCTTTCAAACAGTCAGTTCGGCATTGCTGTTGTCAGATCTTCCGACATGGTCCTGCTGGATGCCAACCAGATATGGCTGAACAGGCTGGATGAACCATACAGCAATAAGAATTTCAGCATTGGAAGGCCAATAAATGAAATAATAACAGGCTGGAAGGGCAGTGCTTTTGAGCAGCTTTGGAATATAGCGCTACAAACCGAGGAAGGGGTAAATCTGCCCGAGTATCGCCACAACAGCATGAAAAAGGGGATTTCTTACTGGAATATATCTTTAACCCCGATATTTCAGGATAACAAGCTGTCATATATTATAGAAACAACCGTTGATGTGACCGAAGCAGTAGTAAACAGGAACAAAGTCAGTAGCCAGAATGCTCAGCTTTCCAGGCAATGCCGGCACTTTGAAACCGTGGTTGAAAACATGTCGGACGCACTGTTTGTGGTTTATCCTGATTACAGTATAGCAGCGTTAAACCAGGAGGCTCATATAATCAAATACTTTTTTAACGGTTTCAGGTATAACTCACCTCCTGTTAACATAAGGTATTACGATTCGGAGGGCAACGAAATATACTACAATGATTTGCCGGTGTTCAAGATTATCAACGGAGATATATACAAGGCTTTCAGGGTTACGGTTGTCACGCAGGAAGACACTCACCATTTCAGTATCAGCGGAAGGCCTGTGTACGACAATCTGAACAATACATATTTTTCGATTATATCCATACGTGACATAACAAACCAGGTAAATAATGATTATTACATACTGAAACTTGAGAAGGAAAAGAAAGAATACCTTGAAAGGGTAATAGAGATAAAGGATAACTTCCTTACTCTTATTTCTCATGAGTTCAAAACACCATTGACTGTTATAATGACAGCAATACAGGCTATGGAGCTGTTTTGCGGCGATGAATTAAGTGACAAGGCCAAAAGGTATATAAACACAATCAGGCAGAATTCGCTCAGGCAGTTCAGGCTTGTCAGCAATCTTCTGGATATTACCCGGGGAACGGCCGATCAAATCCGCCTTAATAAAAGGACCATTGATATTGTGTCCCTTACAAGGCTGATAACCGAATCGGTAAAAATATATGCCGTCCAGAAGGATCTTAACGTTTCGTTTGTTTCGAATGTTAAAGAGCGGATGATTTCCATTGATGACGAAAAATATGAGCGGATACTGCTGAACATGCTGTCCAATGCCATAAAGTTTACTCCGAGGGGCAAGAACGTCCAGGTTGAGCTAACCGTTGAGAAGGATTTTGTTAACCTGGCCGTAAGGGATGAAGGAGTCGGAATCCCAAAAGACAAGATTGATGTGATATTTGAACGTTTCGGGCAGGTTGACAACAGCCTTTCAAGACAGGCTGAAGGCAGCGGAATAGGGCTCTTTCTTGTCAAAATGTTCGTTGAAAGAATGGGAGGCACCATAACCGTTGAAAGCAAGCCGTTTCACGGAACAACTTTCCTGGTAAGGCTCCCGGACACCCATGAGACCCAGGATGTGAAAGAGGTCAGGTACGATGAGGGCGAAAACAAAAAAATTATAGACCTGATGAATATCGAGTTTTCTGACATTTATTTTTCAAAATAAAGGCATGTTTTTACCTTGTGATTGTATAAACTTCAGCGGGAGAATAAATAATTATGAAATTCCCACAGGAACAAAATTATGAAGTGCAGGAAGGATTTGCAGGAGGGTTAATGCAAGCACCTTAATTCCAAACGGTAATTTCCTGCAAAAATTTCTTATCGTAGAGATTAGGAAAAGCATGGTATAAAGTTTGATGTGTGTTTTTTGCAAAATGCTTTAAATAATTTACATTTTTATATATAATATATTTGATTCATCTGTTTAAATTGCAGACAATCATAAAAAAATAACAACGGATGCAGAAACAATGGAAAAGAACACGAAAAATGTTTTTCGGATTATCCTTTTTATTGCGGGTATAGCAGGAATTCTTGATACGCTTGTTGTAAGCACCTTTGTAAACGGAATGGACCTGGGTGTCGTTCTGCCTCTCGTGATTGGTGTTGCATGTATAGTCTGGTCGCTTAAACCATTATATGAGAAACATCTGCAGAAGATAAATCCGGCTCTGCGTCGTATCACATACTGGGCGTTCATGTTATTTCTGTTTTTCTTCATCGTAGTGGAAGGCTGCATAATCCTGGGCGGCATTTATATTCAGAATGCTGATGTGGAGCCTGATTACATACTGGTATTGGGAACGGGTATCAATGCTGACGGAAGCCCGTCGCTAACCCTTGAAAAACGGCTTTTGCGGGGTATTGAATATGCGAATAAGTACCCTGATGCATATATTGTTGTATCGGGCGGACAGGGCAAAACCGAGCCGATGCCTGAAGCGAAGGCGATGGCAATTTACCTTGTCGACAGGGGCATCAGTCCTGGAAGAATAATGGTAGAAGACAAATCAACCAGCACTATGGAGAATTTTAAGTACACGAAAGAATTAATAGATCCAAGCGGGAAAATAGTGTTTATAACCAATGATTTTCATGTTTTCCGGTCAACAATACTTGCCAGGAGAAATGGGCTTGATGCTTACGGAAGCGGTACATCAACTCCCGGAATTGTTCTTGTTAACTGTTACCTGAGAGAATTCTTTGCATTGGTCAAGTCTGTTATTCTTGATCACCCGTAATATTCCCGTTAATCTGCGGGTTCTTTTCCCTGTTTTTAATCATTGTGTCGAGGATTTCAAGGTATATTTCCTGCGGGAACCCCGTCCAGTTTCTGCAAATATTGCGGGCGTCCTCCTTTGTTCCGGCTGCTATTTTTATCTCCAGCAATGAAAAATCATTCTCCCTGATTTTGCACAGCACGGTATAGCCGTCGCCTTCGGGCAGGTAATCAGCCGTGATCATGGTTTCTGTGCGGATATTCTTCCTTATTTCGGCAACATTGTCCCTGATGATTTTTTTCAGTCCCGCAGGCAGAATCGATTCAAACATGTTCAGTACATCCATGCCTTTTTCGCTTATTGTGTAATAAGAAATGCCTTCTTTTTTCTCTGAGTTTACCAGCTCTTCTTTAATGAGTTCGCTTAAATACTGCTGCATATAGAAATAGTTCATAAGCCTGTTTTCAAGCATTATCCTGACAAACTGCATACTGCCGACAGGCATGTCTATGGTTCTGAGAAAGAACAGTATAAGGATCTTCTTTTCGGCAATTTCCGAATGCTCGTTCAACACCGGTCAGGCTGACCCCCTTTGCAGATTTTTGACACAGGGTAATAAGTTTATTATACATTCTTTATAGTGCCTAAACAAGCAATTGAATTCACATTGAGTGGCAACACTTAAGTTGCTGAAAGGTAGAGATACCGTGCAATGCCCGGAAACAGTCGCTGCGTTTGCAAGAGCTGGGCAGTTCAGCTCGGGCAAGCCGAAACTCGCAAAAATGCTTATGAAAAATATAGTAGGACGCATTTTTGCTCAAACAGTCGGCTTGCTGGTCCTCGCTCTGACTGCACATCTCTAAGCTGCACTCCGCTAAAAGTTTCCTTGCATTGTACGGTATCTCCAAACAGTTAACCAGTATAGAAAAGCTATCGTGCGAATGCTCAGAAACAGCAGCTGCGTTTGCAATGGCCGGTAAGTATCTGCACATTTCCAGGCTGTATTTCGAAAATATGCGATACCTGCCTCCTATCATTTACTTGACATGATACCTCAATCATTTATAATAAGATAATAATGGCTGAAAGCCGTCTTTAATACAGTCCGTTTTAATTGATGATTGAATAACATAAACAGAAAGCAGGTGTTGAGTATGGCGGGTACTATTACCGAAAAAATACTTGATAAACATATAATTGAGGGTGAAAAAAAAGCAGGTGCGGAAGTTGCCATACATATAGATAACACGCTTACCCAGGACGCAACAGGAACCATGGCTTACCTGCAGTTTGAAGCAATAGGAATAGACAGGGTACGGACAGAATTCAGCGTGAGTTTTGTTGATCACAACACACTGCAGTCCGACTTCAAAAACGCGGATGACCACCGTTTTCTGCAGTCCGTTGCCCAACGCTACGGAATTTACTTTTCAAGGCCGGGAAACGGGATATGCCACCAGGTCTTCCTTGAACGCTTTGCAAAACCCGGGAATACGCTGATAGGCTCGGACAGCCATACTCCAACAGCAGGCGGTGTCGGATGCTTTGCAATGGGAGCAGGCGGGCTTGACGTTGCCTGTGCCATGGCAGGTGCACCGTTCAGGATTAAATATCCCAAAATTGTAGGCGTGCATCTTACTGGAAAACTGCAGCCATGGGTGTCTGCAAAGGATGTAATTCTTGAAATTCTACGCAGGCTTGATGTCAAGGGCGGGGTTGGCAAAGTCCTTGAATATTTTGGTGAAGGAGTCAAAACTTTAAGCGTTACCGACAGAGCCACAATAACGAATATGGGAACAGAAACAGGCTGTACAACAAGCATATTCCCAAGTGATGAAATTACAAGAGCCTTCCTGAAGAGTCAGGGAAGGGAGGACCAGTGGATAGAACTGCTTCCCGATGAAAATGCTGAATATGATGAAATAATTGAAATAGATCTGTCATCCCTCGAACCAATGGTGGCATTGCCCCACAGTCCGGGCAATGTCAGGAAAGTGCGTGAGGTCGGAAAGATTAAAGTTGACCAGGTGGCAATAGGCTCATGCACGAATTCCTCGTTAAGGGATTTGAAAGTTGTAGCCAATGTTCTGAAGGACAGGACAGTAAACAGCGGTCTTCATGTAACGGTCAGCCCCGGTTCGCGCCAGGTTGTGGAACACCTTGTTGAAAGCGGTGAATTCCGCTATTTGGTAAGAGCAGGCGTAAGAATACTGGAAAATGCCTGCGGCCCGTGTATTGGAATGGGTGCTGCTCCAAGCTCGGGTGGTGTATCGGTAAGGACTTTTAACAGGAATTTCAGGGGAAGAAGCGGAACAGCGGATGCAGAGGTTTACCTGGTAAGCCCTGAGGTTGCTGTTGCAGCAGCAATTACCGGGTATCTTACAGATCCGCGTGAGCTTGGCGAATTCCCTGAATTCACAATGCCTGAAAAGTTTTTCATTAATGATAATATGATTATAAAGCCCCTTCCAGAAGAAGAGGCAAAAAAAGTGGAAATTGTCAGGGGACCGAATATTGCACCGCTTCCAACCTTTGAACCTGTCGGAGACGTCCTTTCGGGCAGGGTTCTTATCAAGGTTGAAGACAATATAACCACAGATCATATTATGCCGGCAGGCGCAAAGATACTCCCGCTGAGAAGCAATATTCCCGAAATCTCGAAACATGTTTTTGAATCAATTGACAGCAAGTTTTATAACAAGGCAAAAGAGAATAACGGCGGGTTTATTGTAGGCGGAGAGAACTACGGCCAGGGCTCAAGCCGTGAACATGCGGCGCTTGCACCAAAGTACCTGGGGGTTAAGGCTGTAATTGCAAAATCCTTCGCAAGGATTCACCTGGCAAACCTTATTAATTTCGGTATTGTTCCGCTGACCTTTGTCAATCCGGATGATTATTCGGCCATTGACGAAATGGATGAACTGGAGATTAATATAGGAGACCTGTCGGGTGAGTGCATCCTTTATAACAGGACAAAAGGTAACAGGATAAAACTGGCCCATTCACTGTCCAGTCTTGATGCGGAAATCCTCAAGGCGGGCGGGAAGCTTCCGTGGATAAAAAAGAATATTACAGAAAGGAAATGAAGCATGAGCAAAATAGTAATGAAAACACCCCTTGTTGAGATGGACGGGGACGAAATGACCCGAATCATATGGCAGTACATTAAGGATGAGCTGATTGATCCTTTCGTGGATTTGAAAACCGTCTACTTTGATTTGGGTTTGGAGTACCGTGATGAAACAGACGACCAGGTAACCATTGATGCCGCAGAGGCAACCAAAAAATACGGTGTGGCTGTAAAGTGTGCTACCATTACGCCGAATGCAGACAGGGTTAAGGAATACAACCTGAAAAAGATGTGGAAAAGTCCAAACGGTACTATCCGTGCAATACTGGACGGTACCGTATTCAGGGCACCTATTATTGTCAAGGGTATTGAACCCTTCGTAAGAACCTGGACAAAGCCCATTTGCATTGCCCGTCATGCATACGGGGATATTTACAACAACACCGAAATGCTGATTGAAAAGCCCGGAAAAGCCGAACTTGTATATACCGACGAAAACGGAAATGAAACAAGGAGGTTAATCCATTCCTTTGACTCCCCCGGTATATTGATGGGTATGCACAATACCGACAAATCCATCAGGAGTTTTGCAAAGGCATGCTTTAACTATGCCCTTGATCAGAAGATGGACTTATGGTTCGCGACTAAAGATACGATATCGAAGACATATGATCACCATTTTAAGGATATTTTCCAGGAAATATACGAAAAAGAATATGCAGACAGGTTTAAAGAAGCCGGAATTGAATATTTCTACACATTGATTGATGATGCCGTTGCCCGCGTAATTCGTTCTGAGGGCGGTTTTGTATGGGCCTGCAAGAATTACGACGGCGATGTTATGTCGGATATGGTTGCGAATGCTTTTGGAAGCCTGGCAATGATGACCTCGGTCCTGGTATCGCCCGAAGGCCATTTCGAGTATGAAGCAGCCCACGGCACTGTTCAGAGGCATTATTACAGGCACCTAAAAGGTGAACAGACGTCAACCAACTCGGTGGCAACCATATTTGCCTGGTCGGGTGCATTAAGAAAACGCGGTGAACTGGACGGCATAAATGACCTTGTCAGCTTTGCAGACAAGCTGGAGAGCGCAGTAAAACAAACCATTGAAGAAGGAACCATGACCGGGGACCTGGCTGCCCTTTCAGTGCTGCCCGAAAAGAAAGTTGTCAACACTTTGGATTTTATAAAGGCAATAAGAAGACGCCTTGAGGCTAAGATGCAATAACTTCATAATTGTTAAAGATTTTGCGTAAAGACAGCCCCCTTTCATCAGCTCGGTTTTATAGAACCCGAAACGCTTGTGGGAAGGGGGTTTTGACATTTGCAAAAATTTGTTGAATCTGAGTCAAAACGGTGTATAATGGAAATATGCGATTTCTCTGGCAACATGTTGTTACTTCATAATTGCTTTATATTCCAAGAAATCAGGGAGGAGAAATGAATGAAGCTGATAAAAGAGGGCAAGACAAAGGATGTTTACGCTCTGGAAAACGGCAATATCCTTCTTAAATTCAAGGATACTGCAACCGTTGGCGAGGACGGGCAGCTTGATCCGGGCGGAAATAAGGTGGGTGCTACAATCGAAGGATTGGGACTGGCATCCTTGCGCATAACCAGGTACTATTTTGAAAAAATCAATGCCGCCGGTATCCCTACCCATTATATTGACAGTGACCTGAACGCGGGAACCATGACGGTCAGGCCTGCTGTATTTTTTGGAAAGGGTGTGGAGATAATCTGCCGGCTTAAGGCTACAGGCAGTTTCATACGCCGCTACGGTGATTACTGCAGTGAGGGACAGGATCTGGATTTCCTGGTTGAAGCCAGCCTTAAGGATGACGACCGCGGGGATCCGATGATAAGCCCGGATACTCTTGAGATGCTGGGTATTATGAGCAGAGCCGAATACGAGGAGATTCGAACCCTGGCGAGGAAGATAACTGAAATAATCCGTGACGATTTAAACAGCAAAGGCCTTACGCTGTATGATTTAAAACTGGAATTCGGCCGTATAGACGGTAAAGTGGCGCTTATTGACGAGATTTCGTCCGGTTGCATGCGTGTTTACAAGGGTGATAAATGGCTGCATACCGTGGAACTCGAGAAATATTTCTGAAATTTTACAGGACAGATAATATTTTTGTTTGACACTGTTTAAAAATGGTGTATAATGGGAATATAAGCAGTATAAAATAGAATATTGTTTTATACGGCGGAAATACAGAATCTTTCCACCGATAAAGGCAAACCTGCTGAAAGGCAGGGACGCAAAGCTATAGGGCCTAATGCATTATGCGATGGCAGCCTGGCCGCCGAAGGGAGAGATTTTTTATGAAAAAATCTTTGGGTTTGCTGGCAGTGTTGCTGCTGCTTCCCGTACTTCTCAGCACAAATGCATTTGCTGGGGAAGCCTTTCTCGATAAGGGCGGTATTAATAACGGAGTTATTGGAGTAGCGTTTCAAACCGAAGAAGGAGTACGTTATAAAGTTGCTGTTTCAAAAGGCTCCGAAACATATTACTATGACTATTCAGGTCCTGAAACAGAGTTTTATCCTCTACAGCTCGGAAACGGAGAATATAGGATATCCCTGCTGAAAAACATATCAGGATCAAAATACATGGTTGTACATAGTGACACCATCCTTGTGCATGCTGACAATGAAAACCTTGTTTATCTCCAGTCCATACAGAATGTACGCTATGAATCGGGCATGAAAGCGGTTCAGAAGGCTGAAGAACTGGCACGCGGCACCCAAAATACCCGTGACAAGGCAGAAGCAGTTTACAGGTACATTGTTTCAAACTTTGAATACGATTACAGTTTCAATCCTTCATCGGACATGCCCTATATACCTGATATTGAAAAAACCTTCCGCACACAGCAGGGAATTTGTTACGATTTTGCTTCTTTGTTTGCAGCTATGCTGAGAAGCCAGGGAATTCCTGCAAAACTTGTAAAGGGATATTCAGAGAACATCGAAGGCTACCACGCGTGGAACGAGGTTTTGATCGACGGCAGCTGGGTTACGGTAGATATAACATATGATGTGGCTATGAAAGAATTTACCGGAAATAATATGATTAGGGACAAATCCAGGTATCATCCGAACAGGTATTATTAGTAAATATAAGTTTTTATCAGTTGAAAAGGAAAGATGCCGCTGTTTAAATGCGGCGGGTATGTTTAAGACCTGATATGTTTATATCAGGCTTTTTTTTACTTAAGAGCCTTGCAGCTCAACTTTTATGTGTTATAATTGTGAAATAAAGCGGAATAAATATGCAGGAGCAGGGGATGAATACGGAAAAGATACGTCTTCAGAAGTTTTTGGCTCAATGCGGCATATCCTCGAGAAGGAAAGCCGAGGAATATATACGCGAAGGTAAGGTTCGCGTAAACGGACAGGTTGTAACACAGATGGGCGTGAAAGTCTCGCCCGGTGATCGCGTAGAAGTTGACGGCAAACCTGTTAAGATGGAAAAAAACAAGGTTTATATACTTCTGCATAAGCCAAAGGGTTATGTTACAACGGCAAGCGATCCTGAAGGCCGCAAGACAGTGCTCGACCTGGTTCAGGATGTGAAGGAGCGGGTTTACCCGGTAGGACGCCTTGATTATGACAGCTCCGGATTGCTTTTGCTGACAAACGACGGTGATTTTGCAAACCTGCTGATGCATCCGAAAAATGAAATATTGAAGGTATATATCGTTACGGTAAGGGGAAAACCTTCGGAACAGGCAATTGAAAAGCTCAGGAACGGTATCCTGATTGACGGGTATACAACGGCACCTGCTTTTGTCAAGGTGTTGAATTATTATGAGAATAAAACAAAACTGGAGATCACCATTCATGAAGGGCGCAACCGTCAGATAAGGAAAATGTGCGAAAGAATAGGCCACCCTGTTGTAAGACTGAAAAGGGTTGCATACGGAAGCCTGGAGCTTGGCAGATTAAAGCCCGGCGAGTGGAGATTTCTAACAGACAAGGAAGTAAAACAACTGACAGGGAAGATGTGAAGATATGATAGAGAACAGAGTAGGGCATTTTATAATGTATTTTCGAAAAATGATAAAATTCCATGATTTAAAGGTAAAGGCTGTACCCCAGGTGCTTTTTGTGCTTCTTTTGGCAATATCCTTCGGCATCAGGATTGCAGCCAGGCCCATTGTGATTGATTACAGCATATATCTGCAGCAGATGGCCAACACTTACAGTGAGATTATGTCATCCCAGGATTTAAGGGATCCGTCGGCGATGTTAAAGATTGCACAATCGCTGCAGGAGTCTGCTGTTCTTCAGAATCTTTTGTCCGCATCATTGAAAATTATAGGAATATTTATACTGCAGCGGATATTATTAATGCTTGTATCCTATTTTTATCTCGGAGCATACCTTTGCGATCATGAATCAGAGAATTCCTCATTGTCCTGTTACATAGGAAAATATAAAAAGGCACTGACCCGGTTTGTAGGATTCAACTTGATTTTTTATTCAGCAATAATATTTATACTGTTCGCCGGTCTTTTCATTTTGTCATTTGCTGCGGTATTGGTCCCGGTATTAATCCTGCCGATCATGCTTATAAGCTATCTGCTTCCTGCAGGCTGGTTTATTCTCCAGGTAATATTCATATTCAAGGATATCACCTTCCTTGATACGGGTGTTACCATTTGGAGAAACTTTAAATTGTCAACGAGGTTGTCTGCAGGGAACAGGTTAATCATTGGAGTAAACATATTCTTTATATCTTTTCTGAATGTGATGATTGGTATGTTTACAGTGGAATCGCAGCTGATATCAATGTTTATAATTTCTTTTCTTGAAGTGATTATTATATTGGTCAGGCAAAGGCTTGTTGCGCTGATGTATCTTAGCCGCACGCGAAGGGTGATTGCTCCCCCCGCAGAAGGCTGATTGGATGTTTATACAATAAGTTTATTCTATAAATTGGAGGACAGGGAATATGAGATTGGAGAACATTGAAAAAATTGATCCTCAGGTTGCACAGGCTATTTATAATGAGGTGGAAAGACAGAGAAATAACATTGAGCTTATTGCTTCTGAGAACTTTGTAAGCAAAGCCGTCCTTGAGGCTATGGGAACGCCGCTTACAAACAAATATGCCGAGGGTTATCCCGGAAAAAGGTATTATGGCGGATGCGAACATGTGGATGTTGTTGAGAGGCTGGCTATAGAACGCGCCAAAGAACTTTTCGGAGCAGAACACGCGAATGTTCAGCCCCATTCGGGAGCCCAGGCCAATATGGCAGTTTTCTTTGCCGTACTCAACCCCGGCGACACCTTTATGGGAATGGACCTTGCCCACGGCGGGCACCTCAGCCATGGAATGACCATTAATATGTCGGGCAGGTATTTCAAAGTAATATCATACGGTGTAAGAAGGGATACCGGGCGTATTGACTATGACGAAGTAAGGGAGCTTGCTCTAAAACACAGACCCAAAATGATCATTGCAGGGGCAAGTGCCTACTCGAGGGAGATTGACTTCAAAGCCTTCAGGGATATCTGTGACGAAATCGGGGCATATCTCATGGTGGACATGGCCCATATCGCAGGGCTTGTAGCTGCGGGATGCCACCAGAGCCCTGTTCCGTATGCCGATTTTGTTACGACAACGACTCATAAAACACTTCGCGGACCGAGAGGCGGAATGATCCTCTGCAGGGAGAAATATGCAAAGGATATTGATCGCGCTGTTTTCCCGGGTATACAGGGCGGGCCCCTGATGCATATAATCGCGGCAAAGGCAGTTGCGCTCCAGGAAGCACTGCAGCCCGAGTTTAAGGAATATCAGAAACAGATAGTAGCAAATGCAAAGGCTCTTGCCGAAGGTCTTATTGAACAGGGCTTTGAGATTGTATCGGGAGGAACCGACAATCATCTGATGCTTGTTGATCTTACCAATAAGGATATTACAGGAAAGGATGCTCAGCAGCTGCTGGATGAGGTTCATATTACCGTGAACAAAAACGGAATTCCTTTTGATACTAAAAGTCCTTTCGTAACAAGCGGTATAAGGCTTGGTACACCTGCCGTGACAACGCGGGGTATGAAGGAACAGGAGATGAAGCAGATCGCAGAGCTTATTTCAAAAACACTGACCGACTTCAGCAGGTATAAGGATGAAGTCATTGGTGCCGTCGGGGATTTGACCGACAGGTTCAGACTCTATTAATTTTGACGGGGTCATTGACAAACAACCGCCCAGTGTTTATAATGTAGTTTGTTGACTTTTTATAGCCGGAGGAGTATATGGTAGTTGATATATCTGCAGTTGTCAAGGTTGCAGGTTCTGAACTGAAAATCAATGAGTCCGGCATAATTGATGATTTATCTGATATTTATGGTGTAATATCGGTTGTCGGGCCTGTGGCTATAAACGGCATCATATCAAACCTGGACGGAGTGCTGCATCTTGAAGGTGATGCTGTCTGTACCTACAGTACCCGCTGCGATTACTGCAACAGGCAGATTTTCAGGGAGCTCAGGGTTAAGATAAGCGAGGATCTGGTTGAAGAGCAGAACGTGGAAGATGAAGAGGACCAGTATACTTACAGCGGTAATTGGCTCAGCCTGGACAAAATTCTGTCCGATCAGATTGTATTGGCAATGCCCATGCATCACAGGTGCAGCGACAATTGCCACATAATATGCGAAAAATGCGGAGAACCCGTCACCGGTAATGGATGCGGCTGTAATTTGGATCAGCCCATTGACCCGAGACTGGCCGCTTTAAAAGATTTAATTGATAAAAAACATACCGATACGGCAGAATGACGCCGAAAACCGGAACGGAGGTGTTATGAATGGCAGTACCAAAGGGTAAGGTATCGAAGCAAAGAAGGAATAAAAGAAGAACACATTATAAACTTACAGCACCAGAGCTGGTTTCATGCCCTCAGTGCCGCAGCTTGAAAATGCCGCACCGTGTTTGCATGGAATGCGGGTATTATAACGGAAAAGAAGTTATAAAAGTAGAAGCATAACAAAATACGTTTATTCGATGGTAGCAGCTTACTGAATTACATTAAAGCGTCTGAACTGTTTGAGGTTATTTGTCAGGACTTTTAATGTAAGAATCCATGGCTGCTATTATTTTTTATCGGAACAATTACAGGAAAATCCGCCTTTTCAGGGTGGAGAGTGTTCAATTCATGCTGACAATACAGCGCAAAACTTCGGAGGAACAATGAGTAATCTTAAAATAGCCGGGGTATATCCGGGGAGCATTGCAGAGGAAGCAGGGATAGAAGCGGGGGATGTTCTCCTGTCAATAAACGGGGAAAATATTATTGACGTTTTCGATTACCGTTTCCTTGCATCAGACGAGGAATTAACCCTCGAGGTTATGAAACCTGACGGGAGTATACTGAGGGTTGATATCGAAAAGGATGAGTACGAGGATATCGGTATTGATTTTGAAAACCCGTTGCTCGACGAGGAGAAAAGCTGCCGGAACAAGTGCATTTTTTGCTTCATTGATCAGCTTCCCGAAGGAATGAGGCAGTCACTGTATTACAAGGACGATGACGCCCGTTTGTCCTTTCTGTTCGGAAACTATATTACAATGACGAATATGGGAAAGGACGACCTGGACCGGATAATAAAATACCACATGTCACCCGTGAATATATCGGTTCATACCACAAATCCCGAATTGAGAGTTAAAATGCTCAGCAACCGTTTCGCAGGAGATATCATGTCAAAAATGAAAGCCCTGGCAGACAGCGGTATAACCCTGAACGCACAGGTTGTTCTGTGCAGGGGCATAAACGACGGCAGTGAACTGGACCGAACATTGAACGATTTGTATTTGCTTATGCCGGCTCTGAACAGTATATCGGTTGTCCCGGTCGGAATTACAAGATTCAGGGACGGCCTTCCCGTTCTTCAGCCTTTCGACAGAAGTTCGGCCATTGACGTGATTGCGCAGGTGGAACGGTGGCAGAGGTTTTTCCTCAAAAAAACAGGTGCAAGAAGGGTGTTTCTTTCCGATGAATGGTACCTGATGTCTGGTACACCGCTACCCGATTATACCCACTATGAGGATTTTCCCCAGATAGAAAACGGCGTGGGGATGGCTGCGTTATTTACCGAACAGTTTGATACCGCGCTGTCGCAGGAAGAAAGCCGCCCCGTTCACAGGACGGTCAGTATTGCAACGGGCGTTCTGGCCGAAAAAATAATATCCGGCCTTGCAGAACGCGCCGAAAGTTATTTCCCGGGTTTGGAAATACTTGTTTACCCGGTTATAAACAACTTTTTCGGGAATACTATTACCGTTTCAGGGCTTTTGACGGGCATTGACATAAAAAACCAGCTGTCGGGAAGAAACCTTGGCGATGTTCTTCTGCTTCCGTCCAATATGTTCAGGGCAGGCACCGATATTTTCATGGATGATCTCAGCATAGAAGATCTCTCCTCTTCGCTGAATGTTGAAATACTGAAGGTTGACACCGACGGATCCGAACTTCTTAAACAATTACTGAACAGGTAAATTTTTGTAAACAATTTTGATGTTATTTTCTGTTTATGGTATAATAAAAGCCAAGACAAATTCTGTTAATTTCCGTACTATAAACGTATATGTCCAATTGAGTGAAAGAGGTTTGGGGTATTAGCATGGGAGAGAAACTTATTGCAGGTCAGTTTAACGATTCTTTCACCCCTGTCATGGACGGGGTTACTAACGTGGTAAAGAATTATGCTTACTGGCTTGACAAAAAATACGGTGAATGTTACGTGGCCACTCCGGCATATCCCGGGTATGTCGACAGGGAGGAGTTTCCTGTTCTGCGCTATTACTCAATTCCTCTGAAGAAACGGGAACCATACCGAATCGGGCTGGAACTTCTGGATATTAACTTCCGAAGTACAATTAAAAAAATCCCGTTTGACATTGTTCATGCCCACTGCCCGTTCACTTCGGGTGCAGTTGCATTGCAGATTGCCAGAAAAAACAATATTCCTATAATAGCAACATTCCATTCAAAATTCTATGACGACTTTAAGCAGGTTCTGAAAATAGATGTATTTGCCAAGTTCTGCACCCGGATAGTAATGGATTTCTTCGACAGGGTGGACCAGGTCTGGACGGTCAGCAAAGGCACCGCCGATACTCTTCGTGAGTATGGTTACAAGGGGGATATAGAAATAGTACCCAACGGCACCGATTTTGTCATGCCTGAAAACATGGAAAGCCTTATTCGGCAAACCGAAGAAAAGCTGAACATAAAAAGCGACGACTTGGTTTTCCTGTTTGTCGGCCAGCATATCTGGCAGAAGAATATCAGGCTTATTGTTGATTCGCTTAAACTGATATCTGAAAGGAACATACCATACAGGATGTTTTTTGTCGGCGACGGGTATGCGAAGGAAGAGCTGGAGGCTTATGTAAATGAGCTGGGGCTTGATGACAGGATTGTTTTCCTGGGCAAAATCCTCGACAGGGACTATTTGCGCTCCCTTTTCGCAAGGGCTGATCTTTTCCTGTTCCCGTCGGTATACGACAATGCACCGATAGTTATTCGTGAAGCCGCAGCGGTCGGAACGCCGTCGGTTGTTATTGCAAACACCAATGCGGCTGAAGGAATAGTGGATAATGTAAACGGCTTTTTGAGCGATAACGATTCGGTATCATATGCAAACAGGATTATCAGTATTATCAATGACAGGGACTTTTTAAGGAAAGTAGGAGAAAAGGCAAGGAAAACAATATACCGGGACTGGGAAAGCATTGTTGATGAAGTTTATCAAAGGTATATTGAAATTATAAGGGTTTACAAAAAGGTGAATAAAACTTCATAAAAAGATGAGAGAGGGTTTTTAACCCCTTTTTTTGCAGTATTTTGTCAGGCTTTTTCCTGGCGGTTTTTAAAAATGTCCAGGAATACTTGATATATTTTTTATTGTGGTATAATATGAATATTCAGTGGACACAGGTATAATATACGCAGTTTGGTGATAACGAATGGACTATTTTTTTATTATAGCCCTTGCCGTAGGGCTTGCCATGGATGCCTTTGCAGTTTCGGTATCCTGCGGGCTGTGTGTTATTAAAAGACGTTACCGGAATGCTACTAAGGCAGCTCTTTTTTTTGGTATTTTTCAGTGGGGAATGCTTTCCCTGGGATGGCTTTCGGGATCTGCTTTCAGAACTTACATAGAACCTGTTGATCACTGGATTGCCTTTGTACTGCTCGGGTTTATCGGGGTGAAAATGTGGAAGGAGTCCACCGAAGAGAACCCGGAACCGCTGGATTTGACAAGTATTAAACTTATGCTGACTCTTGCACTTGCTACAAGCATAGATGCCTTTGCAGCTGGTATAAGCATAACCGCGCTGGGCTATCATATTCTTGTTCCGTCAGTAGTGGTAGGCGTTATAACATTCTGCCTGTCCTTTGCAGGAGTCCTGCTCGGATGCTGGATGACAAACTATGCAAGATTCAGTAAATACCTTAACCGTCTGGGTTCGGTTATTTTAATCGGAATCGGTACAAAAATACTGTTTGAGCACCTGCTCAGTTAGCCACCATGAATTCAGTGTTTGTCAGTTTGAACTGTATTCTGCCGTTCTTTATTCCGTCTGAAAGATAAACTTTTTTGTCCCTTGTTACCATTATGGCTTCAACATCGTCAAGGCTCTCTATCAGTTCCATGCCGTCAGACAGGCCAAGAAGGAAACAGGTGGTGGATAGCCCGTCGCATAAAACTGAAGAGGGAGAGAAAATGGATACCGAGGCAAGTTCGTTGTCTTCAGGGTAACCTGTTTTAGGGTTCAGGATATGATGATATCTTTTGCCGTCCTCCTCAAAGTAGCGTTCATATATTCCGGATGTAACTATTGAAATATCCTTTACCGATACAATTCCGATATAGTCCCCCTGAAGGCCGTAGGGATTCCTTATTCCAACGTTCCATAAGGAGCCGTCGGGCTTGGTGCCGTGCAGGTAAAGGTTCCCGCCAAGGTTTAGCAGGGCGGAATCAATATTTTTCTCACGCAGTATGGACATCAGTCTGTCGGTTATGAAACCCTTTGCAATTCCCCCGGTATCGATGGACATACCGTCGGCAACCGATACCGTTCTGTTTTCTTTATTAAGCGAGATTTTGCGGAAATCAATTTTTTCCTTTGCCGAATCAATTTCAGCCTGGGACGGAACTTTCGGGTTTTCCTGGTTAATACCCCATATATCAACCAGCGGGCCTATGCTGATATCGAAAAGGCCGTCGGATATGGTGCTGAAAAAGAGACTCTGCTCAATCAGTTCAAGGGTATCCTCCGAAACGTTTACAGCCGTTCCGGGGTTATTGTTGATTTTTGATATTTCGCTGTCGGGTACATACCTGCTGTATCTGTCCTCCATGGTTTGTATTTCTTTAAACAGTTCATTTACCAGGTTTTTCGGGTCCCTGTCATATATGGTTATTTCAACTACGGTGTTTAACAGAAACCTTGACTCTTTCACAGGTTTTGCCTGCATGCATGCTGTTGTTGCCAGTAATGAAAGGCACAGTACCAGTAAAAATGCTTTTTTCAAGTTCATTACTCCCCGGTTAGTCAATTTATATCGGTATGTTTTTCGGCAACTCTATGTTTTGCCGATTATGGCCTTGAACAAATCTATATTTACCCCGATTATACCTTAAATAAAATAATTTTGCCGTTACGTTTTCCTTTCGGCACAGAAACGCTGACGGTATTCTGCAGGAGAGATTCCTTTTATCTTCCTGAAGGTTTTTGCAAAGTAGTTCCCGTTCGCAAACCCTACCTTTTCAGCTATGTAATTCATTTTGTTGTTTCTGTCCCTCAGCAGTTCAAGGGATTTTTCAATCCGGTATTCGGCAAGATAGCGGGAAAAGGTTTTCCCGGTAACTTCCTTAAACCGTACGCATATGTACGGTACCGACAAAAAGGTTTGCCGGCTGATTTCATTCAGTGAAAGATCTTTACTGCCGTAGCTGCTGTGTATTATAGAAAGGACCTGGTCTATCGGGCTTAACGCGTTGCTTGTATATAAATCGTCAAAATACCTGTTCACAAAACTGTTTGTATATTCCCTGATCTCATCCAGAAAAATGCAGCTGCTTATCCTGAGCAGTATATTGTCATGTTCCGAATCCGGAGCCGTCCTTGCCTCGGAAGAATCATTCTGTTTCAAAACCTCTAAGATAAGCTTGAAATAGAAATCCTTGACAACCGGTATCCCGGTGCCCGGGTGCATTGAAATATGAAATGTTGCGTTTTCAATAACCCTTAACGCATTTTGCAAATCCCCGTTTTTTATATACTCTGAAAATGTTTCAACCTGTTGCGACAGGTATTCCGGGCTTAAGGTTTTTGAAATGCCGTCATGCCTGATTATTCTTTTTTCCCTTGAAAAAAATACCTGTTCAAGCAGTTTTGCCGCGGTGTTGTATGATTCATGCGCAAGGGAGAGATTGGCCGATACCGTCCCTATTGCGATAAACAGCTCAAAGGGGCTTAATGCTGAAAACAGTTCACCGCATAAATCATTGAAAGACAGATCGTAATTGCTGCCGTAAGGCAGGAAGAGCATAATCACAAACGTTGACTGATTGGTTGGTGCAAGAACATACCGGTATGATTTACTGCTCAGAAGTTTCCCCGTTCTGATTGTAATGCCGTGCAAGTCCATATTCTTAATGTCCCTGCCGAAATCCTTGCTGAACAGTTTCAGCATAATGCAGACGCATTTGCAGTCGGCGCTTATGTCCGGATATAACTCTTTCAGCTGCCGGATGTGTTTTGCTGTGTCCTCCTTGTTCCGGATAAGTCCAAGGGCCGTTTCATTAATCAGGAACCAGCGGTTGTTTTCAATATACTCCTTGTTCTTCCTGATTTTATCCTGGACTTCAACCGATTTTTTAATCCATTCAGCCAGCTTTCTGATGTCAATGGGTTTTTCAACAAAATTAAGCGCACTGAGCCTTATAGCGGATTTTAAATAATCAATCTCCGAATATCCGCTCATTATCAGTATACTGCAGTCAGGGTTTATTTCTTTTACACGGTAGGAAAGATCAATACCGTTCATTTTCGGCATTTTTATATCGGTCAAAAGAATGTCGGGTACAAAGTCTTTTGCAATATCAAGGGCCTGAACACCGTTCTTTGCGTCCCTTACTTCCCTGATGCCAATCTCCTGCCATCTGATGCTTTTTAGTATACCTGCGCGTGTGGCGGTTTCATCATCCACGAGCAATAACTTATACATTTTATCACCCTGCTACTTGGTTCCATTTCCCAATATTTTTATCGGTATTCTGACAATAACAGTTGTCCCCTTTCCCGGATGACTGCTGAAGGAAATCCCGTATGCTTCACCAAACGACAGTTTAATCCGTTCGTCAATGTTTTTCAGTCCGTATCCCGAACCGGTTATGTTCATCGTGTCGTTTTCTGAAAGCAGTATGTCGGCTTTTTCCTGCTCCATTCCGACTCCGTCGTCGGTGATATATATGTACAGTTCATTGTTCCTGTCTTCAGCTCTTATATTAATGGTTCCGCTTTCGTCGTTCTTTTCAAGTATGCCGTGAATTATTGCATTCTCAACAATCGGCTGCAGCGTTATTCTTGGCAGTAAACAGTTTTTCAGGCTGTCCGGGATTTCCACGGTCAATTTAACGCAATTGTCAAATCGCATATTCTGAATGTATACGTAGGATTCTATATGATCTATTTCATCCTTCAGCGGTACCATGTCCCGGCCTCTGCCGAGGCTTCTTTTGTAGTAGTTGGACAGGGCTGCGACAAGTTCCTCGGTTTCGGTATCGTTATACTCGTTTGCACGCCACTTTATCAAATCAAGGGTATTGTATAAAAAATGGGGATTAATCTGGGCCTGTAATGATTTCAGCTCAAGTTCCTTGATTCTTTTACCGAGTGCGTACTGGGAATCCATCAGTATTGAAATCTTTGTGAGCATGTAGTTGAAGTGTTTTGTAAGCACTCCTATCTCATCATCCTGGGATGACTGGATTATGTCTATATCAAAGTCGCCCTCGCTGGCATGCGTCATGTTCTCCTTAAGCCTGTCCAGGCGTTTTGTCAGCGAATATGCAACGGCAAGCGACAAAAACAGGACCACGGGAAGAATAATGAGCATTATGAGAAAGATATTCCGGGCGCTTGTTATTACCATATCGGTTGTCATACCTGTGATTGAGAATATGTATGTCAAATACAGGTTGGTATTCGGAATTTGCTTAATCCCGAAAATAAATTCATGGCCGTTCAGTTTCTCTGACTGAAGGTACATATTGTCCGACCAGAAATCTATCCGTTCGGTTATTTTCCCAAGGATATCATCCATGTACCCGGAAGGCAGGTTCTTTGTACCCGACAGTATTTCGCCCTTCGAGTTCATGATAAAAAATGAAGTATGCTCATCCAGTGCATTTATGTTCAGCAGGTTGTCAAAAACCTCTTTCCTGATAAAGCCGACATAGACAGTCCTGTAATTATAATATGAATAAAGGAGGTTCCTTGTGAAACATACGTATTCCTCGTAAGGTTCAGGTCCGTGTTCCGTTTCGAAGGATGAATGCCAGAGATATGACCCCGGGTTGTCAACCCATTCGTCATACCATTCCGTATTCCTGAACGATGAAATATCAAAAAGGATTGGGGTATTCATTACTTTTGCAATATCATTTTCGGTGGCTATCAGGAGTGTGTCGATGTCGGAATTGTTCAGCGTTTTAATCACCATTTCGGATATGCGGCTGTAATCAATGTTCCATTTCACAATATCCCTGTATTTTTCGCTGTTGTCAATGTTCAAAATATCAATGACCTGCTGATTCAGCGCTATTGAATCCACATCATTGCGGATCGAGGCTGTTTTTTCCGCAAGGTAGGTGGAAGCCTGGCTCAGTGATGCTTTTGCAGATGAAAATGCGGTATCCCGTGCCTGGTCGATGTTAATTTTCAGAAAAATAACGCCGAATATCAGAAACATGCCTATAACAATACCGAGGTTTGATATGAATATTTTGAATTTAATGCTTTTCATGCTGAATATCCGCACGACTCCACACCCTGCAAAATGCAATTTCCAAAGAAAATTATAACATGTACAGATAAAAATAACAATTTGCAACTGTTCCGGGGCTTTTGCATTACTTAAAGATTTTACCCATGCCGATTAAAATAATACCTTTCAAATCTTTTACCACAGAATATAATTGCATTGTAAGGCTTTTGGAGGTGGAATTTTGCGCAGTAAGGGTTTCCTTTTCAAGGTTCGCAAATACAGAGTTCTTCTGCTGATGCTGACGCCGGCCGTTTTATATACCCTGATATTCAGTTATCTTCCAATGGCCGGAATAGTATTGGCTTTTAAAAACTACAATTACGCTGACGGCATTTTCAGAAGCCCATGGTCAGGGTTTGAAAACTTCCGGTTCTTTTTCTCATCGGGACAGGCCTTTAAAGTAACACGGAACACCATTCTTTACAACCTGGCCTTTATGCTGGTTAATACCGTGCTTCAGCTTGCAGTGGCAATCTTCCTGTCCGAAATCAGGGGCAGAAGGTTCAAAAAAATAACCCAGTCGGTCATGTTCCTTCCGTATTTTATTTCATGGGTTATCGTGTCTGTTATAGCGTTCAACTTCCTGAGCCATGATTATGGGATAATAAACTCGTTCCTGCAGTCAATCGGGCAGAATAAAATAGATTTTTACGGTACCCCGAAATACTGGGTAGGCATCCTGATTTTCTTTAATGCGTGGAAGGCTGTCGGCTACGGTTCGGTCATATATCTGTCCGCAATAATGGGCATAGATACCGAGATGTACGAATCAGCCGAGATTGACGGGGCGAATATATTCCAGAGGATTCTTTATATAACAATCCCGTCACTGACTCCGACAATAATTATTCTGCTGCTTTTGGCCGTAGGCCAGATTTTCCGCGGCAACTTCGATATGTTCTACCAGCTTGTCGGCACAAACGGTATCCTTTTTGATACTACCGATGTTATAGACACCTTTACCTTCAGGGCACTGATACGGAGCAATGACGTCGGAATGGCTGCGGCTTCCGGGCTTTACCAGTCGGTTTTCTGTTTCATTACAATAGTAACCACGAATTACCTTGTTAAGAGGGTTGATAAGGATTATTCACTGTTTTAGGATGATGCTTCAAGACCATTTGTGTCAGAAAAGCAAATAAGCAGCAAACATTGAATTCTATTGCGGAATGGGGATGGCTATGAAGAAAAAAAAGCGTCGTACCGATATTCTGATTTTCAATATAACGGGTTATATTGTAACGGGACTGGTCGCATTATTGTGCCTTGTGCCCTTTGTTATGATTCTCTCGGCGTCCTTTTCTGAAGAGAAGCTGATTCTAAAGGAAGGATTCAGCCTGCTGCCGAGGAATTTCTCCCTTGAAGCATACAGAACTGTCTTTGAGAAACCTGAAATCATAGGGCGGGCCTACCTGGTAACGACGGTTATCACGATAATAGGTACAATACTTGGACTGACACTGACCTCAATGACCGGGTACGTTCTTCAGAGAAAAGACTTTGAATGGCGGAACCGCTTTTCCTTCTTTTTTTATTTTACAACACTGTTCAGCGGGGGAATTGTTCCTTATTATATACTGATGGTACGCTACCTTCGCCTTAAGGATTCGTACCTTGCACTGATTCTGCCGCTGCTTTTCAACGTGTTCAACCTTATTGTAATGAAGAACTATATGAACGGTATACCGGTAGCATTTACCGAAGCTGCAATCATTGACGGATGCGGTGACTTTTCAATATACTACAGGATCATACTCCCATTGTCAAAACCCGTTCTCGCCACAATAGGCCTGTTCATAACCCTTGCTTACTGGAATGACTGGTATAATTCAATGCTGTATATCAATGACGATTCGAAATACACCCTGCAGTACTTTCTGTACATGCGGATCAACAATATAGAGGCCTATAAAAAGATTATCGCGCAGAGCGGAGGAATGGCCGGAAGTTTCATAGAGCTTCCGACTCAGACGCTAAGAATGGCTTTAACCGTTGTTGTAACCGGCCCCATTATTTTCGCGTACCCCTTTGCGCAGAAATATTTCGTAAAAGGTATAACAATCGGAGCCATAAAGGGCTGACAGTTATTACCGGTATGGTTACTATACCGTTTTAATAAAAAACAAGGGAGGGTAAAATTTATGGGAAAAAGAATTGCTGTTCTGCTGTTAACTCTTTTGGTTACAGTTTTAATGATCTCGGCATGCACCGTCCGGGAACGGCCTGCTGACGGCAACGCTCAGCCCACCCAGTCACAGCAGAAAGACCAGGACAGTCAAACAACCGGAATTGACACCAGCAAGAGCGTCAGCCTGAAAATGTACCTGCTGGGCGACGGTGCTGCAGACGTGGACCTTGTATATGGAGAAATCAGCAAAATTCTGAAGGAAAAGATTAACGCAACAATCACCGTGGATTTCCTGTCCTGGGCGGACCATGATACCAGGTATCCGCTGCTGTTTTCGTCAGGCGAAGACTTTGACCTGATCTTTACAGCTGCGGGATGGGGACATTATGAACAGACTGCTACAAAGAAAGGCTTTTACGAACTGACCGAAGACTTCCTGAATACATATGCGCCTGACATTATGAAAGTGGTTCCTGAAATAGCATGGGACCAGGCGAAAATCAACGGAAAAGTTTACATGGTGCCGAATTACAGCATTGAATACGGTTATGACGTAATAGGCGTACGCGGAGACCTGATGGAAAAGTACGGGATTGAGAAAATTGAGAGCAAGGAAGACCTCGAAGCGTACTATGATGCTATCGTAAAAAATGAAACCGACATCACACCGCTGGCTACACAGGGAATCGGGCTTCAGTATCCGTACCTGTTCCAGTCAAGAGGCTGGCAGGTTGTAAGGGGGACGCCTCTGCCTTTAATCCTGTATGAAACGGCAAACCCGGACAATACAACCCTGGTTTCCGTGATAGAAACGCCTGAATTCAGGGAATACGCGCACAAGATGAAGGAAATGGCCGATAAGGGTTACTGGTCAAGGGATTCATTAACATCCAACGATACCAGGAGCGACCCGTGGGTACTTGGAAAAGCTGCTTCAATGGTATGGAATGTAAACAACGTATCATACTATGCCCAGCAGATTAACAAAGAGCATCCCGAGTGGAAGGCAACCTTTGTCGACATTGCTCCGAATGTAAAAAGACCTGTGAACCCGTATACAAATAACGGTGTTGCCATTAACGCAATCAGCAGGAATCCTGAACGGGCCATGATGGCATTGAACCTGTTCATGACCGACAAACAGGTATATGATCTTGCCGCATACGGTATTGAAGGGGTTCATTATAAGGCTGTCGGTGACGACATGTATACACCCCTTGACGATGCGGGAAGATTTCCGGCTGAAACTGTCTGCAACTGGGGCTGGAATAACGAAAACCTGAAGAGGAAACTCTATGTTGAAAATCCCGATCCGGTTGTGATCAAGGTACAGGAAGCAATTGAAAAATGGAAGAATGAGCTGACATCAAATCACCCCCTTGATGCATTCTCATTCACCGAGGACAATGTCAAGAACGAAGTTGCAGTTATTTCAACCTTAACAACGCAATATTTCGACCCGATATGCGTTGGAATAGTAGAAGACGTTGACAAAGCCATTGATGAACTGATTGCAAAGATGAAGGAAGCAGGCATTGACAAGGTATTGCAGGAGGCGCAAAGACAGGTGGACCAGTACCTGGCTTCAAAGAGGTAAAAAAGGTATTATTCTTGAGCACCTTTTGAAGAACAAGGCTCCCCCCTTAAGGAGGGGAGCCTTGTTCTTATGAAACCCGTTCATGCAATAAACTTTCCTTTTCCCCGTCTGGAAAAATGCCGTAAACGGTTCAGTTACCGGTATAGCCCTTTTTGGTTTGAAGAATTTTTATATTGCTGATAAAATGATGTTGATTATTAAAACTGATAAAACTGGGTATAAAGGTTTTATGAAGAAAAGAGATTTTTTACTGATTGGAGTATTTTTAATCGCCGCAGCAGTGCTGTGGCTTGTGACGAAGACGGCAACCGGCGGGAATACCGGAGGGGAAGTTGTTGTTTTCAAGGACGGGAAGGTATTTGCGACTGTTCCGCTGACTGCTGATGAGACTGTTATTGTCGAAGATGAAAACGGCAACCGGAATGTCATAAGGGTAGAGGGCGGAGAGGCCAGGATGATCGAGGCGAACTGCCGGGACCAGGTATGTGTCCATACCCGTCCTGCCGGTAAAGACGGGCAATCGATAATATGTCTTCCGAACAGGGTGACAGTCGAGATAAGAAGTACGCAAACGAATGAGATTGATGGAGTATCGGAATAATGAATCATAATGATATAAAAAGGATGGTTTTATTTGCAGTTATGACTGCTGCAGCAGTAATTCTTCATTTTGTGGAAGGGATGTTCCCGCTGCCCATTGCCGTTCCGGGCATAAAACTTGGCCTGCCGAACATTGTTTCATTGGCGGCACTGTATCTATTCGGCCCGTATGCGGCTTTCTCGGTATTAATACTCAGGGTTTTAATGACATCCTTTTTGTACGGCGGATTTTCAAACATGATTTTCAGCCTTTCAGGGGGGATTTTAAGCGTTGCCGTGATGTCTTTATTCTGGAAGTTCCGGGATAAAGGGTTCAGCATTGTCAGTGCGTCGGTTGCAGGGGGAGTTTTTCACAATATCGGCCAGATACTGGCAGCCATGCTGGTGCTCAGGACTTCCACCGTGCTTTCCTATCTGCCTGTACTTATTGTTTCAGGTGTTGTTACCGGTGTTGTAACCGGGACGGTAGCGGGAATTGTTGTGCCCCGCCTCGCCGGTATATACAGTATAAATAAATGATACCGTTATCACATATTTTTCGAATGGGAATATACTGGTATTATCAAACAAATAAGCCTGGGGGTGGCCCTTAATGAAGGTAATCGTGCTGAAAATGCCTCGTTTCTTGGGAAATCTGCTTAGAAGAGTCTTTAACATTCACTGATACATATGAATATTGTATCAAACACCTGATGACATCAATATATTCCAATGATTTACAGTTGCGGTAAATATATAAGGAGGGCTGTTGCATAACCGGAACCGAAACGTTTTGCAACAGCCCTTTTTTGCTGCAATTATATGGAATTGCCCCTATGAATATAAAATTTCATGTTTAACCGTTTCTGTATGTTTTAATTCAGGAAAAATCAAAATATACATTTTATATCAACCTGCAGAATATCGGTATACCTGGCAGGGAAAACATAATCGTGCAGTTAACGCCTCAATAACCTGTTGTTGATCTTACAAAAGTCATAATTATCACATGTAAAAAGGCTGTTGATTAACGAAATCCTATCGTCTTGCAACAGCCCCGTGTTTTTCATTTTAAGTATTCGGATGGAAACTCATGCAGATTAAGCCCTGTTGAGTTATTAAACGGACTTTTTATTGGAACGTATGCAGCTTGTACATACTGCCATTCTCTTTGTTACTCCGTTAACGGTTAATCTGATTTTCTTTATATTGGGTTTCCATGCTTTATTCGTAACTCTGTGTGAATGGCTGATTTGATTTCCAAACAACTGCCCTTTTCCACAAATTTCGCACTTTGCCATTTCAGCACACCTCCTTAAACTCTTGATGGCCAAATCCTGAATTTACGTATATATTACTTTTATATGGGTGCTTGATATATACTATTTCTTTAGTGCAATAACCAAAGCATTTATTATTCTATCACATGAATAATAATGAATGCAAGTTTTTTTAACCCGATTCTCTTTCAATATCTTTTTATTGATTACATAGAATTCAGTTATGCTGAGAGCCGTCGCGGTGATATTCCTTAACTGCCATTCGGACATCCTCAATAAAATCATAGGCAACGGTGCTGCCGATTGCATATATTCTGTCCGGATCGCTTTCAAGTTCTGTGATGAGGTTTTTTGCCATGCTGCCTATATTGGCCCTGTCACTGAACTCTTTTGGAATGCTTACACCCATAAAGGCGAGGAATTCAATGCATCCGTTTTCATCAAGAGATGACAACGGAATTCTTTGTGTGCCCGGTAATTTTGATGAATAAGCCGTGTCTGTTGAAGTCCCTGGTATGAACAGTATACAGACAAGCAGGATAAGGATAATAACCCGTTTCATTATACTCATCCCTTTTCATTTTATTATCTCAACTGCACGCACAATGCAGAATGCATCCGGAAAAACGGCCGTTTAGAGTTACATAATCTGATATTCTTATATATATTTTACCATTAGTTAATAAAAAACACAACAGAACAGGGAAAATCAGGCATTTAAGTCAGGCACCATACTGTTAAGAAGACTCATAACCGGCATCCCTGCCGGGGCTGAACCGGATAATTTACCGGGAATGGTTATTGAGATTACTTTTCCATTATGCATGAATGATGTAAAATATATTTGAGAATAAAAACCTGTCAGACATGCGAACAAGAATTTTGAAAGATTTCGGAGCATACAGCGGTTACAGGATACAGCAGAAATTACAGAAAGGACAGATTTTTCTTGGATAATGCAATGTTGAATCCTTTATTAGCGAAAAGCGTTCAAACCATCCAGAATATTGGAAAGGTAAGGGCTCAGCAGTTAAATAAACTTGGCATTAAAACCATAGGCGATCTTGTAACTTACTATCCGCGAGATTACGAGGACCGGACCAGGGAAAAGAAAGTCCTGGAACTTACCGACCGGGATGAATGTGCCGTTATATTAAGGGTTCTGTCCGATGTTTCGCTGACCAGGCCGAGACGCAACTTAAGAATATATAAAACCGTAGCAGGAGATGAAACCGGACTTGTGACATTAACCTGGTTCAACCAGGACTATATCAGGGACAAGATTGCAAAGGACAAAACCTATGTTTTCTTCGGCAGGGTTAAAAGATCAGGGAACTATATAGAAATGACAAACCCGGTTTATGAAGAGGTTAATTCGGAGAGAAAGAAAACAACGGGCATACAGCCCGTGTATCCGTTAACGGCAGGAATCACCCAGGCATACATGAGGATGATACAGCGGAATGCTCTTGATACCGTTATCGGAAAGCTGACCGAAATACTGCCCGATGAGCTCAGAAAACAGTATTCCCTTGCCGAGATCAACTACTCACTTGAGAATATCCATTTTCCTGCAAGTTTTGAAGAGAAGGAACGGGCGCGCAAGAGGCTTGTTTTTGAAGAACTGCTGATGCTTCAGCTGGGGCTGATGCAACTGAAACATAACCAGGTGACGGTATCGGGTATAAAAATGGATGACAAGCCCTTAATGGAGCAGTTCATAAACCGGCTTCCGTTTAAGCTGACAAATGCGCAGCTTAAGGTATATAACGAAATTAAGGAAGACATGACAGGCGAAAAGCAAATGAACAGGCTTATCCAGGGAGATGTGGGCTCGGGGAAAACCATCGTGGCTGTGCTCGCAATTCTTTTGACGGTGCTGAACGGGTACCAGGCTGCTTTCATGGTACCGACCGAAATACTTGCGGAACAGCATTACCAAAGCATTGTGCCTCTGCTAAAGGATTATGATATAAAGGTGGCGCTGCTTACCGGAAGTGTTTCGAAAAAGGATAAGGACAGGATAAAGGAAGAAATAAGGAACAACGGGTACCAGGTAATTATCGGGACCCATGCCCTGCTCGAGGAAGATGTGGATTTTGCCGGACTGGGTCTTGTAGTTACCGACGAACAGCACCGTTTTGGCGTTAAGCAGCGGGCTGTACTGGCCTCGAAGTCAAATCCCCATATACTTGTCATGACTGCAACACCTATTCCGAGGACGCTGTCACTGATACTGTACGGTGATCTGGATATATCCATTATTGATGAACTGCCGCCTGAACGTAAGCCCGTAAAGACATATGCAGTGGACGAATCCATGAGGGAGCGGGTTTATAATTTCATCAAGAAAACCGTCCAGGAAGGTAGGCAGGCTTATGTCATATGCCCGCTGGTAGAGGAGTCGGATGAGATCGAAGCCGAGGCGGCCGCTTCTCTTGCAGAAAGGCTCAGGGAAAGGGAACTGAAGGGATTGTCGGTAGGTCTTGTTCACGGCAAAATGAAATGGAAGGAAAAAGAGCAGGTAATGAACGACTTTTCAGCAGGCAGGATCCAGGTTCTTGTATCCACAACGGTAGTTGAGGTCGGGGTAAACGTTCCGAACGCATGCATAATGGTTGTGGAAAACGCCGAAAGGTTCGGACTGGCGCAGCTTCACCAGCTCAGGGGAAGAGTGGGCAGGGGGAAACACCAGTCCTACTGTATACTGTTTTGCCAGAGTAAAAGCGATATAGCAAGAAAGCGCATGGAGATTATGACAAAATATAACGATGGCTTTAAAATATCGGAAAAGGACATGGAATTACGCGGCCCCGGCGACATATTCGGGGTCAGGCAGCACGGTTTGCCCGAGTTCAAAATAGCCAACCTGTATGAAGATATGGATATCCTGAAGGAAGTTCAGAAAGCGGCTGAAGATATTGTGAAGAATCAGAAACTCAGCGAAAGGGAAGACTATAAGAGGCTTAAGGAGCATTTGCTGCTGATGTTCCAGGATAAGCTCAGTGAAGTTGCCCTGAATTGATATGACCTCAGGTCTTATATAAGGAGGAATTGATATAGTAAGGGTTATAGCAGGAGAAGCCCGCGGAATGAAACTGAAAACGCCAAAAGGGCTGAATACCCGTCCTACTGTGGACAGTGTCAAGGAATCGGTTTTTAATATACTGAATCCGTATATACAGGGAAGCAAGGTTCTTGATTTGTTTGCGGGAACAGGAGCATTGGCGATCGAGGCATTAAGCAGGGGAGCGGAATATGCCTGTTTCGTGGAAGAGAACCGGAACTGCTGCGGCATAATACGGGAGAACCTGGCTCATACGAAGTTCATTGAAAAAGGAACGGTTTATTGCCGCAAGGTAAGCGCTTTTCTCAGGGAAAACTGCAAAAATGGTGTAAGATTTGACATTGTTTTTATGGATCCACCCTATTCCAATAATTTTATACAGGAAACACTACAACTTTTAATGGAAAATGATATAATAAATGATAAAGGCATCGTGGTTGTTGAACACCATAAAAACGAAGATGTTCCGGACAGCCTCGGGAACCTGAAAAAGGTCAGGGTTAAAAACTATGGAGATACCCGGGTATCCTTCCTTGTTAAAGAATAATTTCAGGCAGACGGGCGGATTCTTCCGGAAGCATGTACATAAACTGCAGCAAGCCTGCTGCTGGTACTGAGAGGGGTTATATAGTTGAAAATATTTGTTTATCCTGGCAGTTTTGATCCCGTTACAAACGGACATATGGATATTATAGAGCGCGCTGCAAAGCTGTGTGACAAGCTGATTGTGGCTGTGCTGAAAAACCGCAGCAAGTCACCGGCCTTTACAATGGAAGAGAGAGTTTCTTTCCTTGAACAGGTACTGAAGGGAAGGGATAATATAGAGGTAATTCCTTTTTCGGGTTTGCTTGTGGACTTTATGAGGAAGCATAACGCTACAACAGTCATAAAAGGGCTCAGGGCGGTTTCTGATTTTGAATACGAATTCCAGATGGCTTTATTGAATAAAAACCTTGCTCCTGAAGTTGAAACTCTTTTTATGATGACCAATATAAAATATTCATACTTGAGCTCCAGCGCTGTCAGGGAGCTTGCATCCTACGGAGGCAACATAAGGGATTTGGTGCCTGAACAGATTGTAGATCAGATTTATCAGAAGCTAAGAGTTTACTAATATACAGCTTATGTGCCGTCATTCCTTGTTCACCGCCGGTGTGACCCGGGATATCGGAAACGAATTATATTTATGCCAGGGGGAAAAAGAATGGAGATTCTATCTTTATTGGAGGCATTGGAGGACGCTATTGAAAACGGTATTTCGGTACCTTTCAGCGGTAAATGCATGGTTGACAGAAGCGAACTCCTTGAAATCATTCAGGATATTCGCCTTAAGCTGCCCGACGATATAAAGCAGGCCAACTGGGTCAGCAAGGAGCGTTCCCGGATTCTTGCAGAAGCGCAGCAGGAAGCTGACAATATTGTAAAAAACGCCGAAAGCCGTATAGCCGCGATGGTGGATGAACATGAGATCAGCCGCAGGGCATACGAGCAGGCGGAAGTAATCATCAACAATGCGAAGAAGAATGCCCGGGAAATACGTCTTGGAACCAGGGAATACGCAGACAGTATTCTCAGCAAGGTTGAAGAAATACTTGAGGATACGCTTGAAGTAATAAAGGCAAACCGGGATGAACTGAAGTAACCGGGAGGGCCGGCCTTGTGTCAGTGCCTGCGAAGATAGCTGCCCCGGCAGTGCAATATTATATAATACATAACAAGTAATGCCAGAAGAACAATGTATCCAGGCAGAATAATACCCTTTGAAAACCCGGTGTTATAGATTTCCCCGGTATAAGTCATTACAGGGATGGAAAGATTTTTTATGAACAGCGCTGTATATACTGATGCAACAAATCCATGTATTAGTTTTCCGCATAAATACTTTCCCAGTTTTATTTTCTCCGGGCAGAAAAAGGTGACCTGTGTAAAAACCGAAAACCCGCCGAAACCGCAGAGAAAAGACGAAAGTATTATTTTATGATAAACGGGTATAGCCGCTGAGCGGCTGAGAAGAAACAGGCCGTAGGTTATTTCAAGGCACCCTGTCGTTAATGCTTCTATATAATCCGATATATTAACCCCGGTTATAAGCCCGGCAGGTTTATTGATAACCGAAAAAACACCTGCCGTTTCAATAGCCTGTACAAGGACAGCAAAGAATACTATTGTACCGCATATCTGCAAAAGGACCGACATTGAATCCACTATTGCGTCTGTAAGCATTCTGCTTGAGAATTCGATTCTGACCGGTAACTGCGATTTGGTCTTATCTTTCTTTTCCGGGTCATCTTTAAATATAATGCGCTGCAGGATTCCCACGGTAAAACTTGCTGATATATGGCACGCAAGAAGAACAAGGCCGAGCTGCGGACTGTTGAAATAGCCTGTTCCCACCGCGCCTGCAATAAATAACGGCCCCGAATTGTTGCAGAAGCAAAGAAGCCTTTCTGCCTGGGGTCGAGTCAGCAGGCCTTTCTTGTACAAATCGGCTGTATATTTTGCACCTGCAGGATAACCGCTGAACCATCCCGCAATTATCGGAAAGGATGCCGCACCGGGGAGGTTGAAAAGCGGTTTGACAACCGGCGCTGACAAACGGCTTATAATGCGGATTGCCCCGGTATTCATGATTAGCCTGGATACAATAAAAAAAGGCAGAAGAGACGGAATAATCACATTCAGGCAAAGCTCAACGGCTTTTTGTCCCGAAGACAATACACCTTCGGTATCCAGTATCAGCAGTATGAATAAACCGGTAAGCAGGGTAACTGTAAGAAAACCCCGCATATTTGCATTTTTCTTCATGCCCGTTTCTCCGATGATTCAAACAGAATGAGCATATGCTCGTATCTTATTTATCTATATGGTCCGATTCGGGATATAATGACCTGTAAAGCACGGGTGCTGAAAGATTTCCTGCATTGTAAGGTTTTCAGCTTTTCCGGGATGTGGTATAATATTTTTATTAGTGCGGTAAATATTATGCATGATGAGACCAAAAACCGGTATTTTTTGTTTATGTTATCGTATAGTATAGGTAAGGAAAGTTCAAATATATTGAAGGAGAGTGAAATAAATGGCGGACGAAAAGGTAAAGGCAGTAAATCAGGCAGAAGCTGAGGTTCAGCCCGTTGCAGCGGAAAATGAAGGACTGGGGGAAATACGGATCTCAAGCGAGGTGGTTTCGGTCATAGCCAGCAATGCAGCTATGGAAGTAAAGGGTGTTGCCAGCCTCAGCGGAGGTATTGCAGGCAATATTTCACAGGTTTTAGGCAGAAAAAACCCGTTTAAGGGAATAAAGGTGGATATTACCGAAAACCGTTCGGTAAACATAGATCTTCATGTTGTTGTGGAATACGGGGCACGTATACCTGATGTTGCATGGAAACTCCAGGAGCGCATCAAGCAGAATGTGGAGAGCATGACCGGGCTTAATGTCAACGAAATAAATGTCCACGTCCAGGGCGTCAGTTTTGACAAGGAGCCGAAGAAAACAGAGATTGAAACTGAAGAGAATGAAAAGGAAGTTTAATTAATTATATGTTCGGTTATATAACACCCGATAAACCCGATTTGAAAATATGCGAGTTTGAGGTTTTTCGGGGATATTACTGCGGTGTTTGCAAAACAATTGCGAAAAAAGCCGGGCACAGGGGACGAATTGTTCTTTCCTATGACTGTGCTTTTTTGGCATTGCTAATAGATTCGCTGGATAAAGCACCTGTATCCGGTAAGCACAGAAGGTGCCTTGTTCACCCGCTTAACAAAAGGTACATCGTGGACAGTAATTTTGCGGTTGAGTATGCATCAGACATTAATATTCTTCTTGCGTATTATAATCTAAAAGACAAGTGGCAGGACGAAAAAAGGCTAATAGGGCCTGCCGGCATGGCTGTACTGAAAAAAGGTTACAGGAGAGTTAAAAGGAAGTATCCCGACCTTGTCAATGCTGTTGAAGAAGAGCTGAATAACCTGAAGGAACTGGAGAAGCGGAACTGCGACAGCATTGACGAAGCCTGTGAACCTTTTGCGAGGCTGATGCAGAGTATATTCCTTTATGCAAGTGATTGTGAAAACATAGGCAAAGTACTCGGATGGGTCGGATACAATCTTGGAAAGTGGATTTATTTGCTGGATGCATATGACGATATTGAAGACAATGTAAAAAGCCGGTCATATAATCCGCTGACAGTGCAGTTCGGGTATGACGACGGCGAAGGGGTTGAATCGTTCAGGGAAAGAATCAGGGAAAAGACCGAGTTTGTTCTTGTCTATTCCCTGAGTGAACTGGAAAAGGCGTTTTCCCTGCTGGATATAAAGAAGAACAAAAGCATCCTGGAAAACATTATATACCGCGGGTTATTAATCAAAACCCGTAATGTGTTGCAGATGGGAGCAGATTGTCATGAAAAATCCTTATGAAGTTTTGGGACTGAAAGAGGGCGCAAGCATAGAAGAAATAAAAAAGGCATACAGGGAACTTGTCAAGAAGTACCATCCTGACAGGTATATGGATAATCCTCTTTCTGATCTGGCTGAGGAAAAGCTCCGTGAGATAAATGAAGCCTATGATTATTTAATAAAGAATGCAAACAATAATCAGCGCCAGCAGCAGTATCAGCGGCAGCAGCAACAACAGCAGCAGTACCAGAGGCAGCAGCAAAGCCAGGGTACCGGCTCGGGCTATTATGGCGGTTATTCAGACAACAGCCGGCTCGTGTACCAGATAAAAATGCTGATACAGAACGGGAATTTCGCGCAGGCCCAGAGGTTGCTGGATTCCATGCCTGTGCGTGATGCAACATGGAATTATCTCCAGGGGCTGCTTTTCCTGAGACGCGGATGGTATGACAGGGCCAATGTTCACCTGCAAAGGGCGGTACAGATGGATCCCGGCAATATGGAGTACCGCGATGCGTTAAGCCGCGTCAATACCCAGTTTAATGCATACCGCTACAACCCCAATTATTACAGGGGCGGTTATCATCAAGGCCCCGATATGTGTTCTGTATGCACAACCCTGTGGTGTGCCGACAGTTTATGCGAATGCTGCGGGGGAGACTTAATAGCCTGCTGTTAAGTCCGCCGAACCTGCACCATGTTTTCATGATTTTGAGAATGACAGAATTTCAGGTGAATCCATATGGAAAGTTCAAATAGATTCAGCACTAAAAAAATAGCGCTTTCAGGAATTATAACGGCATTAAGCGCTGCGGTATTACTGCTTGAGAATATTTCACCCACCGGAAAATTAGGGTTCTATGTATTATCCACATTCCTTCTTTCGGTTATTATAATGGAATGCGGTTTGGCATATGGCTGGGCGGGTTATATTGCAATATCCCTGATTTCTTTCCTGATAGTGCCTGAAAAGACCGCTGTTCTGCCGTACGCCATGTTTTTCGGTATATACGCCCTTGTGAAAAGCCATATAGAAAGGCTGTATAAATTAATAATTGAATGGATATTGAAATTTGCTTTCTTCAACTTATCCCTGTACTTTCTCTGGAACATTGCCGTAAATGTTCTGCAGCTGGTTCCGGGAAGGCTGTTTGAGATTCTTCATATTGCGGTTATAATACTGATACTCCAGGTCCTGTTTTTCTTTTTTGACTGGCTTTTTTCGCTCTGGACACAGTATTATATACAGAAAATACAGCCTAAAATTCAAAGGAATTTCTGAATACCTGATGTCATATATTTCATTTCGTTAACATTTCGGTTTAAAGTGTTTATCTTTCCTTACGGTTAGTTTAAGCCTATTGCCCTGCATGCTTTTTTATGTAAAGATATAATCAGCCCGGTTTTTCTGCCGGTTCAGGCAAACAGGCGGGATACGGGTAAAAAAACACATATGTCATGCGGGGGGCTGTATTATCCGTGCTGAAAAAGGTTGTGACATCATTTGCTTTTCTGATTTTATTTTTTGGAGTGCTTAAAGTTTCAGCCCAGGATAAAAGTGAATATTACTCCTGTAATACAAGCCTTTGGATTGACAATCAACTGATTAAAACAGAAAACGGGTTCCTGACCCAGAACTACAGTTTGCTGGTACCCCTTGATACAGTCGAATTTTTGGGTGCAACCTACGAATGGGAGCCTGAAATCTGGAGAATCAGAATACGTTCAGAAGGCCGGAATTTAACCATGTATATCTCCAACTACAACTGTGCAAACGGAACAAACGTTGAAAAAATGCCGGCTCAGCCAACAATACATAATGGTACGATAATGATTCCCATCAGGTATGTAGTTGAAGCATTAGGTGCAAAAATTGCATGGAACGGCAAAAAGGATTCGGTATTCGTATCCACTAAGGGACAGATACCGGAAGAGTTCTATGACAACGAAGAAAAAGACGAAACAGTTGAAGCGCTTAAAAACAGGATAATTGTACTGGACCCGGGGCATGGCGGAAGCGATCCCGGGGCGGTGGCATGGGGCATTGAGGAAAAGACGCTGAACCTTCAGGTGGCGAAAATACTGAAGGAAATGCTGCAAAAAGCCGGCGCAACGGTCTACATGACCCGTTCGGAGGACGTGTTTGTAGGGCTTTATCAAAGAGCCGATATTGCCAACAATCTTAAGGCTGACCTGTTTGTAAGCATCCACCACAACGCATCTACAAATTCCGGTGCAAAAGGAGTAATGACACTTTATTATCCAACGTCAAAAGACACAAGGATGAACGGGCAGAAGTTTGCCCAGATCGTGCAGAAAAACCTGGTTAATGACCTGAATGCACGGGACTGGGGCATAATACCAAGACCAAACCTGGTTGTTACAAGAGAGACGAAAATGCCTGCGGTTTTGGCCGAACTCGGGTTCATGACGAACAAGTCTGAACTGGAGCGGCTTGTTACCAGCGATTTTCAATACAAGGCGGCGGAATCGCTGCTGAAAAGCATAATTGAAGCACTCCGGCAATAGACGGGTAACCCCCGTCTTTTTTATTTATAATTATTCTCTACGCCTTCAAATGTTTGAAGCTGTTTTGCGGTATGCTATAATTATAACCGTATCTGTGAAACTTTGTACAATTCCGGAAAGGTTGCTGAAATGAACGAAAAGGTTATAAAAGTACTGGAATTTGACAAAATCATTGAAAAGCTGAAAGACAGGGCATCAAGCCGGCCTGGGAAGGAGCTGGCCGAATCGCTTGTGCCTTCGGTTGATTTTGATGAAGTAAAACAGCTTCAAAAGGAAACAACCGATGCAGTGATCTGTATACTGAGAAAGGGCTCCCCGCCGCTTGGCGGTATTCATGATATCATGCCCTTTATCAGGCGCGCGGAGGCAGGAGGCATGCTTAATCCCGGCGAGCTGCTGAAGATAGCCGATGTGCTTCGTGTGTCAAGAAAGCTGAAGGGTTATATTACGCAGGATAAAATTGAGCTGGAGGAAGCCAACACGATATATCTTTTGTGCGATGGCCTGAAAACAAACAGGACCCTCGAGGACAGGCTGAACCAGTCCATTGAGTCAGAGGAGGAACTGTCAGATTACGCAAGCCCCGAGCTTGCATCAATCCGGAAAAGTATCCGCCGTATGCAGGATACGATAAAGGATAAGCTGAACAGCATAATCCGCTCGGCGCAGAACAGGAAATACATGCAGGACGCTGTTGTCACATTAAGAGGGGATCGCTACGTTGTACCTGTTAAGGCAGAGTACCGCAGCCAGATCCCGGGCCTTGTGCATGATGTTTCCCAAAGCGGCGCAACCATTTTCATTGAACCAATGGCCGTAGTGGAGGCAAACAACGAGATAAGGCAGCTAAAAATCAGGGAAGAACGGGAAGTGGAACGGATCCTTATGGAGCTTACCGGTGAGGTTTGCAATATTGCCGATCTGCTGACCGAGAATGTAAGGCTTTTGTCACGCATAGACTTTGCATTTGCAAAAGCCAGGCTGAGCCTTGATATGAATGGCGTTGAACCTGTACTTAACACCGAGAGGCGTATTGTAATTAAAAAAGGAAGGCACCCGCTGATTGATCCGGCGGTTGTTGTACCTGTCGATATAAGCCTGGGAGACGAGTTTTCAACAATGGTAATAACAGGACCTAATACAGGCGGAAAAACGGTAACGCTTAAAACCACGGGCCTTTTTGTATTGATGACGCAGGCCGGGCTTCATATTCCTGCGGCGGAAAACAGCGAAATGTGCGTGTTCAGGAATGTTTTCGCAGATATTGGCGATGAACAGAGTATTGAACAGAGCCTGAGTACATTTTCCTCCCATATGACAAACATAGTCGGCATTCTCAGGGAGATTGACGAGGACAGCCTTGTTCTTTTCGATGAACTTGGGGCCGGCACGGATCCGACAGAAGGTGCAGCCCTTGCAACTGCAATCCTTGACAGGCTTACAAAACGCGGTATAAGAACAATGGCAACAACCCATTACAGTGAACTGAAACTTTATGCGATGACAACGCCGAATGTCCGGAATGCCTGCTGTGAATTTGATGTTGAAACTCTGCGTCCGACCTATCGCCTTTTGGTGGGGATTCCGGGGAAAAGCAACGCATTTGCGATATCAAAAAGACTCGGCCTTGACGAAGATATTATCGAAGAAGCCAGAAACTTCCTGACAGGGGAAGACATACAATTTGAAGAAGTGTTGTCAGATATAGAGAAAAACAGGATTGAAACTGAAAAGGAACGGGAGCAGGCCGCCAAAGCAAAGATGGAGATCGAGAGATTAAAGGAAGCGGCCATAGAGGAAAAACAGAAAACAGAAAGTGAAAAGGAAAACATTATAAAAAAGGCCAGGGAAGAGGCAAGAAGGATACTCGCAGATGCAAAGCGTGAAGCCGAGGAAATGATGGAAAGGCTTAAAGAGCTGGAAAAAGCGTACCAGGAGAGAAAACTTGACAACGAAATGATGGAGCTCAGGCAAAGCATGCGGAAGAAGATTAACGAGCTTGACGAGCGTATAACTGGAGCCGTCCTTCCTCGCAAAGGATATGCAAAACCGCCCGAAAACCTGAAACCCGGAGATGCCGTAACAATAATAAACCTGAACCAGAGGGGTACTGTCCTGGAAACGCCCGACAAGGACGGGAATGTCCTTATCCAGGCGGGAATAATGAAGATAAAGATGCATATTACCCAGTTAAGGCTCGTCGATGAACAGCAGGAGGTTATGGACAGTATCCAAAGCAGAAGGGTTTCAGGCGTAAAACTCGGAAACGTGGGTCTTGAGCTGGATATACGGGGACAAAACATCGAGGAGGCAAGGGTCAGGATTGACAAGTATATTGATGACGCTGTAATAGCAGGGCTTCACGAGGTTTCGATAATCCACGGAAAGGGCACCGGAGTGCTCAGAAAGGGTGTGAACGAATTTTTAAAGAGCCACCCGCATGTAAAGTCCTTCAGGCTCGGTAAATACGGTGAAGGCGAAACCGGTGTTACCGTGGTACAGCTAAAGGAATAGACGGTTTGTAAATAATTGTAACAATAGTGTTTTTTTGCATTATCAGTCCCGGCATCATTACCCGGATTTCCCGGATGCCGGGCTATTTTGTGTCACATATGTTTGACTTTTATAGAATTTAAGTAAGCAAAACATGAATAAATTTCATAAACCTGGGTCCTGCAAAGAGAATTTGCTTAAAACCAGGATGATCAATAAACTTATTATTACGTGTTAATGCGTGTTTAGCCGTTCACGCAAAAT
>LFSH01000101.1 GCA_001513105.1 Clostridiales bacterium DTU070 | reverse complement strand
GGGTACGGCCATGTCATTTCTATTGGGCCTTTATGAATTTGCGAAAAATATTATACTTTATCCGTGAAAAGCATTTTTCTTACAGTATCATCAGCTATGACGCCGTAGTACCTCAGCAGTTCATTGTTAAATGCCACTTCGTCAATGCCGAGTTCCGACGCTAATTTTCGCGCATGTTCAAACAACCCCCTGTTTATCCTTTTCAAAATAACCGATGCATTCATTCTCCCCTGCACGGTCTCATCACTTTCATCAAGGTAACTTATGGCGGTATAGCCGGGGGACCATGCGGGTTCCCATTCAGGCCGTTCTATAATGCCCACTATTGTATAAATATTCGTAAAATCCTTTGATAAAGCCTCGTAAACACCGTCTTTATCCCTGAGTAATGAATCCTCCTGTGAAAGGGAATACATTCCTTCATTCCTAATTGCATATCTCTGCCCAATTTCAAGGGTAATTATGTCGCCGGTTTTATAGTTTACCTTCCCGTTTGTAATAATTGCCTGTGAAATGACAATTTCACCAGGGCGTTCAGGCATCCTGCCCTCAATCAGCCTGACGGGGAATTTCACAAAACCCTGTGCATTGTATTCTCTGATAAAAATATAGGGTTTACTCGGGTTCTGGCTTCCATTCAGGTACGCATACCCTGCATCCCGGCTTAGAATAACGGTTTGGGCTGCTTCATCCTTTTTTATGGCTTCAGCCTGCTGCTTGTCAACACCCCTGTACACAACATGCCATTCCCCTGTATTGGAAATTGTTATTCTCTGCATCAGATCCATGAAGGAGAACCCCAGGGTGCATACAGCTGTAATCATTGCAACCGATATAATTGAACCCAGTACGGTAACGACGGTCCGTTTCCTGTTCTTCTTCAGCTGCCTTACTGTAAGGCTGTTCACTATATTCATGAACGTATCACCTCGTCCTTTATTATTTTTCCGTCCTCCATGGTCATAACCCTGTCGGCCTGCAGGGCGATACGTTCGTCATGCGTGATGATTATAAGGGTTTGCTTCAGTTTTTTATTGAAAACCTTCATCAGTTCAATTATTTCCCTGCTGTTTTTGCTGTCCAAATTCCCGGTAGGCTCATCGGCCAGCATCAGTGCAGGACTACTTATAAGGGCCCTTCCTATGGATACTCGTTGCTGCTGGCCTCCCGAAAGCTGGTTTGGCAAATAGTCCAGTCTGTCGGCAAGGCCAAGGGTGTTTATTATTCTTTTAAACTGCTCCTTGTCCGGCTTCCTGCCGTCAAGAAGCAGCGGCAAAGTAATATTCTCCCGGACATTCAGCACCGGGATAAGATTGTAAAACTGATATATCAGGCCTATCTGCCTGCGTCTGAAAATGGCAAGTTTTGTTTCGTCCAACGCGTAAATGTCCGTATTCTCAATAAATACTTTCCCGTCCGTCGGCCTGTCAACACCGCCTAAAATATGAAGCAGCGTGGATTTCCCCGAACCCGAAGGCCCGACCACTGCGACAAACTCTCCCTTTTTCACCGAAAATGAAACACAATCCAATGCCTTAACGGCTGTTTCACCTTTTCCGTAAACCTTTGAAAGGTTTTCAACACGTAATATTTCTATTTTCCTCACTCCTTTAATGCCGGATTAACAGTTAAACCCGGTTTTTACCTGAAGTATACCCGTTTATTATGACTTTTCGGTGACTGGAAAAGTGACAGATTTGTCACACAACGCTTTTATAAAACTTAATTGTAAACTGCGTGCCTTCAGCGCTGCTTGAAGCGTCGATGGAACCTCCCTGGCTTTCTATAATGCTTTTCGACATGGCAAGTCCGATTCCTATGCTGTTGTCATGGGCATTCTTTCCCTTATAGAACCGGTTGAATATATAAGGCAGGTCTTCCTTGTGGATCCCTTCCCCGTTGTCAGAAATTGTTATCATGGTATAAATTGAGGTTTCATTGAATGAAATCGTTATTTTCCCACCTTCGGGTGTATGTTCCATGCTGTTTTTAACAATGTTTGCAACAGCCTCGGATGTCCAGTTAAAATCTCCTGTAAAAACTGCATTCTCATCCCCGATAATTTCAAGGGCCTGGTTTTTCAGTTCGATGGGAATCAGTAAATGCTCCACAGACTTGTTTACAAGGTCTTTTACATTTACCTTCTCCTTTTTGAAGGTTATTGTGCCGGCATCAATTTTCGACAGCTTTAAAAGGGACGTAACAAGCCACTGCAGTCTTTCAAGCTGGGACTTTATGTTCTGCGTAAACTCGACGCGTTTATCCACTGGCAGGTTTTCATCCTGGATAAGATCTGTCATTACAAACATTGAAGTTATCGGCGTTTTAAGCTGATGAGAAATATCCGAGATTGAATCGGCAAGAAACCGTTTGTCGTTTTTCAGCATGTTTGCCTGTTCGGCCAGCATTATCGTTACCTTGTATATTTCATTTTTCAGTATGCTGAGTTCCCCTTCCTTATTATCCCGAATATCCAGGAGGTACTCCCCCGAAGATATCCTTCTTAGATACCTGGATAACTCCGCAATTTTACCGTATCTCCATTTTGTAAACAAAACGGATATCACGATTACGCTGGCAAGTGCGGCAAAATTTGCTGCCGCTGCAGTTTTATCCATGGAAAAAATAACAGAAGTGCTTATAAGCATAACCAGGCCAAGCAGAAGAATATAAATTCTTATCTCCCTGTTTCGAAGCAATTCAGCATCCTCCTTTATATCCGATTCCACGTACCGTTGTTATAATTTTCGGGTCCTGGGCGTCATCTTCGATTTTCTCTCTTAATCGCTTTATGTAAACGGTAAGGGTATTATCGTTAACAAAGTCCCCGGCAAAATCCCAGATTTTCTCCAGGATCTGGGTACGGCTTAATACCTGGCCGGGATTGCCGGCAAAAATCAGCAGCAGCCGATACTCAAGCGGGGTCAGAAAGATTTCGCTGCTGCCCTTGAATACTTTTGCCTTTGCAGTGTCTATTCTAAGCCCGGCAAAATCAATGATAGATTTCCTGGATTCACCTTTTTCGTATCTGCGCGTTACCGATTTAATTCGTGAAAGCAGCTCTCTTACGCGGAATGGTTTTGTGACATAGTCATCTGCGCCCATGTCAAGCCCCATTACAACATTCGCTTCATCATCAATTGCTGTAAGAAATATAACGGGGATATCCTCTTTTTCTTTTATTTTTCTGCATATATCATATCCGCTGCCGTCAGGAAGGCTGATATCGAGTATGGCCAAATCATAACTTTTTTCATGCAATGCTTCTTCAGCCTCCGCACGATTCAGGCAATGCGTAACCTCATACCCTTCCTGTGAAAGCGAATAGCAAAGTCCCGAGGCTATAATCCTGTCATCCTCAACAAACAATATTCTCATTTCTGGGCCGCTCCTTTTTTCTTATCCGCCTGTTCTGTTTATCTGAAGACTAAACGCATAAAACATATACTTAATTCTGATTTTAGCACAGTTATGCTCCTTTATGGAACAGTTCAAATCATTGCAGGATTTTATCCATAATATCCCATCAGTTGTGTATTTTTCCCGGTTGTAATATAATTTAAATGAATTATAAAGATTTGGTGGGGTTAATATGGCCAAAAAAGGGTTTAAAAACTTTGCTATTCTTCTGATAACCGTTTTCCTTATGACTTTTTTGCAGCCTTCCTTTGCTAATTCATTGCCTTCCTACTGGGAGGGCTACCCGTCCTATGAAGTTTTGTCGGTGGATGAAAACTCCCCGATAGAAGTTAAAAGCGAGCATCTTTTGTTTGACATAAGTGAATTTAAAGAATACAGATATACTATTACAGGCAGGGTAACAGCCGCATATGAAATGTTCAACCCCACCGATGAAGATTTAACGGTGCAGATGGCCTTTCCTTTTATCACCAGGCTTGATGCCTTCTCAAAGGATGATATATCCATAACGGCCGACAATGAAAATATTCCGTTTGAGATTTATATAGGGGAACCGGTGGAAGGGTACAGCAGAACAGAGACCGAACAGGAAAACTTTCTTGATATTTCAAGGATAACAAAAGCTATAAATACTGCTCCTTTTCAGGGCAGGATTTTCTCTGAAACCGACAAGGGAGTTTTATACACATTCGAGGTAGTACCGGAAAACGAAGAGGAAATACGTTTCTCTGTCGCATTTAATGATATTGATGCACGCACAAAAATCGCAGCCGACGGTTTCAATTCCTTTGAAGGAGGACAGGATTATATTAAGGTCTCTGGATGGTGCCGCGGGAAAACTGTCTTTAATATATTTGTCCTGGGCGATAAGACCGATTTTAAGGTTGAAGGTTATACCGACGTAAGTGATAAAGAAAGAACCGACAGCTTTTCATACAACGTTACCGAAAAGATTATTACCGTAAAATCTTTCATAGATGACATTCCTGAAGAACCAGGAACCTATTATTCCGATATTATTGACCAGGTTATCCAGGGTATCGGCAAGTCGCAGCTTTGCAAAATGTATATGTCGGCAATGGATGAAATATTATCGCATAGTCCTTTTGTATCATATGGCGACCTGAAAGGCGAAATTTTTACAAACAGGCTCATTATTCTGGTTTACGGTGTCCAGTTTCCGGCAAACTCGGGCAGGACCGTAAGCGTTCGTTACAATGCAACGGGAACAATGGACAAATTAAACACCAAAGAGCCCCTGTACTCCTTTACATACCTGCTTACACCCGCAAAATACTGGGCGTCATTCAGCAACCTGAATATTGAAGTTTTAACTCCTGCCAGGGCTCCATATATGGTTCAGAGCAGCATTGAGTTTGAAAACGCCGGAACGCGGCACTATACCGCAAGTGTGGAAACATTGCCCGAGAATGAACTTACATTCACCATATATTCAGAAAATAAGCAGATAAAGAAAAGCAATGTACCGGGAAATTCGGGCAGAACAACTTTCAAGCCGCTGCCTGAATGGCCGGGCCGGATCAAAGCAATAGCTTTCCTGCTGATTTTAGCTGTTTTAGTCGCAGTTATCATTATCATATCGCGCATCCGCAGGGATTAAAAATGAGCCCTGCTGAGTAATACAGGGCTCACGTATTAAAATCAATCCTTTTTCCTTCTCCTTGTGATTTCTTCGCAGACGGCTTCATACATTCTTACCACGCCTTCCTTAGTTGCTTCGAAGTTAAACGCGTCTTCGCATTTTATGCCAATACTGCCTGCTTCCTTCACAGCATCTATATTGGCGCCGAGGAATATGAACTCCCAGTTATGTTTTTCGGTTTGATGCCTTATCAGTTTCCTTACCTTTTCATAAGTGAACTCCCTGCTTGAATTCTCCATGCCGTCGGTTGTTATTACAAAAATTACTTTGCCGGGGCGTTTGCTTTCTTCGGTATTTGCCAGCCTGTTGCTGACATCGGTAATGGTTTTGCCTATTGCATCAAGAAGCGCTGTCATTCCCCTGACATAATACTCCTTTTCAGTAAGTTTTACATCTTTTATGTCCACCCCGTTCCACAGCACCTCATACCTGTCGTCAAACAGCACCGTTGTTACAATGGCTTCGCCCGGCAACTCCCTTTGTTTTTCAATAAATGCATTGAACCCCCCTATCGTGTCGCTTTCAAGCCCGCTCATTGAACCGCTTCTGTCGAGCAGGAAAATAATTTCTGTCAGATTCCTGTTCAAAACACTCAACCCCCTTTATGCTTGTTATGATATAATGATAAATAAATACAAATATAAAATGGTCGCCTGCCAGGCGACATTTTTCGGAGGATTCTCAATGCTGTCAAACAGAATACTCCAGGAACTGAAGGCGTTTATAGACAAAAACCTTTATCCTGCTGCGCTCTCTGAAAATACATCCTATATGGCGGTATCAGAGCAGGCCAATTATGAACTGGAGAACTTTATTGAAGGGAATAAAAAACCGTCTTTCAGCCGGACACTTCTTAAATTCATAGACAGGAAAGGGCTCAGCGATTCACAGGTTTACAGAAAAGCCGGCATAGACCGCAGGCATTTTTCAAAGATACGCTCAAATGATGATTATAAACCCACGAAAAACACCGTTGTTTCTTTGGCATTAGCCCTGGAACTGAATACGGACGAAACTGATGAGTTGCTGGCTTCAGCGGGATACTCGCTGTCACGAAGCGAATTGTCCGACCTGGTGGTTCTTTTCTGCATAAAGAAAAAAATATATCATATTGAAGATGTAAACGCCGCCTTGGAATATTTCGGCTTAAAACCCCTCGGCAGGGTTATAGAATAACCGGGGAATCCTTCAGTTCCTTCCGGATCTCCTTCCATTCCGGCATGAACATGTCCATGTATGAGTAAAATCTTTTATTGTGATTCTTCTCAATAAGGTGGGTCATTTCATGAACCACTATGTATTCAAGAAATTTCTTGTCTCTCTTTGCCAGTTCAAGGTTAATCCAAATCCGTCCAGTACTATGGTTGCATGTACCCCAGCGGGTTTTCATCTGTTTAACTCCGAAGCCATTCACTTTCACACCCATTTTTTTCTCGTATTTCTCTATAATTCCGGGAATCTGCTCTTTAAGCCTGATTCTGTACCATTCAGTGAGCACCTTTTTTCTCTGTTCCAGGGTACTTCCTTCACGGACGAACAGGTCAATCCGGTTTTTTTCATTGCATATCTCCACCCTTTGCCTTCTGCCTGTGTTAAGTACATTCAATAAATAATCCCTGCCCTGGTAGTAATGAATCTCTCCCGTTTCAAACCTCTTATCGGGCCGGATTCCTTGGTTTTGGTACTTCCCGCGGTGTTTTTTTATCCAGTTCAGCTTTGACGCGGCAAAACTCCTGATGGTACTGTCCTTCATTCTGAATGGCGCTGTAATACGCACCCTGCCATCGGGCGCAAGAACGTACAAATGCATGTTTTTAATGTTTTTTCTGATAACCTCGATATCAATACCGTCAATATTTATAACACTACCCATAACAGTATGCCTTGTCTTTCTGAAGTTCAAAAAATTACTTAACTAATTATACAACAGAAGCTGCGGTTTTAATATAATAAAAAATATCCCCCCCGTAAGCTGATCCAATGGCCGTACAAGAGGGGGAGGGGAGCATTTTTCATCGGCATGAAATTCACGCACTCACGATCCTGTAATAGGTTCTGGCAGTAAGTGAATATACAGCGGTATAAAAAACCGCAAAAACAAAAACCACTAAAAGTGTGCATCCTGCGTACAGCAGTATATTGGTAAGATTAAATATCAACAGCAGCCTGGTTATAACCTTGAAGGCAAAGGCCAGGTGAACAATTGCTGCGCCAAGGGGTATGAAAAACACGGTTAGAACCTGGCTTCTGACAGACTTCCATATCTCTTTGCGGCTCATGCCAACCTTCTGCATAATATTGAAACGATCCCTGTCGTCAAAGCCCTCCGCAATCTGTTTATAATAAATTATCAAAACAGTCGCCATGATGAACAGGAGCCCTAAGAAAATCCCGAGGAAAAACAGTCCGCCGTAAATCGTATAGAATCCGTCCCGTTCATGTTCGGCTCCTTCAACAAATCCATCTTTGGTTACATTCCCTAATTTCTGTCTCAGTATTCTTACCAGCTCTATCTGGGTGTCCTTTTCGGCATCAGTATCAAAGCCGTAATAATATGACAGTTCTCCCATGTCTCCGTCCCCGTTCAAAGCACTGTACACTTTTCTGATTGTTTTAGTATCCTTTACTACGGCATAATTGCTTTGTGCCAATATGGATGACGACTGTTCGTAGATACTGAAGGAAGAAAGGTGTTCCCTGATGCTAAACTTCAGACCGTTAAAACTTATATCATCACCCGGTATCTTCCCTTTCACGGCATACAGAAGCATTTCATTATCATCCAGTGACACCTGGGCATTTTCCATCCTATTGTAATCTTCCTGGGTAATAAACGTAAAAAGAACAGAATTATTGTAAGCATATCCGGCACTGTTTCCGAAAACATATTCCTGGCCGCTTTTTATCACAATAAAGCTCATGTACCGATAATACACAATGTTCTTTTGATTTGCGCCGACACTTTCAACCTGCTCCCCAATAAACCTGTTCAGCTCTTCGGCTTTTTCAGCAGGAACATTCCTTGCACTTACCATTATGTTTCTTGGATACCGGTTTCTCAGCTCATCCTCCATGCCGATATACAGCGAAAAAGTTGTTGACAGCATTATTATAACCGCCGTTGACAGGATACATATATTGGACAGCCCGACAGCATTCTGCTTCATGCGGTATATCATGCCGGATACGGACGCAAAGTGGTTTGCCCTGTAATAGTATTTTTTGTTTTTCCTGAGCATTTTAAGGAAAGCAATGCTTCCTGCTGTGAAAAGACAATACGTTCCGATAATGACAAGAATAACCGCAAAAAAGAAAATGTTCAGTGCTACCAGTGGGGATTCGGTTGTCAATGCAATATAATACCCCGCGCCAAGGCTTAAAACACCGACAATGGTTGCAAACCATTTTGTTTTTGGTTCCCTCTCACCCAGGTTGGGGGATTTCAGCAATTCTGCCGGCTTTGTCCGATGAACCTGGCTGTAGTTGTACACAAGGTTCAGGATAAAAATTGCACCGAACAGTATAACAGTGGCACCAATGGCCTCAACAGGTACTTCAAAACCAAACGTGGCTTTAAACTTTACAATCTTAAGGAGCAGCAGAATCATCAGCTTGCTTACAAGAATTCCCAGCAAAACTCCTGTGACAATGCCGCCTGTTCCAGTCATCAAGGTTTCATAAAACATCACCCTGGCTATGTGTTTTTTCTCCATGCCAAGAACATTAAAAAGACCAAACTCCTTTTTCCGCTGTTTTATCAAGAAGCTGTTGGTGTAAAACAAAAAAATCAATGAGAAAATACCGACAACCACCGCTCCCAGCCGCAGAATTAATCTTAAACTTCTGTTGTCGCTTACACTGCCGATGTCCTTCGCCACCGAAAGAAAATACATGTTATAGAACAGCGAAACGGCTCCTACACAGGTTAAAATAAAAGGGATATATGTTTTCGAGTTCCGTTTTATATTGTTAAGCGCGATCTTACCATAAAAAAACCTACTCAAAGCGTTCACCACCCGCTGCAATCATAGTCAGTGTATCTGTTATTTTCTGATACATCTCGGCATTCAACTGTGATCCCCTGTATAGTTGATGAAACAGTTCCCCGTCCTTGATAAAAAGAACCCTGCCGGCATGACAGGCAGCCTTTATACTGTGCGTTACCATTAAAATTGTTTGCCCGGCCTTATTAATCTCTGAGAAGAGCTTTAAAAGACTCTCTGTTGCATGTGAATCCAATGCTCCGGTCGGCTCATCGGCAAGGATTATCTCGGGCCTGGTAATCAATGCCCTGGCTATTGCAGCTCTCTGCTTCTGCCCGCCTGAAACTTCATAGGGAAATTTCGAAAGTATATCACTGATACCGAGTATCTTAGCTATCGGGGCCAGTTCCCTGTTCATTTCCTCGTACGACTTTCCTGCAAGGACGAGAGGCAGAAAGATATTATCCTGGATTGAAAATGTGTCCAGGAGATTAAAATCCTGAAATACAAAGCCAAGATGATCTCTTCTGAATGCCGCTATCTCATCCTCCCTGATCGAATGTATACTTTTTCCGTTAAGTAAAACCTCTCCGTCGGTTGGTTTATCAAAGGCTGCAATTAAATTCAGCAACGTGGTTTTACCTGAACCTGATTCCCCCATGATGGCGGTAAACTCGCCCTTTTCAACAGTGAACGAAACATTGGTAAGAGCCTGTACGGTATTTCCGCCAAAACGGGTAGTATATACTTTTTTCAAACGTTTAACTTCCAAAAGAGGCATACCCTCACCCTCCGGTTTTAAATTTTCTGTGCTCATTATAAAGAAAGGAGGAAACGCCCTGCCATAACCTTAGCTTACATTTTACGCCGCTGCCTTTCATTTTTGTAAGGTTCGCGCAGTCAGCCATTATTCATCAGCTATTTCAGCTTTTTTAAAGCCTATCATTACCCGCGTTCCCTTACCAGCTTCAGAAGAGACATTTATTGAATGGGACAGCCTGTCAAGGATCCGTTTACACAGGTATAATCCTATCCCGGTTGATTTTTGATCAAGCCTGCCGTTGTAACCAGTGAAACCTCTTTCAAAAATACGGGGCAGGTCTTCGGGTTCAATACCGGTACCGGTATCTTCAATAACCAGTGTATCGGGCAGGCAAGGGTCCATGTATATCGAGATCTCGCCTGAGTTCGTATATTTGAGCGCATTGGACAGGATCTGTTTTAGCACGAATGTCAGCCATTTTTCATCGGTCAGCACTTCATGGTTCACACTGCTGTAATTAAGTTTGATTTTTTTGCGGATAAAGGCTTTGGCATATTGCTTTACAGCGTTTTTTACAATATCGTCGAGCTGAACCCTTTTAAGCAAAAGATCGGCATTCATGCTTTCGGTTCGGAGGTACTGAAGTACCATTTCAACATAATGCTCTATACGGAACAGCTGCTGCTGCAGTTCATCATTCTCTTCGCTGCGGCTGGACTGCAGAACCAGTCTCATCGCAGAAATGGGTATTTTTATCTGGTGCGCCCATATAGTATAATAATCCACCATGTCGTAATAGTTCCGCTCCATTTCGTTTATGGCACTGGAGCGCGCCCTGTCAAGGATCCTTATTAACTGCTGGTAATCTTCTTCTACCAGGTTCTTAGGTTTGGGGAGCAGAAAATCGGTGCTTGCCACGCTTTGCTGAAGTTGTTTCAGAATCCTGTGCTGCCGGACAAATCTTATGTAATCAAAAACAGCAATAATGAGAATAAAAAACAGTGTCAGTATGGATGCATAACCCACCGGTTCCGGGGACAGGTCGTACAGAAAAAATACTGCGGTAAATATCCCGGAGGAAACCAAAATGATAAGAATTGCGTTTTTACGGCTTTTTAAGTATGAAAACAGCATTCACGGTACTTCCTTCACGCTTTTATTACTCCACAATATATCCAAGGCCTTTTTTCGTTGCAATGAAATTCTCAAGGCCTATTGAAGCAAGTTTCTTGCGCAGCCTTGTCATGTTTACCGTCAGGGTATTGTCATCGATAAAACTGTCGCTTTCCCACAGGTACTGCATAATATCTTCGCGGGAAACCACTCTTTCAGCGTTCTCCATCAGAAGCTGAAGGATTTTCAGCTCATTTTTAGTCAGCTCAGCCTTCCGGCCCTTATAAGATACGCTGGTATCATTCAGGTTCAGCATAACACCCTTGTGTTCAATAACATTCATCCTGCCCTGGAAAGAGTATGTTCTGCGGGTCAGTGCCCCAACTTTCGCGGTTAAAACGTTCAAATCGAAGGGTTTTGTGATAAAGTCATCCCCGCCCATATTCATCGCCATGATTATATTCATGTTGTCGGAGGCGGAGGATATAAAGATTACAGGAACCTTTGATATCTTGCGCAGTTCATTGCACCAGTAATAGCCGTTGCAGAACGGAAGCATCACATCAAGCAGAACCAGGTGCGGGTCAAAGCCAATAACCTGTTCTGTGATGTTCTTAAAATCGGTAACGCAGGCAACATCATAACCCCATCTGCAAAGGTGTTCCCTGATTGTTTCCGATATCGTTAAATCATCTTCAATAATCATTATCCTGTACATGGTACTCTCCGTTTTTATACCGATTCTGTTTTATAAAATCTTTACGATACTAAAAATACGATGTTTCAGCCATCTTTGTCTTGTTTTATTTTACCACGGACGGGATTTGTCTGCATCAGCCAATATTCGAAAGAACCGTTTGATACCACTGAAGATTTTACCCTTTACATGTAATCAGCTATGAAATTTTCTCTTCGTATGCCGTTTACCCGGCGCCTGTTAACCTTTTATTTATCATCGGCCCTGAAACCCTCACGACTCAATTGTCATTTTTCAACAATATCACTTTTTCAGTAGATTTAAAATATTTTCATGTTTCTTCATTTTTCTTCCCATTGTTTTATATATGACCCTGTATCTTCGTTCCTGGTGAATGGACAAAGTAAATGCAACCTTTGAAAGACTAAATGCGACCCGGTTGCATTTAGTC
>LFSH01000094.1 GCA_001513105.1 Clostridiales bacterium DTU070 | reverse complement strand
ACAGCATTGTTCAGAGAAAATTTTTCAGAGGTTGTGTCACATATGTTTGACTTCTCTAGACTTGATGCTTCAGTGTAAAAATATATCTATTGAAAATTTTATAATTCTTTTGTATAATTAGTTACGCGGGGAAAAAATCAGCCCCGTTCAGGAAAGATATCAAATACGGGCGATTAACTCAGTTGGTAGAGTGTCACTTTGACGTAGTGAAAGTCGGGGATTCGAGTTCCTCATCGCCCACCAGAAAAGGCTTTCAGTATAGAACTGAAAGCCTTTTGCTTTGCTTTACCGTTTTGAATTTACTATTTCTGTAAATGCATTTCCTCAATCAGGTTCAATGCCTTCATCGTGGCCTTGATTGCAGAAGCGGTCTGGTCCGAATCAAGACCCCTTGTTTTGAACTCACGGCCGAGATACCATGTAATGGATGTTTCAACCAGTGCGTTTGTCTTTCCCCCGGGAGGAATTGTTACTATATAATCCACCAGCTGGGGCATGGGTTTATTGACCTTTTTATATATCTTTGTGATTGCCTTCATGAACGCGTCATACTGACCGTCACCGTTTGAGGTCTCTTCATAAACCTCGCCGTTTATCCTTAAGCTCACTGTTGAAACAGGCTTCAGGTTTCTCGCATGGCATATGTAGTAATTCAGCAGTTTTATCTTGTCGTCGTTATGCTTTGTTCTCAAAACATCTGAGATAATATACGGGAGATCATCGGTGGTTATATTCTCCTTTTTGTCCCCCAGTTCCACTATCCTGTCGGTAATCTTGCGTATTGATTCCTGGTCCAGTTCAATGCCAAGCTCTTCAAGATTCTTCATAATATTCGACTTACCCGAGGATTTGCCCAAAGCATATTTTCTGAGCCTGCCGAATCGCTCGGGAATCAGGTTGTTGAAGTACAGGTTGGCTTTATTGTCACCGTCGGCATGCACGCCGCTGGTCTGGGTAAAGCAGTTCTCACCTACAATCGGCTTGTTAGCAG
>LFSH01000010.1 GCA_001513105.1 Clostridiales bacterium DTU070 | reverse complement strand
TTTCCTCGCATTAACACGATATCTCCAAACACTTGATCCGTAAAGAATAGCTATCGTGTGAACGCCGGAAACAGCCGCGAAAGATTGAAAATTACCGAAAAATATAGTATTATAGAACATGGGTTCGGTTCATCACATATCAGGCTGACGCATAGCTGAAAGTAAATGATTAAACATGGCACATAAAGAATAAATTATACACAGAATAAAAGAGTGAGGTGTACAAATGAAAAAAATCAATAACAGTTACGGGAATGAAAGCATAACATCTCTTAAGGGAGCTGAACGCGTCAGACTGCGACCCGGTGTTATATTCGGTTCAGACGGCATTGAAGGCTGCCAGCATTCCTTCTTTGAAATCCTTTCGAACTCAATAGACGAAGCCCGTGAAGGTTTCGGCAAGGAAATAAAGGTAATACGCCACCGCGATTTGTCGATTACCGTGGAGGATAAGGGACGTGGTGTTCCCCTCGATTACAATCCCATTGAGAAGCGTTATAACTGGGAACTGGTATACTGTGAACTTTATGCAGGCGGGAAATATAATAACAACAGCGGTGAAAACTATGAGTTCAGCCTTGGCCTGAACGGTCTTGGCGCCTGTGCAACCCAGTACAGTTCAGAGTTTATGTTTGTCACATCTTACAGGGACGGATATAAATATTCACTTGAGTTCAGAAAAGGCGAAAATGTAGGCGGCCTGAAAAAGGAAAAGGCAGATTATGAGCATACCGGTACTACAACATACTGGAGGCCCGACCTCGAGGTTTTTACCGATATTAATATCCCCGTCGAGTATTACAGGCAAACATTGAAAAGACAGGCCGTGGTTAACCCTGGAATACGGTTTGTATTCTTTGACGAAGAGTCCGGAAATACCGAGGAATTCTTTTACGAAAACGGTATTGAGGATTATGTGAAGGAGTTGTCGGGCGACAAGGGTTTTACATCGGTCCAGTTTTATGAAACATCGGTGAAGGGCCGGGACAGGGAAGACAAGCCCGAATATAAGGTGAAGATTCATGTTGCCTTTTCGTTCAGCAATGAAATAAATGTACTTGAATACTACCACAACTCAAGTTTCCTGGAATACGGCGGAGCACCCGACAAGGCTGTCAAAAGCGCTTTTGTTTACGAGATTGATAAATACCTCAGAAACAATAACAAGTACAACAGGAATGAATCGAAAATAACCTTTGCGGATATCCAGGACAGCCTTATATTCGTAAGCAGCTCCTTTTCAACCATCACGAGCTATGAAAACCAGACCAAGAAGTCCATAACAAACAGGTTTATCCAGGAAGCCATGACCGAATTTCTGAAGGAGCAGCTTGAAATATACCTGATTGAAAACAGGGACGAAGCCGAGAAAATCGCTGCGCAGGTACTGGCAAACAAGCGCAGCCGGGAATCTGCCGAAAGAACACGTATAGATGTAAGGAAAAAACTCAGCGGCAAGGTGGATTTTGCAAACCGCGTGAAGAAGTTTGTCGACTGCAGAACAAAAGATATTTCAAAAAGAGAACTGTATATTGTTGAGGGCGACTCTGCCTTAGGGTCATGTAAGATGGCCAGGGATGCCGAGTTCCAGGCAATCATGCCTGTCCGCGGTAAAATCCTGAATTGCCTGAAAGCAGACTACGAAGTTATTTTCAAGAACGAAATAATAGTGGACCTGTTAAAGGTTTTAGGATGCGGTGTGGAGATAAAAACAAGGCATAACAGGGATCTCAGCACATTCAGCATGGAAAATCTCAGGTGGGACAAGATTATCATCTGTACCGATGCCGATGTGGACGGGTACCAGATACGCACATTAATCCTTGCAATGATATACAGGCTTATGCCCACCCTCATCCGTGAAGGAAAGGTCTATATTGCTGAATCACCGCTTTTTGAAATCCGCTGCAGGGATAAGACATGGTTTGCATACAACGAAAAGGAAAAGAATGATATATTGAAAAAGCTGAAGAATGAAAAGGTGACAATTCTGCGTTCAAAAGGTCTGGGTGAAAACGACCCGGATATGATGTGGCAAACTACAATGAACCCTGAAACAAGGAGACTGATAAAGGTTGTTCCCGACGACGTGGAGCAAACACAGGAGTTTTTCGATATCCTTCTTGGGGATAACCTGCAGGGCAGAAAGGACTACATCAGCGAACACGGCCACGAGTACCTGGATATGCTTGATGTAAGCTGATTAGGTTAAACCCGGTCTTCAGCCGTCCGGAAATATTCAGAAGTGAGGATTAAACATGAAATTTACAGAACAAAAGATTGTTGAAACATTAAAAGTGAATTATATGCCCTATGCAATGAGTGTGATAGTTTCCCGTGCGATTCCCGAAATAGACGGGCTGAAGCCGTCGCACAGGAAACTGTTGTACATGATGTACAAGATGGGTTTGCTTCACGGTGCAAAAACAAAATCTGCAAATGTCGTAGGGCAGACAATGAAACTGAATCCCCACGGAGATATGGCAATTTACGAAACACTGGTAAGGCTTACAACCGGGAATGGCGCACTCCTGCATCCTCTTGTCGAGTCCAAGGGTAATTTCGGGCGTGTTTATTCAAGGGACATGAAATATGCCGCACCGAGGTATACCGAGGTTAAACTTGCAGAAATCAGCGCTGAATTGTTCAGGGATATTGACAAGGATACGGTGGATTTCACGGACAACTACGACGGGACAATGAAAGAGCCGGCATTGCTGCCGACGGTTTTTCCGAATATCCTGGTTAACCCGAACCAGGGTATTGCCGTGGGCATGGCCAGCAATATCTGCAGTTTTAACCTGAAGGAAGTCTGTGAAGCGACGATTTCGTATATAAAAAATGACAACATAGACCTGATGGATTATTTAAAGGCTCCGGATTTTTCAACCGGAGGGGAACTGATCTTCAACGAGAAGGAACTGAGAAGCATTTATGAAACCGGCAGGGGAAGTTTTAAAGTACGTGCCCGGTACAAGTTTGACAAAAAGAACAGTTGCATTGAGATATATGAAATTCCTTATACCACTACCTCGGAAGCAGTTATTGATTCCATTACCGATCTTGTCAAAAACGGCAAAATCAAGGACATAACCGATATCCGGGATGAAACCGGTCTATCCGGACTTAAAATTGCGCTGGACATTAAACGCTCGGCCGATCCGGATAACCTGATGACCAGGCTGTTCAGGCTCACGCCCCTTGAAGACAGCAACGGATGCAATTTCAATGTTCTTGTAAACGGCAAGCCGCAGGTGATGGGAATAAAGGGGATACTCGACTGCTGGATTGAGTTCCGAATGATGTGTATCCGCAGGCAGACAGCCTTCGACATAAAAAAGAAGTCCGAAAGGCTTCATCTGCTTGAAGGGCTGTCCAAAATCCTGCTTGATATTGACAAGGCAATAAAAATTATCCGCGGCACAGAGAAGGAAGAACAGGTTGTTCCAAACCTTATGAAGGGATTCGGCATTGACCGGGCCCAGGCGGAATTCATAGCCGAGATAAAGCTAAGGAACCTGAACAGGGAATACATAATAAAACAGACATCAAACATGGAATCCTTACGGGAAGAGATTGCCGATCTCAAGGATATATACAACAAGGAATCAAGGGTACTGGACATCATATGCAGCCAGCTGAAAGAAGTGGCGAAAAAGTACGGACAGCCCCGGAAAACGGGAATAATAAACGAGAAGCATATTGAGGTGGTTACCGAAGAAGTACTGATAGAAGATTATAATGTCAAACTGTTCCTTACCGAGCAGGGCTATCTCAAGAAAATACCCCTTACCTCCCTGAGAGCTTCAGGCGAACAGAAACTTAAGGAAGACGACAGGATAATACAGGAGATTGAAGCAAGGAACAAGAGCGACCTCATACTTTTCTCGGATCAGTATGTGGTCTACAAGCTGAAAATTCATGATATCAATGACTGCAAGACTTCGATGCTCGGCGAATACCTTGAAAACATCCTTGAAACCAGCCCCGGTGAGAGGATATTGTATATGGTCGCCACCGAAGACTATTCGGGCTATATGCTCTTTTCATTTGAAAACGGGAAATGTGCAAAAATTCCGCTGTCAAGCTATGAAACAAAAACAAACCGCAAAAAACTTGCCAATGCTTACTCGAGTGAATCACCCCTCTGCGATATCCGTTTTCTTTCCGAAGACAGGGAACTGGTTGCTTTTTCAAGCATTGACAAGGTGCTTGTTTTCAATACTTCAAACATTAATCCGAAGACCACAAGGAACTCCGCCGGCGTTCAGGTGCTGAAATCCAAGAAGGGAAGCATCATGACAGCAATTAAGGAACTCCATGAAGTAAATTTCAGGGATTTTGACTACTACAGGACCAAGAACATTCCGGCTGTCGGATGCTACCTTAAGGATGAAGACAGGGAGGAAAAACAGGTGGCAATGTTCTGAAAAGGAAAGGAGAAAAGTTATGAATGTTATTGATGCAATCCTAACAAGAAGAAGTATCAGGAAATTCACAGGCGAGGTTGTTTCTGACGAACAGGTAAATACTCTGTTAAAAGCAGGGTTTCAGGCACCTTCTGCGCATAACCTCCAGCCATGGCATTTCATTGTTGTAAAGGATAAGGAAACCCTTGAAGAGATGGCTGCAAATCATCCATATGCGAAAATGCTGCCGCAGTCGGGCTGTGGAATTATCGTATGCGGGGACTCCAACAGGGAAGCAAGGGTTGGTTTTCTGGTGGAAGACTGCTCAGCGGCCATACAAAACATACTTTTGGCGGCCCATGGGATTGGCCTTGGGGCCGTATGGTGCGGCATCTACCCGGACACAGACAGGACCGCTGAATTTTCAAGAATTCTGAATCTGCCCGGGAATATAATACCTGTGGGCCTTATAGCTGTAGGATATCCTGACGAAGAAAAAGCACCGCAGGATCGCTTTGACAAAACCAAAATCCATTATGAAAAATGGTGAAACAACCCGGAGCCTGCGTGCAGGACAGGAAAGAGCGGAAGGCCATGTATTTTAACTTATCAGCGTGCGGCAGAAGCCAGAAGTTCTTTCAGTTTTCCGCTCAGATTCTGAATTTCACGGATTGCAGCATTAAGCTCCATCATACGGTTGTTTTTGGTTTCAATTGTTGCAAGGACTTCCTCGGTGGAAGCGGAGTTCTCTTCCGAAATACTTGCCACGTTTTCAATCTGGCGCTGAACTTTTTCAAGCTCGCTTGTAATCCTGTTGTTTTTTGAATACCCTTCTTCGATTGCATTATTGGTCATATCGGTAGTATTTTTAATTCCCTCAAAATACTCGGATATATGTTCAACGAGCTTCTTGCCCTCAACTGTTGCCTTGTCACCCTGTTGAACCGTTTGCAGTGCTTCTTCGGACATTTTGAAAATATCCTCTGTTATCAGGGATATATTTTTCGCAAGCTGCGAACTCTGTTCTGCAAGTTTTCGTACCTCGTCGGCAACCACAGCAAATCCCCTGCCATGCTCGCCGGCACGGGCCGATTCAATGGCAGCGTTTAATGCCAGGAGGTTTGTCTGGTAAGAAATATCGGATATGCTTTCAAGGAATGTATTTATCTTTTCCATGCCGACTTTCAGTTCGGATACAGTTGTGACCCCCGCACTGATTGCGCGGCTTATTATTTCTATCTGTTCATTCAGTTCGCTGATTCTCTGGTAACCTGTATAAACCTGGTTAATCATGAGGTTTGAGTTTTCGGAAATGGTTCTGAAAGTTTCGTTGGACTCGTGAACAATGCTTAGCGTTGAATTCATTGAGCTGCTTACCTGGTTCACGCTGACTGCTTCTTCCTGTATAGCTTTGGCCATTTCCTGCATCGAAACCGTTATCGTTTCACTGCCTTCGCTTATCAAATCTATGTTTTCGGTAAAAGCTTTTATGTTTGAATCCAGCGTATTGGTGCCTTCTTCTATATTCTTCATTGTATTGTTAAGGCTTTCAAGCAGGCTGTCGGCCTGTTTTCTTTCTGCGTTCGCTTCGTCCAAAAGCTGGCGGCCACATTTTGTGAGAAAATAAAGCAGGACAATTGCCCCGTTGTAAAGGATTACGCTTGTAATGAAACTATGCAGCGCGTATTCCTGCCCTGTAACATTTTCTGGTACTATTATATATGAGCCTATAATCAGGGCATTCATTGACAGGCTGAAATAAATCAGAAGTTTTCTGTTAAAATATAATGCTGCTATTGTCGTAGCAGCCACAATCAGGTAATGATTCGACAAACTGAAAGGCCCGACAATAAAAAGAACACTGGCCATAATGCCAGGTATCAGTGCAAAAATGAAGCCTTTCACATACTTGTTGGTCGGAAGGATATAATTGACAACTGCAAGAACTACTACAACAAACCCCCTAAGGATGGTATCAAGTCCTTCTTTAAAACCGTTTGCCAGTAAATCTGGCAGAATAACCAGTAATGACACTATAATTATAGTGATCATACTAACCTTGTTAACACGCCGGATATTATAGTTTTCATTCATTGAGAAGGTCCCTCCGTAAGATAAATATGTCTGCTATATATACATAATATAATAAAATTACAGCAAAACAAAGTATATTTAAGGCTTTGAGAAAAATTTATATGATCCGGTAACTGATGGAGTAGTTTCAGAACCAAATGTGATTATCCATGAAATCAGTGCGAATTCGCTTTTCAAATGAGTATCAGGCCGATGATGGAAAATTTTTCAGAGGTTGTGTCACATATGTTTGACTTCTCTAGAAGGGTGGCGGAAAAATTTTCATCCGGCTATTGACATGTGTTATTATTGCATATATAATGTTTACAATTACCTGTACTTTAGTACGCTATCACTTTATCGAGGTGAAGTAAATGAGACGCTGGGATATATATACTCCTGAGGGAATGCAGGATATTTTGTTTGGTCAATGCCTTTTTAAAAGAAACCTGGAAAACTGGATAAGGGATCTGTTCATTAAAAGCGGGTACATGGAGGTGGAAACTCCAACGGTTGAGTTCTATGATGTTTTTTCGGGTTCACAGAATCTAATCCCCCAGGAGGACATGTTCAAGTTCACCGACCCCCAGGGCAGGATCCTGGTTTTAAAGCCTGACATGACAATACCTGTTGCAAGGGTTGCGGCCACTAAGCTGAAAGAGAATTTATGGCCAGTTAAGGTCTTTTATATCGGCAATACTTTCTCATACAATGAAATGGGAGGCGGAAAGCAAAAGGAATATACGCAGGCAGGGATTGAAGTGCTTGGAATAAGCAGCCCCGAGACTGATGCAGAGGTAATATCCCTTGCTGTCCAGGCACTGAAAAATACCGGCATAGAAGAATTCCAGATTGATATCGGCCAGGTTGACTTTTTCAGGGGGCTTATGGAGCAGTCGGGCATGTCAGAGCAAAAAGCCGAGGAAGTAAGGGAGTTAATAGACAAAAAAGACTTTGTCGGTGTGGAGCAGCTGGTGAACAGGCATTCAATCGACAGCGAACTGAAGGAATTAATTCTGAACCTTCCCCGATACTTTGGTTCAACCGATGTTATAGACGAGCTGGCAAGGAAAAAGGTCAGCGGAAAGGCGCTGAAAGCACTGGATTACCTGAAAAAGGTACTGGAAATTCTCAATGACTGGGGTTTTGGGAAATATGTTTCGGTTGACCTTGGAATGGTTCAGAGCCTGAATTATTATACGGGAATTGTTTTCCGCGGTTTTACATACGGTGTGGGGTATCCTGTTTTAAGCGGAGGACGGTACGACAACCTTGTCCGGAAGTTCGGGAAAGACTGTCCTGCTACGGGTTTCTCGCTGGGGATCAATATGGTTATGATGGCCCTTGAAAGGCAGGGTAAGCTGCCCGATCCGCCTCAGGCAGGCTATTATGTCATATATCACAGGAATGCAAGAAAGAAAGCCTTTTCGGTAGTGAACGAACTGAGACAAAACGGTGAGACGGCCGAACTGGATATTGCATCAATGGATATAGAAAAAGCCAAAGCGTATGCGAAGAACAAGGGTATAAAAAGAATTATAACCATAGACAGAGACGGCAATACCGATACAATTGAAATCAATAAATGAAAAATGGGATTTTCGGAAAGAAGGGGTTCAATGAGATATCTTACCATGGCTCTTTCGAAAGGACGTTTGGCTGAGCTGTCGATAGAGCTGCTTGAAAAGGCGGGTATTGATTGCACCGAGTTAAAACAGAAAAGCAGAAAGCTGATCTTTACCGATGAAAAGAATAAAATACGGTTCTTTCTGGCAAAGCCTGCCGACGTTCCAACCTACGTGGAATATGGAGCTGCAGACATTGGTATTGTGGGTAAGGACACATTGCTCGAAGAGGGCAGAAACCTTTATGAGGTACTGAACCTAAAATTTGCAGCCTGCAAAATGTGCGTCGCCGGTCCGAAAGAGCTGGAGGGCAGAATGGACAGCCTGACCATAACAAGGGTGGCGACAAAATACCCTGAGGTTGCGAAGGAATATTTCAGGCATAAAAGGCGGGAATCGATAGAGATTATAAAACTCAGCGGTTCTGTTGAACTTGCTCCGCTGGTGGGGCTTTCGGAGGTCATAGTGGACCTTGTTGAAACGGGCAGAACATTAAAGGAAAACGGACTTGTAGTACTGGACACAATTGCAGATATCAGCGCAAGACTTATTGTGAACCGTGTGAGCATGAAAATGGAAAGCGAGAGAATCAGCAGCCTGATTAATAATTTGAGAAAGGAAATTGAGAGAAACGGATAAAGGAGGCGCATATAATGAGAATCTTTTCTTCCTCGGGGGAGGATATTAATTCGCTGGTAAAAATATTAAGAAAAAGGGAAAGCGGCGAGCAACCCGAGGTTGCCGATACTGTAAGAGAGATAATTAATGAGGTCAGAACAAGAGGAGACAAGGCCCTTTTCGATTTTACAGAAAGGTTTGACGGGGTAAGGCTGAAAAGCCTTGAAGTAAGCAGGGAGGCTGCGAAAGAGGCATATGACTCGCTGGAACCCGCCCTTCGTTCAACAATAGAAAAAGCCTGTGAGAATATCAGGAAATTCCATGAAAAACAGAAAGAGAATTCATGGTTTGAAGCTGAAGAAAACGGTATTATTGTCGGCCAGAAAATAACACCCCTTGAACGTGCGGGGGTATATATCCCTGGTGGCACAGCGCCGCTGCCTTCATCGGCTTTAATGAACATTATTCCAGCAAAGGTGGCAGGAGTCAGGGAAGTAATAATGACAACGCCGCCCCGTGACGGAATTTTGCCCGATCCTGTAATCCTTGCCTGCGCATATATTGCCGGGGTGGACAGGATTTTCAGTGTAGGAGGGGCACAGGCCATTGCCGCAATGGCATATGGCACCGAAACAATACCTAAGGTTGACAAGATAACAGGCCCGGGAAATATCTACGTTGCAACAGCCAAAAAGATGGTATACGGTGTATGTGATATAGATATGATTGCAGGTCCGAGCGAGATACTTGTCATAGCTGATGAATACGCAAAACCGGAATATGTTGCTGCCGATTTGCTGTCCCAGGCCGAGCACGACGTTTTAGCTTCGGCAATACTTATTACCGACAGCAAAAGCCTGATTGAAAAGGTAACAGGCGAGATTGAAAGGCAGGTCCGGAAACTGTCGCGAAAAGAAATCATTGAAAAATCACTTGAAGACTACGGGGCCATTGTTCTGGCATGCTCCCTTGATGAAGCGGTTGAAATATCAAACCTGATTGCTCCCGAGCATGTTGAGTTAATGGTAAAGGATCCTTTCTCCCTACTGGGCGGTATTAAGAACGCGGGGGCAATATTCCTCGGCGAGAATGCGCCGGAGCCGTTGGGAGATTATATCGCCGGGCCTAATCATACTTTGCCCACAAACGGCACGGCAAGGTTTTTCTCTCCGTTGTCGGCAAGCGATTTTGTAAAAAAATCCAGCATAATATCATATTCGAGGGAGGCTCTCAGGTCTTTATACAAGGACGTGATACGGTTTGCCGAAGCGGAAAGCCTTGATGCCCATGCAAATTCTGCACGCATAAGGTTCGGGGAGGATATTGAATGAGCAGGTTCTGGAGTGATACCGTAAGGAATATTTTACCATACGTACCCGGTGAACAGCCGCAGGATAAAAAATATATCAAGCTGAACACGAATGAAAACCCGTATCCTCCGTCGCCGAAGGTTATTGAGGCGATAAGGAAGGAAATCGGCAGTGATCTGAGGCTGTATCCCGATCCTGAGGCATCTTTGCTGAAAGAGGCATTGGCCGGGTTTTACCGGGTCAAACCCGGTGAAGTGTTCGTCGGTAACGGTTCTGACGAAATACTTGCCTTTTGCTTTCCGGCATTTTTCAATCCGGGTGACGTTATTACGTTCCCTGACATTACCTACAGCTTCTATCCCGTATATGCGGAGCTGTTTGGAATAAGATATGAGACAACTGCCTTAAACAGCGATTTTACCGTTGATTTGGGCAGTTTTCCCGAACATGCTGATGGTATCCTGCTTGCAAACCCGAATGCCCCGACGGGTATAGCTGTCGGCCTGAACGAGATTGAGGTTCTGCTTCAAAGGAATTCCAACAAGCTCGTTATTGTAGATGAAGCATACGTGGATTTCGGGGCCGAATCTGCAGTGCCCCTGGTAAAGGATTACGATAACCTGTTAATTGTCCAGACCTTTTCCAAGTCAAGGGCGCTGGCCGGGCTGAGAATAGGGTTTGCCATCGGTAACCGGGATTTAATCGAGGCCCTTGACAGGGTCAAAAACTCCTTTAATTCGTACACGCTTGACAGAGTAGCGATAAGGGCAGCAACTGAAGCAGTAAACGATAAGGAGTATTTTGCCGAAATTACAGGCAGGATAATAAAAACAAGGGAGGAAACTGCGAAAAGGTTAGTATCGCTTGGCTTTAATGTTCTGCCTTCCAGGACCAATTTCCTGTTCGTTTCCCACGACAGGCTAAGCGGCATGGAGCTTTATTCAATGCTCAAAAATGACGGTATTCTTGTAAGGCATTTTAACAGGAAGGGGATTGAAAACTACCTTAGGATAACCATCGGAACCGAAGAGGAAATGGAAGCCCTGGTTGAAAGGTTAAGCTGTTATGTCAAATCGGTATAGGCCCCATGTTTTTACTTCAGAAGGCAATATTGCCCCTTTGTGCCGGGCAGGAATTTTCTTGCGAAATTCCATCCTGTAATATATTGTATAGATATGAAAGGGGAGTAAGAAATGCAAAGGGAAGCTGAAGTCACCCGAAAAACTTCGGAAACAGAGGTTCACGTGAAACTCAATATCGATGGTTCGGGCATTGCAAAAACCGATACTCGGATAGGCTTTTTCGATCATATGCTTACCCTGTTTGCCAGGCACGCTTTGATGGATATTGAAGTTGTGTCGGATGGTGACCTTTTTGTTGACACTCACCATACCATTGAAGATACCGGTATTGTAATAGGCCAGGCAATTTCAAAGGCCCTCGGCGGCAAGGAATCGATAGTAAGGTACGGAACTGCGTTTGTTCCAATGGACGAAGCCCTTGTGATGGTGTCGATGGACCTCTCATCAAGGCCGTACCTGCATTTTGAAGTGGAGTTTCCGGGTCAGAAAGCAGGGGACATGGATACCGAAATGATTGAGGAGTTTTTCAGGGCAGTATCGGTACATGGCGGTATTACACTGCATATCAAACTGATACACGGCAAAAACAATCATCACATTGCCGAGGCAATTTTCAAGGCTTTCGGGCAGGCACTGCGGAAAGCGTGCGAAAGAGATGACAGAATAACAGGGGTGCTTTCAACCAAGGGCGCACTTTAAGCATGCCGGGGGCAACTGCTCTTTTGACATGCTTTTGCCGTATATCCCTGTTTCTGAGTTGAATAACATATTACCATGGTTTTTACCATGGTTTCCTCCACTGCACGTATCCGCAATACGTGAAATGGAAACGAAACAGTGAATATTGAAATGTCGGGTGGTTGAATATGATAATTTATCCTGCAATAGATATCAAGGAAGGGCGCTGTGTGCGACTGTTACAGGGCAGGTTTGACGATGTTACCGTTTACGGGGACGACCCTGTGCAGATGGCTCAAAGGTGGGTATCATCGGGTGCGAATTGGCTGCACATTGTGGACCTTGACGGTGCCCGCGGCGGGACTTCGAACAACAGGAACATAATTCTTGAAATAGTGAAGAAATTTCCGGTTTCGGTGCAGACCGGCGGCGGAATCCGTACGATGGAAGACATTGAGCAAATGGTAAGCGCCGGTGTTTCCCGCGTTATACTGGGAACGGCGGCGGTCAGAAACCCTGCGCTCGTAAAGGAAGCACTGATGAAATATCCCGAAAGGATTGCCGTTGGTATTGATGCAAAGGACGGAAAGGCAGCCGTTGAAGGATGGGAACAGGTGAGTGAATATACGGCGGTTGATTTTGCAAAGAGGATGGAACAGCTTGGCTGCCGTGTAATCATATACACCGATATCAGCACTGACGGTACCCTGTCAGGACCGAACCTTAAAGCAATGAAAGAAATGATTGACAGTGTGAATATGGACGTAATAGCTTCGGGCGGGGTAAGTTCGCTGCAGGATCTGAAAAACCTTAAATCAATCGGTGCTGCCGGTGCTATAACCGGGAAGGCAATCTACACCGGGGCATTAGACCTTTCCGAAGCGCTGAAACTGTAAAAACGGAGATATATCATTACACAGACTTTAAAATCATAATACATAAAAGAAAGCAGGAGCAAATCTCCTGCTTTCGCTTATTTTTTATCCTTGTTTCTGATTTCCACCCTCCTGATTTTGCCGCTGATGGTTTTCGGAAGTTCATCAACAAACTCAATTACCCTCGGGTATTTATAGGGTGCCGTAACTTTTTTCACATGTTCCTGCAACTCAACAACAAGCTCGTCGGAAGGAGTGTATCCCTTTGTCAGAACAACGGTGGCTTTTACAATCTGGCCGCGGATTTCATCCGGAACGGCGGTAATTGCGCATTCCAATACCGCAGGATGCTCAAGAAGCGCGCTTTCCACTTCAAACGGACCAATCCTGTAACCGGAACTTTTGATTACATCATCTGCCCGGCCTACAAACCAGAAATACCCGTCCTCGTCCTGCCATGCCATGTCGCCTGTGTGATAAAAACCGTCGTGCCATACCGATTTGGTGAGTTCTTCATCACGGTAGTATCCGTTGAAAAGCCCGACGGGTTTTTTCCTGTCGGTCCGGATTACTATTTCTCCTTCTTCACCCGTTTCGCATACGTTACCGTTGGAATCGTGGAGCTCAATCTCGTATCCTGCAACCGGTTTTCCCATCGAACCGGGCTTTGGTTCCATCCATGGCAGTGTTGCAATCACAACGGTCATTTCTGTCTGGCCGAACCCTTCCATTAACCTGATCCCGGTGGCATCATAAAACTGCCTGTATACTTCCGGATTCAAAGGCTCGCCGGCAACAACGCAGTATTTAAGGCTGCTGAAATCAAAGGCCCTGAGGTCTGCCTTAATAAAGAAGCGGTATATGGTCGGTGGTGCACAGAATGTGGTTATCCTGTATTTCTCAATCATATGCATGAGCTCGGCGGGCTCGAACTTGTGATTGTAGTCGTAAACAAAAACCGCACTGCCGCAGATCCACTGGCCGTACAGCTTGCCCCATACGGCTTTTGCCCATCCGGTGTCGGAGACGGTAAAATGCAGCCCGTTGTTCTGAACGTTCTGCCAGTATTTCGCTGTGACTATATGACCTAACGGATAGGCAAAATTATGCTGAACCATTTTCGGCATCCCGGTGGTTCCCGAAGTGAAATAAATGAGCATTATATCTTTAATCGTAGTGTCTTCGCTGCCCGTCGGTCTTTCAAACGTATCCGGGAAGTTTACGAATTCGTCGCGGAAAGTGTGCCATCCGTCACGCTTTGCAGACAGGCATACCCTTGTCTTAAGGGTGGGTGAATCGGGAACTGCTTCATCTACGTTATTCATGACCTCTTCATCGTCAACGGTGACCACCATTTTTATGCTTGCGGCATTATTGCGGTATTCAATATCCTTTTTCGTCAGCAGGTGGGTTGCGGGGATTGCTATTGCACCCAGCCTGTGCAGTGCAAGTATGCAGAACCAGAACTCATAGCGCCGCTTCAGTATCAGCATTACGAGATCTCCCTTGCGAATGCCAAGGGATTTAAAGTAGTTTGCTGCCTGGCAGCTGTATTTTTTCATATCGGCAAAGGTAAAAACTTTTTCCTCGCCTGAGTCATTGCACCAGACAATGGCTTTTTTCCCGGGTTCGTTTTTCGCATATTCATCAACAATATCGTAAGCGAAATTAAAGTTTACAGGTACCTTTACGGAATAATTTTCTATAAAGTCTTCATACGAAGTAAACTCTGTTTTTTCAAGAAATTTTTCTATCATATGCCAGTCTCCTTTGGTTTAATTGATATTACAGGATTATTGCAAGAAATTCAGCAGGCTGATTGTCAAGAGCTTTCATGCCATGGGGCAGGCTTGAGTCAAAATAAAGGGAATCGCCCTTGTTCAGTATAAATTCCTTGCCGTCGATGACTATCATAAGAGTGCCCTCCACCACGTAATTAAACTCCTGGCCGGGGTGGGAATTCATTGAAACCTCTGCATTGCTGTCGGGCAGAACGGTTACCAGGAAAGGCTCGGCTTTCTTGTTAATGAAATTGTAGGCGAGACTTTGGTATTTGTATGGCGCCCTTCTTTCCACCTGCATGCCTTTTCCGCTTCTTACAAGCGAATAACGGGTAAGCCTGGGTGATTGTCCTGTAAGAAGTTCGGTCAGATCAACTTTAAACCGGTTCGCAAACTCATTCAGAAAACCTATGGGAATATCCTGGGCTGCGTTCTCATATGCAATGTAAACTTCGGTTGGAACGTTCAGCATGGAGGCTGCTTCTTCATACGAATATCCGGCAATTTCTCGCAGTTCCCTCATGCGTGCCGCTATCATTCTGATTTGTTCTGACACATCAAACACCTCTTATCCGTATATTTTTACTGAAAACGGGGAAATAACATTATTTCCCGTCGTTTAAATACCCCTGTACATCAATCTCATACCGGGTGCTGCATCCCGGCCGGCAGACCGTTGCATAAAGCAAATGCAAAAAATGTTTTATTTTGATTGTAAACTTAATTTACAGGTATTACAAGCTCCAATCTTCGATTTTTTAAGGAAAACCGGTTGAGAAATAAACAATCGGATGATATAATAAGCATATAGAACAGTTCATGTTCCTGAAATGTCCGAATAACCTATAATTTTGAACCTACAGATGACATACGGGAGCCCGGTGTTTTTATTAGGAGCACAGGCCTCAAGTTAATTCCGGCATCAGTACAAGGTACTGGTGAAACGGCGGAGGAAGTGTAAATAATAAAACAGGGCACCCACCTGGCTAATGGCTAGGTGTCAAAATATAGGGAAACGGCATTTTGGGGCATGGATGGTCAGTAAACATCCATAACGGATGATCTGATATCAGATACGATGGCCCCGGGTCTTTCTGACCGGGGTTTTTCTTTTCTTTGCGGTCAGGATTGCCAGGCCCGATTTTTTATCATATTAAGTGAGAACAGCCATATAATTATTTTAGAACATGCTGTCGGGATGATTGAATTGAATCATGCCATAAGAACAAGCCGGTATCGGAGAAGTGTTCCCGGCTATTCCTCGTATACCAGGGTCAAGAAAGGCAGTAACGGTGGGTCGGTGCTTGCCAGGAAAATAATCATCCAGTCATTGATCTGTTTGGCTGTTGTCTTCTCCGTGGTATTCCTTAAAAGCAGGACCGAAGATGAACTGCCGCGGGAAATTATTTCCTCGGTACGCATGTTCCTGGTGGAAAAACATGTATCAACAGAGGAACTGTACCGGACGGTGGAAGATGCATACAGGGAATGCGTGGATTACATAAAGGGAAGCGACTGATGAGGCAGGTACTGGTATATTTCACCGCTATTCTTATTCATGAATTATTCCATGTTTTTGCGGCACAGGTTCTGTTCAGGGAAGAAATTGATATTGCTTTGCTGCCTTCAGGTTTCTCGGGAAGATGGAAGCGGTTTCAGCCGGAAAGGTGGGTACAGTGTGTCATATGCTCTTTCGGACCTGTTGGGAATGTTTTTGCTGCCGTAGTCTCAAAAGTCTTTTTGCCTGAATCGCAGCTTAAGACAGATTTCGTAAAAGCCAACCTCTTTATTGGTGTTTTTAACCTGATACCGCTGTATCCCATGGACGGGGGAAGTATTCTGCTGATACTCCTGTATAACAGGGTCGGAACGGATAAAACCTTAAGAGTGATGAAAAAGTTAGGTTTCTGGTTAAGGATTCTGTTGCTTGCAACGGGGGTCTATATCATGATTGGCTATAAAAATCCCAGCCTGCTGCTGGCAATTGTTTCCCTGCCCGGAACGGGAAATATGAGAAGGACGGTGAAACACTTGAACCTTGATTCGCTGATACGTCGTCGGGAAAGAATCCTGAAAAAAAGAACATACCAGGTACGGGATATCCTGGTCATTAAGGATGTAAGCCTTGGAGAAGTGATGCTGCTTTTGGATTATGACAAGTACCATATAATACATATAGCGGATGAAAACCTGAATATACTTAAAGAAGTGACAGAGCAGCAGGTAATTGATGCAATTTTAATGCATAATGTAGGAAAAACCCTCGGTGAAGTTTTTTTGCCAGGGCAGTAAAGTCCCCGTCACCCGGCAAAAGGTGCGGGGAATGTTTTAAATTACTGTGCCGTGTGCCTGGCACACCGGTTACAGTTTTCCTATATTCTGAAGTATGGTTCGGGTGGCTTCCACTTTGTTCATCGTGTTTATATGAATACCGTCAACCCCGTTGTCCAGAAGATCACGTATCTGGTTTGAGGCGTATTCTATACCGGCTTTTTGCATATCGGGCGTATTGCCGTATTTGTCAAGCAGCAGAACCAGTTTTGCAGGCATGGATGCTCCGCACATTGAGGCTATTCTTTTAATCTGGTCGGCCTTGAAAATAGGCATGATGCCGGGCAGTACAGGACAGGTTATATTGTATGCTTTCACCTTGTCCATAAAATCATAGAAGATCCTGTTGTCAAAAAAGAGCTGGGTTATAAGAAAGTCTACACCCTCGTCAACTTTCTGTTTGAGATGGTACATGTCCTTGCTGATTCTTGGCGAATCCGCATGCCCCTCAGGGTAACAGGCGGCGCCTATGCAAAATCCGTCCTTCTTCCTGATATGCCTTATAAGTTCCGATGCATATGAAAACACGTTTTTGGAGAAATCAAAGTCAGGCATGTCAGCAGGCGGGTCACCTCGCAATGCCAGCAGGTTGTCAATCTTCTTTTCTTTCATTTGCCTGAGCATTGCATCAATTTCATCAATTGAATGGCCCACACAGGTAAAATGGGCAAGACTTTCAATCCCGTAGTCTTCCTTAATCCTGGAAGCAATCTCAAGGGTACGGCCTTTTTTGGAACCTCCTGCTCCATATGTAACACTGATAAAGTCCGGTTTCATTGAAGCAAAGTCCCCGAGCTTGTTCAGAATGGTTTCGAGCGGAGTATCAAGCTTCGGAGGAAAAATTTCGAAGGAAACCGTCTGCCTGTTATTTCTGAAAAAATCCGTAATCTTCATTTCCATAACCCTCTTCAATTCTGCATATTATATTTTATATAGCAGTGCCCGGGATTATATCCGGAGGATTTATTGTAATATAGTACTATAAGAATTAAATTCAGTCAAGTACAGTTAAAATAAAATCAAATTCATTTAAGTATAATTAAAATTATTTTGCCCGGTGTAAACCGGATTTTATTGGCCGTTAAAACTGAAAGTGCCCTGCATTTCATAATATATCAAGGCTGATAAAGGTAAGGGTATCGTGTGATGCAGGAAGCAGCCGTTTTATTGGCAGGAACCTGCAGTTCGGTTTTTCTTATTGCTGAAATAAAATGACGCCGTTGTAATTTGCTGGTTTTATTGCAAAAGGTACAGTATTTATGATAGAATTCATTTAAGATGACAGGAGGTTTAAACATGGGAGATATTTTTCTGGAGAAAATTGTACAGAAACGAAAAGATGCAAAGGATTATCTGATTATTGCAGGAATAATTATTGCTGCTCTTATACTGATGTTTTTTGCTGTTAACTTTGTCCCCGGCATGAGCCTGTTTTTCCTGGCCGGTATCGGGTACATTTCTTACCTGCTTATAACAACAAGAAATATTGAGTATGAATATGCAGTTACGAACGGAGATTTAGATATTGACAAAATAATTGCCCAAAGAAAAAGGAAGAGAATTTTCAGCGCAAACTGCAAGAATTTCGAGATAGTTGCAAAACTGAAAAGTCCCCATTTTTCAGAGCATTACAAGACTTTCAGGAACCAGATGGACTGCACCAGTTCTCTTAACAGCGACAATGTTTACTTTATAGTTCTGAACTATAAAAACGAGCAGACCGTTGTTTATTTTGAACCCAGCGAAAAAATGCTGAACAGCTTTAAAACCTTTATACCGCGGAAAGTATTCATTGATTGATATATAAGTATCTGCCGGATCATGTGGCAAAATACCGGAAATATACTGGATTTTTAGCAGTTATTCCGGAAAAATGACGCTTTGCGTCATTTTTTTATGCTTTTGTTCGGCATGACTTAAATTTCTTGAAGACATTTGGCGAAAAAGAATGTATAATTAGTTAAGAACAGTTCGACTTACTTTGATTTGCAAGTTCCGGCATATCTTTATCAAGACCTGTATACCCGGAGGGTTGAAATGAAAAAGAATATAATAAAGGATATAATTATATTTTTATCGTTGCTTGTTTTCGTAACCGGATGTGCAGCCGGTGCAGCACTGGTATATAATAAGCATTTCAGGCCGAATGAGGCTTTTGAAAGCTGCTATGACAGTGCTGATACCGTGCTTGTCATTGAAGGCGGGCAGATCATCGATAAAAACCCGCCAAGGATCGTGGAAGGGCAGATTCTTTTGCCTTTTGACACCGTAAAGGCACATTTTGATCTCTATATCTGGTGGGATGAAAATCTTCAGAAGGTTACAGTAACCACAAGCGACAAAGTAATAAAAATGGAAACCGACAAGCTAAATGCCTTTATCAATGATCAGCCTCTGGAGCTGAAATTCCCTGCCACGAAGATTGACGGCGTTCTGTACCTTCCAATCGAGTTTTTGTCATCCTTTTACAAGATCAATATAAGATATGACAGCCGTTCCAATGTAGTTATAGTGGACAGGCAGGATGCAATACACAGGATTGGATACCCTGTAAGTACCGATGCCGTGGTAAGAAAGGGAAGGCATATCAGTTATCCGATTATTAAGAAGTTTGACAACCCCGATTTGAACTCGGAAGATTCAAAGGTTTACGTTTTCGAGGAATATGACAGGTGGTACAAGGTAAGAACTGCTGAAGGCTACCTGGGGTATATTGAGAAAGAACATATTGTGATAAAATCCTATGAGATTGGGATAATCCCACAAATGATCAGGGAAAAACCCGCGCTCCCGCAGGGAAAGATTAGCCTTGTCTGGGACCAGATGTACAGCTCTACAAAAGCCTACCTTGAAAGAAAAAAGGAAGATGGCATCGACATTATGTCGCCGACCTGGTTCCAGGTTGCAAACAGGAACGGTGAACTGATCAACCGGGCCGACCCCCAGTACGTGGAATGGGCACATAAAAACGGGTACCAGGTCTGGGCACTGGTGGCCAACGATTTTTCGAATATTGATGATACCAGTGAAATACTGAACGACGGGCTGAAAAGGGAATACATCATAAAGCAGCTTCTTGCCTTTGCGGCACTGTACGAGCTTGACGGAATCAACATAGATTTTGAGAATATTTATAAAAGCGATAAAGACGTATATACGCAGTTTGTCCGTGAATTAACACCCCTGCTGAGAGAACAGGGGCTTGTTGTTTCTGTTGATGTTACCATACCCGATGGCAGCGATACGTGGTCGAAATGTTATGACAGGAAAGCCCTTGCGGAAACGGTGGATTACGTATGCCTGATGACCTATGACCAGACATGGGCGGGAAGCAAGGTCGCAGGCTCAACAGCCCAGTTGACATGGGTTGAGGAAAACCTGAAAAAGACGTTGAGAGAGGTTCCTGCCGAGAAGCTGCTGCTTGGTATCCCGCTGTATACAAGGCTTTGGGAAGAAACCACCGACGACAATGGCAAGGTTACTGCAAAAACGGGGAAAGCATTATCAATAAAGGCAGCGGAGCTTCTTATCCAGGAAAACCAGGCCATACCTTTCTGGGATTCCGAAAGCGGCCAGTTTGTAGTTTTCTTTGAAAAAGACAATGTAACATATAAAATGTGGCTTGAAAATGAATACTCTGTAAACCTGAAATCGTCCCTCGTTCATAAATACAATCTTGCCGGAACGGCAACATGGAGCCACAATTTTGCAAATGACAGGGTTTGGGATGTATTTGCCCTGAACCTGAAAAACACCACTCATTATGAAGAGTGGAGAAGCCAGTTCGCTTCCCTTGCCGAGTCAGGCCCCACAGAGTTCCTGCCCGCGCAGTGACGGCTTAATTCCTTGCAGGTAGACCTTTCTATGTGCTATAATATGGGAAAGATCCTTATTGAACAAAAACCGGAGAATATAAATGGAACAGTTGAGAAGCGGTTGGGATTTGTTTCTTTTGCCGAGGGAATGGCACAGGCGCCTGAATGAATCGCTGGTATCACTTGTACCTGGTTTTGCGGTGGTGGGCTTTTTTAATATACTTTGCCATTCAAGGTCAATACTTGTTGATTTTATATTGGGCAGTACTGCGAGTGTTTTTGAAAAGACACTTTTATTTATTATTGCCATATTTTTAATCGGCTTTCTGGATGTTTTCTGCTTTGCATGGCCGATTGCGGATTTGTGCAAGTACCTTGCCAAACGGAGCAACAAGTTTATCATGAAAGGCTTCAATATTATTCTGATGAAGTCCTATGCCTATTCGCACCTGGTATTTTATCCCGTTATACTGATAGTTAACCCCACCGGGTTTGAGGTGGAAAGGTTATACCAGGAGATTACCCCGGCAACGAAATTTGTTATTATAACGCTTTACGTGTGGGCATTATTGCAGGCTGTCATTCAACCGGGCATTCTGCTTCGTACAGTCAGCATAAAAAGCAAACTTGATTTGGGCGAAAAGATTCTTGTCGCCCTGGTAATGTTTCTTTGGATGAACCTTGAAGCCCAGGCGATAGGATATGTACTGGATTTGAACTATAATATGTTCGCAACGCTGTTTAAACTTGTATGAAAACAATGCCAGAAGATTCTGATAGTGAATATTATAAAATCGGGTTATGCAGCTTGTGAAAATGCCGCATTGAGAACAAGGTACTGCCCGATGCATGAAAGCCTTTCCGGCAGGCAATGGATTTGCCGGATTATGCACGGCATTTAATATTGCAATTTATAATGCCGCGTTTGTATGAAAAATAAATTGAAAAAACAGTCTGATCGGGGTATAATATATATTGAATGATATTGTGTCCCGATGGTCCAATGGATAAGACAGTAGATTCCGGTTCTACTAATGTGGGTTCGATTCCTACTCGGGACACCATAATACAAGCACAGGCATGACCTATTGCCTGTGTTTTAATTTATATAAATGCTTTTCGGAGATGATCCCAATGAACATATATTGCGGCGTGGACATGATAGAAATAAAACGTATAAAGGATTCAATAGAAAAACATGGAAAAGGTTTCATAGAAAAAATATTTACCCCGGAAGAGATAAATTACTGTGAAAGCAGGAGGGAACAGAAATACCAGAGCTATGCCGCAAGGTTTTCAGCAAAGGAAGCTGTGTCGAAAGCGCTGGGAACCGGTTTTTCCATGGGTGTTACGCTGAAGGGCATAGAGGTCAGGGTTTCTGAAACCGGAAAACCCTATATAGTGCTTTATAACGAAACAAAGGAGTTTTTCGATAAAATGGGAGGAGTATCGGTGGATATAAGCCTGACCCATACGAGTGATTATGCAACCGCATTTGCGGTGCTGCTTTGCAAATAATTGTACGGATTTTGCATGCGGAAAGAGGTAAAAGTCATGAAAAAACAGGTTTCGTTTATTCACTGCGCCGATGTTCATCTTGATGCTCCGTTTTCTGCCCTGGGAAAGGAGAACCTGTCCGGTGAGCGGCGGAAGGATCTGAAAAAAACCTTTGAGAGAATTACAGGGCTGGTGATGGAGAAAGATGCCGATTTTCTTGTAATAGCCGGTGATTTGTACGAGCATGAATATGTTGCAAGAAGCACAGTAATCTGGCTTAACGGGCAGTTTAAAAGGCTGGACCCGAAGCCTGTTATAATAGTGCCGGGGAATCATGACCCCTGTGTAAAAAATTCGTGGTACAGAAATTACAGGTGGAGTGAAAACGTACATATCCTCACAACAGAAAACCCCGAGTACCTGGATGAGAACCTTGGTGTATATTTCTACGGTATCGGTTTTGATTCGTTCCACCAGGCATGTCTTCCCGTACAAAAGCCTCCGCGCGTATTGCCCGAGATGATTAACATATGCATTTTCCATGGTACATTGGACCTGGAGTTTGCACAAAGCCCGTATAATCCTGCTGATTCCGATTACCTGGCGGGCCTGGGCTTTGACTATTATGCCGTCGGACATTTCCATACAAGGAATGAGGAGCATTCCAAAAAAGGCATAATAAACCCCGGAAGCCCGGAGCCCTTCGGGTTTGATGAACAGGGCGAGCACGGAGTTTATTATGTTAATCTGGCAAAGGACGGGGAGTTGAAAAGGGAATATACTTTTATTAAAACTCAGCAGAGGTCTTATCATGAGATAGATTTCAGCGTTGACGGCGCGGCAAATTACGGCGAACTTCTGGAAAAGATTGAAAAAACATTGGATTTGCATGATAAAGAGAGGGATATTTTCAGGGTTAACCTGACAGGGTGCATCAATCCCGACCTTCATATCGATATAAAGTCCCTGGCACAGCATTTTGAAGACAGCTGCTTTTCAATACAGTTTAATGATTACACCCGGCCTTCTTATGACCTGGAAGTGCTGGCAGGCGAAAAGAACCTGGCCGGCGTTTTTGTGCGGAAAATGAAAGAAAGAATGGAAAGTGCGGAGGGCGAGGAAAAACAGCTGCTTGAAAAAGCTCTTTATCTTGGCCTTGAAGCATTGTTTGAGGGTACTGTTGACATATCGGATTAAAAGGCGGTAGGGTTTATGAGAATAAGGAAATTACGGATTAACGGGTTTGGTAAGTTTGAAAACAGGGAGTTTGTGCTCAAACCGGGCATGAACGTGTTTTACGGCCGCAATGAGTCGGGTAAATCCACCCTTCAGTCCTTTATAAAGGGAATGCTGTTTGGACTTAAAGGCGGAAGAAGAGGAAAAGACGGTACCCCTGCACCTGTGAGGCAGTATAAGCCCTGGAATGCTGATGCATACGCGGGAACCCTTGAGTATGAGCTGGATAACGGAGAGACATATTCAGTTGTAAGAACTTTTGACAGGAACACCGTTACCGTTTATGACAGGTATTCGAATAATATTACCGGAAGTTTCCCCGCCGGCAGGGATGAAGGTGTGAAATTTGCCGAACAGCACCTTGGATTGTCGGAAGGCTGCTTCGAGCGTACGGTTTTTATCGGCCAGATGCAGAGTGTTTTAAACAGCGAAGGCAAACGGATTATAGCCGAAAGGCTTACGAATGTAAAGCAGACCGGGGATGAAGAGGTGTCGTTCAGGAAAGCGATAGATGCCCTGAAAGATGCACAGCTTAAATATGTAGGAAGCGAAAGGACAACAACCAGGCCTCTGAATATAATCAATTCCCTTTTGGAGGAGGCCGCTGAACAGGAGAAAGAGTATACGGAACTTCATAAAAACAACATGGATATGTTCTTCGAACAGGAACAGCTGCAGAAAAAAGAAGCAGAACTGAAAAGCCGGCTTAATGATTTGAACCTGCTCAGGGAAAGGCTGGTTAAAAAGCTGAGAAAAGAAGAACTCGGAAATATATGCAGCTCCCTTGACAGATGCCGTAAGGAGCTTGCTTTGATTGAAAGCAGCATTGAAGGCAAAAGGAAGGAACTGGACGATGCAATTGCCGAACTTAAAAAATACGAGGCCTTTGAAAGTTTTTCGAGAAACGATTCGGACGAGATGGTATCGGATTATACAAATTACAGGCATTTGCGCAGGGACATTGAGGAGCTTGAATCAGAACTTCGGGACATTGAAGAGAAAATAGGAAAATTTCAGGAAGAACTTCACCAGTACAGGATTTTTGAAGATGAAAAATCCCGAATGGATGAGGTTATCCAGGATGTACTGCAGTATAGCCGCGCCCGGGATGACAGTACCGATGGAAACAGCACACCCCGTTCATGGCTGAAAAAATATATTTCACTGGCAGGCCTTGTAACAGGCATTATTGTTATACTGCTGTCCTTCCTTATAACACCCCCGAATACCGTCGCTGCCGCGCTGGGTTTGGCAACTGCCGTTCTGTCGGGTGCATTTTTTATAGTATCGGTTAAGCATGCCAATAGGCAGACGGAAGAGATGGGGAGAATTAACCTCCAGAAACAGAAGCACTTGGAAAATGAGCGCCTGCTGAATTCATGGATGGAACAGGTGAAGGTTGATAATATCCATGATTTCATAAGGCTCAGAAACCTGTACGAGGACAGGAAAAGCAAACTGCAGGATTTGGTGGTAAACAGGCAGAAACTTAACGACAGTTGGAACAATAAGCTGACCGGCATCAGGGAATATGAAAACAGGATCCGGGGCAAACTTACCTCTGCAAATATTGATTCGGGAACCAACTTCAGTGAAGAGGATATAATGAAATGGCGTGAAGGCCTGGAAACCCGCATCAGTCTCGGGCAAGCAGTGAAAGACATCGAAACCGGGCTTTCTTCACTGGAACAGAAAAGGGAAAGCCTGTACAGGGAGGCGTCGGTTATGGCAGGCCGTGATATTGACCTGTTAACAGAACTGGAACAGGAAATACAGGCAAGAACCGCGGAACTTGAGGAGCTGGGAAAAGAACAGGCCGATGAGGCAGGTATCTTGGAGGATTTAACGCCTGAAGGCCTGGAACTGGAAACAGGGAACCTTAATGAGAAGATTGCCGGTATTGCATTAAGAATCAACACCCTTTCAACCCGTCTTGAAAACACGCCCGACGGGGATATGGTACAAAAAGCCCATGAAAGGGTCAGGATGCTTGAGCAGGAAAAGCAAAAGAAACTGTTTCTTGGTAAAGCGCTGGAAACTGCCATGGAAGTGCTTACCGAGGCCAGCCTGGATATACAGCGTGATTATTCGCCTTACCTGAACGAGGCTATGAGCAGTATTATTGCTGCAATAACCGGGGGCAGGTATAACGACGTAATGGCCGATGACAGCCTGACTCTTAATATACAGACGCCGGATACGGCCGAAAAGGTAATACCCGAGCAGTTGTCTTCGGGTACGGCCGACCAGGTGTATTTTGCCCTTCGCCTTGCCACCGTAAAACTTGTGGAAAAAGACGGCGAAACGCTGCCCCTGTTCCTGGACGAGCCCTTTGCCCAGTACGATGAGGAAAGGACAAAAAATGCGCTGTTAATGCTGAAAAATGAAAGCGATAACAGGCAGATTATCCTTTTTACATGCAAGAACCGGGAAGTGGAGCTCGTACGGCAGATCTTCGGCGACAACGATATAAATGTTGTAAACCTGTAAATAATATAACCCGGCACTTCAGTATCATCCCCTCTCTTGCTCCCGAAAGAGGGGATTTTTTCATGCCCGGAATGCTGCGTTTAGCCCGGCAATATAAAAATCACGTCCGGAAACCGTTTTTTCAATACCTTGAAATTTCAGTTTAACTCTTCGCATTACCGCTGCTGCCGGCACCGGTTGAAATGAAAAAGCAGGATTTGGTATTTCCAGGATGTTTCTGCAGCTTTATAATGCGCAGTCTTTAGTATAATTACGCTGTTTACTTGAAAAACTAAAACCGGATTAAGGATGCAGCGGATAAACTTCTTTAAAATAAGGAGGATTACTGAAAATGAAAAAGCAGAGAGTAGTTTTGCTTATATCGGCTCTGACTGTAATGATGAACCTGATAATACCCAATATCTATTACACAATTTCATATGCCCAATCGACAAGGGTTTCGGATGAACAGCTCATTGCGCGTGCAATAAACGGGGAGGCAAGGGGCGAGCCATACGAGGGCCAGGTGGCGGTTGGTGCGGTAATTCTGAACCGGGTTGCATCCCCTGATTTTCCGAATACCGTTGCCGGGGTTATTTATCAGCCCGGTGCCTTTACAGCCGTCAGCGACGGGCAGATAAACGTACCGATTGATCCCGACTCCACCGTAGTAAAGGCCGCCCGTGATGCTATCAACGGATGGGATCCCACCGGCGGATCACTGTATTACTGGAATCCCCAGACGGCTACAAGCAAATGGATATGGAGCAGGAAGGTAATCAAGGTAATAGGAAAGCATTATTTCGGAAAATAGCTAAAAAAACATGGCAAAGGAGGTGTTTCTGTTGGCAAGGATCCGAGAGAAACTTTTAGACTGGAAAAAGAGACTGTCAGACAGGCACATGTACAGTGTTTTTATTGTAATAGTGGCGGCAGTTGCAGCCTGGGGAATATACCAGTACAAAAGGGCCTCAGACCTCAGGCAGGAGCTTGATAACCAGTATAACCGCGCTTTTTATGAAATGGTCGGGTATGTACAGAATATTGAAGCACTCCTGATGAAAAGCATGATTTCGGCAACCCCGCAAATGGCGGCTGAAACATTGCAGGAGGCATGGCATCAGGCCAACCTCGCCCAGACCAATCTCGGCCAGCTGCCTGTCACCCAGGAAGTGCTTGCAAATACCTCGAAGTTTCTCTCCCAGGTAGGAGATTATGCATATGCACTGGACAGACAGAACATAAACGGGAAAGGGATTACCGAGGATCAATACAAGCAGCTCGAACAGCTTCATCAGTATTCTGTATCCCTGCAGGACGCTTTAAACAACCTTCAGGCGTCAATTTCATCCGGGAGAATAAACTGGAATGAACTGGCAGACAAGGGAACGCAGCTTTTCAAAAAACAGAACCAAAGCATGACAGGCCAGTTGTTTTCCGATGTCGACAAGACCTTCCAGGAATTCCCGACATTGATTTATGACGGACCCTTTTCGGATCACATGACAAGTTTGAAACCGAGGGGGCTTACTGGCAAGGAAATGAGCGTGGAAGAAGCAAAAAAGAAAGTGACACAGTTCTTCGGCGAGGATAAGGTTGCGTCGGTTGAGCATACCGGTGATATCCAGGCCGATACATTGCCTGCGTATAATTTCAAAATTACGTTTAAGGACAGGCCGAAGGAAGCGTTTGCAACAGCAGACGTAACCAAAACAGGCGGACATGTAATCTGGATGCTGTACAACAGGGATGTGGGGCAGGAAACCCTGGATGTTGAAAAGGTAAAGGAAATCGGAAGGGAATTTCTTGAAAGCCGCGGCTATAAAAGCATGAAGGACACCTATTATGTCAAGGAGGACAATACTGCGACGGTAAACTATGCATACGAGCAGGACGGCGTAGTGGTATATCCCGATCTGATTAAGGTAAAGATCGCATTGGACAACGGTGAAATAGTGGGCTTTGAATCCAAGGGATATATTATGAACCACACCGAAAGGGATATACCCGAACCTAAGCTGACAGAGGAACAGGTAAGGGCAAATTTTACCGGGAAAAGGGACCTGAGTACGGTAGGTCTTGCGATAATACCCACGAATTTCGGTACCGAAATCTTTTGCTACGAGCTTAAGGGAAAACTCAACGACAGGGATTTTCTCGTCTATATCAACGCCGAGACCGGAAAGGAGGAAAAGGTCCTGATTATTATCAATACACCCGAAGGTATTCTGACGCTATAGGAGGAGAAGATTCGCGGCAGCTCACAGAGCTGCTTTTTTTATGTTTGTAAGGAGCCTGCCTTGTAGAATGCAAAATTTTGCTATATAATGAAAAAAGATTGTTCAGGCGTGAAATGCCTGCCATTTAAAAATAACAGCCAGGGGTAAAGTGATGGAATCTTTTGAGCTGAAATACGACGAAAAAGGTTTGATTCCTGCAATTGTGCAGGATTCGGAAACAAAAGAAGTATTAATGATGGCGTATATGAACAGGGAATCTCTTCTGATGACGGTAAAAACCCGTAAAGCTACATACTGGAGCAGAAGTCGGAAGAAATTATGGGTTAAGGGTGAAACATCGGGTAATTTCCAGTATGTTGAGAAAATATACTACGACTGTGATGCCGATACTCTCCTTTTATTGGTCAGGCAGAAGGGTGCAGCCTGTCATACGGGATCAAAATCCTGTTTTTACAGGGAACTTGATATGGAGGGATATAACAGTGAGCAGTAAGTTCGATATTTTGCAGGAAATATATGATGTTGTTACCGACAGGAAATTTAACCCGAAGGAAGGCTCTTACACCAGTTACTTGTTTGACAAGGGTCTGGACAAGATCCTGAAGAAAGTAGGCGAAGAAGCGTCGGAAGTTATAATAGGCGCTAAAAATGAGAACAGTGACGAAATAAGGTACGAAATAGCAGACCTTATTTATCACCTGACAGTATTAATGGTACACCAGGGTTTGACGTGGGAAGAAATCTGCAATGAACTTAAAAGCAGGAGATGAAAAATAACAATACGCATAAAGGAGGGTTTGCAGTGCAGTGCCCCAATTGCGGAAATGATATACCTATAAAGCCGGAATCCGGAGAGGTTCAGCAGGAAAAGTTCCACAGCATGCTGCGGTGGTTAGGCGCATTGCTCCTGATGTTTATTCCGGGTGTGAACATTATTCTGCTGGTTTTCTGGGCTTTCATAAGCAAAAATGTAAGCAGGGACAGGAAGAACTGGGCAATAGCGTCAATTATTGTTTATGTCATAGTAATTATATTGCTGATTGTTCTGTACTTCATGTTTGTGGCCATGTTTAACAGGCTGTTCGGCGGCTGATGTTTAAAGGGGGGTTGACAGGAGGGAAGGATTGCCTGTCAACCTTTAATTATTTATATCCTTGAGAACCTCTGCCAGAACATTTATTAAGCCGTCCATGTCTTTCTTTGTAATGATAAGGGGCGGCAGGATTCTCAGGATACTTTCGCCTGATGTTCCCAAAAGGTATTTCTTTTCGAATATCTTTTTATTTACAATCTTAGCGACGGGTTTACTGAACTCTATTCCAATCATGAGGCCTTTACCGCGTACTTCCTTGATTATAGGATAGTCTTTCTTTATGACTTCCATTTTCTCAAAGAAATAATTTCCCACTTCAGCGGCATTATCGCTGAGGTTCTCGTTTATAATCGTGGACAGTACCGCAATACCCGCGCTGCAGGCCAGCGGATTGCCGCCGAAAGTAGAACCATGATCACCGGGTTCAAAAGCGCCTGCAACCGGTTCCTTTGCACAGAGAGCCCCGATTGGAAAACCGCCTGCGAGTGCCTTTGCAAGTGTAAAAATATCGGGTTCCACGCCATAATGTTGATAACCGAAGAGCTTGCCGGTTCTGCCGAGCCCGCACTGGACCTCGTCGAATATTAAAAGTATTCCTTTTTTGTCGCACAAATCGCGTACAGCGCGCATGTACTCCATGGTGGTAGGATTAACGCCGCTTTCACCCTGGATCGGTTCAAGCATGACCGCACAGGTATGTTCGTTTATAGCATTTTCCAGCGCGGCAATATCATTTATCGGAACTTTCGAGAATTTAGGCGTCAGCGGGCAGTACTGCTTCTGGTATTTTTCCTGTCCTGTTGCAGCAATGGTGGCAAGAGTCCTCCCATGGAAGGAATTATCCAGCGTAATAATCTCATATTTTTCTGACAAACCTTTTTTCCTGAAATAAAGGCGGGCAAGTTTAATAGCTCCTTCATTGGCCTCTGCGCCGCTGTTGGCAAAGAAAACCCGATCTGCGCATGAGTTTTTCACAATTAATTCGGCAAGGTTTGCCTGCTGCTCAATATAGTAAAGGCTTGAGCAGTGTATGAGTTTTTTTGCCTGCTCGCATATAGCATTGACAAGCACCGAATGTGAATGCCCCAGGGCACTTACTGCAATACCGGCAAAAAAGTCATGGTATTCGTTTCCTTCGGTATCATAAAGGAGTATGCCCCTGCCATGGGTAAAACATACAGGAACCCTGTCTCCGAAAGTATTCATGTAGTATTTCTTGTCTTTTTGAATAATTTCCCCTAATTTCATGCTGCACCTCCGGTGAAGTTCCATCCTGAACGTCAATCGGTAAGCCTTCTCTTTAGGGTTTGAACAGCAATGGAATTCTATTGGGAATAATTATACAGAACATTGTATAAAAATACAAGGGCTATTTTTAAATTTTTTGAAAATTCTCATGCAG
>LFSH01000107.1 GCA_001513105.1 Clostridiales bacterium DTU070 | reverse complement strand
TATAAAAAAGGAAAAAAAGTTAACGGTATTCCTGTTTTAGGCGGTATAGACGATGTGGCTGACGTTGTGGAAAGAAAAAGCATTGATGAAATAATCATTGCGATACCTTCTGCAAAACCTGCGGTATTAAACAGAATTTATGAGCAATGTGTTAAAACCAAGTGCAAGGTTAAAATACTTCCATCAATGTCGCAGCTGATTGATGAAACAATAATGCTTAAGAGGGTTAAGGACGTTGATATAGAGGATTTACTTGGAAGAGAGCCGGTTGTTGTAGATTTGGAAGGAATTGCAGGGTATTTAAGTGGAAAGGTTGTATTGGTTACCGGTGGCGGTGGTTCTATTGGTTCGGAGCTTTGCAGGCAGATTGCATCTTTCGGGCCACAAAAGCTCATAATGCTGGATATTTATGAAAACACTCTTCACGATATATATAATGAATTAACAAGAAAGTATCCTGCNNAACTACGAGAACAACCTGCATGATATATATACTGAATTAACAAGGAAATACCCTGAACTTGATATTATGCCTGTTGTTGCAAATATCCGCGAAATGGACAGGCTTAAGGAAATATTTGATGAGTACAGGCCGAATATAGTGTTCCATGCTGCGGCCCACAAGCATGTGCCGCTGATGGAGAACAACCCCGAAGAAGCGATAAAGAACAATGTATTCGGAACATGGAATGTGGCCCACTGTGCGGATATGTATAATACCGACAGGTTTGTTCTTATTTCAACAGACAAGGCTGTAAATCCGACGAATGTCATGGGTGCGACTAAACGTATAGCCGAAATGATAATCCAGGCCCTTGATACGAAAAGCAAAACAGAGTTTGTTGCGGTGCGCTTCGGGAATGTGCTGGGAAGCAACGGAAGCGTTATTCCGTTGTTCAAGAAGCAGATCGAACAGGGCGGGCCGGTTACCGTTACGCATCCTGATGTTACAAGGTTCTTTATGACAATACCCGAGGCTGTGCAGCTTGTCATTCAGGCCGGTGCGATGGCCGAAGGCGGCGAGATTTTCGTTCTGGACATGGGTGAGCCGGTTAAAATTCTTGATCTTGCAAAGAACCTGATAAGGCTTTCGGGTTTTGAACCGTACGAGGACATAGACATTGAAATAACGGGCTTAAGGCCCGGTGAAAAGCTGTATGAAGAGCTTCTTCTGAACGAGGAAGGCCTTGAGGCTACAAAACATAACAAGATATATATAGCAAAACCCTTGCATATTGATTACGAGCTTTTGGAAAGAGAGCTGGAAATATTGAAACAGAAGGTTTACAAGTCTTCAGACAGCAATGAAATAAAGGAATATGTAAAAGTTCTGGTTCCGACATATAAGATGGCGCAGTAGAGCTCAAAACTCCCTTGAAACGGGAGTTTTTTTGTGCCTTCCGGGAACTTTTTCTAATAAAATTTTGTCAAAATATCATATACAATATTTTCTAACATTGATATAATATAAATGAAAAAATTTCATGCAAAGGAGAAAACGAAAGATGAAGGTAAAATCGGTATTACTCTCATTTCTTATTGTTTGTTTGGTATTATCCCTTAGTTTTTCATCCTATGCGCTGCCTGTAAATGTAACACTCCAGGAAAAGGCGGAGTTTTTGGAGACCCTCAGAATTCTTGTAGGAACGAACGGTGATTTCAGGCTGAATGAAAAACTGACCAGGGCTGAAGCCGCCACCTTTGCAGTAAGGGTTCTCGGGCAGGAATATCATGTACTGCTTAACGCCGAAACCTACAAGAAAGCATCGGCGAAATTTCCTGATGTTGAAACAAACCTATGGTATGCACCGTATGTCGGCTATTGTACGCAAATGGGGATTCTTTCCGGCGATACAACGGGTAACTACAAGCCATATGAATATATCACTGAGAAAGCCTTTATAAAAATTATCCTGGGCACATTAGGCTATGAAATGAACACCGACTATACCTGGCCGAATATTTATAAAAAGGCATACGAGGTAGGACTTGTAACAGACCTGGCATACATTGCGAAAGTGGATGATAATACCGATTTTAAACGTTCAGATGCTATTAACATAATTTATAATGCATTGACGCTGAAGGAAAAGACAACGGGCAGGGAACTGTTTCACAGGCTGATAGATGCAGAAGTAATAACCAAGGCTGAAGCTGTGAAATTGGGCTTTATAGAAGATGCGGTTGAAACCGAAATAGAAGAGATCATAGTATTTGATCAGGAAACTGTGTCCGTTGTATTCAATGAGCCGGTTAAGTCCATCGACGACATATACATATACAAGGCAGTGGACGAGGACCAGGAACTGGTGTTTGAGATAGAAGACACAGGCGAAAACTTCATTCTTCTGAAAACAAAGAAACATGCGCCCGGTGTGGAATACACGATTGAAATACAGGGAATTAAAGATGCGGACGGTAATGTGAAGGACGTTCTTTACGGCGCATTCATCGGTGCCGTTCCCGACAAGGTTGAATCCGACTTTTTCAGGCTCCAGAAGATAGAGCCGGTAAACGGAAAATCGGTTAAGCTGTATTTTACCCATCCTGTGAACATTAACAGCGAGAACAGCTTGTATTACACAATATACGATGATTACAACGATAAGTTCGCAGAGGGCAGCAAGGATCAGCTTCTTGCCAGGGTTGTTGCCTCCGAGGACAACTGCGTGCTGTTGAGCCTGAAGGCAGGTTCGTTTGAAGAAGACAGTGTTTACAACGTTGTAATCAGCGGAGATATGACAAGTGCCTACGGAGTTAAGCTGAACGATGGCATGAATGACGAAATGAGCTTTAAAGCGATTGCAGGAGAGTCGGATTACTTCCGCCTTGAAGCCGTTTTTGCCTATGACAGGGAGACTTTGCTTTTGAGTTTCAACAAGGAGGTTAATCCCTTCCTTGCACAGCAGGTGTATAATTTCTACCTGACGGATGAGAATAACAAGCCGATTAAAATTGAACAGGTAGCCATAGAAAGCCAGGGGCCCAACACCGGAACTGTTCTCTATCTGAACATTGAAGGCAAATTTGTAAAAAATGCATTGCATTATTTAACCATTAACAACCTGAATGATGTTACAAGGCAGGAATACATAACCGAAATGACCTATTCCTTTAAAGCCGATTACAGTTTTTCGGACAGTTTTGATATACAGGATGTTGACGCAAAAGACAGGCAGACAGTTGAGGTTTATTTCACAAATATTCCCGATGCAAACAGTGCCGCAAATGAAAGTTATTACTTTGCAAGGTCGAGGCGCAGCGGAGATAAGGTTTATCCCGTCCGTGCACTGTACGATCCTGCAATACATCCGTACAAAGTGGTGCTGTATTTTAACGAGGGCGATTTAACAGCGAACAGGGAATACGAGATTAACGTGAGCTACATGTTCAAGGATTACCTTGGCAATGAAATAGGCAAGAATATCTACGATTACTTCACCGCTTCATCGGAAGCAAAAACAGGGCCGTCCATTGTGGAAGCAGTACCCATTTCCACCGACGCAGTTAAACTTGAGTTTGACAAGGAACTGGCTTTTAACCAGAACAATCTGTCGCCGTCGAACTATACCCTTGAGTACAGTTATAGCGGTATGAACATAAGAAAAGTTCCTTTAAGCGTGCTGTATGTTAATGCAAGGACCCTGGTTCTGAAGTTTGACAAGCTCGAGTATAAAGTGCCGTACACACTGAAGTTCACAAGCATTGTGGACTATACCGGCACTTCCTTCAAGGTAACCGGTGATGGCAGGAACTATGTAGAGTTCCAGCTTAAAGAGAATCAATAGGAAAGAAGCAGTCAGATGATAAGAAAATCAGTCATGCCTTTTTAAGAAGCAAATAAGGTATGACTGATTTCTTTATTTGCTCATAAACATTCTGAAGAACATGTTATACTATTTAGATATATTAGGTGGTTTGCGAATTGTATGATGATGTTCACCCAATTCCTGTTCCAGGTCAAGGAGCCATAAAATGCTTACATTCAGTGAATCTGCAATAGCCACAAGTTCAATATCCGTCACGGGCCGGGTTTTGGCTTCGATTTTTGAAATGGTGGTTTTCTCCAGCTCTATGCCTCTTACTGCAAGGCGGGCCAGTAAATCCGACTGGGTTATTTTGGGTCTGGTCCTGTGGCGTGCCTGGCGAACCCGATCACCTATTAAATTTTTTGGCTTTTTATCTTTCATACAATCAATCCCCTGGCTACCTTTGTACAAACTTGATTATACAGCAAGTTTTTTGATATAATTTGCTTATTAAGCAAGTTTTATAAAACGGGTGGAGATTTTCATGGAAAAAATTGAAACACGTATAGAAAAGGTACGGAAGCGCCTTGATGCTCTTATTGAAAAGACAAACAGCTGCAGTGACACAAGAGTTATAAAACTGAGCAGAAAACTGGACAAAATCATATGCAGTTATTTTCAAAATAAACGGTAAACAGTCCCGGGAAAATAACATATAAAGGTTAATTGTTTTCACAGATGAACAGATCATTTTTCGGGTACACACCACTGTTTTTTAACAGAATCCATCGGTTTTTTTCCTTTTTTATGCCTTTAGGAATTTGTACAATATAACTACAAAACAAACCATGAGGGAGGTCTTTTTTATGAAAAAAGCACTATGTGCTGTTATGGTTCTTTTCATGATCCTTTCGATCTCAGCATGCACTACATCAGGCAATACTCCAAAAACACCTGCTGAGCCTACAAAGGCTGCAACAGAACCAACAAATAAGCCCGAAAAGATTGAAATGAGAATTATGTGGTGGGGGTCACAGACCAGGCACGACAGGACCATGGCTGTACTTGACCTTTATACACAGAAAAACCCCCATATAACTTTTAACCCGGAGTTTATGGGCAGTAATGATTACTGGCAGAAACTGAACACTCTTGTTGCTGCAAATGATGTTCCGGACGTATTCCAGATAGGAAACAACTTTTTGACATATTATTCAGCAATAGAACCGCTGGATGAGTATACAAAGAACGGATTAATCGATGTATCGGACACAAATGAGAACTTCCTGTCAACCACCAGGATCAACGGAGAACTGCTGGGAATATCCCTGGGAACAAACTCACTGGCCCTGCTTTATGATCCGGCTATTTTCGACCAGGCAGGTCTCAGTTATCCTACCACTGACTGGACATGGGATGAGTTCGAACAGGCTTGCTACACAATCAAGGACAAGACAGGCCTGTATGGAAGCAGTATGCTGAATGACTTCTTCATCGGATGTATTATTTCCATACCCCAGTACGGCACAAATGAAACATTCTACAACGAGGATGTAACAGGACTGGGCTACAAGGACGACCAATTCTTCGCTAATTACCTGCAGATGAAATACAATCTGACAAAGGCCGGTGCATATCCTACACCCGGAGAACTGGCAGAAATTAAGGACATTGAAGGCGACCTGATTGTAACCGGAAAAGCAGCCATGACATGGGTTCACAGCAACCAGCTTGTTGCTGTTATGAATGCGGCAAACCGTCCCCTGGCTATTACCGTTCCTCCGAAGAGAACCAAGGACGGACCTTCAGGATTATGTATCCGTTCTTCACAGGCCATGAGTATTTACAACAAGTCCAAGTATAAGGATGAAGCGGCTAACTTTATCAGCTTCTTTGTAAACGATATCGACGCAAACAATATTCTTGACGGCGAACGCGGCGTGCCGATCATGGGCAAGGTTCGTTCGGCCCTGGCAGAGAAAGCAGACGATGCAACCAGGCAGATGTACGAGTTTGTTGATTTGGCAGGCAAGCTCGCAAGCAACCCGCCGCCGGTAGAGCCTGCAGCACAGATCGAGATCCAGGATGTTATCACAAGAGTTAACGAACAGGTTATCTTCGATCAGATTACTCCTCTTGAAGCAGCCCAGATAATGAGAAAAGCAGTTGAACAGGCTCTTCAGAGATCAAACTAAGCAGGCATTATTAACTTAGTTTAACCGCTGAACTCCGTTATGCTTCAGGCAAATGCTTATTTGCCTGAAGCATAATTTAAAGGAAACAAAAGAGATTTTTGGAATACTGCATGTATTAACTAAAAAATAGATCTGAAGGTGGTTTTATATCATGAAAAAAGCCCCGAAAGCCAAAACTGCGGTGAAAAGCCTCAAATCGGGCAGATGGACGCAAATAGTCAACAATGACAATATAGCAGGTTACTTTTTTATCCTGCCATGGTTGATAGGCTTTTTATCGTTTACCATATTACCTATTTTTGCTTCATTGTTTCTGTCGTTTACGTCGTATAACCTGACTTCAAGCCCGAAATGGGTTGGAATAGAGAATTATGTAAGAATGTTTACCGACGATCCCCTGTTTTTCAAGTCGATAAAGGTGACTTTGTATTATGTGATATTTGCAGTTCCCCTTAAGGTGGGGTTTGCCCTGCTGGTTGCGTTCCTGCTTCACCGCAGAAGCAGAGCCGCGAACTTCTATCGTTCGGTTTTCTACCTGCCGTCATTAATCGGTGGAAGCGTTGCAGTTGCCCTGATATGGAAGGATATTTTCAGCATTAACGGACCAATCAATTCCCTGTTGAAGATCTTTGGACTGAAAGGTGTTCAGTGGCTGGGAGACCCGAGATTTGCCATATGGACGCTGATTGCGATGACAGTATGGCAGTTTGGATCGTCAATGATCATATTTGCTGCAGGTCTTAAGCAGATCCCAGAAACATATTACGAAGCAGCAAAGATTGACGGTGCAAGCCGCTTTCATTCCTTTATATATATAACCCTGCCGTCCTTGTCGCCGGTTATTTTCTTTAATCTTGTGATGCAGATGATTAACGCCTTTATGACATTTACACAGGCGTTCCTGATAACACTGGGAGGGCCGCTTGACAGCACGCTGTTCTATGCCCTGTACCTGTACAGGCGCGCATTCGCATACTTTGACATGGGTTATGCCAGTGCAATGGCATGGATACTGCTTATCATAATTGCTGCAGTAACCGCGTTGGTGTTCAAGTCGTCACAATATTGGGTGTATTACGAATCAAAGGAGAAATAGAAAATGAGTGAAAAACTTAAAAAAAGATTTGGGAACCTGATTTATCATATATTCGTAGCCTTTTTCGCCTTTTTGATGGTGTACCCTGTTTTGTGGATGATTTTCGGCTCCTTCAAGACCAGTACACAGATTCTTAATGAATCGCACAGGCTTTTTCCCACAGAACTGAACTGGGATAATTACATCAAGGGCTGGAAAGGCTTTGGGGGTATTACGTTCGCTACATTCTTCAAAAACTCCGTATTTGTTACGGTTATAGCTACGCTGGGAGTAACCATTTCCTCGGCGATGGTTGCATACGGGTTTTCCAGGATACGGTTCAGGGGAAGGGGCATAGCCTTTGCATGCATGATGGCAACACTGATGCTTCCGGGACAGATACTCCTTATACCCCAGTATATTCTTTTTCAAAAGTTGCAGTGGATAAACACGTACAAACCGTTAATCGTACCGTCGTTTTTCGGAAGCGCGTTTTTTATCTTCATGATAATGCAGTTCATACAGGGCCTGCCGAAGGAACTGGATGAAGCGGCTATCATTGACGGCTGCACAAGGTACAGTATTTTTACAAGGGTTGTACTTCCATTGATCGGTCCCGCAATAGTTACCACCGTTATAATCAATTTCTACTGGAAATGGGACGATTTCATGGGTCCGCTCCTGTACCTGAGCAGACCTCAGAAGTATACCGTTTCGATTGCCATTAAGGCCTTTGCCGACGCAACAGCGTCAACCGACTACGGTGCAATGTTTGCGATGTCAACCCTGTCACTTTTGCCGGTGTTCACGATTTTCCTGTTCTTCAACAGGTACCTGATAGAAGGGGTAAGCACAACCGGACTGAAAGGCTGATTATGTAAAGCAGGCCGGAAAATCTTGATGGTTGCCGGGCTGTTATATAAAGTGATATGATGGTGATATTGATTTTTTCTGTGGGGGGGACTTTTAATAAAGGCCAGATCAGGAAACATACGGATAAAAATGGGGAGTGGTTTTTCAGCCATTCTGGTCATTGAAGCCATTTTTATCTGTATTGTTTCTTTTATTTCAATCAACCTGTTTTATCATAAGCATACAGAGCTGTTGTACAATGAGTCGGCAGAAGTACTGAACCTGTATTTTTCCAGGGTTGAAGACCGCTTAAGGGAAGTGGAGAACCTGTCGTTCAGTATTCTATCCGATCTTACCATTCAGGAGCATTTCAATAACATAAATGATTACGGGGAAACCTACGAAGGGTATATGTCGCAGCAGAAAGCAAGGAACAAACTGCTGTACAAGCTGTTTCTTGTTGAAGGCATCGAGTCGATTGAATTCATAGACAACAACAACCAGGTAATCCATGCGGGCTACAAAACAAAAGTCCAGCCTTCAGCGGATATTGAAACGGCAAAGAAAATTGCTTACGAGACGTATGGAACGGGCACCTGGGAGACGAATCTTTCTGGTGACGGAAGTATTTCATTTGTAAGGCTCATAAGGAGTATTACGAACCCCGGTTTCAATCCCTTGGGCGTCCTGGTTATAAATATTGACGTGAACAGCTTTATGTCTTATTCCTCGGTGATTTCGTCGAAATTTCATTCGGATATACTGATTATTGCAGGGGATGACCTGGTCTATTCGGCCGGGCAGCATCCCGTAAATGCAGAACTGCTGTCCGCTGATAATTATTTTCCTTACAAGATCAAAAACATTGACGGGGAGAACTACTTCATTACCGAAAGAAAGACAGACTATGTTGACTGGAGATTCATCAGCATGATACGCTGCGATGAACTGCTCGCAGACATAAACAACCTGAAACGGTTAGTCATCGTTATATTCATTCTGTCGATTGTATTGTCAACGGGTATCGGGTTCAATTTCTCCGGCCTGATTACCAGGACCCTGGTCAGGCTGTCCCGTGGAATGAAGCATGTGGAAAAGGGTGATTATAACGTGGTCCTGGCCGAGCCGGACGGGAGGCTGGATATAGAGGAAGTATCACAGCTGCGCCATAATTTCAACATCATGGCAAAGCGGATTGATTACCTTGTTAATGATGTTCTGAAAAAGGAGATCAGGATCAGGGAGTTTCAGTACAAGATACTGCAGCAGCAGATTAATCCGCATTTCCTTTACAATACTCTCGACACTATCCACTGGATGTCACTGGGTTACGGCTGCGATAAGATTTCAGACATGGTAAGGTCGCTGAGCAATTTGTTCAGGGGGGCGCTGGAACTTGAGGATATCGTGACGCTGAACGAAGAAACAAGGTTTTTAAAGGACTATATTACCATCCAGAAGATACGTTTTGAAGAGAGGCTGGATTTCAGGATGGAGATTGATGACGAGTACCTGGGCTTGCTGATTCCGAAGCTGACTCTCCAGCCCATTGTGGAAAACTCGATCAATTATTGCCTTGAAAAATACGAAGGGATATGCAGCATCCGGATTGAATGCCGGAAAAGAGACAGCTGGGTGGAACTTAGTATCAGTGACAACGGCCCCGGAATGGAACAGGAATTTGTAAGAAAACTGTTAAGCGGTGAAAGCAAACCCACAAAAACAGGGATAGGCCTTAAGAACATAGACGAGAGGCTCAGGATTTTCTACGGCGATGAATACGGGATTATTATTGAAAGCGGTATTGGAAAAGGTACTACGGTTATAATCCGGGTTCCGACTGATGAAAAGGCATCGGCCTGATAACGGGGGATTTTATGTATACTCTTTTGATTGCAGATGATGAACGGGCAATACGCGAGGGAATTTCAAGGTCGGTCAGCTGGTCCGATATCGGTATCGGAAGGGTTTTGCTTGCAGCAAACGGCAAAGAGGCGTATGACATAATAATGAAGGAACGCCCGGATATTGTTCTTACCGATATAATCATGCCGGTTTATACGGGCATTGAGCTGGTTGAAAAGGTGAAAGACACGATGCCCCAGGTCCAGTTCATAATACTCTCGGGGTATAATGATTTTGCCTATGCCCAGAAGGCGATCCAGAATGAAGTGAAACAGTACCTTCTGAAGCCGTGCGATGCCGAAAGCATCAGGAAAAGTGTTCAGAAGGCGGTTTCCCGTATCCGGGATATCGAAAAAAAAGAGCAGTTTATAGCTTCAATGAAGGAAAATGTTGAGAAACTTTTTCCACAGGCAAAGGAGCAGTTCTTCCGCGACCTTGTTCACGGTTCACCGAATACCCAGAACATCGAAGCGTACAAGGAATTGTTTAATGTACACGATGGCCCGTACCGGATGCTGCTTTTTAGAATAGACGATAATGATTATGTGAAGCTGCTTACGTTGAAAAGCCTTGTGGAGCGGAATTTCGGAGAGGAAAACGTAACTTTCTGCATTATAATCAACACCGCGGTCGTGCTTTTGACAACCCTTACCGGCTTCCACGAATTGTCCGGGCTGGTTGAGAAAACCCAGAAGCAGTGTTACGCCAATTTCAATATAGAAGCGACGGTGGCTGTAAGCAGCGAGGGCTGCATTTCAAACGCGGCGCAGATGTACAAGGAGATAAGGGATATTATAAGGTTCGAGTTTTATCTCGGTGAAGGCAGGATTATAACGAAGGATGATATCAGCGTATTCAGGAACGACTATTCGCTTGACACCGGGATCCAGACAGAAGAGCTTTCAGCGGCAATCCGTACGGGTAATATTGATTCGGTAAAGTCAATAACAAACTGTGTTTTCAACGCATACAGAATGAAAGGGTATGACATCAACAGAATCCGGGCCTGCGGGATTGAACTTTTTATCATTGTACTGAAGCATTGCGAGGACTGTGAGATTAATGCCTGGATTAAAAACATAACAAGGATTAACGAATGCAATACCGCTTCGGAAATCAAGCAGTTCATCCTTGATTTCGCGGTTAAGCTGGCCGAGCGTACGTACCAGTCGGTTATCAGCAGCCAGAACAGGGTGATTGAAAAGGTCATAAGGTATGTACACGAGAACCTGGACGATGAAAACCTTTCTCTTCAGCATATAGCGTCAGACATCCTTTATCTGAACGTTGACTACCTCGGAAAACTGTTTAAAAAGGAAACGGGAATGCGGTTTTCGCAATACCTTCTGAAGGTCAGGATGGAAAAGGCGAAGGAACTTATAAAGGCATCATCCGGCGACATAAAGGTATACGAAATTGCCAATGCGACAGGCTTTTCGAATAACCCGTCGTATTTCACGCAGGTGTTTAAGAAATATACCGGCTGCGTTCCGAAAGAATTCAGGGAGACGGGAAAACAGGAGGAAAAGGATTCAGGATGGCTCCCGCTGTAGACTAAACGCGGGAGCCTTGTTTTTCAGAATTTCTTCAGTTTCTCATAAACCTTGCTTTTCTGGCTTTCGCTTATGTTGCTGCAGTTCAGAGCCCTGTTGTAGTATTCCTTTGCGGCCTGATAATCCTGGATCTGGTAGTGCTCGTGCAATTCGCCGAGGGCTATCCAGTACGCCGCGGTATCGGGATTCTGCTCTGACAAATGCCTGAATACGTCAATAGCCTTCCGGACATTTCCGAGATCCGAGTATATCCAGCCGAGTGAATTCCACACATCATAGTCCTTCGGCTGAATCTCAAGATATTTTTCATAATAGGCTGCGGCTTTTGCCTTATCAGTTGAGGCATAGAGTTTCGCCAGTTTCAGCATTGCGCCTGCATGGGAGGAATCAAGGTTCAGGACCTCAAGGAACAGCCTTTCTGCCCCGGCGGTATTGCCGCTGTTCAGCTCTGCAACCGCCCTGTCATAGACATCGGTGGGATTTGAATTCTCCATGAGGATTGTAACCATGTTTTTTTCACGGACGAAGTCAACCTCTGCACCGAATATTTCGGTTATGAACCTGACAGGGACGTGAGTCCTGTTGTATCTTACCTGTATCGGAACATCCATTTCACGATCCACGCCGTTTACCCGGATGATATTGCTGTCGTTCCTCATTTCAACCCTAATATCGCCTTTCAATGCCCAGATTGTGCCGGTTGCAGAATCCCAGCCAACAACAGCGCCAACAGCTTCCATAATGCCTCTTAAAGGAACCATCGTTCTCTGGTTGTAAAAGTACGGATCGGTATCAAAGAACATTTCCCTGCCGTTCAGCTGGATACGTACCGGTCTTTCCTTTTTCTTCGTGATTACTATCGCATTGCTGAGTTTCCTGGAGGGGGATGTAATAATTTTATTCTCAAACATCAATGCCGAAGAAGCACCGCCGTCCAGGTTCATAGCATTTTTCAGCCGCATATCCTTCAGTATCGAAGCAAGTTCGGACAGGGTCACATTATTTACCGTACCCATTACAAGAAATCCGTCCCTGCTTTCACCGATAAAACTTCTTTGGGCCCGGCCGGCAAATTTAACGTCTGTAAAGCCTTCCTTTGCAGCATTAAGCGAAATCTCGCCGTTCTTTAAAAGGGTGGGGCCGGCACCGATGGTCGTCCTTACATTTGACCAGTCAATCGGGTTTCCCTTTTTTATTCCGTCCGAAAAATCTATAAGGTGGTAATTGACTTTATAGTCCACCCTGTCTCCTGTTTTGAACAGGGAAGAATACGCTTCAGCCCCGAACACCAGTGTGAATCCGTCGCTGTAAATGGGACTTAAGCCTTTTTGAACGGCAATCACCCTGTTGTTCCTTACGACAATCGCGGTCTTGCTGCCTGCATCCACACTGTCCCCAAAGTCGGGAGTGAACAGGACGTTTGCGTCGGCGGAAGAGTAAACCTGGTTCATACCCCAGACCGACCAGTTATACGGGTAGTCCCAGTTACCGTTGATGGAGCCCGATATTGTCGTATACAATGATTCCATTCTTACCTGGTTATCAACGGTAAAGCCTATCGATGTTCCGTTGTTGCTTATGAATGCATTCCTGCCCTGGGTTTGAATGTTTCCGGCAGGCTGCATGTCGGTGTATGAGTTGAAAAAGGTGCCGTTTATTGCAGCAATAACCTCGGTTTCATTATCCCCGGCACTGTTATATATGTTTTCAAAAGAATCAACAGCTCCGATCCTGCCTTTTGCAAGCACAGCTTCAACCCTTATCCGGGGATCTTTCATGTCTATCCATACGGTTTTGACCTCCCTCGGACCGTCATTAAGCTGGACCTTTACGGTTTTGGTAAAGTGGTTATCGGCTGCCTGGGCGGTGGTTTGAAACAGAACACAGGACAAGAAAATAAAAAGTGACAACAGTAGTGGTAACAAGTTCTTAGCTTTCAAAGTAATCATCTTTTTGACAAAAATTATTAAATTTCGACATAAAAAATTATATCATACCGGCTATACCGACAAAATGTTTTCTTCAAAATTCCCATTTAAATCTTTTTAGGATGATTAAGTTCAGGTTATCCTATACGATAAAATTTGCATGAACAGTAATCACTAACAAATATTGACATTTATAAAACCAAAAATATAATAGTTATAACAGACTTTGCATACCAAAGTTTATTATGATTACTGTTTTTTTACGACTATGAGGAAAGATGAGATTATTTAAGAGTTTTTAGGGAGGTTCAGATTATGTGCACAATGCTTGACAAAAAAGTTTATAGTGTTTTCAAGTTAATACCGCCGGACGGAATCACAATCAGGGAGCTTGAGCGTTCAATAATTAATGATATCAATGGTGAGTACATTTTTAGTTCATTTTGCTCTTTTGATGAATTGCTCGAAACCAACATTTTAATCGGCAGACTTGAACGCAATGATGATACATTATATATAACTGACAGAGGAAGACACTATTTTGAAAAGTTAAAAAGCATATGTGAGCAGCCTTAAACTTAAGAGTATATAAGATAAAGGTCAATGAAACAGGAATACTGCCTGTATTGCGTAAATATTCATCAGCCATATAAATAAGGTATGGCTGTTTTTATTTTGGCAGTATAGAATATGCACAATTACGTTGTTTTGCATTCAGGCCGGGTGGTATAATCTTCGTAGAATATTAATTCACGAAAGGTGAAAAAATTTTACTGAAAAAAGCAAAAGAGAGGCATGTATGAAAAGGATTCGGCTTAAAAATACAAATCTGCGTGTATCACCGATATGCATTGGCACTGTAAACTTCGGCACGTCTGTTGATTCTGAAACAGCCAAACACCAGCTTGACCGATTCTTTGAGCCTGGCGGAAATTTTATCGATACTGCTCATATTTACGGGGATTGGGTTCCCGGGCAAAGAGGGAGAAGCGAAAGGATAATTGGTGAATGGGTTAACGGGAATGGCGTGAGAAAGGATGTTGTGATAAGCACGAAGGGCGGACATCCCGATCTTTCGGACATGGACATTTCAAAAATTACCCCTGAAAGGATAGCGAAAGACCTTGACGAAAGCATTGAATATCTGAAAACGGATTATATAGACCTGTATTTTATGCACCGTGACAATCCCGATGTTCCTGCGGGCGAGTTCCTGGGTGCCCTCGAAGAGGCAAAACAGCAGGGTAAAATCCGGTATTACGGGTGTTCGAACTGGACTCTGCAGAGGATAATCGAGGCCGAAACCTATGCCCAAAAACATGGGTTGACGGGCTTTGTATGCAATCAGCTCATGTGGAGCCTGGTCGACATAAACAGCAGCGGTATCGAAGACAAGACCCTTGTTTTCATGGATGAAGAAACGTATGATTACCACAAAAGGACAGGCATGAACGCAATGGCCTATACTGCCGCTGCAAAGGGATATTTTACAAAACTGTATAACAGGAAAAGCGTGCCCGATCGCATACTGGCGAGGTATGACACCCCGTCGAACAGGCTTATTTTTGATGAACTGGTCAGGATAGCCGAGAAAATGAATGTCAGCCTGATTGAGGTGGAGCTTGCCTACCTGATGCACCAGGATTTTGTGTGCGTTCCGATAGTAACGTTCAGTAACGACGAACAGCTGAAACAGGGCATAAAAAGCTGCGATGTCGGTCTGAGCCCCGACATTGTGAGAAGGCTTACGAGCCTTAAGAGATATGTTATATAGTTATGGCTTACTTTTTCGGGGATTTCAATGTAAGGTACATGTTAAAAACCGCGAGGATCAACAGGCAGCCGCCAAGTACGAATTCGAATACACCTCTGCTCCCGGCGCTGAAAAAACTATAAATGAAAAATGCACCCACTGCTCCGATAACAAGAGACAGAATAATTGAAACTGTTTTTTTCCTCCTCATGATACTTTTACCTCTCTGTTTATCAAGTAAATAATACCAAAACTAAAGAAAAAATCAAATTTAGCAATTCTTCTTCCCAAAACCTTCTTTTAAAATATACGCAAATTCGATATAATCAATAACATAAAAGAGGCAAAAAGGAGTAATTTTTATGGGTATTTATAAGGACCTTTTAGACAGGAAAAAGACTTTGGCTGTTGTTGGTCTCGGATATGTCGGTATGCCTCTTGCAACAGAATTTGCAAGGAAAATTAATATTATAGGTTTTGATACCGATAAACGGAAAATAATCAATTACCTGAAGGGAATTGATGTTACGGGCGAAGTAGGCAATGATGCCCTGAAGAATACAACCGTCCGGTTTTCATATGACGAACGGGTTTTGGGCGAAGCATCTTTCTACATTGTTACCGTACCCACACCCATTGCGGGGGACAAAACGCCCGATTTGAACCCCTTAATCAGCGCAAGTACTTCAATCGGCAGGTACCTTAAAAAGGGTGATTTTGTTGTATATGAATCAACGGTTTACCCGGGAGTAACCGAGGAAATCTGCATACCGGTGCTTGAAAGGGAATCGGGGCTTACTGCCGGCACCGACTTCAAGGTGGGATACTCGCCGGAGAGGATTAACCCCGGTGACAAGGTCCATACCGTTACAAAAGTGTTAAAAATTGTTGCCGGAATTGACGATGAATCTCTTGAGGAGATAGCGAATGTTTACGGTATCATTGTTGAGGCAGGGATTTACAAGGCCGAGAGCATCAGGGTTGCAGAAGCCGCGAAAGTTATTGAAAACACGCAGAGGGATATTAATATTGCCTTTATGAACGAGCTGTCCCTTATTTTCAATAAAATGAACATAAACACGAAGGCCGTTTTGGCTGCCGCCGGAACAAAATGGAACTTCCTGAAGTTTACACCCGGGCTGGTAGGAGGACACTGTATCGGCGTGGATCCTTACTATCTGGCATATAAGGCGCAGCAGATGGGGTATCATCCCGAGATTATACTTGCCGGGAGAAGGATTAACGACATGATGGGCAAATATGTGGCCGAAAATACCGTAAAACAGCTTATAAAAGCCGATAAACAGATCAAGGGCGCCAGGGTCTACATTATGGGCCTGACATTCAAGGAGGATGTGCCCGATACACGGAACACAAAGGTCCTGGATATAATTCATGAGCTCCGTGAATACGGCATTGAAGTTCTCGTGTCGGACTGCGCTGCCGACAGCGAAGAAGTGTACGCCGAATACGGCATTACCCTTGTGGAATATGACGACGTAAAAAACGTGGATGCGGTAATACTGGCAGTTTGCCATAAGCAATACAGGGAAATCACTCTGGACATGCTCAGGGAGAAGTATTCCGTGGGAACACGGGTACTGGTAGACGTAAAAGGAATGCATAAGCCCGAGGATGCGGCTGAGAAGGGATATTTGTACTGGAGCCTGTAATATAAGAAGGGGGGAGAATTTTATGTTAAAGGAGTTCAAGGAGTTTGCGCAGAAAGGCAATGTACTGGACATGGCAATTGGTGTAATCATAGGTTCTGCGTTTGGAAAGATAGTAACTTCGCTGGTGAATGATATAATAACCCCGGTATTGGGAATTTTACTCGGAAAAATCGATCTTAAGGATTTAAAACTTGTAATACGGCCGGCAGCGGGGGATGATCCCGGGCTTGCAGTTTTATATGGCCAGTTTCTGCAAAACATAATAGACTTTCTGATTATTTCGGTTTCAATATTTATTTTTATCAAGCTGATTTCGACATTAAAAACCAGGGCCGAGGCAATAATTAAGGATGAGGCGAAAAAAGGGGACGAAAAGAAGGAAGAGGAGAAAAAGGAAGAGGCTCCGAAACTTTCGAAAGAGGAAGAGCTTTTAACCGAAATCAGGGATTTACTGAAAGGGAAGCAGGATGCTTCGCCTGTTCCGAAAGATGAGTGAGGAAAAGGGTGTTTGAATGGACAGCAGTTCAGCATGGTATGCACTCTTTGTAAAAACAGGGGAGGAAAACAGGGTTAAAGAGCGCCTGGACTACCGCTTTGGCGGGGAACCCGCTGTAATGATCCCGAAAAAGATAATAAAGGAAAGAAAAGACGGGAAATGGTACAGGAGAGTACGTAACCTGTTTCCTGGGTACATCTTTATCCACGGCGTTCTTGACGAGCATAACTATAAGCAGCTGTGGCGTGTTCCCGGGCTTTATAAACTTCTTTGCACCGACAGGGAGCCTGTCCAGATTCCGAGACGTGAGATAGAAGTTTTCAGCCATCTTTTTGACGACGAAGATACGATCCGGGAATCCGACATCTATATGGAAGGCGATAAGATTACCATTATAAGCGGTCCGTTGACATCACTGCAGGGGAGAATTCTGAAGGTGGACAAAAGAAAAGGCAGGGCGCGTGTTCTGCTGGAGTTCCTTGGCGAGGAAAGAATCATAGACCTGGGTGTGAACATTATAGAGCCCGCCAAATAAAAAATATAAGTAACAGGAAGGTAAAAGATATGAATAATCAGGAATTAAAAGCGCTTGCTGACAAGCTGGCCGAGAACATTGAAAAAGTGATTGTAGGGAAAACCGAAATCATTCAGCATCTTTTTATCTGCCTGATCTGCTCGGGACACGTTTTACTCGAGGATGTTCCCGGTACGGGAAAGACAATGCTTGCGAAAACCCTCAGCAGATCGCTGGATTTGGAGTTTAACAGGATCCAGTTCACTCCCGACCTTTTGCCGTCGGACATCACAGGAATCCACTTCTACAACCAGAAAAAGGGAGATTTTGTTTTCAGAAAAGGGCCGGTATTTACTAATATCCTTCTGGCCGATGAAATCAACAGGGCAACGCCGAGAACACAGTCAAGCCTTTTGGAATGCATGGAGGAAAGGCAGGTTTCAATAGACGGCAATACCTATTACCTTGACCCGCCTTTTATGGTCATAGCAACACAGAACCCGGTTGAAACGCTGGGGACGTTTCCGTTGCCCGAAGCCCAGCTTGACCGCTTCCTTATGAAACTGTACATGGGCTATCCTGAAACCCGTGAGGGCATTGATATTCTGAAGAGATTCCAGTATGAAAACCCGCTTGTTTCGATCTCGCCGGTTGCAGGAAAGAAAGACCTTGAAGGTGTGAACGACATTTTCAGAAATACATATGTCAGCGAGGATATTTACTCGTATATCATCCAGATTGTAGAGGCAACAAGGAAACACCATGATGTTCTGCTTGGAGTAAGCCCGCGCGGGAGCCAGGCACTGTTAAAGACAAGCCAGGCCCATGCCGCAATAAACGGAAGGGATTATGTCACTCCGGACGACGTAAAGAAAATGGCAATACCCGTACTGGCGCACAGGGTAATAGCAAGGCATTCGGGAACCGACAGCGGTAAGCCTGCATCCCATTCCATCATAGAGCAGATCCTGCAAAGGGTACCTGTTCCTTCCGAAGACAGGCTTAAAGAAGAGCAGGCAGGTGTTTGAACATGTGGGTTTACAAGCTGATTCTTGCAGCGATTGTCATACTTATGGCAGAATCAATCGCAATAATGAAATACGGGCTTTCAAAAATCAGCTTTGAACGAGAATTCGACACCCTGTATGCCAATTACGGCCAGACCATTCATTTGATCGAAACAATCAGCAACAGGAAACTTTTGCCCGTGCCGTGGCTGAAGGTGGAATCGAGGATTGACAGCGGCCTTCGGTTCGGGCTCCAGGAGGACATGAACATCCTGCAGGACGAATTTCACATCAGTGTTTTTTCAATGCTCCCTTATACGAGGATCATCCGTACCCATAACGTGAAATGCATGAAAAGGGGCTACTACCACATAAAATCGGCAGTACTGACAGCCCGTTCAATAACCGGCACAATGTCCGTAAGCAGGGATGAAACAACCGACGCGAAACTCTATGTTTTTCCGAGGGTACTGACCCTTTCGGAGATGAATTTCCCGTCCCACAGCTGGCAGGGCGACAGGGTTGTAAGGCGCTGGATCCTCGAGGACCCGTTTATTCATGCAGGGATCAGGGAATACAATATCTCCGATCCTATGAAGAACATAAACTGGAAAGTTACCGCACGTTACGGGACCCTTCAGGTGAACAAGTATGATCCTACTGCGCAGCACAGGCTTATGATCATTTTGAACGTGGATACGAAACAGAACCAGTGGACTGTAACCGATGAGCCTGAAAGGGTTGAGTACGGCATATCGGTTGCGGCGACGATTTTCGAATATGCTCATAAAAGCATTATTGAAGCAGGCTTTGCAACAAACGGTTTTCTGAAGGACATGGAAAAGGAACCGATCAGGATAGAGCCCGCAACGGGAAGGAATCACCTGACAAGGATCATGGAAAGTCTTGCCCGGCTGGTCATCCTGAGAAGCGTAACCTTCCATACGCTGCTTGACAGGGAGCTTGAAAAGAATTCAGGTAATATGGATTATCTTTTTATTACCGGTTATGTCGATGATGAAATAGAGGAACGGATCAAAAGATTAAGGGCAAAGGGGAATGCGGTGGAGATACTGAAAATTTAGAAAGGGTGCAGGTTTATCCTGCAGTCTTCCGTTGCGTTTCCGTAAACTAAGTTTTAAATAACGATAATATTCAAAAAGGATGTAATTATGAAAAAACAGGTCTTGTTAAGATGGTTATGGTGCACACTGGAATACTCGATATATTTTCCGCTGGTTATAATACTGGCGGGTGCCGTTTTGCCTTATAACTCGGCCGTTATTGTTCCGCTGATGCTTCCCTTGCACCTGCTTGCCGGTCTTGTCTTCACCTCGGTGCTTAAAAATTTCAGAAATTATCTCGCCGCCCTGGCGGGGGGCGCCTATGTAATTCTTGTGGTAGTCGTCTGCCGTGTTTTGTTCATGTCGGGCTACATCCAGGAATACATAGCCGTTATCGTCGGAACGGTGTTTTTCTATACCTGGGGCGTAAAGGCGGGTACGGGTGAGGTTGCGGACAGGATTTTCCTGTATTCGGTCGGTCTTTTTATTCACCTGGTATCGCTGTTTTTTATAAGCAATATTGATGTTCTGAAGCCGTTTTTCAACCTTGCCATGTGGGTTTCGATTCTCTACTGCATAGTAGGGGTTCCGCTGGCAAACAGGCGCTTTTTGATAAATGAAACCCATGAAAAGAGCAGTCTCAGAACCATACCCGGCACTGTCAACAGGGGCAACAGGATTATTGTTATAATGACCCTTGTGGGCATTATTATCCTGTCGTTCTGGCAGGCCCTTCTTGACGCGGTCAACTTTATAGCTGAATCGTTATCCTGGTTGATACAAAAAATAGTGGATCTGCTTGGTTCGCTTTTCCAGTCCGAAGAAGGCGGAACGACAGGCCCCCAGGGTATGGAAACGCTGCCGCCCGTAGAGGAACAGAACTCCATAATTACCCTGATACTGAACATCATATCCGTGCTTTTGCTCCTGCTGGTACTGTTTTTGATTATCAGGTACCTGGTGAGGAACTATAAAAAAATATACCAGGCATTGTATAACCTGTTGTCTTCCCTTTTTGGCAGGTTCCAGAAGTGGAGTTCAACCGAACAGGGATACTTCGACCGTGAGGAATCGCTGCTGAAAACCGAGTTCCAGAGAAGGCCGTCCATTTTCAGAAGGCTGTTTAAGCGCTATCCAAGATGGCGGGATATGAAGGACAACGAAAGCAGGGTAAGGTTTATTTATACAAGGTTTGTCCTGGATTATATAAGAAAAGGCATGAGATTCATGCTGTCGGATACTCCGTCGGAGGTTGCTGACAAGGCCCGGAGAATTGACAGGGAAGCCGGAGAGGATCATTCACTTCTTGAAAATGTATATAACGGTGTACGGTACGGCAGAAAGCCTGTGGATGATGAAACGGTGGGCGTGCTGAAAGACAGGTATTTGTAAAGAACAATGGCCCTGATATGGGATCAGAGCCATTGCCAATGATTATTCTGGAGGTATTCGGGCTAAAAACAAACGAAACTGCTGATATTCTCCAGATCAGTTCCGAAGTATACCCAGTTGAATCCAGTCCAGCGCCATCCCGCCACCGAGCGTGGCCCTGCAAATACGAGCCATGCCCAGAACTGTCTGCCGTTTTCAAGCCAAAGGTATACAAAACGGAATAAGCATGGCCGGATTGAGCCGGGATCTACAGCGCGGGTGGATATGCCAGCATCCCTCCTTGAAGGAACAAATGAGGGCGGGGGTCCCTGCGGAGGTCCCTGTTGCCCGGGTGCACCTGCCGGAGGTCCAAATGGGGGAACGTCCTGTCTGCCGGGTGGGCTGAAAATCGGACCAAATCTCCCCGGGGGTCTGCCCGGTATTATCTGCTGCCTGAAAAATCTGTCTATCGGAAGCTGTGCCTGGTATCTTTCATCCGGCATATTCATCACCACCTTATTCGGAACTTGTACTATATACTATGATTAAAAAGCAAATTTGGACACTGTTATGTAAATTAAAATTATAAAAAACGCCCCGGGAAAGAGCCCGGGGCAGCCTGCTGAATCTGCGTCCGCCGTATGTTTGCTGTTTTTATATCTATTTTACGGCCTTTATTACCGTGATAAGTTTCAGAAGAGCTTCTGCAAAGGCGTCTTCTGACAGCTCGTTACCCGATTTGTTTACAGACTTTTTGCCGTCGAACAGGTAGTTTGCGTCAGAGGCCAAATCACCGGTTATAACGTCTTTCGGCGCACCCACGGTATTGAATGAAATAAACCCGTCAAGGACGAAGTTTGTTTCAATTCCGCTGAAAGCGGTAAAATCCAGGTTTCCTCCTGCGTTGTTGTATGCGATATTGTTTTTTGCCATGACGCTCGGGTTGCTGTTGCTGATGAAACCTACGGCACCGTTGTTAAAAGCTATGCTGTTTCTTATAACATGCGGTACGGCGATGCCTTCCCCGCCGAGCTTGAACCCGTTCTTGTCGCCTCTGCCGACTTTACCGTTAGTAAGGGTCCCGTTTTCGTAAGCTATGCAGCTGTCTATAACAACAGCGCCGATTTCGCCGGTACCGGCCTTTGTATAGAGATCCCAGCCGTCGTCAATATTATGATGGGAAATGCAGCCAATGAATTCATTGCCGACGCCGGAAGTGATTTTTGCCGCAAAGCCGTCGGCATTGTTTTCGGACGGGTCGCGGTTGTCGAAGGATTCACAGTTGATAATCCTGTTGTATGACGGCCATTCGGATTTATCTGCGGATGAATCGGTCCGGCTAATCTGTAGCCCGGTGTCTCCATGCTCGTAAAAACGGCAGTTGACGATAGTGTTGTGGTTTCCACCGATGGTAAAACCCTTGCAGTTCGGAGCCGACCTTGCAAAGTCAATGCCTTCAATGTGCCAGTAATTGCCGCTCAGAATTACGCCATCGGATTTTTTGCCGAAATCTATGACCGGTCTTGTATAGGGTGCTGCAATCATGTATTTTCTGTTCTCAGAGGTTCCGTCGTTGTATTTCGGTATTACGAGGGCAGAATCCCTCTTATACACACCGCCGAGAAGAATTATCTTCTGCCCTTCCCTGGCAAAGGCCGCAGCCGTGTCGAGGTCGAGAGGATTTGTCCTTGTTCCGTCGCCGTCGGGTGTTCCTTCCGGGGACACGTAAATATTTCCGTCTTCCCTGTATGTTCTCATTGCAACGGTGAAGTTCCGGATTATCTTGTCGTACGACGACAGATTCTGCGTATCGTCGGGCAGGAAGATCAATGTAAACGGGTTATCGCTGTTTTTCTGAAGTTTTGTATCAACTGAAAATGTTTCGCCGGATTTTACTTCCGCATTCTTTATCAGAACCTTGCCCCCCTGTTTAACCGTTAAAATACCGTTTACATTTGATTTTACAAGGACTTTGTATTCCTCCTTCGGGGTTTTGTCAAGGGAAAGGATTTCGATTGCCGGGGTAACGGGTTCTTCGGGAGGAATAACCCGCGGTGCGTCTGTTTCTGCACTTGTTACCGTAAATTCTATGTCGCTTACCTCGATTGCTGCAAGGCGTGCAGCGTAAAAGCCCACATAGATTTTTGAATCCTGTATGTTCAGGATGTCGGGTTCGAAGAAGATTACTTCCTCGCCGTCATTCAGCCTGCCGGTAAAGCCGCTGTTGGTCTTTGCAAGCGTAAGCCTGTATTCTGCTTCGGGATAGGTATTCTTTAGCCCGGGTTTTTCTTCCCTGATCATTATTCGCTTGATGCCCCGGCTTCCTGCACCGTCCGGCGAGCTTACTCCTGTGCGGATGAAAAGCTGCGTACCGTTCGGACTCCTTGTTCCGCCGCTGAATCCGCCTATTGCCGCAATGTTCGATGCAAGCAACCTGGAATCGCCGAAAGTGCCTATTGCGTCGCGGGCCATGATGCCGAAGGATTCCTGGCCGTCGTGCGGGTTCTTTGCGTATTCCCTGACCTTTATATTTGCAGAAAGAACGAAATTGTCCTTTTCCGCGTCAATTTCGGTGTAGTAGAACGTGATGCCGTCGTGGTCGGCTGCAACCTTTCCTCCGCCTTCAAGGGCAACAATTTCAACCGTTCCGTCGTCAAGGAAATTAATGTAGTTCCTGGATTCCGACGTGGACTGGCCGAAACGCGTGGCTTTCCATTCATATTCAGCCCGCTCCCTTACAGTTACCTTAAGGATAACAGGCTCGAAACCATCGGCCGAGATTTTCAGATCGTATACGCCCGGAACGCCGCTATTGAATGAAGACGTATCGACCGCGTAGTCTTTAAGTATTTCCCTGTCGCCGTTGTCGTACACTTTTGACACTTCAAGCCCGTCGGCACTGAAACTCTCGCCGGTGTAATAAGTTGTTTTCGGGTATTTTGTGATCTCCAGCCCGGTCAGCGTTCTTTCCTTTACCGGCACCTTGAGGCTTGCCGTTTTTCCTTTGCAGGTTATCATAATTTCCCTTTCTCCTGCGGTATCTTTTTTCATTTCTGTCACCCTGTATCAATCATTATAATCGGCTATATCCGTTAAAACTCCGGCATTGAATGTAGCTGTAAGCGCTTACAATTCCCCGAAATTTTGACATACACCCGTCAAAGGTATATGCCCTGAAGTTAAAAGTATTAACCTGGTACCGGGGAAAGCCTTCACTTGTATTATAAAACAGCATAATAAAACATTCAAATGTTTTCTGGTTTTATGTAAATATATGCCTGTTTCGGGTAAGAGAAGCATTAATGCGATATTACGTAGCTATTCTGATATTGTGTGCAACTGTCAATTTCCGGGGAAGAGAAGCATTAATATGATGTTTCCTGTCTCCTGCCTTGTAATGCCTGGAACACCGGGTTTTGCTGAAATGCAGAACCCCGTAAAAAATATACTGCCTGTAAAAAAAGAGGTAGAAATTCAATGGCATATATGATAGAATAGATATAGTTAAAAAATTAACAAAGACGACCAACCTGAAAAGGAGGTAACGCCGTGAAGAAATACTTGAGGGTTACAATGCCTGACGGTACGATGTATGATATTCCCGCTGAGGTCATTGCTGAACACAGGGCGACTTATTTCGAGAAGAATTCGGCTGAAAAACTTGCATACCACTCCAGTTCAGTTCAGCCCAGGCTTCATAGCGCTGAGAAGGAATTTGCGATGAATAACGACGATATTTTGATTGAATGGGCGGAGACCAAAATGGAATGGAAAGACATTGAGCCTCATGCCAAAAAAGTTGAGAAAGAAGGCGGTTATGAAAAGGAATGGCGTACTGCGGAAAAGAAAGTAATATCCTGTTAACAGTGATGCAGCCTGAAATCCTTTGACTTTTTAAGACTTTCAGGCTGCTGTTGTTTTCATCGGAAAAGTATTCATTCTAAGGAGGGTAAACGGCTTTATATTCTTCTTCAGCAACGGTTTTCAGTAGTAAAAGTATTCCCCGTCTATCGTAGTGTACAAATCCTTTGACTTGTTCTTGAACGGTTTGTTATTGAAATAAAGGCATTTATCGATGTTGTTGACCCCTTCAAGGGCCATTTTGGCGGCAATTACAGAGGAACTGTCGGGTTTCAGTTCGGTAAATCCAGGTTTATGCGCCGGCGGAAACTGTTTTGAATACCTGCTGTCGAATATAACATCATATACAGTATCCGGAAAATTGGGATTCCTTGTTCTGTTCAGCACTACATTTGCTATTGCAAGCTTGCCTTTAAGGCTTAGATTTCTTCCTTCAACATATGTGATCCTGGCAAGCCATATTATATCCTCATCGGTATAAGGCCTGTTCAGTATGTTTGAATCGTGTACTGCAAAGCCTTCCCTGTTCATTTCTACCGAATATGTATAATCGTCAAACCTGACTTCAAATCCTTTTATTTCAGCTAAATAACGAACGGGTACCATTGCCCTGCCGTTAAAGCCTTCAACATTAACATCCATCAGCGTTTCTTCGCCGTTTACAATCAGCCTGTTGCTGTCAATCCACATTTCTATCATGTGCTCTTCATCGGTAAGAACAATCTTTTTCTCTTCAGGCAGCCATTCAACAGCCATATTGAATGACTCTGCGACAAAACGGACGGGTACAAAGGTTCTGTTCTGTTTTATGTAAGGATTTGTGTCTGTAAATATCGGCGTGCCGTTGATTTTTATAGTAATAAATATTTGCTCGGTTATTTCCTGCCCATGCGAAACAGCCGGGTGTAAAAAAACAGCCCAAAATGCGATTACAAACAGCATTATTTTACAAACATTCCTATAACATATCCTCACCTTGTCCATTAAAAGCACTCCTTGTACCATTCTATGAGAAACCCTTTCTGCCTGTGACTGCAGTCATACGAAAAAACGGATAAGCATCAGTAAAGCCGGACATGGTTCAGAATAATTTTAACATAAATAAGCGGGGTAATAAATTGAAATAGAAAATGTAAATAAATTGTAAAACACAAGAAATAAAGCTCTAAAATGATCAAAACATGGAGTTTGGATTATTAACATGCAATATATCGGCTTAATATCTTAAAATGAGCATTACAGTGTGTTTTTATTCGAGACTGTTTTAATTTTTTGGAATGAAGAAGACATTGGTTTGCCGGAATTATTATTTTCCGCTTATCCGGGGTGGAGAGCGGATTATTGCTAAAATTTGGGGTAAAATACATATATATCAGGGTTAAACTTATTGACAGTTCGCATAAGCTGAAGTAAAATAAATGGTAGAATTGAATATGCGCCCGTAGCTCAGTAGGATAGAGCACAAGTTTCCTAAACTTGGTGTCGCACGTTCGAATCGTGTCGGGCGTACCAGTTAAATAAAAATCCTCAATGTCTCAGGACATTGGGGTTTTTTATGCTGAAAAATTAAATAACCGGAATTCCTGATTTTTATAGACATGATAATTATGTAAATATATAATGTGAAAAGACAGATTATATCTGCAGAATCTACAGCATAAAACGGAGGCTAAACTGATGAAGAAACTATCAATTATCATCGCAGTAACCATTATTTTCTCAATGCTCATGTCACCGGCAGCATTTGCCCAAAAGAACCAGGTGCAGATCAACAATCAAATCCAGAGTATAAGAAAGTCCATTGCAACGATTCAAACGATGAAGAACAACGGCGCAGTATCCCCGGAGGCTTTAAAGGAGCTGGCTGCGCATGTATCTGAGTTGTGGAAAACCATTAAACTCAATGGCGGTGAATCTTCCAAGGATGTACTTGACGTTATATCGGAAGTTGATAAGCTTGTAGGAGCTATGAGAAGTGAAGAAGCAGATTTGGTACAGGCTGCTGTTTCAATGGCAAAATATTATATAGGTTTTCAGCCTGACTGGATGTACGAAAGGTCGCTTTCATATCCGGAACCAATCGAGCTTAACCCGATAACCGGGTTTTCTGATGTGAAACCGGGAGACTGGTATTACCAGGATGTAATGTACCTTGCTGAAAAGGGTGCAATATCAGGCTTTGTGGATGGAACCTTCAGGCCGGATAACACAATTACAAGGGCAGAGTTTGTAAAGATAGCAGTAGCTGCAGCCCAGGGCGGGAAACTGACAAGGACGTACGAAGGAGATCATTGGGCGCGGGGAGCCTTTATCGATGCGTATGAAAACCTGGGTCTCGATTATGACAGCTCTACCTGGGATGAACCGATTACAAGATATGAAATGGCAGAATTACTGATAAACCTGACAGAGAAAATACTTGGAGAGGGGAGAAATTATACTGCTGGCATTGAAAAGCATATTGCTGATTATGCCAAAGTAAAAATTGAAGCCAAGTATAAATATTTTGTAGAGCAGGCCTATATGAAGGGCTTAATTACAGGTATTGACAAGCAGGGTACCTTCGCCGGGGACAAGACCGGAACAAGGGCACAGGCAGCCGTAATGGTATCCAGGATGCTGGAGATTAAGAACAGGGCGGCAGTAGAAGCAGTTGAATATGAGCCTGCTGCCGGGGAAATATTATTAACCGATGAACAAAGGCCCCTGGTACCAAAAGAAGGCGACATCGTTGTAAAGACAGATGGTACAAAAGTAACCTTAAAGGTAGGCCCTTCAGGTGTTCTGGGTGAAGGGCAGGAAGTAGATTACTACTCAGGAATCAGGTTTGCAAACGGCCATATGTTTACGACAAATGACCTGGGAACAGGATCAATGGGTTATATGGGCCAACCATATTATTTGGATAAATACGGTGAAGGCCATTTTAAGAATGATTGGCTGGAAATTCAGGATTATTACTTTAAAGAGGCACAAAAGATAAAAAATCCGGAGGAAGGCCAACTTTTTGGAAAATGGCTGATGTATGACGGCGGTATGTGGCATTGGAGAGGTCCGGTGCGATAAGAAAGAGTATTGGAAAGTTCAGAGGCTATGGGGCGGGAGTTGGCGGATTAAAAGCCGGTTAACCTGACCATGGCCTCTTAAAATATAAGAAGGAAAAATGAACATGCAATTAAGGTATAAATACACTAACAGGCTGTTGGGTTTATTTCAGCATTGATATTGATAATGGCAATGTTGCCATTACAAGTATTTGCAGGTAACAATGCAGTGTCTGGACTTTTGACCTTTCACCCCGTTTATTTCATCCTCATTGCAGATGATCATTTATTAAAGCATTATGATATTGATGTATTCCGACGCAGTTATGTTCTTCAGCCATGTCCGGGCAGGTAACAAGCCGGCATATCATTTCATAGTATAAATAAAGAATAATATATGGAGGCAGGATTAGGTGGATTGCCTGGCTGTATACGATTCGGGGAACTACACGGTTAAAATGTGCAGGTATTTCGAGAGGAAAGGATACGTGTTTGAAGTTGTTTCTCTGCCCTGCAGGATTTCCAACACGGGGTGCAGCTACTGCCTGAAGTTTCCCGAGGAATACAGGGATATGGTTGTTTCAGAAAGCAGGGCCATGAAATACCCTGTTCGTCATCTATACAGGGTTATCAAGAGCCATACGAAGAATACGTATGAGAAAATACCCCTGTCATAACGGGAGGTTTTGCTTCCCCGAAATCTTTTGCATTTCCGGTTTATCTTCCATATTTCCATAATGTATACTATAATAGTTAGGAAAAAAGCAGAAATTAATATTATTTTAATAAATGTTGTATATACTATATGCATGCAGAAACTGCCAGTGTTTGAATAAGAAAAAGAGGGGTACAATGAAATTTCAGGATTTGGAAAAGGTGCTTGAAACTGCGAAAGAACTTGCCAAAGGGGCGGGACGGATTATACTTGAGGTTTACAACAGGGATTTTTCGGTTGATTACAAGGATGACCGGTCACCAATTACCGAAGTCGACAGAAAAGCTAATGATTATATAGTTAAAAACCTAAAAAGCAAATACCCCGAATGTGCCATTTTAGCTGAGGAATCGAAGGATGACCCCGAAAGGCTTGGCAACGACTGGTGCTTTATTATAGATCCCCTGGACGGAACAAAGGAATTTGTGAAAAAAAACGGAGAGTTTACCGTGAATATTGCATTATGCTTCCAAGGAAGGCCGGTTTTAGGGGTTATCGGCATACCCGTTACCGGTGAACTGTATTATGCCGTAAAGGGCAAAGGCGCTTACTATGAAAAGGACGGACATATTGAAAAAATTCATGTCTCTTCAAGAACCAGTGATATACGCCTTATGATGAGCCGCTCGCATAAATCGGACAAACTTCTTGAGCTGATAGAGAGAAACGGAATAAAAAATGTTAAGAGTGCAGGAAGCGCAATAAAGGGATGCCTGATTGCCAGGGGCGAGGCAGAGGTGTATTACCGTTTCGGTCATACGATGGAGTGGGACACTGCCGCGATGCACTGCATTGTTGAGGAAGCAGGCGGTATTTTCAGGCAGATGGACGACAGCGAAATGACATATAACCGGGTGAATAACCTGAACGAAAAAGGATTTTATATTCTGAACCATCCTGCAAACAAGCTGACCTGATATACCAAGGCAGGTTTAAAGGAGACAAGAGGAGTGATGGAATGAACCACCTTGATAAGCTGGAAAATAAATCTATACATATTCTCAGGGAGGCATATGCAAACTTCAAAAACCTGTGCATGCTCTGGTCCATAGGCAAGGACAGCACGGTTCTGCTGTGGCTTGCGCGCAAGGCATTTTTCGGTCATGTACCTTTTCCGCTTGTTCATATCGATACCCATTACAAAATACCTGAGATGATAGAATACAGGGACAGGCTTGCCCTTGAGTGGGGACTGGACATGATTTACGGGGAAAACAGGGAAGCGCTTGATAAGAAACTTACGTATCCCGACGGTAACGCAACCCGCATTGAATGCTGCAAACTTCTGAAAACCGAGGCGTTAAAAAATACATTGAACGGGAAATGGCCAAGATACAGGCTGAACCATGCCAAGGGCGCATATGAAATTGACAGCAACACCGAGCCTTACACCGGTGTAATAGTCGGGGTAAGGGCCGATGAAGAGGGCAGCCGTTCAAAGGAAAGATATTTTTCGCCAAGGGACAGGAACAGTGACTGGGATATAGGAGATCAGCCCCCTGAATTCTGGGGACAGTTCAAAACCGATTTCGCACCCGGAACTCATCTTCGAATACATCCTCTGCTGGATTGGACCGAACTTGACATCTGGGAGTATATGAAACGTGAAAACATCCCCACCGTTTCGTTGTATTACGACCATGGAGAGGGGAAAAGATACCGCTCTTTAGGCTGCTGGCCCTGCACGTTTCCGGTCGAATCCGATGCAAAGGACGTTGACGGGATCATTAACGAGCTTAAAACCGGGAAATTCGCCAATATTGCCGAACGCTCCGGGAGGGCCCAGGACAAGGAGGACGGCGGCGGCCTTGAAGAACTCAGAAAGGGCGGATACATGTAAAGCATGGTATGCCTGCCCGAACATGGGCAATTAACCGGAGGTATTAGTAAATTACAGACAGGGGTATATATGATGGTGAAAAGCGGGAACTATTCAAATAAGCGGGATTTGGTAAATAAACAGGACATGAACATAGTAATTGTCGGACATGTTGATCATGGCAAAAGCACGGTCATAGGAAGGCTGCTGGCAGATACGAACTCATTGCCCGAAGGGAAACTGGAGCAGGTAAAAGAGACCTGCCGGCGCAATTCCAAGCCCTTTGAATATGCTTTTCTCTTAGATGCATTGAAGGACGAACAGGCACAGGGCATAACCATTGATACTGCACGCTGTTTTTTCCAGACCGAACGGAGAAACTATATTATTATTGATGCGCCGGGACATATTGAGTTTCTGAAGAACATGATTACCGGTGCGTCCCGTGCAGAAGCCGCGCTCCTGGTAATTGATGCAAGCGAAGGAATCCAGGAAAATTCACGGCGCCACGGGTATATGCTGTCGATGCTTGGAATAAAGCAGGTGTGCGTTCTTGTTAATAAAATGGATTTAATAGGATACAGTGAAAAGCCGTTCCGGCGTATTGAAAAACAATACAGGCGTTTTCTGAAGAAAGTGGATGTGGAGCCCCTGTGCTTTATCCCGATTAGTGCAAGGGAAGGGGACAATGTTGCGAATCATTCGGGCAAAATGCCATGGTACAGGGGAAAGAATGTCCTGGAGGTGCTGGATTCGTTCGAAAACGAGCAGCTTCCTGAAGACAAGCCTTTCCGCATGCCTGTTCAGGATGTGTACAAATTCACCAAGGGCGGCGACAACAGGAGAATTATTGCCGGAACCATTGAAACGGGCAAGATTTCGGTCGGCGATGAAGTAATATTCTACCCCTCGGGTAAGCGTACACGGATAAAGTCGATAGAATGCTTCAACAGGGAGCCTTTATCATCGATCGGGGCGGGCTGGGCCGCGGGTTTTACCGTAACCGAGCAGATCTATGTAAAACGCGGGGAAATAATGTGCCGGGCAAACGAACTTAAGCCAAAGGCCACCGGACGCATGCTGGTGAACTTGTTCTGGCTCGGGAAGAATCCCCTGGTAAAGGACAAGATCTACTACCTGAAGCTGGGCACAGCGAAGGTGGGCATGCAGCTTGAAGAGATCCGGAGTGTGATGGATGCGTCGAACCTTGTCAGCAGAAAAAAGGAACAGGTTGATCGCAACGAAGTGGCCGAGTGCATTTTAACCCTGGACAGGCATATTGCCTTTGATTTAATGAGCGATATAGCAAAAACAAGCCGCTTCGTCATTGTGGATGATTATGAAATCTCGGGCGGCGGAATAGTCATAAGCGAACTGGAAGACCAGACAAGCTGGGTTCGCGACAAGGTTATCATGCGCAATTACAAATGGATTGGCAGCGAAATAAGTGCGGAAACACGGGCGCTGAAATATAAACATAATGCGGCCTTGATACTTATTACCGGCGAGAAGCAAAGCCCAAGAAAGGAACTTGGCCGGGCCCTTGAGAAACAGCTTTTTGACGACGGGAAACTGGTTTATTATCTTGGAATGGGAAGCGTTCTGTACGGAGTAGACGCCGATTTGATAGATCACAAGGTAATCCCGCCAAGCAGGCAGGAGCATATCAGAAGGCTTACCGAGGTTGCCCATATAATGCTTGACGCGGGAATGATATTTATTATATCTGCAAGGGAGCTTACCGCTGATGACTATGATGTCATATGCACCGGAATACCGAGCGAAAAAATTACGGTAATCTGGGTGGGCGGTGAAAAAACCACCGATATACCCGTTAATATGTATATAGATAGTATCAGTGATATAGATGAATGCGTCCGCATGGTCAGAAAACATGTAAAGCTCTGAAATACAGGAAACAACAGGAGGAATGTGAGTGCGGTTATCAAGGAAAAGTGAATATGCGCTTTTGGCATTGATCGACCTTGCAAGGCAACATGAAAAAAACGAGGTTTCAAAAATAGTTGAGGTAGCTGAAAGGAACGACATACCTAAAAAATACCTGGAGCAGATATTCCTGCAGCTGAAAGGGGCAGGTTATGTCAGAAGCATAAGGGGTGCCCAGGGCGGATATGAGCTGGCAAAAAAACCTGATGAAATCACCCTTGCCGAGATCATAAGGCTTATCGACGGGCCATTGGCATCAGTTGGTTCTGCCAGCCTGTATTATTTTGAGCACACCCCTATTGAAAAAAACGAGAAACTGCTCCGGGTTTTCAAGGAAATCCGTGACATGGTGTCTGAAAAGCTAGAAAATTTAACCCTGTCACAGTTTGTTTAACGCGCTTCTGAGTCTGTAAGATCAAGCATATTCAGAACCGGCTCGGCCGATGTGTTCGCAGCAATGCGTTCGAATTCATCGTAATGAACCAGGGCGTTATTGTCTTCATTATACTCCGTGGCAATAATTTTCGTATTATTATACATAATATTTCATGTATTTGAATCCCGGAATATTCAAATATTTCTTAAGGCATACTTCACTTTTTTCGGAAAAAGTATTGATATTTACCAAAAATCTATTATATACTAAGTCTATAAAATTTATAGACAATAAGGAGATTTGTCATGGATACAACGTTTTTTCTGTTTGTTATTGCCGGGTTCCTGGCACAAATGATTGACGGCTGTATTGGAATGGCGTACGGGGTAAGTTCAACAAGCCTTTTGCTCAGCATTGGCGTGCCGCCCGCAGCCGCAAGCGCATCGGTACATAGTGCAGAAGTTTTTACCACTTTCGTTTCGGGCATTTCACACTATTCATTGAAGAACATCGATAAAAAACTGTTCTCATCCCTGGTTATCCCGGGTGTTATCGGCGGAATCACAGGAGCGTTCATACTGACAAACATTGACACTGCAATTATCAAGCCGATTATAAGCATATACCTGGTGGCGATGGGGGTAAGGATTATCTGGAAGGCTTTCGGCAAGGAAGCAAAGAAGGCGGCAAAGAAGCTGGAAGGTGTAAAACTGTATATTCTTGGGGTTATCGGCGGCTTTTTGGATGCAATAGGCGGAGGAGGGTGGGGTCCGGTTGTTACAACCACCCTTGTTGCGGACGGAAATACGCCGCGGTTTGTCATTGGTTCGGTAAATGCTTCCGAGTTCTTTGTGACCGTTGCCCAGGCAATAACCTTTGTAACACTTATCGGGCTGGGCGAATACTGGAAGATAATCCTTGGTCTTGCGGTCGGAGGAGTTATAGCTGCTCCCCTTGCGGCATTTCTTGTCAGGAAAATATCGCCGAAGGCGATGATGATTATGGTCGGAGCAGTTGTTGCCGTATTGAATATACGAACCATTATACTTATGCTGATATGAAGAAAGCCGGGTTTTTGCGAAGAATGCAAAAAAGCTGCAACCCGGTGAGATGAAAAGTCAGTGATATTAACAAGATTACCGGTTCGGGCCTGGAAACCGTAACCCATGAGTTTTCCAATGAAGAAAAAACAACGCGGTGGCGGATGCGTCCATTGTCAATTATTATGCAGGAACGGATAAAGATTTGCTTGACACGATAAATGAATAATTAGTATTATAGTAAGGACTTTTAAAGGATAAAGCCTCGACTGTAATTAATACAGCTTCGGGGTTTTATTTATGCTGCGGCTTTGTAAACGAAAGGCTTTGCTGAGCCGGCCCATACGGATCCTGCAGGGAACTATTGAACAGTTATGGTATTCGCAGCTGAAAAGACAGCAGCCTGCTTTTATGGTATAATAAGAGGATCAGCTTTGAGAGCATAATTATTTTCCGGGAAAAATAATTTATTATTGCAGCGAGGTTTCGATGAACTATATAAGGCTGAATGAAAAAGAAATCAGTAATTATATCGGGGATTCCAGGATCTTTCACAGGGGACGCATGTACTTTTTTAACAAGTTTGTGGAAGATGTATCGGTTGATGAGTTAAAAGACTGTATTACAGCCAGGGTCAGGGGCGGTACATGTGATTACCAAGTGAAAATATTCTTTGACTCGAATAAGGATATCTATTCGCAAACCTGTACGTGCCCGTATTACCAGGAATTCTGGAAGCCATGCAAGCATATTGCCGCCGTTCTTTTTGAACTGAACAGGATGGCGGAGAATGAACAGATAAAGCACAAAAACAGTTATAAGGCGGTAAATGCTGTTTTCAAAAGAATGGAGTCAGAAGGCCGGAAATCTTCAGCATCGGCCCTGGAACAGATACATCTGTATCCCACGCTTCATATAGCCAGGCAGCATAATGACATACGTGCATGGCTCGAGCTTAAAGCGGGTATTTCACGCCCCTATGTTGTAAAAAGTGCGGAGGAGTTCCTGGATGCATGGGTTAACGGGAAAAAACTGCGTTTTGGGAATGAACTGACCCTTGACAGCAGCAAACAGTATTTTTCGGGGCGGGACCACCAGGTAATGGAGATGATTAAGGATATCTACCTGACCGATGTTGAACTTGGTTACCTTAACAGGCACAACCATATCAGCCTTGTAAAGGGCAGGCAGATTACGCTTACACCGTCAAAACTTGAAAAGTTTCTGGATATCATGACCGGGGACAGTGTCAATGCCTCGATATTTTACGACGGCATTAATACCGTTCCTGTTGTGCAGGAGTCTGTGCCTGCGGTATTCGAGATCAGGCAGCTTGATGAATGGCTTTCTGTAAGAATGGGTCAGAACAGTATTCCTGTGGAATTGATACCCGGAACGCCCTTTTATTATCTTGACGGCAAAATATATAAAGTGCCTGATATACAGAAAAAGTACCTGTCCATAATCAGGGAAGGGTTTAGTGTGGCAGAAACGAATGAAATCCTTGTGCCGGCTGAATACCAAAGCCGCTTTATTTCCGAAGTTGTGCCGATAATGAAAAAGACCGGGGATGTTATGGTAACACCCGCGCTGAAAGAAAAAATTGTGCAGGAACCGCTCAAGGCAGAAGTATACCTTGATCAGTACAGGAGCGGCATTTGCGCAAGGGTAATTTTCCATTACGGCAAATACAGGATTAATCCTGCATCGGGAGGCAGTTCCCTTATACCGAAGAACACTTACATACTGAGGGACATTGAAGCCGAGCAGCCGATAATCAGCTTTTTGCAGGAAGCGGGATTCAGCGCTGAAGATGACCAGTATGTTCTTACCGACAAGGAGAAAATCTACCTGTTTGCTTTTGAGCAGCTTCCCAGGCTGCAGGAGATAGCCGATGTTTATTATTCCGAGGATTTTAAGAAAATTACCGTAAAGCGGGAGATCCGCGTGTCGGGAAGGGTATCCCTCGTGGGTGACCTTCTTGAGGTGACCTTTGATACCGGCGAACTGGACCCTGAGGAACTGAAAGGAATTCTGCAGTCTCTCAGGAGGAAGAAGAAGTTCTACCGCCTTAAGGACGGAGGAATACTTCCGCTGACCCGGTATCCGGATCTGAACGAGCTGTTGCATTTTGCAGATCAGATGGACCTCAGCCCGAAGGATTTGGACGGAGGGAAGTTTTATATTCCTAGGTACCGTGCATTTTATCTTGACAGCTTCTTTAGCGAAACAGACAGCGGGATTATAGAAAAAACACAGGACTTTGACAAATATATTAAAAGCATTTATGAAACAAGGAACAGGGTTTACGAGATACCGAAGCCGCTGGAAAATGTTTTAAGGGACTACCAGAAATCAGGTTTCCAGTGGCTGAAGGCTTTGTCTGAAAGCGGGCTTGGCGGGATACTTGCAGATGATATGGGCCTTGGGAAAACCCTCCAGGTATTGACGCTGATCCTGTCTGAAAAGGAGAACCGCAAAGCGCCTGCACTGGTAATTGCACCTACCTCGCTTGTATATAACTGGAGGCTTGAAGCCGAGAAATTCGCTCCTGAGCTTAAGGTTGCCGCCATAACAGGGACCCAGGCCAAAAGGCAGCAGCTCTTGGAAAGAATGGATGAGTACGACCTAATAATTACCTCATACCCACTTATAAGGCGGGATATTGAGGCTTACCGGAAATACAGTTTCTCATTCTGTATTATCGACGAGGCACAGAACGTAAAGAATCATTATACCCAGTCAGCCAAGGCCATACGGAAGATTTCGGCACAGAACTGTTTCGCATTGACGGGTACGCCCATGGAAAACTCGCTGATGGAGTTGTGGTCGATATTTGATTTTATTATGCCCGGGTACCTTTATACACAGCAGAAGTTCGAGGAGAGGTTTGTAAAACCGATAATCAACGATGGAAACAAAAACGCGGGCGAGGACTTAAGACGCCATATACGCCCGTTTATCCTGAGAAGAATGAAGAAGGATGTTTTGAAGGAACTGCCCGATAAAATAGAAACAGTGGTCACATGCGAACTGACAAAGGCTCAGCGGGATATTTACCTTGCCGTTCTGGCCCAGGCAAGGAATGAAATAGAGGAAAGCATTAAGGAATCGGGTTTGGAAAAGAGCCAGCTGCAGATTCTTGCCGCGCTTACAAGGCTTAGGCAAATCTGCTGCCACCCGGCCTCGTTTATCGAAGACTACAACGGGGGCAGCGGCAAGACAGAGCTTCTTGGCGAGCTTTTGGAAGAAAACCTTGCACTGGGGCACAGGATCCTGTTGTTTTCACAGTTTACATCAATGCTGGATATTATCGAAGAGGATTTGAAAAAGAAAGGTATCAGTTATTTCTATCTGTCGGGGAAAACTCCTGCCGAGGAAAGGGCGTCAATGGTGTCCAGGTTTAACGGCGGTGAAGGCGATGTGTTCCTGCTGTCCCTGAAAGCAGGGGGAACGGGGTTGACGCTTACCGGGGCCGATACCGTGATACATTTTGATCCGTGGTGGAACCCGGCGGTGGAGGATCAGGCCACCGACCGTGCCTACCGCATAGGTCAGGAAAAGATGGTGCATGTTTTTAAACTGATAACCCAGGATACGATAGAGGAAAAAATACTTCTTCTGCAGAAAAAGAAGAAGGAACTGATTGATTTGGTTATAAAACCGGGCGAAACGCTGCTTAGCAAGCTGACACAGGAGGAAATACGGCAGCTTTTCGAGGCTTAGTTTTTGCTGAAGGTTTCATTGCATTGCACTATATTCTTCATAAGCTTGAGGTTAAGCTATCGTGCAATGCCCGGAAACAGTCGCTGCATTTGCAAGAACTGCGCAGTTCAGCTCGGGCAAGCCGAAACTCGCAAAAATGCTTTAGAAAAATTTAGCAGGTAGCATTTTTGCTCAAACAGTCGGCTTGCTGTTCCTCGCTCTGACTGCGCATTTCTAAGCTGCATTCCGCTGAAAGTTTCCTCGCATTGCACGATATCTCCAAACACTTGACGGCAGCTGAAAAGACGAGATATCATGCAATGCCTGAAACCGGCTCTGAACCCAATTTTGCGGCTGCTTGATACAAATAACACTGTTGTGCTATAATTCATTAGTTAACAAACATTTCTTTGCGAGGTAAGGTAATTATGTTTGATAAACTTGATGCGATAGAAAACAGGTTTGAGGAGATTAATATAAAAATAGCCGATCCTGCAGTTATTTCAGATACCGAGCAGTATGCGAAGCTCATGAAGGAGCATTCCGAGCTTTCTGAAATCGTGGAGAAGTTCCGCGAGTACAAAAAATATAAAAAGGCTCTGCAGGACGCTAAGGAAATGCTTGAGGAAAAGCCCGACAAGGAGCTGCGTGAAATGATTATGGCGGAAATAGAGGATGCTGAGGCAGGAATAGAAAGAACAACCCGGGAACTGAAAATTTTAGTGATGCCCAAAGATCCCAACGACGACAAGAACGTTATTATCGAAATTCGCGGCGGTGCGGGCGGTGAGGAAGCAGCGCTGTTTTCAGCGGTTCTTTACCGCATGTTCACAAGGTATGCCGAAAGAAAAAACTGGACTTATGAAATTATTGATGCAAACGAAACAGAACTTGGCGGTTTCAAGGAAGTTGTGTTTTCAATTGAAGGCAAAGGAGCGTACAGCAGGCTGAAATACGAAAGCGGAGTGCACCGGGTACAGCGTGTTCCAACAACTGAATCGGGAGGCAGGATTCATACCTCCACCGTCACAGTTGCGGTATTGCCCGAAGTGGACGATGTTCCGGAGGTGGAGATTAACCCGAATGATATTAAAATTGATACGTACAGGGCATCCGGTGCCGGCGGCCAGCATGTAAACAAAACATCCTCGGCAATACGTATTACGCATTTTCCTACGGGTATTGTCGTAACATGCCAGGATCAGAGGTCCCAGCACAAAAACAAGGACAAGGCAATGAGAGTATTGAAAGCAAAACTGTATGAACTGGCCCAGTCAAAACTTGATTCTGAAATTGCTGAAAACAGGCGGATCCAGGTTGGCACCGGCGACAGGAGCGAACGAATCCGTACCTATAATTATCCTCAGGGCAGGGTTACCGATCACCGTATAGGCCTGACACTATATAAGCTGGATCAGGTTCTTGACGGCGACCTGGACGAAATAATAGACGCATTGATAACCGAGGACCAAACCAAAAAGATTGCGAACCAGGAGAATGCTTTCTGATTTTCCCCTTTCCTTTCCCTCCCTTTTTATCAGGCATTTCTTGTCGGGTTATCAGAACCCGGCATTTTCTCATCAGTAAAGGCAGAACCGTGAAATGCCGCGCCCAAAAAGCTGCATTTAAAAACAATGGTGAAGTTATAAGGCTTTCGGTTGCTGATTTCCGAATGGCTTCCTTGGAGTCCGGACACCCATGGTATAGCAGGATCAATGGAAGGTTCAGCCCTGTAAACCTCTGAATGACAAAAATATCCTGAAACAGCATGCCTCATTTTCTCAAGTTGTGATAGAATATATCATGAAGAGGGTATATAATGTATTAAACAACACAGTTAAGCCTCGCATTAATATTGGAATATTACCAGGGGGGTTTTATTATGGCAATCAAATGGACGCCGAATCTGTCTGTAGGTGTTGAGTTCATCGATGAACAGCACAAAATCTGGTTTGAGAAGGCAAACCAGCTTTTTGAAGCAGGTCAGAGGGGAGAGGGAAAAGAGTACATACTTCAGATGTTTGACTTCCTTGATGATTACACAAAAACCCATTTCAAGGATGAAGAAGAATACATGGAGAGTATAAAATACCCGGAACTTGATGCCCAGAAGAAGGCTCATGCCCATTTTGTTGAAGAACTGAAAAAACTCCGCAATGAATTTACCGAGTCGGGCGGGAACCTTGTTTTAATGGTAAGAGCCAACAAGATGATTGTTGAATGGCTGACAAAGCATATTTCTTCAATGGACAGGAAAATAGGCGAGTATGCGGCAACTTTAAAATAACAGGACAAGAAACATGATATAAATCAGCGCTTGATTTTATACAATATACATACGGACATTTTTTCAGGGAGATTGATTTGTTAAATGAAAGCGCTGATAAAAAGAATTCATGAGTTCGGTAAGGGAGTCTACCATCTTTACTATAATGTAAAGATCCCTTTTTTGGCTGCTCAGACATCCTTTTATGTTATTCTTGCCTTTTTTCCCTTTATTGCATTCATACTGACGCTGATTAAGGCTACACACCTTGACGATACACTTTTCATGCAGGCCCTGTCCAGCTTCCTGCCTCCGTCGACATATATGCTTACGCTGCAGATCCTTGAGAGCGCACAGGCCAATAAAAGCCTTTTCATATCGATCGGCGGCGTGGCAGCTTCGCTGTGGCCCTTTACTAAAGGGGTCCAATCCCTTATCGTCAGCATTAATACGGTTTACGGAACCGATGAAGGAACTCTTCTGAAGAGGATTGGGCTTTCCCTGATCCTTACCGCGGCTTTCGTTCTTTTGATAATTGGATCAATGATACTTCTGCTCTTTGGACGTTACCTTGGCGAAATAATATTTGATTACCTCGGGTCACCCGATACCTTTATCGGGATATGGGATTACCTGCGGTATGAATTCTCGGTGTTGATTCTGCTTGCTGAATTTATTATTCTTTATAAAACCATTCCCCGGATAAAACTGAAAGTGGGGGATGTATTTCCGGGGGCTGCCGTTGCAACAATTCTATGGCTTGTCCTGTCGTCTGCGTTTTCATTCTTTATGAACCGCTTCTTTAAGTTTGCTTCGATATACGGGGGAATAGCAGGAATAATTCTTCTGCTTATGTGGCTTTACTGGGCAATGCATATTATACTGATAGGCGCTGTTATCAATGTTGTCAACCGAGAGCAGAAGGCCGGTTTAACCCCGAAAAAATATAACAGCCCCCATGTATGATGAATATGCGTCAGACAAATCCCTTGTTTTACAGTTTCATTATAATTTTTACAATTATGTTATATTAATTGACAATAATGTGCAAACAGGCTAATATGTTACTGGGTGGTAAAGGAAACGGCTATTCTGATTTTCCTGGAAAAGAAGAAAATGAACCGTCTTTGCATGTTCCCCCTAATGCAACCGAAAACATGTCGGTGGTGTAGGCTGGAGTTACTTCGGTAAGGCGCAATGATTTTGTTGCAGCAGGTTCAAATCCTGCAAGGGCTTGTCCCTTAAGACTCCAACCGCTTGTTCCCCGACTTGATTTACCAATAATCTTCGGTGGTGTAGTTTAGAGTTACTTCGGCTGTTATCCGTGGTGTTGCAGGTTCGAGTCCTGCCGGGGCGTTTGCTCCGTAGCTCAACTGGCAGAGCACAAATACTCTAAACGCCTGTTCCCCGAAGATTTTGCTTTGAAGGGAGGTATACGGAATGAAGATCAATATGCTGTTGAAAAGAAACCTGAAAACGCATGAAGGTGCACCGGCAAAACAGATTACCCCGGAACAGCAGTTAAAGCGTTCGCTGATGGCTTGTATGCTCTGGGAGGATACATTTTATGAAGACGGACAGTCTATTGCTGACAGAATAGCTTCCCTGGTTCCGCAGGTGGAGCCTCAGGCGGTTGCAGACATGGCAATAGAAGCAAGGGAGAAAATGAAACTGCGCCATGCTCCGTTGTGGGTTGTTCGCGAAATGGCCCGGCACGATGGGCATAAGGCATTGGTTGCTGATACATTGGCCAAGGTTATTCAGCGTGCGGATGAGCTGGCTGAATTTCTTGCCCTGTACTGGAAAGACGGAAAGCAGCCCGTTTCAAAACAGGTAAAGAAAGGCCTGGCACAGGCGTTTACGAAGTTTGACGCCTACCAGCTGGCTAAATATAACAGGGACGGAATTGTAAAGCTGCGCGACGTGTTGTTCATGTGTCATGCCAAACCATTGAACAGGGAACAGGAAGAAACATGGAAGCAGCTTATTGACGGTACCCTGCCTGCTCCTGATACCTGGGAGGTTGCATTGTCTGCGGGCAAGGATAAGAAGGAAACCTGGGAGCGGCTGCTTTCGGAGAATAAACTGGGCGGCCTTGCGTTACTCCGCAACTTAAGGAACATGTCCCATAGCAATGTGGACGAACAGCTTGTTTTTGCCGCGCTGGACAGAATGAAGACTGAAAGGATATTACCGTTCCGGTTTATAGTTGCGGCAAGGCAGGTGCCTCAGTGGGAAAGCCGCCTGGAAAAGGTAATGTTGAAATGCCTTGAAGGCAGGGAAAAATTACCCGGGAAAACAGTCCTGCTGGTGGATGTGTCCGGGTCAATGGACTGGAAAATATCGTGGAAGTCAGACCTGAAGAGATATGACGCGGCATGTGGATTGGCCATCCTTGCAAGAGAACTGTGTGAAAATGTGGCAATATACTCGTTCTCCGATAAAGTTGTCCGCATACCGGACAGGCATGGATTTTCCCTGAGTGACGCCATTGTCAACAGTCAGCCGCACTATGGAACATACCTTGGGGCAGCTGTAAAGCAAATCAATGGAACAGAGAAATACGACCGCCTGATCGTACTCACCGACGAGCAGTCTCATGATCCAGTGCCTGATCCCAGGGGAAGAGGCTACATGCTCAACTTGTCTTCTTATACAAACGGCGTGGGATACGGTGCATGGATGCATATCGATGGCTGGTCGGAAGCAGTAATTGATTACATAAATGAATATGAAAAGTTCATTAGTACAACAGATTAATATTTATAAGCAAGAAGGCTTTCGGGCAAAATCCCGAAAGCCTTTATTTTTGCCCAATTTTTTCGTTAACTCATTCATCTTTAAATTTCTCATAGATCCTGACTGCCATCAGGGTGGCCTGCTCGCAGGTAGTTGTTGCGTAGCCGCTGGCTGCTTCTGCTGTAGTAACGGCCTTTGGCATGAATTTGCCGTCCGAACCTTTAATAACGCCAATTTTACTCATATATTTCACATGCTCGAGTGCCCAGCCGGATATATGCTCTTCATCAGAAAAGGTTGGTGCGCCGTCAATGGAAAAATCAGCATCAGGTACCATGACTCTTACTGCCCTGCTTAGCATTGTGGCTACCTGTTCACGGTTAGTTAACGCCTTGGGATCAAATTTGTTGTTCCCTACACCGGTTACTATACCAAGCTTATATGCTTTTAATACTTCAGGATTGCCGGTATCTGTAAATGGATTTGGAGACTCAGGCTGTACTGCTTCTTTAGTAGTCTTTTCATACAGAAGCACGACAAGCTCGGCAAACTCTTCCCTGGTTATGGGCTCCCGCATTTTATCCTTTATTGAGGAAGTAATCAGACCGTATCGGGCAGCTTTATCGAGCTCGTCAATTGCCCAGTCTGATGCACCGCTGTAATATGCAGTATTCCCCACGGTTGCAATATTTGAATAGTCTGAAACCACCCTGAAGTCTATCCAGTCGCCTTCATATCCCCATAGTGAATAGAAGTAGGCGCGGAATGAATATACTTCTTCCTTTATATTAACCGCACCGGCGTCATCAACATCCTGAAAGGGACGGTACTGATAAACTCCGTCATTTATAAAATCCTCAAGATATATTGAGGTATTCCAGTACAGTGATGGACCTTCATTCCAATCGTAATTCCCATATTTGTATTCTATCTGGATTTCAATGGGATAGCAGCTTTTGCCTTTATAATACTCGCTGTCTTCAATTAGTTTTGCATCTATCTCCTTTACGCTTTGAGGTATATCAAGTTTTATTTCGAAATATGGCATATTGTCCTGGTCATACTTCAGTTCTGCTGTCAGGTTTTCAGGCGATTCAAGCGTAAAGGGCTCGTCACCGTTATCCGGTTTGTGCCCCTCAGGTTTATCGGTTGCTGCCATTGCATTAAAAGAAAAAATACTGATAAAACACACTAAAAGCATAATTGAAATAATTCTTTTTTTCATTGGATTCCCCTCCTAAAAATTAACATAATATTTATCTGCCCACTGTAAATGAGCCAATTCCGAATTTATATTTTGTGCTTTTCTCCTTAATTGCCAGGCCGGTTATTGTGGACTTTCTGACAACTATTTTTTCACTTTTGCCAAAATTCCCGATACTTCCTCCCGATTCACGGATATAGATTATGCCCCTGTCGGCAATGGTGCCGTCCTTATTTACACATACATAATTACCTTGTGACACATTATTTGAAAAACCTATGCCGATATTGCCCAAAACTTTTTGCCCCTTCCCAACTGCTTTTTTTACATTTTTAAAATCTTTGAACCAGTCGGTACTTCCCTGGGCTTTTGCACCCACTGCTGTATATGACTCCAGGTATGCTCCCCTGGAAGGTTTGTCGTACATGAAATTTTTAGAGATTTCTGAACTGGACACCGGTGTTTCCAGGCTCACCTTAAGCCTCTCCCCATCAGTTTGTAAACTGGCGCTAAAGCCAAAAATGTCACCTTCAAAACCCACATCTGGCAAATCCCCTTTTTCATCAAAATGAGTTATTGCCTGTTTCTCAATATCGGGTGTCAAATCGTTATCCTTTTCTCCTGCTTCTGTCTGCTCCATAATATTCTTATAATCTTCTGACAACATACCCGTTGCATTTAAAACTGAAATAATCTCATCGGTATAAAACATGGCGGTATCAATTGCACGAAGATTTCCGGCCCAAAGCATAAGGTTGCCTATTGGATACTGTAGATATTCATAAACTGTCAGGATGCGTTCATAATCAAATTGTCTCAGTATATCTTCATTGGTAATGTATTTAATTATTCCTCCTGAACGAAGCCAGTACTCTTCAAAAATTTGCTTTGTCTCGTTATATTGTTCTGTGCAAAGGGTTATTACATCAGGTGTATAGCTGTTATAAACCTTTTTTACTTCCCCCAGGGCCTGACTGTATTCTTCCATTGCTTTTCTCTCTATTTCAAAAAGGTCCTCAGGCCGGAATGCTTCAATTCCATCAAAGTCAAAACTGTCTTTTTTTGAAGCCTGTCTTTCATTCAGCTCATCCATTATTTTAAGCTCTCTTCTGCCGGCTTCCTCATTAAACTTCATAATTTTCTTATCAGCTTCGATAAAGCATTTTTCAAGTTTAAAACTGTAATAGGATTGCAGCACTTTAAAGGCATAAATCTGCCTAAGGTTGTTTTTGAACGGATAGATATCCTTTTCCGCCCGCGAGGGTTCGTATAAATAGTCCTCGACGGCATACTGGTATTTGTAATACTCCTGCCTGGCGTCCAGTTGAGCCATTGAAATTTCACCCTGCATATCAAACAATTCCTGATACATGTTTTCCAGTTCCAGGCCGTTTATTTTAGGAAATGGCTTGATATTAAGCTGAGCTTCAGGTGTATCCATGCCTTCTCTTACAAAATCGGTGTCTACATTTTCCTTTGCTATAAGATACAACTCTTTGATAAACTCCTCCCTGAGCGGGTATTCATCTGTTTCGGGATCCAGTTCTGCAACTGCCTCGAGATATGATTCAAAGTGGTGGACGGTTATATCGTTAAAAAAGTGTTTTGCACTTTTAACCATTGTTTCAGCTGCTAATACATAATCTTCGTTTTTTAAATGAAGGGTGGTCAGAATCTGATAAGCCGGGCCATAGTCAGGTGCAGCCTGCAAAGCCTTTCTGGCACAGCTCTCAGCCGCTGTAAAGTCATCCAGTTCTATGAACAGGTATGCAGCATTAACAAGGATGACCGGATTATCGGGAATCTGAGCCAATGCCTGCAAAAGGAAATACAACGAATCCTCAGGAGACTTCTCTGCCAGCATAACACCAAAATTATTCAGAAGCAGAGGATGAGGATATGTTTTGACTATTTCGGCAGCAATCCGGAATGTTGTGTTACTCTCCAGATCAAATACACAGGACATTGTCATATCATCTGCAAGCCCAAGGGCTATATCCACTTTATCCAGGTCATCTGCCTTTTTAAACTCTTGTATAACCGGGTGTTTATCAATTTTAGGCGCATCTTTTGCGTATTTTTTTATAAGCTTATCTATTCTGTTGGTATATTCCTTAGTTTCTATTCCGGGAACAAATTCCGGAGATGATACTGTAAAATTCCTGTAACCGGCGTCTTCAGTTTTTTTCTCTTCAGACCGGCATCCGGAAAATATACCGGCAAAAAGAAAAAAAGCAGCAATAACAGCACAGACTTTTTTCAAGCAATCACCACCCGTAAACAAAACCTTACAATGCAAATTCATTGTAGCTAAAAGGAGATTTGATTGCTTGCTGTATATTGCACAAATATGCTTTTATTGCTCTAATTTAGTGAATTTCTTATAAAGGGAAGGCGTTATACCAGTTTTCTTTTTAAAGGTTCGTATGAAGTGGCTCATATTATTAAATCCGCATTCGTGGCAAATATCAGTCACTGATATATTTCCTTTGGTCAGAAGCAGTTTTGCATTTTCCAACCTGATATCCAGAAGATAATCATAAGGTGTTTTGCCCATATGATCCTTAAAAATTCTGATAAGATAGAACCTGCTTATACCGGCAATTTCGGATAATTCATCCAATGTACATTCTTTTTGATAGTTTTTCTTAATATATTCAACAACTTTCTTAATTTTAACGGTACTTCCCGGACTATAGGGCTTACCGGACAGGAACAGGCGGGAGTCTTTTATAATATCCCTGAAAATAAGCAATGCAATCGTGTGTCCCAGGTTTTTAAGCATTATACGCTTTTCAGGGGATTCCACCGTACTTTCCTTAATATACATCTTTATCATGGAATAGAGTTCCATACTTGCAGGATAATTTTCATTACAGAACAGAAAATTTTTTTGTTTGAACGCATCGCTGATTATGTTGTTAAAGAAAGACTCATCAAATAAGATGCTTATGAATCTTACATTTTCCATCCTGCCGCTGACACCGTGTTCCTGCATGGGATTAATGGGCAGAACATGATATTTGCGTGCATAAATAATATTACCGTCAATTTCCACCAAAGGCATATCTGTTATCGGAAGCATAAACTCATAACCCCGATGCCGGTGGCTTCCGCGAGTAAAAAAAGTAAAATCACCTTTTGGAAGAGAAATATACATACCCACGCTCTCATATATCAGGGTATCGGAACGGAACTCCTTTACAGGGGCCGGTAAAGAACTCTCCATTTGTTCGTCCTCCACTAAAACTTTCTCCTGCATGTTCTGAGCGCTATATCTTTATAGGTTCTTTCCTGAGTTCTTCTGCATTATTCCACTATACTTCGGATTATATCATAATATATCCGGATTTATTAGTGCTTTTTCAGGAATACATATGCAATCGTCCGTTTGGTACTGTTAAATGGTTTCATGCAGCGCATGCTATGCAAAGGAAAAAAAGCAAAATATCAACAAAATATTGCAGGGAAAATAAATGACATGTTGAATAATAAAAATAGGAGGTGGTATCTGTGGTTATAAAAAATGATGAACTTTACATGGACTTATTGGTTTGGCATATGGAAGATTCTGAACGACTTGATGAACTGGTGAACGAAGGTTATCTTGTACGTGATGGTCAGCTATTAACCGAAAAGGCTGTAACATTTATGGATAGCTATTTTGAGGCAAAAAAACAAGCTGTACTCAGAGAAATTTCGAAACATGGTGGTTACAAGCAATATATTAGAGAGATAAAAGAGACTGTAGAAGTAACAAGTAATCCTTTTATGAAACTTATTATATATGAGCTACTAAAGGAAAAAGCAATAAGAGAAGTAAATCTTCCGAACGGAATTATAGATTATAGGGCGAACAGATAATATAACAGGTTGTCTGTTTCGTGTTCGGGAATTGAGCTTTCTTTGTCCGATTAATATGTTATAATAAATTCTAATAGAATAACTGTCTTTAATAAGAGCTCTGTGAACAGGGCTCTTTTATTGTGCCTGTTCACACGATATCGGAGATATATGCGTCCGGAAGTCAGGGCATGTGGGTGTATATGTAGGGGATAATCAGGTAACAGAGGCCCGAGAAACATAAGATGGTTATCACTTAAGAATTTTTGAAAAGTCACAATTTTGTCGCAATTATTGAGCTTTAACCATAATAAAGGCTTCCGGGTAAAATCCTGAAAGCCTTTATTATGGCCAGACTGTCCGAAAAGGTTAGGCAAAATCAGCTTTTTAAGGTGCAATTATGTAAATT
>LFSH01000099.1 GCA_001513105.1 Clostridiales bacterium DTU070 | reverse complement strand
TTCCGAAATCACTGTCCGGATGTTTTCGAAAACAGTGTCCGTATGTGTCCGAAATATGCACATTTTCTGCAAAAATTCTTATAAATTTTTCGTTGCATTGGTGTGCCCTGTTCAAAACACCCCATAAATTTCGATATCATGGGGGTTTATCAGATGGCAACCACAAACAAAAGTCTTAGACAGGCACGCACACAGAAACATGACGAGTTTTATACACTGTATGAGGACATCGCTGCAGAACTTCAAAATCACAGAAATGAGTTAAAGGGCAAAGTAGTTTACTGCAACTGTGATGACCCAACAAGCAGTAATTTCGTCCGTTACCTCTGCGACAATTTTAATGCTTATGGTTTAAAAGCACTTATAGCAACACACTACATAGACCCGCAAACATCTACGCAAAAGCCAGTGAAATTAACTGTTTCAAGAGCCGACAACGCAGAAGGTTTTATCCGTGAGCTTACGACCTTAGAGGGCGATGGTGATTTCCGAGCAGAGGAGTGTATTGCCATCCTAAACTCGGCTGATATAGTGATTACCAACCCTCCATTTTCGTTGTGGCGGGATTTTATAGACCTTATCATCGCCAGCAACAAAACCTTCATCCTACTTGGCACAATACACGCCATCAACTACCAATCAATACTTGATGGCGTCAAAGCAGGCAAAATCACGACAGGTTATACCAACTTTAACAAGACCCTTAAGTTTGCAGTGCCAGAGCATTACGACGGAAAAACAACATCTAACACCACTAAATATGCGGAGGTACATGGGATATGCTGGTGGACTAATTTGCCTGTAACCAACAGGAAGCCACTGCAATTGAGCAAGTTTTATTCGCCTGACCTATATCCTAAGTACGAGGCGAAGAACACAAAGGGCAAACCTACAGCTACCGCACCTGTAGACGCAATAAATGTAGACCGTGTAGCTGACATCCCCTGCAATTATGATGGACTTATGGGCGTGCCTATAACCATCATCGGGCAACTTGACTACAATCAGTTTGAGGTAGTAGGTAAGCTCAACAATGGTTTTATCGGCGATAAGAAGGTATTTTCTCGCATTTTAATACGTCGTAGAGCTACGGTAACGGCTACTGCGACAGCACCTGTTATACAGATATATGTAATAGCTCCCATCACAATATTGCAGGTGAGGCAACAGGCAGTTTTATCGGTGCCTGCTCGCCAATCTATTCAGCAGTTTGCCTCTATATGGGTATTGCCAAGGGATGATGTATGCGTATGTGCGTCATCTACAACCCCCCAACCAATATAAACCCATAGGAGGAGTGATAACATGGACAATAACACAGTAAACAACGGTATTTTTTCAAACTACCCCGACGTCGTTGACGTTGAGCAGTTAAGTGTAATGCTGGGTATCAGCACAAAGACCGCATATAAGCTACTACAAGACGGCAGTATACAGCACATCAAGATAGGTCGCACTTATAAGATACCTAAAATCAACGTACTACGTTTTATCGGCCTATGTGCATAATCCGCTACGTCTGTTATTGCACGCAACCTACTCTACCGGTATACTGATATGTGTCAGTGGTAGATAGGCTGCTATCAAAAAAAAGGAGGTTAAGATTACTTTGTTAGCAGGACATCTACGAGAAAAAAATGGCTATTACCACATAATATTAAATTACAAGGATGTGACTGGCAAGCGTAAGACCAAGTCAATAAGCACAGGACTGCCTGTAAAAGGCAATAAGAAAAGAGCCGAAGCAATGCTGTTGGAGGCACGAAAGAACTATAAGCCAGACGACCTTTTATCCGCAGAGGCGACGCCATATCATGCGTTTTTACAGCATTGGCTCAGCGAAACTGCCATCAAAGACCTCGACGAAGATACTTACGCAATCTATGCACATAACGTCAAGACTTTTATCGGTCCGTATTTTGGCAGTTTGGGTATACCTGTCTCGGAAGTGAAAACATCAACCCTTGAGGCTTATTATAACCACTTAAAGAGAGACCGTGCCTCTAAGAAAACAATCCTGCAACTGCATGAAATCATTACCGCATCGCTTGACTATGCAGTAGCAGAGGGCTTGATTTCCAGCAACCCAGCCAAAGGTATAAATCCAGCGACAAACGAGGTGTCAGTTTTATTCGTGGACTTCATGCTTGAATGGCTTGAAATGATGAAATCAAGGGTTGCAGAGACCACATTTTCATCTTACAGCAGTGGTATCAAGGAGAGCATTATACCGTATTTTATCGGCCTTAACTTAACTCTGACCGACATTGAGGAAAATCCGAAATACCTCCAAGACTACTATCAAGCCGAGCTGGCTAAGGGATTGTCGTCAACCACGGTATTGCGTCGTCATGCCAACATTCGCAAAGCCTTACAGCACGCCTATAAACTCGACCTTATAAGGTCAAACCCAGCCGATAAGATTGAGCGACCTAAACCAGCGACCTTTACAGCATCTTACTACAATGCCGATGAAATTGCCAAACTGTTTGAAGTATCAAAGGGCGACCCATTAGAACTGCCAATAATCTTGGCGTCATATTATGGCTTGAGAAGAAGTGAAATAGTCGGATTGAAGTGGTCTGCTATTGATTTTATCGGCAACAAACTCTCCGTAGAGTTTACAGTTACTGAGGCAAGTTTGGGAGCAGGAAACGGCAACATCCTTGTTGAAAAGGCACGCACCAAGACGAAGTCGAGCAGGCGTACACTGCCACTTGTCGAGCCAGTGCGGGATTTACTCCTCAAAATCAAGCAGGAGCAGGAGGAAAACAGGCGTCTGTGCGGTAGCAGTTACAACACCAAGTACATTGATTTTGTCTGCGTCAATGCGGTGGGTGAGAGAATTAAACCTAACTACATATCGCAGCATTTTCAGATTTTATTGGCTCGCCACAACTTGCGTAGGATAAGATTCCATGACTTGAGGCACTCGTGTGCGAGCTTGCTGTACGCCAATGGTGTCAGCCTGAAAGAAATCCAGCAGTGGTTAGGTCATAGCGATATATCGACGACCGCTAACATATACACCCACTTGGATTACAGTAGCAAGGTAAACACTGCCAATGCGATTTTATCCGTACTGTCGCCGATACAGGCTCAAGTGCAGGAGCATCAGAAATAAAAAAAAGCTCCATAGCCGCTAACTATGGAGCATTATTTTCTGGTGCCGATGGTGGGAGTCGAACCCACACGCCATTACAGCACACGATTTTGAGTCGTGGGCGTCTGCCAATTCCGCCACATCGGCTTGTTAGTTTTATCCGCATCCTCTACATCATTTGGATTTTGGAGGGATGTAGTGGAGGGATGTTAAGATTTAATCGCCTTATTAAATTGTCAAAACCCTTGATTTTTCAAGGCTTTTAGCTTATGCTTGGTAAAAAGGCGAAACGGATTTTGAGTCCAGCGCGTCTGCCAGTTTCACCACTTCGGCGTATTTTATCAGCCATTCTT
>LFSH01000060.1 GCA_001513105.1 Clostridiales bacterium DTU070 | reverse complement strand
TGAAAAACTAATTTCCACTTTTGAATTTGAAAAAGTAAATTCCACATTAGGTATCTATGGGGATAGAATTTACTTTTTCAAATAAGGGTATTTAACACATCTTTTCAGTTATAGTATTGTTTATTTACAATGCCGGATAGAAAAAGTATAATAGATTTGCTTTAATTATAATCTACCGGTGCCTGCCTTCTTATTCCGGCCGCCGGCAAAAAGAAAGAATTATTGTATGTTAAAGGAGGCCATTACCTTTGAGGCTGAGAAATGTACCAAAATCCCTGGATTTTGCATACAACCATCCGAATTTTATCAGGCAGCCCGATAATTATGCAGGAAAATGGGCTGAAGAATGCTTTCACAACACCAACCCTGTACACCTGGAAATCGGATCAGGAAAGGGTAATTTCATCATAACCCTTGCGGACCTGAACAGGGATATAAATTATATAGCGATGGAAAAGTACATGCCCGTTCTCGGCAAACTTATAAAAAAACTGCCCGAAGAAGGAATACCGAACCTTGCTGCAACAAATGCCGACGCTGAGAAACTGGCGGAGTTTTTTGAAGCCGGTGAACTGGAATGCATTTACCTTAATTTTTCCGATCCCTGGCCGAAGAAAAAGCATGCCAAGCGAAGACTGACAAATATAAAATTTCTTGAACTGTATAAAAAAGTACTGAAAGATGACGGAGTCATAAAATTTAAAACCGATAACAGGGATTTTTTCGAATATTCCATTGAACAGTTTGAAGCAGCAGGCTTTCTTCTGAAGGATGTAACTTATGATCTGCACAACAGCTCTTTCGCGGAGGGAAACATAAAAACCGAGTACGAGGAGAAGTTTACAAGCCTCGGGCTTCCTATTTACATGCTTAAGGCGTATAAGGGAAACGGACAGGCCGCGGAATAATAAAACTTTCGTTTGATATTGACATTTCATACGCCTTTATTGTATACTTTAATTCGTCACACAAAGGGGAGTAGCTCAGCTGGTAGAGCAACGGTCTCCAAAACCGTGGGCCGCGGGTTCGATCCCTGTCTCCCCTGCCAAATGAAAGCCTGTAATATTAACTATTACAGGCTTTTGCTATATTTTTACAGGTGTTTTATAATATCGTTTTGGGGACCAAATGGGGACTATTTAGTAAAAAAGCTATGAAAAGATACAGAATTTATGAACGTTATTTAAAGTTATTGTGCAGTTCTCATTTTGTCCTTTTCTTTTTGATTAAACAAACTATCAAGTTTTTCTGCCGCTTCTTTGTCTGGCCGCCTGAGGAAATGAGAATATACTGATGTCGTAGTTGTAGGTTTTGTGTGCCCCAAACGCTTGGCAACCGTCTGAACATCTGTGCCCATACTGATAAGCAAGCTGGTATTTGTGTGCCTTAATCCGTGGAAATTCATTTCCGGAAGTCCATATTTCTCTCTGAACTTCTTAAACCACTTAGTAGGAGTTGACGGATGAATTGGTTTTCCATTCCACTGGACAAATAATCGATTGCTTTCCTTATCCCATAAATCACCATGGGACAGCTTCTGTTCATTCCACCATACTTTATATTTTGCTAATACATTGACCAGGATTTCGGGCATTGAAATAACCCTAATACTGGATTCATTCTTAGAAGTTTTTGTAAACGTTCCTATACCTGAAATATACTGTGAAGCCTGTCTGCTCCTTATCAGTTTGCTTTCAAAATCAATATCGGGCCATTCTATTCCGCATAATTCACCCAGTCGACATCCTGTAAACAGCGTGACATATATCATGGTTTTGTATTTCAGCGGTTCATTTTCAAGCAATTCAAGCATTCTCTCCACTGTTTTGTCATCATAATGGGCCGCTTCCCGTTTCTCCACCCTTGGAGGTTTTACTCTTGCGGCAGGATTACTTAATATAAACTGCCAATAAACAGCAGTCTGAAGAATTGAAGAAATTAATCTGTGATGATGTCTTATGGTTTGATCCGACAATGCAGCCGGTTCCCCATTCAAATCGAATATTTTGTTTACATTTACCCCTAAAGCATCACTTACAGCATTTGCTGTTGTATGCTTCACCGATTTACCGCTTAAAACCTTGCGTACTGCTCAGATTTCAATCTTGGCTTTTTCAGCTAATTCTTTAGCGGTGATCCTCTTTTCATGCGAACAGCATCAAGCGGTAAAAGACTGCAAATAACATCAGATGGACTTGTTTGTTATAATTCAAGTAATAGAAAAGAAGGCGTTTGCATTTAATCCAGCTCTGGTTATAGCAAGGTTGAGTTTTATAGGAATGGCTCTTTGATTGGCAATATTGGATTGGATGGAACAGGAAACTATTCAATCGTAGGCACAATATACTGCGGAAACGCACAGTTTAAAGAATTAACCGATGGTGAATCCAGATATGCAACCCGTAGCTGGGTAAGCAGCAATTTTGCAGATATTGACCATGGCCATGCAGGTTATGTTAATTTGCAGCAAGTATTAAATGAAATTAGAAGTGCTCTTGATGAGCATGTATACTATTATCATTAAAAAAGAGGGGCTTATTCTGCCCCTTGTATTTCCCTTAATACTACATGTTAAGCGACAAAGAGCATACAAAAGTAATTTGCATTATGTAAATAAGTTTATTTTGGAGCTAAGATACTGAAACCTGACATGATGTATTTGCATCATTACAATTTGATTTTAACCATTTGTCTATTATTTCACACGATTATACACTTCCATATCATAAACTTTTGATTACCTGTAATTATTGTATAACCTCTCATTTTTCATATTCCAGGTGACATTTCAAGTGATATTACTGGTAATAAACCATACATAACTTAATGACATCATTGCTATTAACTTTGTTTTTCACCATATAATTATCGAGAAAATATAAAATGAAATTTCATTGGAATATAAATAATCATTATTACAGTTAATAGGTTAATTGACACGATTATTATCGAGTAAAATTAAGAAAAACCTGTTTCCTTTCTCAACAGAATATCGCCTATTTTGCCCAAGGATTGATTTTCTTTTAAACTGAATATAAATTTATAAAAACGTCTGTAAATTGAAAATCGACTGTAATATTTTTAGTTTCTTTTTCTCACCTCATTATGATATAATTTTTTACAAGAACAAGGAGGCGGAGTAGGTGGAAGATAAGATTTTTGAATTGCTTGAAAAGATGTATGCAGACCTTAAAGATGAAATAACCGACATTAAACGAATACTTGATAAAAAGTCCGATAAAGCAGATATTGCCCGAATTGAAAATGAACACGGTAAAAAACTTGATGCCCTATTCGATGGTTATAAACAGCTTGCCGAAGGCCAGGAAGAAATCAAGTCGCAACTGGCAGAGTTATCAGCCAAAGTAGAAAAGCAGGATATACAAATTACCGTACTTAAAGGTAATAAAAAAGCAACGAAATAGCCTCATATTGTATTTGAGCAAAACAGCTTTTTTTCTTAAGTATTAAGTATCTTTTGTTGAAATAGTATTATGGAAAAATTCAAAGTATTTGAACCTATTTACATAATTAAAAGAGGAAAAGAAATTGTTAATTTTTTTTGTTCTATATACGGCATAAACCCGAATAACAGGTTTTCGAAGTTTGTTAAAGAATACGAAAAACTGTATCAGAACAATGATTTGCCTTTCTTCAGCTCAGAAAAGCATATTGAACTCCTTGCCGGATTCAAAGACTTTGTTGAACTTGAGATGATCTATTCTTCCGGCATATATAAAGATGCTTCAATGAGTGAACTAAAAAGATTGTTTGATGGGAATATACTTCATTTTGGCGATGCTAATCAAACACCAAGAGATTTACAATTTCAATTTTCTATTGCAGCATTGCTTAAGAATAATGGTTGTACTGTGAAAATGTGTGAACCCGATTTTATATTTCATTATGACAGAATAGATTATCCTGTTGCAGCGAAAAGATTATCAAGTCAGAAAAAAATAGAAAAACGGATTAAAGAAGCCGAAAAGCAAATATCCAAATACGATAATCCAGGTATAATTGCTTTATCAATAGAAAATTTATTTAAACAAGAAGACCAAATTATAAATAATAAACCACTTTCTCAATCAGCTGAAGAATTGGATAATAGATTTATTAATTACACAAAACAAAACTTTAATAAAGAATATTTTAATGATAGGAAATATATAAGTGCTTTTTTCTTTTATTTATCTCTCCCAGTATGTTTCAAAAATAGCTTTTATTTTGGTTATGTTAATCGTTTAATAATTGTTCCAATTGCTCCTGAGGGCAGTTGTGAATTTTTGAAATTTAAAATCCTCGGCGAGTGTCTTTAAAATATAAAAAGCAAATAGTGAGTTGAAGCTGATCAAAATGATGAATGGAAAGTAGGTTGGCGATATTTTATTTTGGATTCCCGTTACTG
>LFSH01000025.1 GCA_001513105.1 Clostridiales bacterium DTU070 | reverse complement strand
TATAAACATCCTGATAGCCCTGATCTGGTTTTCCTGTTCCTGCCGGGCATCATCAAAAATCAGCATGTATCCGTTTTCCTCGGACAAGGTTGACTTCATACTCTCGGTATTGGCCACCCGCCATTCCGATTCAGCCCCTACCTGTGAAAGACCAACTACAATTGTATCATCCTCGCCGGTTCCTGATAAAGGCTGCTCTTCCTTCGCACAACTGCAGCAAAAAACTGTCAGCGAACAGAACAACAGGATAAGAAATTTTCTCATAATGACATCTCCTTGTCGCTCGTCTTCATTGGAATGGTTACAATAACCCTTGTTCCTTCATCGGGTTTGCTCTCAATTGCCAAACCGTATTCCGGGCCGAACAGTATCTGTATTCTTTGGTGAACCGTTCTCAAACCGAAGCCTTCCCTCTTATTATCAGTAAGAGAGGCTCTGACCTCTTCAAGGCGTTCCCCGGTCATACCGCACCCGTCGTCGGTCACTTCCAGGATGATACGTTCGTTTTCCACTCTGCCTGTCAAACGTATTGTACCTTTTCTCCGCGTATTCTTTATGCCGTGATACAGTGCATTTTCCACAACAGGCTGAAGGGTAAGTTTCGGAAGGATATACTTTTTTACCTCTTCCGGAATGTCAATTTCATATTCCATTAAATCCTGGTAACGCATCTGCTGGATTTCGAGATAGCTTCGAATATGCTGTTCTTCCTCTTCAACAGTAATCACGTTTTTCCCGCGGCTTAATGAGAAACGGAAATAGTTTGAGAGACTTGCAACAATTTTCACCGCTTCGCTGATTTCTCCTGACTCAATAAGCCACACAAGGGTGTCGAGAGTATTATAAAGGAAATGCGGATTTATCTGGGCCTGCATTAATGCAAATTCGGTGCGTCTGCGCTGCTTTTCCTGTTCGGTGTTTTTTTCTATCAGCTTAATCAACCGCTCAACCATGTTTTCAATACCGTTGGAAAGAATCTGTATTTCCTCGACATCAGCCTGGATTGGCTCACAAACCGCCAGGCTGCCCTTGCCTATTGCTTCAAGGCGTTCGCATATCATGTCTATCGGATCAACAATCTTGCGGCTGAGTTTTTTCGAGCTTGCAAGAAGGAAATAAAGCAGCACAAGCGAAAATACTATAGTTATAACCATCAGAACAATCATATTTGTAACCATGCCGGACTGCAAACTGTTCAGATACGCTGCTTCGTAATAGAGGTAAGTGTACATGAATCTCTGTATCAGGTCGGTAATTATATATATATTTTTCTCCAGCTGATCAACACGGGAATCGTATTCTTTTGTTTCAGCGATTTGCTGCATTTTCTCCTCAAGGTTGCCGCACAGGTTCAGAACGCTGCTGATTGCCCGCTTGCTGTTTTTCTGGGTTGTCGTATGGTAAAGTTTTTCCGCAATCTCCTTCGCCGACTGGACCTCTTTGAGAGGAAGGCCTTCGGAATACTGGCTGTCAATAACGAAATAATACATTTTCAAATCCACATCATCTTTAAAATTCTGGTTGAATTCCGAGGCCGTTGTGACATTATTAAGTATTGCATTGTACCGGAATGCATACACAATCCCGACTGATGCAAGCACGATAATAACAATCACCAGGGGTAATGATACCAGCAGAATCATGTTCCAGAGTCTGCCCTGCAGCTTTATTTTTTTATCCTTGCGCCGGCTATTCCTGCTCACTGTTTTGCCCCTTTTCGATATTCGCTGGGTGTACAGCCCGTAATTTTCTTGAAAACAAAACTGAAATAGCGTGAATCCTTGTACCCGACTTCTGACGCAATCTCGCCTGAAAGTTTGTCGGTCTGACGGAGCATGCGTTTTGCTTCCTCGATACGCCTGAAGGTGAGATACTCTATCAGGGTTTGTCCAACTTCCTGGCTGAATATCGCCGACAGGTAGTTCGGACTGATATTCACTTCCTTCGCGACCCTGTCAAGTGAAATCGATGCATCCGAAAAATTCCTGTCTATGAAATCAATGGCATGCCTCAAAATATCGCGGTACTGCTTTATGCTTTCAAGATCACGCAGTTCGATTGTCTGTTTAATAATCTTGCGTACATACCGTTTTGCTTCATCAATATCGGCCACACGTTCATCGGGCCGGAATTCCGGAGACCATAAGATGCCGGAGTTTGAGCCGATTGAATCCAGGTATTTTACAGCCGCAAAATAAACAGCCATTTCCAGGTACCTGCAGAATATCGGCAGTGAAGCAAACTCCATGCCGACGTTCTGAAGTATTTGATCAATAAAGTCATCTGTTTCTTTTTCAGTTCCGCTGCTTAGGAACTTCCTGATATGATCCGGATCGATTTCCTTATGTGCATCTATCTGTGAACCGCTGTTTTTCCGAAGGTTCATTATGATGGCCTCTGTAAGGATATGCTTCTCGGGACATAAATACCGGTATGATAGTATGCGGCTTGCCTCTGCAAAGCAGCCCGGAATGGAACTTAGACGTGATACAGGTGTACCGCATGCAATATACCAGCTTACATCCTTTCCTGCCGCAACACAGATGTCCCTGATGTTTTCGATGCATTTCGCCGTATTAAGCCCGATATCGTCTTCAGAGCCTTTTACCAGTACTGCATATGTTGTAATATTCCATCGGAATAAAATCATCCCGGGATGATCAATGAAACACCCGGTAACCCTGTTCTGTACCCCGGCAAGATTCTCGGTATAGCTTTCAGGTGCACTGCCATCGTATTCAGCGCTGCTGAGTGAAAAAAGCACAATATTGTAGAACGGAGCGCTTATTTCGATGTTCAGATTCTTTGCAGTCTCACAGATTTCGGGAACACTCAGGCCGCCGGTGACTATTTTCTCAAAGAATCTCCTGCGTGCGAAATTTTCGTACTCCCGGGCCTCCCGTTTAAAATTCTCTATGTACTGCTGCTGATGCAGCTCTTCCTGAATTTTATCCCGCATTTCAACCAGCATTTCCACCAGTTTATCCTTGATAATGGGTTTGAGCAGGTACTGATCCACACCCAAATGAATAGCCTCTTGGGCATATGAAAAATCGTCGTATCCGCTGATTATCACGATTTTTGTCCTGGGCAGCTCTTTTCGTACCAGTTTGATCAACGACAGACCGTCCATAAACGGCATTTTAATATCTGTAATAAGGAGATCGGGCTGTATTTTGCGAATCATAGGAAGAGCAAGCTCACCGTCAGAAGCGTCACCAGTATATTGAAAGCCGTACTGCTCCCACAGAACGTTCTTACGTATGCCTTCCCGTACAACTTTTTCATCCTCGACAAGAAAAACCTTAAACATGCTGGTTCTTCCCTTCTGATGAAGTGAATTCATCATGGAATGCATCGGAATATCATGACAGAGTTTATAACCACAACTACCTGTGATACAGACTTATTTAACTACATAGGCTGAAAACCTGTATTACATACTATAATAGCACCATAAAAAACATATTGTCAATAATACCCATACGGCACCAATGGTTCGGCCGTGTTATGTCATTATATCCTATGTACTCTGTCCTGCTCAAATGGTCGGTGGCATTCTTATGTCATTCGGATAAATGGGTGAATTATTCGGAACCGAATTTGCCGGCACTCATAACGTTTTTTACCGCCAAACGTGCCATTTAGCCTGCTAAGTATTCGGAATCCTGTTCTTGCAGGCCTTTTTATCCTGGTACATAAGCATGTCGATCTGTTTCAGGAAATCCGCCGCGCTGTTGTGCGACCGGTGATCATACACTGCATAGCCCATACTGAACTTAAGTTCATAGGGATGGAAACCCGACCTGTTATATTCTTCGAGGCAGTTGTTTATTCTGCAAACCAGTGCTTCCAAATCGCTTTCGCTTGATTTTTCCATGATGATACAGAATTCATCGCCGCCGAACCTCGCAACCAGGTCACTTGAGCGGACACAGTTTTTAATCAGTTTTGCCGCGTTTTCAAGTGCAATATCCCCCATGTCATGCCCATAGGTATCGTTTATTTGCTTAAAGTTGTTAATATCTATCAAGACAGCGCACAAACCCTTTTCTTCCCCGTATAAACCAACCTTTTCCTTTAAGTATGCATCCAGCTTTTTCCGGTTATCCAACCCCGTCAGATAGTCGGTGTACAGGCTGTGATTCTGAATGTTTATAAACACAACCAGAAGGGAAATAACAACGCCGTTCAGTACCAGTGACATTCCATAGAACACAACCTGCAGTATGATGCAAATAAACGGAACCACCGGAACAAAGACAATCGAGAAGAAACTTCTTCTTTCCAGCCTTCCGCGGTTTGCTACAGTTATTGCGAAAGCCGCAAGCATAAGCATAATTATGGCAAAAGCCGGTACTAAAAAAAACGGACCCCTGTGGTATATATTATCCGAACCAATATAGTAAAGCCATCCGTAAAACTGGGAGAGTATCACAGCTAAAGTATTGATGACAAAAACTATGCAGAACGGGTAGAAAAGTTTCCTTGTTCTTCTCTCATCCTGGTATACCTTAAAGTGAACATACGACACCCATAACATTGGCAAAACCGGGCTCATAACAAACATTAAGAAGTTTCCCGCATGATTCAGTACACGATAAACAACAGAAGCGCTGCCGTCAAACCTGCTTAATATATCTATCCCCAGCAATAAAACAGTTACGTATAATATAAGCATATAGAGTCTGTCGGATAAGGAATTCTTTTCAAAAAATTTCATAGCATGAAAATAGATAACAAGAAGTATTGTAATTGAATATATGTTTAAAATAGCATTACTTGCCAGGCTCATAATATTCACCCCATGCTGTAGACAAAAAGGCAGCTTCCCTGTAAGCCGGTACCTGCTGCCGAAGATAATGCTTTCCGTATTATTCAGTGCAGGCAGACTTTTCGCCACCGCAGCCGCCAAATCAAACGTTCAGTGAATCACATTGCGTCTATGACTTTCAGATTCAGCGCTGAGTATCGTCTCCCATCATAAATATATTTTATTCTTCAACATTATTATTATTGATTACAATATTATAAAACAGCCATACCAATTATTAAACAGCATACCTTATGTTTTTTGTTACCAGTCCCTCCATATGCGGCAGTTCATGGAGCAAAAATACGATATTGTTTTTTCATGCCACCAGGCAATCTATAAAATACTTACCTATATGCTGTTACTTATACCGTTTTCCTTTTGTTAACCTGTAAATCTGTTGAATGGATTTGCTTAGCAGCTTTGAAGTATAATATCATCACAGATACACTGGCATTAATATGTAAACACGCAATTGCATATTATGCACTTAGGGTAAGTTACATAATCCAGTGTTCATATTTATAAATCATTCAGACCAGCTTCCTGAAAATAAAGGATTAAGATGAGACAGGATACCTGTCCTTCTTTTCCCAGGCATATTCTGTCCTGTTACGCCCTGCCGTTTTTGCTTTATACAGCAACCTGTCAGCAATATTCACAATTTCGTCGAGGGTGGTTTCAGGAGAATACTGAACTGTTGCTACGCCGAAACTTGCTGTAACATAATCCGATACAGGTGACTTCTTATGTTCTATTTTCAGGTCCTGAATTCTCTGCCTTATTCTTTCTGCTATGCTCACCGCATTATTAATGTCGGTATCGGGCAATATGCAGGCAAACTCTTCCCCGCCATAACGGGCTGCCAAATCAGCTGAGCGGATTGATTGTGCCAATACTTCTCCTATTCTGCGCAGGACAACGTCTCCCATAACATGCCCGTAGTAATCATTATACTCCTTAAAATGGTCAATATCAAACAAAATTATTGACAGTTTGGAATTTGAATGCCTGAGCCTGGAATACTCATGTTCGAGAACGGCATCGAACCGTCTTCTGTTCGCAATTTCCGTAAGGCTATCCATGTTGCTCAGTTCAGTCAGCAGGCGGTTGGACTCTTCAAGCAGCCGTTCCATTTCTTTTCTTTCATTAATATCGGTCAGCATCGCAAAGGAGCCGTCAAAGCCTCCGAAATCGTCAAGTATGGCCTTTGCGGAGATCAAAAACCAGTGCCTGTTCCCGTCCTTTCTTAACAGGCAGCATTCATAGACAGAGTCTGCACCTTTTTTGCGGAGGGACTCCTGCTGATAATATACATCCAGGTGGCTTTCCGGGAAAAATGAAACATACGACCTTCCAATCATTTCTTCAACGGTGTATCCAAGCATTGAAGCCATGTTTTTGTTTGCAAAGGTAATCCTGTACCGGTTATCAAAAATAAGAATGCCTTCAATAGCTGTTTCCACGATTTGCTGGAACCTGCTCTCACTCTTTTTCAGGGTTTTCTGTATTTCCTGCACCTTAATGTCGCTTCTTTCTTTCGCAAGCATCAGCATAATAAATCCGCTGACTAAAAACAGGCAGAAACTTGCTCCCGGTATCATTCCGGATATGGGTTTTTCGGCCATGTTTACGGCAGTTTTGGGAAAGAATAGGCATGAAACAGCGCCAGTTAAAAATATCGAGCCGGTTACACAATAACATACTGCCAAAATCAACTGCAGTGAAAACCTCTTCCCTGATTTTACAAACAGGTAATAACCCGGCAGAAAGTAAAAAAGGCTCTGGAGCAGAAAAACAACCCCCGTCCTGTAAGGCATGTCCAGAAACACTGTAAATGAGCATACCAGTATTATCCCGACCGCTGTTGTGACATGCAGCCGGCGTTTAACAGGGTGTCCGGTCAAAACCCGGATAGCCCATGCTTCATAGGCACAGCCGGACAATAAAGCTATATTTGCAATAATTGTCAAAATGTCAAAGGTATCAGTCCTGTAGTAAAGCATCATGGAGCCGGCAGCCTGCAGTAGTTTTGCTACAATCCAGAAAGGAACTTCCTGCGGATCCTTTTTATTAAATTTGAAAACCAGCAAAAGCAGCCCGAATAGAAAGGAACCGACTGCGAGCAATAATATAACTGTTTTTAAGTCCACAATACCCTCCCGTCATTTCCGGACAGTTTAACAACAGTTCCGAATTATGCTCAAAACCCTTCATATCCGAAGGTTTCAACACTATCCGCCAATATAACCCATAAAATATAATCATAAATCAGCGTTACCAAACATTAAACAGCGGGCTGATCCTTTATCCTTAACTCTTGCCGTTATGAGCTGCAGTTCATGGAAGCAGTAACTTAATTAAATATAATAATTTTATCATACCACCGGATAATAACTTAAACACAATTTTTGATGTTCAGGATACTGTTTTTCCTTTACGGTGACATGATTCGCCGACTTTAATTGGTATGCATAAAATTAAACCCCCGACATACTTTTGACATATATCGGGGGGTTAACCGGTTAATCCAGGCTTGCCGTGTTCATCTGTTCATATTTGCAGGATTATTTATCTGCCGTGGTTAACCCGTTGGCAGTGATAATACCTGTACTTCCCAAAAAGCCGAATATTGCGAAAAGCAATGTTTTATTTCGGTTTTTTCAGGATGGAAGTCCAGCCTGTAATGTTTCCTGGTTTAGATTCCCTTGCAAGCTGTTTTGCATACTCTTTCGGCATTCCTGACAGAATCATGTGTTTTACCAATACCATTCTGTAATGGCACATTCTTAACAGAACCAGGATGGCCAGAACCGGAAGGAGGATTATGAATAACAGCAGTTTAAGAACAAATTTAATAAAGCGTATTACCGTCATGGCTATTCAGACTTCCCGGTTTTGGAGCCAAAAGCGTTCGCCATGTCCTTGATGGAAAACATGAAATCCTTCGCCATCTTAAGTGCGTCCTCCGACGGAATGCCTGAATCAATAAGTTCCTTATAGAAACCTCCGACCGCCTGGCCTACTTTTCTGCCGGATTCAGCGGAATACAATGTGTCCATAATCCCATTGAGAATTTTGGGGAGCTTTTCTGAAACATCCTCCAAAAGCTGACCTATTTCTTTTACCGGAATTTCATCTGACATAACAGTTTCCTCCTTTATTCATATTAATTCTGTTGCAAACCGAACAGTCATTCCTACAAGTTTCATAGCATCATAAAGCGGATCAAGACATTGAAATACATTTTGCCATGTCTTTTTCTTCGGTATTTGACTGAAAGCAGATGTTTTAATTTCCTGGGGCACTTCCTTTAAATTTTCTTCCTGGTTTTTTTTAAGTTTTATCAATAAAGCCATCTCTTCCCTGCATGCCTTGCAGCCTGCGAGGTGAAGCACAACTTTACGCCTGCCCTCTTCAGCAAGCCTCGAGTTCAAATAATCGATTAAAATATCCTGAATATCCTGACAATCAGTAATTTCGCATCACTCCTTTTCAAGATATTTTCTCAGCTTCGATCTGACGCCCGACATTCTGCTTTTCACCGTACCCAAAGGTATACCGGTAACCTCTGATATTTCCTGGTATGTAAGCTGCGCATTGAAAGCCAGAAAAACGAGCTCCTGTTCCATGCTGTTAAGCCTGTTAACGGCACTGTTAACGTCCAGGGTTTCAAGGAGCCTGTCAGGCTCATCCTCGGAAACAAGCGAACCTTCATCTTCAGGCATGGTCAACTCGGAGGTTTTATACCTGCTTCTGTAGAAATCATAAACCTTTCTTCTTGTAATGCCCATTACCCATGTTCTGAAGGATGAATCATTCCTGAAATACTTAAGGCCTGACCATACGCCAAGCATTGTTTCCTGGACCAGGTCCTGAACATCCTCCTTACTTTCCACATGAATGCAGATATAGTTGTATATAACCTTGAGGTGAGCCTTCATCAGCAGTTCAAACGCTTTGTCATCGCCTTCTGCCGCCTTTGATATCAAAGTTCCTTCTGCGCAGCCGTCATTTAAAAAGCCAAATTCACCACCTCGCTTATCTGCTTTCATTTATATAGTCGTAAAATTTTCCTGTCCGGTTCAGTAAAAAAACAACCCCGCAGATTTTTTGAATATAAACCGATTTCATCCGCGGGGTGGTATGATTTGATGCTGAACGATATGAAGGGCATATTCCTTGTCCCACAGTGGGGCAGGAACCGGCCCCCTTGTCCCGTATTACGAAAGGCGTCCCTTGAAATCCTCATATCCGAACTGCTTTATTATTTTAAGCCCGTCCTTTTCGTTATAGACTGCTATGGCAGGAAGGTTTACACCGTTAAAGGTATTGTTCTTGATCATCGTGTATATGGCCATGTCGGTAAATATCAGAATATCGCCTTCGTTAAGGGGTTCTTCAAAGGAGTAATCCCCTATAACATCACCCGCCAGGCAGGTAAGTCCGCCAAGCCTGTAGGTATATGGGTACCGGCCGGGTTCGCCCGCACCTACTATCTTCGGTCTGTACGGCATCTCTATTACATCAGGCATATGACAGGCTGCAGAAGTATCCAGGATTGCTATATCAATATTGTTTTTCACAAAATCCAGCACCCGGGCCGCAAGGTATCCGGCATTCAAAGCTATCGCTTCACCGGGTTCAAGGTACACTTCCACGTCGTACTTGTTTTTGATATACATGATGCATTCGACCAGCGTGTCAATATCATAACCGGGCCTTGTAATATGATGCCCGCCGCCGAAGTTAATCCATTTCATCCTCTTTATATATTTCCCGAACTTTCTGTCCACAACATCGATCGTGCGTTTTAAGACATCGGAGTTCTGCTCGCACATGGTATGAAAATGCAGGCCGCTTATTCCATCCAGGTCATCGTCCCTGAAGTTTTCAAGAGTAACGCCCAGCCTTGAGCCGGTAAAACAGGGATTATATATATCGGTCTCAATTTCCGAATACTCCGGGTTTATCCTGATACCGCATTCAATGTTTCTGCCCGAAGCCTTTATCCTGTCCCTGAACCTGTTCCACTGGGAAAATGAGTTAAAAACTATATGATCGCATATTTTTACGATCTCATCAAACTCATCCTCCCTGTATGCGGGTGAATATATATGAACCTCTCTGCCCTTCATCTCCTCAAAACCCAGCCTTGCCTCAAAAAGGGAGCTGGCTGCCGTACCGTTCAGGTAGGTTCCTATAAGGGGATACAGCGAGAACATCGAAAAGGCCTTTTGTGCAAGAAGAATCCTGCAGTTTGTCCTGTCGATAACATTTTTCAGTATTTTCAGGTTCTTCTCAAGCAGCCTTTCATCCACGATGTATATCGGCGTAGGAAGTCCGGATACATCAATATTCAAATCTATGGCTTTGAAGTTCTGAATGTTCCTGTTCATATCCTCACCTTTAATCCAGCAGCACGGGCGAAAAACTTTCCTTCCATGGCAGCCCGTTCCTGTTCAGTGCATCCATAAAGGGATCGGGATCAAATTCTTCAACGTTAAACACGCCCGGCTTCTTCCATTTGCCCGTCAATACCATCATTGCGCCTATCATAGCCGGTACTCCGGCGGTATATGATATTGCCTGTGAGCCTACTTCCCTGTAACATTCCTGGTGATCGCACACATTATAGACGTAATAGCTTCGCGGCTTACCGTCCTTAATACCCTGGAATATGCATCCGATATTGGTTTTGCCTTTGGTCCTCGGTCCCAGCGAAGCCGGGTCGGGCAGAACGGCTTTCAAAAATTGAAGGGGCTGTATCAGCTTACCCTCGAATTCTATCGGCTCTATGGATGTCATTCCCACATTCTGGAGAACGCGAAGATGGGTAAGATACCTCTCCGAAAAGGTCATCCAGAACCTGATTCTCTTTACTCCCTTTATGTTTTTGGCCAGGGACTCTATCTCTTCATGGTGCAGAAGATATATATCCATATTGCCTATTTCGGGAAAGTTGTATGTTCTCTTGATTTCCAGCGGCTTTGTTTCTATCCATTCGCCGTTTTCCCAGTACAGGCCGGGTGCCGTTATTTCGCGAATATTGATTTCAGGATTGAAATTGGTGGCAAAGGGATAGCCATGATCCCCGGCATTGGCATCCAAAATGTCTATATAGTGGATTTCGTCAAAATAATGTTTCTGAGCATAGGCTGTGAAAACACCGGTAACCCCGGGATCAAACCCGCTTCCCAAAAGGGCTGTGATTCCTGCCTTCTCAAACTTCTCCCTGTATGCCCACTGCCATTTGTATTCAAACTTTGGAACATCGGGCGGCTCATAATTTGCTGTATCCACATAATCGGTTCCTGTTGCAAGGCAGGCATCCATAATGGTCAGGTCCTGGTAAGGCAATGCAACGTTTATAACAATATCAGGTTTGAAACTGTTTATCAGGTTTATGAGTTCTTCCGTGTTATCGGCATCAACCCCGGCAGTGTGTATTTTTGATCTGCCGCCGTCCAGCTCTTTCTTAAGCTGATCGCATTTTGATTTTGTCCTGCTTGCTATCATAATTTCTTCAAACACTTCAGGATTCTGTGCACATTTGTGGGCTACAACCCTGCCCACTCCTCCGGCTCCGATAATTAATGCTTTTCCCATATTAACCCCTCCAATAATCCAGATTTTTGGCAAGAAAATCAGAAGTCCCGCAAAGCTGCCTATTTATAAACATATAAAAGAATTTCCCTTAAAAGTTTGCAGGCCAGTGAAGTTGACGACCCGGTTGGATCAAGCGGCGGGGCCAGCTCGTTCATATCGAGGGCGACTATATCGAGTTCCGACACCTTCCGAACCGCATCGAGAAGCTCACAGAAAGCCACGCCGCCGGATTCTGGAGTCCCGGTACCGGGGAATACCGAGGTATCAAGAACATCCAAATCAACGGTAAAATATACCGGCTTACCCCTTAATGCATTTACGATGTCATCCAGCTGCCCGAAACCGAAGAAACTGGTATGAACATGCTCTCTTCCCCAGTAAATCTCTTCCCTTGATCCGCTCCTTATCCCGAACTGAAAAATCCTGCTATCCCCGACCAAATCCCAGCACCGCCTCATAACCGTTGCATGGGACAGTTTCTCTCCGAGGTACTCGTCCCTCAAATCCGAATGCGCATCAAAATGGATTATGTGAAGATCCCTGTATTTTTTTACTGCCGCGCGCACCGCGCCCAAACTGACCAGGTGCTCACCGCCTATCATGAACGGTATTTTGCCGTCATCCAATACGGCGGACACAAATTCCTCAATCCGTTCAAGGACCTTCACCGTATTGCCCAGGGGCAGTTCGAGGTCACCGGCGTCGAATACGAAGATATCCTCCAAATCCTTGTCCTGGTATGGGCTGTAGGTTTCAATCGAGTAGCTCTCGCTTCGTATCGCCGAGCTTGCGAACCTTGCACCGGGGCGATAGGATGTCGTTCCGTCAAAGGGTGCTCCGAAAACCACTATTTTACTTTCGTTATAGTTTTTATCACAGCCAAGAATATTATTAAACTGTCTTTCAGGCATTTTCCATTAACTCCTTTACATATGTCGGTAATGCGAAACAACCCTTGTGCAATTCGGTATTGTAATACCTTGTCTTCAGGCCGAGTGAATCCCATCTTCCGTCCAGGTCAGCGATTGGGTCAAGGCCTTTTGACGCAAAGCCGAAAAGCCAGTGCCCCGACGGATAGGTGGGTATATGGGCCTGGTAGATCAGTGCAACCGGAAAAACCGACTTAATTTGTTTATGAGCCTTTTGCATGGCCTTGGCATCATTCGGATAATAGGGGCTTTCATGCTGGTTAACCATGATACCCGCTTCTTTCAGTGCTTTGTAGCAATTCCCGTAGAACTCCTTAGTGAACAGATCCTCCCCGGGCCCGAAGGGATCTGTTGAATCAACAATTACTAAATCGTATTCATTATTCTTTCTTCTGACGAATTTAAGGCCGTCCTCAAAATATATGTTTACGCGAGGATCATCGAGCCTGCATGCTGTCTGCGGCAGGTACTTCCTGCAGACGTCCACCACCATTTCATCTATCTCCACCATGTCAATACGTTTAACCGAATCGTATTTTGCAAGCTCCCTTATCACTCCGCCGTCACCTGCTCCAATAACAAGAACATCGCTGATTTCCGGGTTTACCGCCATTGGAATGTGCGTCATCATCTCATGGTATATGAACTCGTCCTTTTCAGTGAGCATCAGGTACCCGTCCAGCACCAGGACCCTGCCGAAGGCGCAGGAATCAAACACGTCTATTCGCTGAAACTCACTTTCCAGGCTGATTACCGGTTTATCTATCTTAATCGAAAAGCGGGCATTCTTTGTATAATATTCAGTAAACCACAAATCCATGTTATCCCTCCACCACCAGAATATTTTCCATTCTCATATCCTGGGTGCCCATGAGCAGGCTTCCCTTTTCCTTTGCATATGCAATATAATCTATTATTTCCCCGGTTATCCTCTCGCCGGGGGCCAGAACCGGTATGCCAGGCGGATAGGCCATGACGAATTCACCGCTTACCCTGCCTTTGCTGTCCCTAAGCGGCATGATTTTCTTTTCGCTGTAGAATGCTTTCTGAGGTGTATACACCACCTCAGGATTTATATAATTGTGATCGAGCATGCCTTTAGGTTCTCTTGAATAAAGCCTTTTGATCTCGTACAGGGCGGAAATCAGGCGTTCTATCTCCATTGCCCTGTCACCGGCAGACACAATCGCCAGAATATTGCCGAGGTCTCCGAACTCAACCTGGATTCCATAATCGTCCCGCAGTATGTCATAGACCTCAATCCCTGCAAGGCCTGTATCCCTTGTGTTAATTGAAAGTTTCGTCACATCAAAGTCATACACGCTGTCATAATCAACCAGTTCCTTCGAAAAGGCATAATATCCGCCAAGGCTGTTAATCTCCCTTCTGGCATATTCCGCAAACTCAACCGTTTTTCTGAAAATCTCCCTTCCGTTCAGGCTCAGGTTCTTTCTTGCCAGATCAAGCGATGTAAGCAGCAAATACGAGGCACTGGTTGTCTGTGTAAGACCTATAATCTGCCTGACATAGTCGCAGTTGACATTTTCGCCGCACAACAGCAGTGAGCTTTGGGTTAAGGAACCCCCGGTCTTGTGCATGCTTACTGAGGCCATATCCGCACCTGCCTCCATTGCTGAAACAGGCATATCGTCCCCAAAGTAAAAATGGGTGCCGTGAGCTTCATCTACCAGTACCAGCATATTGTGACTGTGAGCCAGCTCAACTATTTCCCTTAAGTTTGAACATATTCCGTAGTAAGTTGGATTGTTTACAAGAATTGCCCTGGCATCCGGGTTCTCTTCGATCCCCTTTTTTATATCATCGGTTGACATCCCCAAAGCTATGCCAAGCCTGTTGTTTATGCCGGGATCTATATAAACCGGGATAGCTCCGCTCAGGATGAGCGCGTTTATGGCGCTTATATGAACATTGCGGGGCATGATTATTTTCTCCCCCGCCTTGCATGATGACATTACCATGGCCTGAACTGCTGCAGTTGTGCCGTTGACAACAAAAAAGCAGCTATTGGCGCCGAATGCTTCTGCTGCCAACTGCTGTGCGTCTTTTATGACCGATACGGGATGATTCAGGTTGTCCAGCGGCTTCATTGAATTGACATCTGCCCTGAGGCATTTTTCCCCCAGGAAATCGGTAAGTTCCTTATTGCCTCTGCCGCCTTTGTGTCCCGGTACATCAAAATGTACTATGCGATCTGATCTGTGCTTTTCCAAAGCCTCATATATGGGTGCGTGCCTTTGGTCCAATCTTGAATCTCAACCTCCCATACGTCAAAAATATCATTTCAGGTCCCGATCTTGTTTCCGAAACCTATCCGGTATTCTTAGTCTCTTTTCAGGAGGTAACTCACTCACGTCCCGGCTGAAGAAACAGTTTCCCCAATTCGGGCATCATTATCATTTTCATTTATAATTCATTTTCCAAGAAACTACAAAGTAAAAAAGATTATTGCACATTTTATTCTCAAATGCAATACCATAATTTAAAAAAAATCAGGCCGCTGAATCTGAATTTCTTCAGGACAAATCTCAAATTCCCAATAATATGGTTTTACTGTTCTTTCCGCCTTATGCCTGCCTTATCCGAAAAAATACTCCATGGCGCTTTGAACTAAGCACGGCATACAACGTCACCGGCAGATAAGAATAAAAAAACGGGCGAAAACATTATTTCAACCCGTCTTAGTACAAGGGGTCATTCCTGTTAAATCCTGTTTCAGCCTGCATTCAGCTTTTTCCATTTTCTTATCTTGCTGCGGAAGGACTTGAAAGGTGCAACGGTGTTTATATGCACCCATTTCCATACCGGCCAGTTGGACGGCGTGGAAGCTGCCCATTTGCGGCTCCCCGGTGTGAAAACGTCCTCTTCTGTGAACCCGTCGAGCCACCTGACAAAAGCGGCCACATTGTCTGTGAACAACTGCTGTAGTTCCGCCAGGGAGTATGTGGAATACCTGTCATAAAAACTTTGATAAAGTCCGCCCAGGTTGTTCCACCTGTAATCCTCGCATGGAGTAATCACCTGCTTTCCTTCGGCTTCATCCCTGTCCCATTTCATGATTAGGTTAAGCCAGCCCAGCTGATACGCTATCATCTGTGCCGGAGTCCTGTCCACTCCGTCAATAAGTTTATCCCTGTCGCCTTCACAAATATCATAGAACTCACCTATAAAAAGGTCCGCAGTTTTTTCTATTTCTGCAATCAGGGCTTTCTTATCCGCATAATCCTGCATAATAAGTTCTCCTTTCTTTAATTACCGGATTTGTAATTGTCTTCACTGAAATAATATCAACAAAACCCCGACAACTAATGTCAGGGTTTATTTTTTTCATAAATTTCTTTTGCCGTTTCGGCAACAACTTCTTTTAGGCCTGCCGGTTCCAAAACCTCAACATATGTTCCGAAGGATAGTATATACCCTACGAGCCATGCATCTTCGGGCATTTCTGCCGTGACCGTAAGCCTTCCTTCTGAATCGGTCTGTATCTTATCAGCGCTGAATTCGTCATAAACGCGGAAAGCCATTTCTTTCGAAAAACGAAGTTTTACCGGAACATAATTTCCCGGCCCGGTTTCTTTCTCATCCGGATATGCTGCAGGGGAAAAGCGTTCATCCAAGAGCTCTGTTTCAAGAATACGGTTCAGCTTGAAAATCCGGAAATCCTGTTTTTCGGTACAGTACGCTTTAAGATACCAGTCCTTCGACTTGTAAAGAAGTTTCAGCGGTTTAATTATTCTTTGCCCCGGTTCCCTGTACGAACCCGCATAAGTAATCCTTGCATATCTGTGCTGTATTACAGCGGTCTTCAGCAGTTCAAACTTCTCATTATCCCCTGCGTTGCCGCCCCATCGCGATAAATCCACTTCAATCCAGTTCCCGGAACGGATTTGAAACATGGCTGACAGCTTCTCAAGCGTATCTTTTGCATAAGAGCCTTTCAGGGCGGTCAGGCTCTGCAGCGCGAACAGTATATTCTGTTTTTCCTGCTCGGACAGCACGGCCTTATCGAGTATAAAGCCGTCCATTATCCGGATTCCGCCCTTCCTCCCGGTCTGCGTATAAACAGGAATACCCGCACTGCTCAGTGCGTCAATATCCCTGTATATTGTCCTCACGGACACCTCAAACCGTTCGGCCAGTTCAGGCGCGCTTGCCTGCCCTTTCTCGAGCAGATAATAAAGAATTCTGAACAAACGGCTCTCCTGCATACATATCTCCTGCCGTTTCAGACAAATATGCTTTCCTGACTATGCAACAATTTTATATCACAGGCAGGTGTTTTACAACAATAACCCGCTTTTACAGCCGTAACAGAACATGTATATAACCATATCTATAACCAGGCTTTCTATTTTTCTTTTATCAGCCTGTACAGTTCCTCCATGGCAAGTTTACTGCTGCATTCAATATCCGGGTACACAAGCTCATCGGTACTTTCCCTGTCTGCCCGGTAAAACCGTTTTGTTGATATTTGCATGTATAATCCCGAGTTTGGCAGCATAAAACATGAAACTTCGCCATATCCGTTCGGATCGTTTCCCGGAGCCTCTCCTATAATAATTCCCAGCCTGTTATCCTTCACATATTGTGCGAACATCATTGCTGAACTGAATGTACGCGCCGATGTTAAAAGATACAGATCCCCATGGAACAGTAAATCTTCATATTTTTTGTTTTCACTAATTCCGTTTCCCATATTTTTATTCACGAAGCCCAGCCTCCAGCTTAATGTCACCGACCTGTAACTGTCGATGTCCAGATACCTGAAGAATTCATCTACAACCTGTGAACTTCCGCCGCCGTTACCTCTTAAGTCGACAGCAACATTACCGATTTTCTTTTCTTTTACTTCTTCAAACATTGAACGTAGACAACTGATGTATTCATCATTGTATGTGCACTGTTCAAGACGCAGTATTGCAATGTTGTTTTCTTCGTCTATTTCATAACTTACGAAATTATTTTCTGCTGCTGCGGTATCATCGTTACTGTATAGTCTTCTGTACTCATCCACTGTAATAAAATCATCAGGATAACAGGTCCCGGTACGAACGCTCCCGTCCGCTGAAGCGAGGGTATATACTATTCCGTTGCCAATGTCAAAACCAAGATAATCAAGCCCAGCTTCTGTCACAATATCATACGACATCAGCTCATCCATCCATGACGGCACCTCGTAACTGTAATAACTCTTTTTCAGTTCGAGGAGTTCATCGGTTGTGATACCGTTTACCGCCGTTATCCTATACCCTGCATCAGTCCATTTACGATAGTATTTAACTATTTTATCGTTATAAACACCGCGTACAAACGTGTGACCGTCCCTGAGAACTGAGAGGACCGACTCTATTTCTCCTGCCAGCTCATTCTTGCTTATGTCGCTTCTTTGTTCAATCCTGTTTTTAACAACCCGGTACTGACGGTTTATATCTTCAGGCGTTCCATGGTACAAGGCAGGATGAAGTTTTCTTAAATATTTCATTGCATATTCCAAGTCTTTCACTGCATCCCTTGACCTCAGCCTGTAATCATACGGCTTTGAACGGTAATCGACATTTGTCCTGAATACGACGCTGTTCCAGTACGGATTGCAGTAGCTTCCAAAAATCGATACAGCCACTGTCAGCACCGATAAAAAGCAGATAATTGATTTTAATATTCCTGCCTTTTTAATTTTCGCAAAAAACAAAACCGTGGATGCAATTGCCGCCAATGAAGCTATCACGGTAGCAAATTCGGGCATGTCGAAATTTACCACCAGGGCATTTACAGGTATCAGACTCACAGCAGCAATATCCAAAAAAATGCATAATAAAAATAAAGGCCATTTCTTATTATTTTTCATATCAAATCCTCCTGGCATTTATTTCCGCCTGTTATGCTTTACAATAAAATACTTGTTTTTCTTCATAAAGTCTTATTAATATAATAATTCTTTACATAATACGACACAAACTGAGTTTGGATATGCAAAAAATAGTCAATAAATACCTTTGAAGTTTCAAAAGATTTATCAGAATAAAAAAGCCAGAGAGGGTTTTCCCTGACTTTCGATTCTGCCTTCAGTATCAGTTAATGTGTTCCGCCGACCCTGTAATCATCGGATGAGCGTTTGTCCGTGTCATAGAATACAATGTCCCCGTCCCTAAGCTCAAAGGTCACCTCGTAATAGTCGGTCTTCGTGTATGAAAAACC
>LFSH01000070.1 GCA_001513105.1 Clostridiales bacterium DTU070 | reverse complement strand
CCCCATAGATACCTAATGTGGAATTTACTTTTTCAAATTCAAAAGTGGAAATTAGTTTTTCAAAAGGGTAATATATTTATGGTGGTGCCTCTTTTGGAGGTACATATGTATAAGAACAAGCATTTAACCTTGGAGGAAAGGAATATTATTGAACAGAGATTAAATGAAAGAGAATCCTTCAAATCCATTGGACGTGAGATTAGCAAGGATCCAACCACTATTGCTAAAGAAGTTAGAAACCATCTCCAATTTAAAAAGACCGGTTGCTATGGAAGAGCCTTCAATGACTGTCGCATTAGAAAAAACTGTACTGTGCGGCATCTTTGCGGTAGCCAAAGGTGCAGACGTTACTGCAACTTCTGTAACACCCATTCTTGTTCAACCCTTTGCCCTGATTACCACCAGGAAATATGTCAGAGACTTTTAAAGCCTCCTTATGTCTGCAATGGCTGTGAAGTCAAAAAATCCTGTACGCTGGAAAAAAGAATTTACTCCGCACTACACGCGCAAAGGGAATATGAGGCAGTCCGTTCTGAGTCACGTCAGGGCGCACAACTAACTGAAGAAGAGGCGTTGAGATTGGATTCTCTTATCAGCCCTCTCATTATGAAAGGCCAGTCTCTCCACCACATATGTGTTAGTCATGCAGATGAAATCATGCTGAATGAGCGTACACTTTACAACTATGTGAACAAAGGCCTCTTTGCAGCCAGAAATATTGATATGCCTCGTGTTGTACGAATGGGAAAACGTAAGAGGAAGAATGAACAGTTCAAGGTGGACAAGAAATGCCGGATTGGTCGCACTTATCAGGATTTCCTTAAATTCATTGAGGAGCATCCTGGGCTTCCTGTCGTTGAAATGGACTCGGTAGAAGGGAGAAAAGGCGGCAAGGTGCTGTTGACGTTGCATTTTACCATACCTCAGCTCATGCTCGCATTTATCCGGGATGCCAATACATCACAGTCGGTCATTGACGTCTTCAATAGGCTTTACAAAGAACTTAATCCAGATGTATTTTGTAGCTTATTCCAAGTGCTTCTCGCGGATAATGGCAGTGAATTCTCTAATCCATCTGCTATTGAAATGGATTCTCAGGGAAAACAAAGGACTCGAATTTTTTATTGTGACCCTCAGGCATCATATCAGAAAGGGGCAGCTGAAAACAACCACACGCTGATTCGACGTATAATCCCCAAAGGAACATCACTTGATGATTTTACGCAGGAGGACATAACGCTTATGATGAATCACATTAATTCCTACAAAAGACTTAATCTCGGTGATAAAAGCCCTTATGAAGTCTTTGCTTCCCTTTATGGAGAAGATATCCTAAAAAAGATGGACGTAGAACCTATCTCAGCTGATAAGGTTATCCTACGTCCATCCCTTCTCAAAAAATAAAACTTAATAAAGAGGCACCACCTGCCGTAACTCCATAAAGATACAATAAGCAAGGGTGGAATTTACTCTTGCAAAAAGTTAGTTAACATTTCACCCTTTATTTAGTGTACCCTAAAAACGGTAGGTTTTGTGCTCTTTACTCATATTTTAAACTATTCAAAAGCAAAAGTCACGGAAAATAAACCTTGTTCTATTACTGGATAAATATTGATTTCTCGCAGTTTCAGAATCTGTGGAATTTACTTTTGCAAAGTGGAATTTAACTTTTCAATTCACCGATGTGTTAAATACCAGTAAGGAAAAAGAAAGAATCCCGTCCTGGCTTTATGGGACAGAGTTAGGCTGCGAATCAATATGGTTATCCTGATGAAAAGGTTAAGGTATTTGGTTTCAGGATAAATACAGGGTAAACATATTGAAGTTGAAGTTAAAACGCTTTCTGCTATAATTACAGGTGGGCCTTTGTTAGCAGCCCGCGAATATTGCAAACCGGAAGGAAGGTATGAATGAAATACAAGTTATTGGCAGTCGATGTTGACGGAACCCTGTTAAACAACAAAAGAGAAATTACGCCGAAAACAAAGGAAAAAATACACGAAGCAATTGGAAAGGGAATAGTCTTTACAATCAGCAGCGGAAGACCTGTACAGGGAGTGCAGCTGATAACAAGGCAACTGGGAGCCGATGTTCCGGTGATTACTTACAACGGTGCAATGGTAATTACCGGTGAGAGCAGAAAAATAATATATTCGTGCACGATGAAAAAAGAAGATGCTATCCAGGTTGACAGGCTTGGAAAAGAGCGGGATACAACCATTGCTGTTTGGTCGGATAACCAGCTTTATGTCAACAGGATGGATGTACGGGCTGCAAAATACAGTGAATTGAGCGGTACCGAACCGAAACTGTATGATGATATAGAAGAGCTTATTATTAAGGGAATAAATAAGATCCTGTGGTATGATGAAGTTGAAAGGATTAATATCTTTCAAAAAGAGCTGAGGGACATGTTGAATCCGACTATAAATTATCATACATCCCAGCCTTTTTTCCTCGAATTTGTTGATGTAAACGCTTCAAAAGCTATTGCACTCGGGAAAATGGGCGAATTCTACGGCATAAGCAGGGAAGAGATGATTGCCGTTGGTGACGGGTTTAATGATCTGTCCATGATAGAATATGCAGGCCTTGGTGTAGCGATGGAGAATGCTCCGCCGGAAATCAAAAAGGCTGCAGATTTTGTGACGCTGTCAAATGAAAACGACGGTGTTGCTTATGTCATAGAGAAGTTTATTCTGGGCAATGTTTAAAGATAATATCCTGTCGGTTTTGATTTTGCAGGATCTTGATTTTAATCCTGCATCATAATATATTAAATATATACCCGCTGTTAACTTTGGCAGGGCAGAAAATGCAGAATCGATAAAATATGAGGATGTATGTTTTATGGATGATTTGATTAATTTAATTAAGGAAAGGTATCATACCTTCAGTAAGGGACACAAGGCGATTGCAACATATATCACCAATCACTATGACAAAGCTGCTTTCATGACCGCTGCCCAGCTGGGCAAAGAGGTTGGTGTCAGTGAGTCAACGATTGTACGATTTCCAGCAGAACTGGGATATGACGGATACCCGGAGCTCCAGAACAAGCTGAAGGAGCTTATAAAAAGCAAACTTACGTCGGTACAGAGGCTTGAGGTTTCGTCGAGCAGGCTCGACAAGGAAAATGTTTTGAAAAGCGTTTTGCAGGCCGACATGAACAGGATCAAGAGAACGCTCGAAGAGATAGATGAAGCGAATTTCAACACCATTATAGAAGAAATTCTCAACGCAAAGCATATTTATATCCTCGGAGTGAGAAGCTCTGCGTCCCTGGCAAGTTTTCTCGGCTTTTACTTTAACCTCATATTCGAAAATGTCAGGCTGGTGCATACTACCAGTGTAAGTGAAATGTTCGAACAGATTCTGAATGCAAGGGAAGGGGACGTTGTTATAGGAATCAGTTTTCCGAGATACTCAAGGAGAACAACAAAGGCCATGCAGTATGTAAGGAAGCAGGGTGCTACGGCAATTGCCATTACCGATAACCCGAGTTCTCCCCTTGCAAAGTGTGCCAATTACTCCATTTTTGCAAGAAGTGATATGAATTCTTTTGTAGATTCCCTTGTTGCTCCCCTCAGTATAATCAATGCAATTATTGTGGCCATTGGTCTGAAAAGGAAGCAGCAGATCCAGGATACCTTTGAAAAACTCGAAAGAATATGGGATGAATACCAGGTTTACGAGAAAGGTGATTCATAATTATAATTCTTTTGAGGCAAACTAACAATTAACGGTGCTGATTGATTATGAAAACCATAGGTGTTATCGGAGCGGGCGCAGCCGGTTTGATTGCCGCTGGAAGAGCAGCAGAACGGGGGCACCGCGTTTTTGTATTTGAGAAGAATAAAATGGCGGGCAGGAAAATCCGCATAACAGGAAAGAGAAGATGCAATCTTACAAATGATTGCGATCTTGACACCCTTATTTCGAACATACCCGGAAACGGCAGATTCCTGTACTCATCATTCAGCCTGTTTTCAAACAGGAGCATTATGGACTTTTTCCAAAGAATGGGCCTAACTTTGAAGGTGGAGCGAGGAAATCGTGTTTTTCCCGAATCCGATAATGCAAAGGATGTTGTTGACACCCTTTTGAAATACGCTGAAATGTATAATGTCCGGTTCTGTTTCGGAAACAGGGTTGAGGATATCCTTACTGTTGACGGGCATGTGACAGGCGTCAGGCTCTCTGACGGTGTTGAGAAAAAACTTGATGCGGTTATCGTTGCCACCGGGGGCCTGTCATATCCCGGTACAGGCTCAACCGGGGACGGCCACAGGATGGTCCGGGAACTTGGCCATACAATAACCCCGCTGAAACCTTCCCTGGTCCCGCTTACGGTTAAGGAGGACTGGGTTAAGGAACTGCAGGGACTGTCGCTTAAAAATACCGCAATAAAACTGACGGACAGGAGGGGCAGAACCATATACGACGATTTCGGTGAAATGTTGTTTACGCATTTTGGTGTATCCGGACCTGTAATTTTAAGTGCAAGCCGTCATATATTGAAATACGGGTATAAGGATGTGTTCCTTTCAATTGATTTGAAACCCGCTTTATCAGAGGAAAAACTTGATAACAGGATTCAAAGGGATTTTGCCAAATTCTCAAGAAAACAGTTTAAGAATTCTCTCAACGAGCTGCTGCCAAATCTTTTGATTCCCGTTATTGTGAAGTTAAGCGGCATTTCCCCTGAAAAACCGGTGAATCAGATTACAAAAGCCGAAAGGCAGCAACTGGTTCATCTTCTGAAGAATCTGACATGTGAAATTACGGGTTCACGTTCCTTTGACGAGGCGATAGTAACGGCCGGGGGTGTTTCCGTTAAGGAAATTGAACCGAAAACAATGGAATCAAGGATTATAAAAGGCCTGTATTTCGCAGGTGAGATAATTGATGTTGATGCCTATACGGGCGGATTTAACCTTACAATAGCATTTTCAACAGGGTATACCGCCGGAAACAGCGTCTGAATAAATTAAAAACTGATGCTTTCACATGCTGCCGGTTTAAAACAGAAAAGACCGGAAATAATAAATAAAAAAAGGAAAAGCTGTGTGAAAGCATGAAATTCAGTGGATTTCTTATTGCAGTTTCAATTGTTATGTGCATAATACTTGCCGTTGTTCAGATAGTAAGGGTTTATCCGTTTGGGCTGGAAATTCCGGAGGATCCATACCTGGGTGAACCGCTTCTGCCTTTCCAGTCGCTGATAAAACGCGGGAGTCTCACCTTGGATGCTATAGGCATTTACGAACCTCATGCGGTGATGCTCCTGAAAAACGGAGAACGTTTCCTTCTTGTTGAACAGTTCCCGGTAACCGTAAAAGTAACCGATGGTGATGTGCTTGAAGTCTGGGTTCTTGAAGAACTTCCGGGCGCAGCTCTTGTAACCAGAACCGTCTCCGAAAATGTAAAACTGAAGTTCAACAGGACATCAATACCCCTTGAAAAGGGATTGCACCGCATAGCAAAGGTGTTTGTCAGTGACTGACCTGAAAAAATGCAATATATGCCGGGTTATTCTTGTATTCCCCGTTTTGGTTTTATATAATGATAAATGTTGGTACAAAAATGGATAAATTATGTCCCTTTTCAATTCGATATCGGAGGATTATGAGGTTGATATGAACGGGTATAACCAGGAGTTTGGAAGCAAGGATATTGTTAAGGCGGCTATATGCATGGCCCTGACTGATACACGTGATGAGGAGAGGGTTCTGAAACAACAGTATAACGAAAAGGGAATAAAATGCTGTGCAGTTGATTATGGCGGGGACTTTATTTCTTCAATAGTAAAAATCATTGAAAGAGCAGTGGTTTCTGCAAAGCGTGAAGGTGTTATCAGGGAAAGCCATGCGGAAGAAGGAGCTGTTGCCGGTGCCACGAGAGAAGCATTGAACCAGATTACAGGCAAGGCAATTGGTTTGAATATCGGCGGGAAAATTGGGGTTGCGAGGTATCGCGACCATGTTGCGGTTTGCGTTTTCTTCGGTGTAGGTCTTCTGCATTTGAATGAGATATCCATCGGTGTGGGTCACAGGGTGGTATAGAAATAAATATAACGGGGTAAACGGAGGAGAATTCTGTGAAGAGAATACAGATAGCAATAGACGGTCCGTCAGGGGCCGGCAAGAGCACAATGGCAAAATTAATAGCCAGGGAACTGGGTATACTTTACCTTGATACCGGGGCAATGTATCGGGCGGTGGCACTGAAGGCAATCAAGTCGGGAATTGATACAAAGGACGGCGAAGCTGTTGCGGAAATGGTAAAGGATTTGGATTTGCAGATTGAGCACAGGGATGGCAGTCAAAGGGTTATCCTTGACGGAACCGATGTTACCGAAGATATACGTACGCCTGCCGTAACGGTAGGATCGTCCGATGTGGCGGTTATCCCGGCTGTAAGGGAGAAAATGGTGGAACTGCAGAGAAGGATTGCTGAAAATAACAGTGTAATAATGGACGGCCGCGACATAGGAACCCATGTACTGCCAAATGCGGATGTGAAGATATTCCTGACCGCTTCGATAGAGGACAGGACAAAACGGAGATATGAAGAACTAAAGGAAAAAGGAACGCTGAATCAGACCTTTGAAGAACTGAAAAAGGAAATGGAATACAGGGATAAAAACGACAGCACAAGAAGCCATTCACCCCTGAAAAAAGCAGACGATGCAATTCTGTTGGATACCACGGGCTTTTCTGTTGAAGAGTCTGCGAAAACCATTCTTGATATTATAAAGTCGAGGCTCTGAACATGTTTTACTGGTTTTTGGCTAAGGTTTGCAGGGTTTTCTTTTCAGTTTTTTTCAGGGTGGAATATAAAGGGCTTGATAACGTGCCGAATGAGGGACCGTTATTGGTTTGCTGCAATCATATCAGCCTTTTGGACATGTTCCTGTTTGCTTGCCGAATGAAAAGAAGGGTATATTTCATGGCCAAAAAGGAGCTGTTTCGCATACCCGTCATAAATATAATTATAAAAGCCCTCGGAGCTTTTCCGGTTAACAGGGGCCATGGTGATCTGAATGCGGTAAAGACCACACTGCATTTATTAAGTGAAGGCAAGGCTGTTGGTATATTTCCTGAGGGAACCAGAAGAAACAAGGCCAGGGGCAAGGTCAGGCCGAAGAGCGGTGCGGTGCTGTTTGCCGTTGAATCAGGTGCACCAATACTTCCAGTGGGTATATTCGGAAACTACAGGCTGTTTTCGAGGATTAAAGTGGTTTATGGCAAACCATACATATTAACGGGAAACGGAGAAAAGTTCTCAAAGGCTGATCTGCAGAGCATGGCAGATGACTTGATGGACAGGATTTATTCTCTTGAGCAGGAATAAGGGAAGGAAAATCCGGAGGACATGACATATGGGAAAGATTATTGTTGCAAAGACCGCAGGTTTTTGCTTTGGTGTTGATAATGCGGTTAAACTTGCATTCCGGACAGTGAACGAAAACCCGGATAATACCTTTACTTTGGGTGAGGTAATACACAACAGGCAGGTCCTGGAAAGACTGGAGAGCAAGGGAGTAAGAATTATCCGGGAGCCGGGAGAACTGAAAGGCAATGAACATGTTGTCATAAGAGCGCATGGAATCGGAGAAAATGTGTATAAGGAATTAGCGGACAGAAATGCGGTTATTCACGATGCCACCTGTCCTTATGTAAAAAGAATCCATAACCTGGTACGGCAGAAATATGCAGAGGGCTGCACAATTATCATTGTCGGTGACAGGAATCACCCCGAAGTGATAGGTGTTAACGGCTGGTGCGAAAACAGCGCATACGTGGTTTCCAGCATCGAGGAGGTTGAAGCCCTGCCCGATTTTGATAACTGTGTTTGTGTTTTTGCCCAGACTACAATGAAACCCGAAAAGTATGATGAGATTTATGATTTTATCAAGAAAAAGTTTGCAATTACAATGAAATTTGATACAATATGTAGTGCGACTGAAAAACGGCAACGGGAAGCTCGCGAAATATCCGGAACAGTTGATATGATGATTGTAATCGGAGGAAGCAACAGTTCCAATACACAGAAGTTGTATGAAATATGTTCAGAGAACTGCCCGTTGACTTATAAAATTGAAACCGTGGCGGAGCTACCCCCATTGGATATAAAGAATATCAACACAATTGGGATTACTGCAGGGGCTTCCACGCCCGATTGGGTAATCAAGGAGGTTATTGAAACAATGGAAGAAAACATGAACAGACAAGAGACTGAAATGTCTTTCAAAGAGGCATTCGAAGAATCTGAAGTGAACAGCCTGCGAGCTGGCGAAATTGTCAAGGGTCGTATCATTGGGTACAATACCAGTGAGGTTTTTGTTGACCTTGGCTACAAGGCGGATGGAACTATTTCCATGGAAGAGTTTCTTGACGATCCCAATTTTGATCCTGTAAAGGATTTAAAGGAAGGGGATGAAATTCTCGTTTACATCACCAAGGTGAATGACGGGGAAGGAAACGTATCTCTTTCCAAAAAGAGAGTGGATTTAATCCGTGGAATAGAAGAAATTGAGGAAGCATTCAATGAAAAGAAGCCGCTTGAGGCTGTTGTTAAAGAAGTAGTAAACGGCGGGGTGGTAGCAAGCTATAAAGGTATCCGTGTATTTATACCTGCTTCCCAGGTTTCGGATCATTTTGTTAAGGATCTTAATGAGTTTCTCAATAAAAAAATAAAGTTTGAAATACTTGAAATGTCTAAAAACAAACGCAGAGTTGTGGGCTCATGCAAAAATGTTCTGGAAAGAGAAAAAGCCAGGAAATTGGAGGAATTCTGGAACAACGTTGAAGTAGGAAAGGAATATACAGGAACTGTAAAAAGCCTTACCGACTTCGGTGCATTTGTAGATCTCGGCGGAGTTGACGGTTTGATTCATCTTTCCGAATTATCATGGAAAAAGATAAGCAAACCTTCAGAAGTATTGAAAGTCGGCCAGAAAGTTACTGTTAAAATTTTAGGTTTTGACAGGGAGAAACAGAAAGTTTCACTTGGCTACAAAAAGCCTGAGGATAACCCATGGTACAATATTGAGAAAAAGTATTCGGTCGGAGATGTTGTGGAAGGCAAAATTATGCGCCTTGTTCCGTTCGGGGCTTTTGTCGAGCTTGAAGAAGGTGTTGAGGGACTGGTTCATATTTCACAGATTTCGAATGTGCATCTGGGCAAGCCCGATGAAGTGCTTTCAGTCGGCCAGGTTGTTAAGATGAAGGTCCTTGAAGTCAATCCTGAATTAAAGAAGATAAGTCTCAGCATTCGCGAAGTTGAGCCGATAGATCCCGTGCGCGAAAGCGATGAACAGGGTGAATCCGAACAGGATGGGGTTCCCACATCCCACGTCGAGGAAATGAAAACCACAATAGCGGATATTATTAAGGAATAACGAAAAATATACCGATATATAAAATAAGACCGGATTATCCGGTCTTATTTCCTATGTGATAAAATGCTCTTATAAAAAAATTATGATAAAAACAGACAGGTGATGATATTGTTTGACTACGAAGAGTTTAAAAAGGCCTTCTATGAGCATTCAACCATTGACCTGAATCTATACAAGGAAAAACAGATGAAACGCCGCCTGACATCATTTGTCGAGAGAAACGGGTTTTCCAGTTTCATGGATTTTTTCAGGACGGCTGTTGAGAGCCCGAATTTGTACCAGACATTCATCAACTATCTTACGATAAATGTATCCGAGTTTTACAGGAATCCGACCCAGTGGGAAATACTGAAAAATATGGTAATTCCCATGATAATTGAAAAGAAAGGTTCAGCTGAAAAGCTGAAAATATGGAGTTCTGCATGTTCCACCGGAGATGAGCCCTATACCCTGGTAATGATACTTAATGAATTCATTCAGTTATCAAGTATCAGGATCATTGCCTCTGATATTGACCTGTCTGCAATTGAAAAGGCAAAGCAGGGATTATACCCTTCAAGGAGCATAAAGGATTTGCCTAAAAAGTATTTAGAAAAATACTTCACGCTAATCAGCGAAGATACGTACAAGATTTCAGATGAGACAAAAAAATGTGTTGATTTCAGACGGTTAAACCTTCTCCGCGATCCATACCCCCAACAGATGGATCTTATCGTATGCCGCAATGTGCTGATATATTTCACCGAAGAAGCCAAGGCGGACATTTATATCAGGTTCAACCGCGCTCTTGCCGACGACGGAATACTGTTTTTAGGCAGTACCGAGCAGATTATCGGTGCACATAAATACGGACTGAAACCCATAAATACCTTCTTCTACAAAAAAATCCAGAGATTATAAGAGGTAATTCCGATGGTAAAAACCAGAAGATATGAGCAGGGAGGAACTGCTGGCGGTAATTGAGATAAAAGACAAAATCATAGCCGAACTGAAACAGGAAATACAAATTTACAGGGAGCTCGTTGAAGAGCTCCGGAAGAATAAAGATAATACTGCTGAATAGCTTCAGCAAAGACATTGGTTTATATTATCGGAGCAAGGAGCATGATTTCTTCGTTACTGTTATAGATTGAATCAAACTGGGAAATGGGCAGGGGATTTCTTCCCAACCCGGCTTCTATTGTATAACCCGGCCTTCCGAATTCCTCGATAAACCAGTCCTTGTAACCTGCGTATGCGGCTTCATAGGGCGTTTCAGACAATGCATAGCCGCTTGCACGGGCAAATACTTCACCTATCTCCCTTGCACGCGGAATCTGCATGTTTTTGTAAAGCCAATAGATTACTTCACCCTGTGTATGGTATGCAATTACAAGTTTGAAGTTATGCTGCCTTGTAAAATCAACCATGGTTTGTGTTTCGGGTTCGGATAACGGGGAAGGACCGCCAAACCGGGTAGGACCCGGGCCGAAGATCCCGAGGGATTCTTCCTGTGCCTTGGCATCCTGCCAGGAAGCGGGGTAGTTCCTGTTCAAATCGGTACCCCTGATATTTGCCTGCCAAACCTGTGAGAACGGAAGTCCGGTTCTGTTCCACTGGAGAAGTTGCCTGTAATACGGGTTGTCGGGTTTGAGCCCTTCAAGTACAAGATTTACACCATCCGGGTTAACCATCGGTATTATGTAAATACTGCTTCTGTTCCATATTTCACGGATGTTATAGCCCCTGATTGACATGCCCGAAGCATATGCACGGCAGAAGTTTTCAATGAACTTCATAAGAAGCGGGGCGGTAATCCATTCGAGGGCATGATGGGCACCGTTGTAGTGTACTTCAACCGGGCCTGTGCCCAGCCTGATATAATACAGGTTTCTGCCAAGAACGCTTTTTCCCGCTATGCCTGTTTCTATAAACGGATACCTTGCCTCGAGCCCGTCAATGTCCATTTCCATGATATCGTATGTATAGTCAATATCGGTAAATACTACATCAATACCATAGGGAACGGTTATTATCTGACCAACCCTGAGATATAACGGGTTCACTCCCGGATTTGCAGTGAGTATGGCGTTAACGGTCGTGTAATATCTCTGGGCAATCCTGTACAATGTGTCACCCGGCCGGATTATATATGTATCATAACCGCGAAGAAAACTCTGAAAATAGTTCCACGTAACGGGTCCGATTATTCCGTCTGGAGTAAGCCCGTTGTCCCTTTGAAAGGCTGTTACCGCGAGTTGGGTTTGAGGTCCGAAAATCCCGTCAACCGCACCGGGGTTATAACCTATTCTTGCAAGAAGGCTCTGAACCAGCTTTACATACGGTCCCCTTGAGCCAGGCCTCAATGTTTCCATTAGATCACCACACCATGAATTTCCTGCTATAACATCATATTATATTGGCCTGAAATGGTTACAAATGATGCATGGCATAATAAGTCATGATATGATATAAAATGACCGATAATTATACAGGACAATCTTTATTATCCGGTTATGCAATGAAAAGGCAGATGAGTGGGATATTTTTATGAAGAAGATTATTCTGGTACCCGATTCTTTCAAGGGTACGATGAGTTCTGTCAGGATATGCGAAATAATGGAGGAAGAGATCAGAAAGTTTTTTCCCGATGCACAGATAATAAAAGTGCCTGTTGCTGACGGCGGTGAAGGAACGGTTGATTCCTTCATTGAAGCAGTAAATGGCCATAAGGTTTTGTACGGGTAAAAGGGCCGTTTTTTGAAACTGTCGACTCTTTCTATGGAATCCTGGCTGACGGGAAAACAGCCGTTATAGAGATGGCAGCCGCGGCGGGGCTTACTCTTGCCGAAAACAGGGGGAACCCTTCGGTTACAGCAACATATGGTGTTGGCGAACTTATAAGACATGCAGTTTACAGCGGCTGCAAAAACCTGGTAATAGGACTTGGAGGAAGCTGTACGAATGACGGCGGGGTAGGCATGGCAGCCGCCGTTGGCGTAAAATTTACTGACAGGGACAACAGGGAATTCATCCCGACAGGAGGAACCCTGTCACGGATAGAGAGAATTGATACCCGGGATATGCTGGACCTGTCGGGGGTTAAAATTACTGCAATGTGTGATGTGGATAATCCGCTGTGCGGGGATAACGGAGCGTCGAAAGTTTTCGGTCCTCAAAAGGGGGCCGATATGGAGATGACAGAGCTTCTTGACAGAAATTTGAAACACTTTGCAGATGTTATAAAATCACAGCTGAACAAGGATATAATTGATATGCCTGGAGCAGGCGCCGCAGGCGGGCTGGGTGCAGGAGCAGCCGTTTTTTTTAATGCAGAGCTTAACGGGGTATAGATGTTATTCTTGATACGGTGGGTTTCGACTTAATGCTTGACAAAGCGGAACTGGTTTTAACCGGTGAAGGGAGAATAGATGCACAGAGCCTCAGGGGAAAGGTGGTTCATGGCGTGGCTGCAAGGGCGAAAAAACATGGTATTCCTGTGATAGCCGTTGTCGGGGACATTGGCGACGGAATAGATGAAATATACAATTTAGGGGTAGCCGCAATAGTGAGTACGAACCGGGCTGCAGTACCCTTTGAAATCGCAAGACACAGAAGTGAAAAGGATCTTGCGCTGACGGTAAACACAATAATGAGACTGTTAACCCTTGAACGAACTTGAAATTTTTTACGGGTACTTGCAGATTTCTCAGAAAAAATATATGATACATTAAGTCTGTTTTTTTAATGTGTCAGGCCGGTTAGTTTATTGCTTGTATTAAGTTATATCCAGAAGGAGAAATTAATTTGCTGAAAAAGAACTACGAAATAGACATGCTCAATGGTCCGCTGCTCGGAAAGATTATTCTATTCTCAATTCCAATGATTCTGTCAGGAATTCTGCAGCTTTTATACAATGCAGCCGATGTTATTGTCGTGGGGCGTTATTCGGGCAGTACTGCCCTTGCCGCGGTTGGGTCCACGGGTTCACTTACAAATCTGATTATAAGCCTCTTCATGGGCTTGTCAGTCGGGACAAGCGTTGCTGTTGCGCAGTACTATGGCGCCGGTGACTGGAAAAATGTAAGCCAGGTGGTACATACCTCTGTTGCAACAAGCTTTATCAGCGGTATCCTGGTCAGCATCCTTGGAATATGCATGGCCGAAACATTCCTTATGGCAATGGATACACCCGTCGATGTTCTGCCCCAGGCAGCATTATACATGCGAATATATTTTGTCGGCGTGCCTGCCTCAATGGTCTACAATTTTGGAAGCGCGATACTCAGGGCTGCGGGTGATACAAGAAGGCCGTTTATATACCTGTCGATATCAGGTTTGGTTAACGTTATACTTAATATGTTATTTGTAATTGTTTTCAGAATGGGAGTTGCCGGCGTTGCATGGGCAACGGTGATTTCACAGGTTCTTTCGGCCGTGCTGATCATCATATGCCTGATGCAGTTTAACGGACCCTGCAGGGTTTTTCTAAAGGAAATAAAAATTTGGCCGGACAAGCTGTGGAAAATAATAAAAATCGGCCTGCCAGCGGGCCTTCAGGGCTCAATTTTCTCAATATCCAACGTACTGATTCAGTCGTCGGTGAACAAATTCGGCTCCGCAGTTGTGGCGGGAAATTCTGCAGCAAGCAATATTGAAGGTTTTATATATGTTTCAATGAATGCCATTTATAATACGGCATTGACTTTTACAGGCCAGAATACAGGCGCAAAAAAATTCAGCCGCATAAACCGGATACTTGGAATATGCATTTTAACGGTTTTCGTAATCGGGTTTGGAATGGGAATGCTGGCACTGGTTTTCGGCAGGCAGCTTTTAGGGATATACGCACCCAATAATGCCGAGGTTATAAATTACGGAATGATTCGACTGTCTGTTATATCAAGAACCTATTTCCTTTGCGGCATGATGGATGTTATGGTTGGCATGCTCAGAGGAATCGGCAAATCCTTCATGCCGATGATTGTCTCAATCATGGGTGTATGCGGAGTAAGAATTACCTGGATTTTAGTGATATTTGCCATGGACCGGGAGCTGACAACACTATACATGTCATACCCGGTATCCTGGCTGTTTACCTTCCTGGTTCACTTTTTTACTTTTATTGTTGTAAAAAACCGGGTTGCGAAAAAGGAAGGCCTTGAAGAAATTCAAACTACCTGATACCGAATTTGGCTATTATTTGGTATTGACAAACCGGGTTCCGCATTTTATAATAAACTTTGTCACGCGAAAGTGGTGGAATTGGCAGACTCGCTAGATTCAGGTTCTAGTGTCCGCAAGGACGTGCGGGTTCAAGTCCCGCCTTTCGCACCAGGGGCTTTTGGGTTTATACCCGAAAGCCTTTTTTGTTTTTTTAACCCTGGTACCGCAATCTCCTTCCGAAAAACATAAAGTTTGTTTTTACTGATAAAATTTCTTGAACAATAGATATTTGGCATTTTAAATGTTTATGATAATATTGTAGTAGGGAAATGCAACCGGTGAAACAAGCTGTCAAATGTGCAGTCCATGCATAAGGGAGGTAATTGTATGTTATTTAGCAAAAAACTGACCCCATGGCAGGTTGCCGGTATAATACTGCTGATTCTTGTTCCCGTAATAGCGGTAATTGCGGCATTGCTCCTGGTAAACAAGGGCTCAGCGGCAGAATAACAGCAGAAAAATCATAACAACATAATTGGAAAGGTTTTTTATATGCTTCATGAATTCTCCAGGACCGAACTTTTGATAGGAAAAGACGCACTGAATAAACTTAAATACAGCAGGGTTGCGATATTCGGGATCGGAGGCGTGGGTTCCTTTACGGCAGAAGGCCTTGCAAGGTCGGGTGTAGGAAAGTTTGTCCTTGTTGACGACGACCTGGTATGCCTTACGAATATCAACCGCCAGATTCACGCAACCAGGAAAACAATAGGCAGGGCAAAGGTTGAAGTGATGCGCGACAGGATCCTTGAAATAAACCCTGAAGCTGAAGTAACAGCCGTTAAAAGGTTCTATATGCCTGACTGCGCAATGGAAATCATACGCGGCGACGAGGATTATATTGTTGACGCCATTGATACCGTTACTGCGAAGATAGATTTGATTGTAAATGCGAAAAAACTGAATATCCCGATAATAAGTGCTATGGGTGCCGGCAATAAACTTGATCCCACCAGGTTCGAGGTTGCCGATATATATGAAACAACAGTCTGTCCGCTTGCAAAGGTTATGCGGAGAGAGCTCAGAAAACGGGGTGTTGATTCACTTAAAGTAGTGTATTCAAGGGAAGAACCGGTAAAACCCGATGAAACTGAAGAAAACAGCTGCAGAACAGGCTGTGTTTGTCCGAAGGGAACCGAGCGGAGATGCACGGTAAGGAGGCAGGTGCCCGGAAGCATTTCTTTTGTTCCGTCCGTAGCAGGCCTTATCATTGCAGGTGAAGTAATAAAGGACCTGATTAGGAAACCATGATTTTTATTTTTTTAGGTTTTTTATTCCAGATTTTTTTTAATGTAATATGTTTACTTTTAATAAATTATTATATAATGAAGTTAATAATTGATATTGTTATGAACCTGATCCCATAAAATATCAGTCAACTGCGTACTTTTGGAAGGTGGAAGAGTGAACAGGGCATTGGAGTTGTATAAAGAGAAAATAAGAGGGAAAAAGGCTGCAGTTCTTGGTTTTGGTGTCAGCAACAGGCCTCTTGCGAGAACAATAGCAAAATGGGGAGCTGACGTAACGGTTTTTGACAGGAAGAATGAAAGTGATTTTCAGGAGCTTTCAGAATATAAGAATATCGGTATTAAATTTTCCCTTGGCCGCGGATACCTTGATAATCTTAAAGGTTATGACGTGATATTCCGGACACCGGGGATGCATTTCGATATTCCGGAAATTCAGCGGGAATTGGCAAACGGGGCCGAGCTTACGTCCGAGATGGAAGTATTCATGAAGATATGTCCGGCCAGGATTTACGCTGTAACCGGGAGTGACGGCAAAACCACAACCACCACGCTGATTTATGAAATGCTGAAGCAGGAAGGCTATAATTGCTATCTGGGCGGAAATATCGGCACTCCCTTGATTGACAAGGTTGAAGAAATAGATGTTAACGACAGGGTTGTTCTTGAACTTTCAAGTTTTCAGCTTCTTACGATGAAAATGAGTCCCCATACGGCGGTAATAACAAATATGTCACCAAATCATCTTGATATACATAGGTCCATGGAAGAATATATTGATGCGAAAAAGAACATATACAGGTACCAGTCGGAAAATGACAGGATTGTGCTGAATTATGACAACCCCATAACAAGAAGTTTCATACCCGAGGTCAAAGGAAAACTTGCACTGTTCAGCATTAAGGAAGAGTGTTCAACGGGAGCCTTTCTGAAAGGAAATATCCTTGTATACCGGGAAGGCGAAACCGAAGGGGAAATTCTGCCGATGGAGGATATAAAACTCTCAGGCATGCATAATGTGGAGAATTATCTTGCAGCTGTATCGGCTGTCATACCCGAGGTAAGCACAAAATCCATTGTGAACGTGGCAAAAAATTTTTCAGGCGTTGAACACAGAAACGAATTTGTCCGTACGGTGAACGGCATATCCTTTTACAATGATTCAATCGGTTCAAGTCCGACACGTACCGCTGCAACATTGAAATCCTTCAAAAAGAAGGTTATTCTGATTGCCGGCGGTTACGACAAGAAACTCTGTTATGACGAGCTTGGCGAAACCATTCATAACAGTGTCAAGCTGATGGTGCTTATGGGCGATACCGCGGACAAGATTGAAACATCGTACAGGAATTATGCGAAAAAAGCAAATGTCGAACCAATTCCGATAGTCAGGGCCAGGAATATGGAGGAAGCTTTGAACTCAGCCTGTCATCTTGCCGAAAGCGGTGACATTGTTGTTCTGTCACCTGCAAGCGCAAGTTTTGATATGTATTCCAACTTTATGGAAAGAGGCAACCATTTCAAGGAAATAGTCAGCAGGCTATAGCCCGGCTGCCGGACAAGTATTTGAAATACAGGGGGTTTAGCAATGGAGAGTAAATCAATTATGCAGGAAATTGCGGAAAATATCGGAAAGGTTATGGTGGGCCAGAGTGGTGCCGCCAAGTTGATGGTGGTATGTCTTGCCGCCGGGGGTCATGTACTTATCGAGGATGTCCCCGGCATTGGTAAAACCACGATGGCAAATGCCCTTGCAAAATCCATCGGGGTATCATTTAGCAGGATCCAGTTCACTCCTGATATATTACCTTCGGATATTACGGGATTCTCCATGTACAACCCCAAAACAGGCGAGTTTGAATACAAGCAGGGCAGTATTATGAGCAATATCATCCTGGCCGATGAGATTAATCGTACATCTCCGAAAACCCAGGCCAGCATGCTGGAGGTAATGGAAGAAAAACATGTAACCGTTGATGGTGTAACATACAATGTACCCGAGCCTTTCATGGTTATTGCGACGCAGAATCCCGTTGAATACATGGGTACATATCCGCTGCCCGAAGCCCAGCTTGACAGGTTCCTCATGAAGATTACAATGGGCTATCCAAACAAGGATGATGAAGTTGATATTCTTTTCCGGTTCCAGAAATCAAATCCCCTGAATACTCTGGCTCCTGTTGCGGACGGAGAACAGATAACGGAATTGCGCAGGCGTGTGAGGGATGTCCAGGTTGCCCGGGAAATAGGAGATTACATTGTCGAGATTGTACAAAACACGAGAAGGCAGGAGCACGTTATTTTAGGATGCAGTCCGAGAGCTTCCCTTTACCTGATGCGTGCATCCCAGGCGCTTGCCCTTTACATGGGAAGGGATTATGTTGTTCCCGATGATGTTAAGGATTTGGTTATTCCTGTTCTTGCCCATCGCATGATTTTGAGGCAGGAAGCAAAAATCAGGAAAATAACTCCCGAAAGCGTGCTTTCGGATTTGCTGAAGAAAATAAGGGTCCCGGTATAAGCAATGGGACAGGAATCAGCTTGACGGAACATTTTGCTAACCCGGTACAATCAGGTTGATGTTGAGGTAAATGTCGGTACTATGAAAAGAAGCAGAATAAGATACCTGGTATTGCTTTTTCTATCATTTGTATATATTTATTTCGACGGGGGGTTTTTTCCCTATACCCTCTTCTATATTGTGCTGCTGCTTCCCGCTGCATCAGTAATATACCTTGTCGTTGTCTTTTATTCCTTCAAGTACAATGAAAAACTTGAAAAACGGGAATACCAGAAGGGCGAAGTCCTCGATTATACGCTGCGTATCCACAATATTACGCCACTTTATATTGCATACTTTAACGTGTACATGCATATGGAAGGCCAGATGCTGATAAAGGGGATGAAAAACGAGCAGCTGACGCTTAAGCCCTTCAGTGTGCAGGAGTTTAAATTCAATGTCCCGATCCTGTACAGGGGGAAATATAAAGTCGGTATATCACACATCGAAATCAGGGATTTTCTTAACCTAATTTCTGTAAAGTATCTGCCTGGTGAAACAAAGGAAATACGTGTTTTTCCGCGCTTATTGCCCGTTGAGGAACTGGATATCCCGTATGTCAGGATATCGGAAAATGAGTACCTGTCAAGGAATAAGGAAACAGGGCATACCGAGATCAGGGATATCAGGGACTATATGTACGGGGACAGTTTCAAGAAAATACACTGGAAGCTGTCTTCAAAGTACAATAAATGGCTGGTGAAGGAAACCAATTCATCATCTGAAAAAGAGTTCTGGATCCTTCTTAACCTTTCTAGGATAAGCGGGGATGCCGATGAGGTATTAATGATAGAGGACAGAACGGTGGAGTTTCTTGTTTCCCTTGCCAGGGTTCTGCTCAATTCAGGCTTCAATATAAAACTGTGTTTTTACAGGTCTGAACAGGTATTCCTGACTTTTTCCGAAAACAAGGGGTTCCTGCAGCTTTACGAGCTGCTGTCCTTAATACCCTTTGATCAGAATGCGCATTTTAGGGAAATAATGGACCTGTTTTCCGAGACCATGCCTGAGCGGAGAAGCGTTCTGATTTTTTCTCCTGTGATTGACGAAAAACAGCTTGACTGTCTGAACAAAATGGCCGCAAACGGTCACGATCTTTCGCTGTTTTACTGTAAAGTGGAAGAAAGCGATATCAGGGAAGAGATAGAAAAGGCGCTTGAAAAGGAACTTCCCGAGCTTGGTATCATGGCGGTAAACCTTCTCAAATCTGTGACGGGGCAGGAGAGCATTGAAGAAACAGGATGCCGCTATTATGAAGGGGAGAAGTCATGAAAAAACGGTATTATGATTTTTTGACCATGCTGTTCATCGGAATACTGCTTGTTTTTTCGGTTATCAGGGCATCCCTTGTATCAATGCGCGTTCCGGTTAAGTCATGGCAGCTTTTTCTTTTTGCGGCCGGAGCGCTGATTCTGTACTGCCTTATATATACAAAGCCCGGCCGTGCAGTATTTCTGTGTGCACTTGGAGCCGGTTTTTGCTATGTTATAATTCTTATCCTGCGAAACGGGTTTTCAAACCTGTCTGGAACCTTTGCACCTGTAATAGAACTTGCAGGCGTTATAATACGAGTCGGAACGGGTTACTATGACGAGTCGGTACCCTATTTGCAGCTGATGACAGCAATCGGTGTGTATTCGCTTGTTGTAGCCTTTCCTGTTTACAGTTTCATGGTAAGGCGTTTCAGGTTTTACCCGCTGTTCACTCCTGCGCTGATCTTTTTCATGGCAGTGTGGGGGATTAACAGGTATGTGGACAAGTTATCGTTCTATATATTTATAACTGTTGCAGTTGTATGCTATATCAGGCACGTTTACCTGAAAAACCGGAAAAACAGCAGGAGTTCAACGGAAACACCAAATGATGCCGGCATGCTTGTCTATTTCATTCCGGTCGCCATCCTGGTAATTCTTTTTTCAGCCGCAATTCCCGTAAAACCGGGACCCATAGAATGGCCCTGGCTGGATGAGAAGATATATGATTTATGGTGGGATATGCACAGGAAATTTTCGATTGACAGGTACGATACATTCTCGCTTGCAAAAACTGGTTTCGGAGACTCTTCACGTCTTGGCGGGCCTGTATATCCCGACAATACCCCTGTCCTGTTTGTAAAGGCACCAACACGCGTGTACCTGAGAGGTGCCGTTTACGACACGTATACGGGTGCAGGATGGACGGTTTCGGAAAAGAACAGTGAATACATCCTTGAAGACAGGATTTATGATCACACCGAGCTTGCATACGGATGGAAGGCAGCATCTGTAATGCGTTTAGGTGTTTATTCCGCTGAAGGTTTTGATGAGTATCTTTTGGGCCGGGAGACGCGATACACATCGTACAGGGGAAGAAGGATTACGGTATATGATTATATTAACTTTTTCAGTCCTGATGCCAGATCGGAGATATTGGCCAAGCTTTTCCCGAAGGGAAAAATATCGGTACAGCATCTGAACGTAAGGACAAAGTCATTGTTTACGCCGCTCAAATTGTTATCGCCGATTACAGGGCTTCCTTCGGAAGTATACCAGGTAAACGAGAATGCCGAAGGCATATTCCTGTCAAGCAGAAGGCTTCGCGGTGAAAGCACTTATAATATAGATTACCTTCAGCCTGCTTACGGGATGCGGGAAATTGAGAATTATTTCAGTCTCAGCAAGCCTTTCCTGTATGAAACGTTTAATGAACGCCTTAATAATGCGCTGGAGCAATACGGTGAAGACAAAAGGGAGCAGCTTGAGGAAGTGCTTAACATATATGAACGGCTTGAAAGAAGAACCGAAGAAATATACCGGGTTTACACAGCCATACCCGAGGGTGTTCCCGAGAGGGTTGCGCAACTGGCAAGGGATATCACATACGACAAAGCCAATACATATGAAAGGGTTAAAAGCCTTGAAACCTATCTGCGGAGTAATTACCAGTACACTCTGACCCCTGCTTATCCGCCGTCGGATCAGGATTTTGTAGACTATTTCCTGTTTGACGGAAAGGAAGGGTATTGCTCATATTTTGCCAGTGCCCTGTGCATAATGACAAGGTCGCTCGGAATACCGGCAAGGTATGTTGAGGGATTCCTGCTGCCCGAAAAATCCGGAACGGACGATGGTTACCAGGTTACAAACCAGAATGCCCATGCATGGGTTGAGGTGTATCTTGAGGGAATCGGATGGGTGACATTTGAGCCAACCCCGCCGATGGCATATGCACAGAACTATTTTGTCAGGCTTTATGAAACAGGGACGGGCGAGAGTTCGCCTGTTCCCGATATGTACGAGGAATATATGCAGCGCAATACGGCACGGAATACTTATGTGCCGGGAATGGATTACAGGCCTTCGGATACGCGGAAGTTTACCGGGAAAACCTTCATTATCCTGTTAATATCTTTTGTACTGGCTGTTATACTGGCGAACCTTGCGGCTGTTTCTGCAAGAAGGATAATTCTCCCGATGCTTCCTGCAAAAAAAAGCATACCTATGCTGTATCGTTATGCAGTTTCGCTGTTGTCACAGGCCGGGTGTGGTGTACAGCACGGGCAGACTGCAAGGGAGTATGCAGAAACGGTTGACGGGCGTTATGCGTTTACCGTAATGAGAATGTCTGAACTTGCGGAGTTATATTACAGTGTCAGGTTTGGTTCGGGTGATGCAGACAGGACAACACTGAAACGCATTCTGTCCTTTATTTCCGAAATCAAGAAAAAAACAGGCGAAGACATGTATTTTGCAAGTAAGGTTCTATACAGGTATCTGTTGTTCCGTGGTTGATGAAATATTTACACCGCATGGCAATATATGGCACCATCCATCAATGTTTTTATTGACATTCCCCGATACATTGACTTAGAATGGGTAAGGTAATACAGGGGAGTGAAACAATGATTCGGAAACGTGACGATATAAGAAATATTGCCATTATTGCCCATGTTGATCATGGTAAAACAACGCTTGTTGATGCAATGCTGAAACAAAGCGGTATTTTCAGGGCAAATGAGCGGGTTGTTGAACGCGTAATGGATTCCAACGAGCTGGAACGGGAAAAGGGAATCACCATCATGTCCAAAAATACTGCTGTTTTGTATAATAATGTCCGGATAAATATAGTGGACACCCCGGGGCATGCCGATTTCGGCGGGGAAGTGGAGCGGATCCTGAAGATGGTTGACGGGGTTCTGCTCCTCGTTGATGCATACGAGGGCCCAATGCCGCAAACCCGCTTTGTTTTAAGAAAAGCATTGAGTCTGAACCTGAAGCCGATAGTTGTTATAAACAAGATAGACCGCAGGGAAGCACGTCCTGAAGAGGTTATCAGCGAGGTTTTCGATCTTTTTATTGAGCTTGAGGCCAGCGATGATCAGCTGGACTTTCCTGTAGTATATGCTTCAGCACGGGACGGATTCGCTGTCTTGGAGAAGGATGAAGAGCCAAGGGATTTAAGCCCGCTTTTTGATACAATACTAAAATATGTTCCGGCGCCTGCGGGAGATGTTGAATCGCCTTTCCAGATGCTTATATCAAGCCTTGACTATGATGATTATACAGGAAGGATTGCGATAGGCAAAATAGAACGGGGAACGATAGCAAAGGGCGACAGGGTTGTTGTATGCCGGAGCAGCGGCAGCATAGAGCCTGTTAAATTCAGCTCGATCCAGGTTTTCAAGGGCCTGAACAGGCTGGAAGTGGAAAAGGCCGGGGCCGGAGAAATAATATGTATTACAGGTTGCGAGGATATTACAATCGGGGATACAATATGTGATGCCGAACACCCTGAACCGCTGCCGTTTGTTGAAATTGATGAGCCTACAATATCGATGCAGTTTCTTGTCAACAACAGCCCTTTTGCAGGCAGGGAAGGTGAATATGTAACCTCAAGGCACTTAAGGAGCAGGCTTTTTAAAGAAATGGAGACAAATGTCAGCCTCAGGGTTGAAGAAACCGATTCAACCGAAAGCTTCAAGGTGTCGGGCAGGGGAGAACTCCATTTGTCTATCCTTATTGAAACCATGCGAAGGGAAGGCTATGAATTTCAGGTATCAAAACCCGAAGTAATTACAAAATATATAGACGGAGTGTTGTGCGAGCCTGTTGAATACCTGATGGTGGACGTACCGGAAGAATACATGGGGTCTGTAATGGAGGAACTGGGTTCAAGAAAAGGCGAAATTGTAAACATGAATACCACGCATCAGGGTTATACAAGGCTGGAATACAAGATACCCGCAAGGGGTTTGATAGGTTTCAGGTCAAGGCTTTTGACGATAACAAAGGGAAATGGTATAATGAATCATGTTTTCAATGGATATGAACCCTTAAAGGGTGAAATCCGGGCCCGGGATCGCGGCTCGCTTATAGCCTGGGAAACAGGAGAGGCCGTCACTTACGGATTATACAATGCACAGGAGCGGGGTACATTATTTATAGGTCCCGGTGAACAGGTGTACGAAGGGATGATCGTGGGCGAAAGCTCGAAGGTTGAAGATTTGGTTATAAACGTCTGCAAGAAAAAACATGTTACAAACATGAGGGCTGCAGGTTCGGATGAAGCGCTCAGGCTTGTGCCGCCAAAGGTTTTAAGCCTTGAAGCATGTCTTGAGTTTATTGCAGACGATGAGCTGGTTGAAGTGACACCTAAGCATATCAGGCTGAGAAAAAAGATTCTTGACAATACATTGAGGGCCAAGGAAAGAAAAAGGGAAAAGTAGAACCTGAAAGGCATGGGAAGGTGATCCTATGTTAAAAGAACGCAGAAAAAAGAAGAAAAGAAGGTTTCTGAGATTTTTGATATTTGTCGTGGTTTGCATGGCGCTGTTCTTTTCTTCAGCATATGTATCCTACACTTATCTGACGAAATACGGGATAGAGTATGCTTCTACAGGGAAAATTACCATACCGAAAGAGCAGCAGATTGAAATAGAAATTCCGGAAGGGTACAGTGCTGCCGAAATTGCAGCATTGCTTGAAAAGGAAGGTCTTGTGGAATACCCGTGGCTTTTTAGATTCCTTTCAAAACTTAACGGTTATGACGAGAAGTATAAGGCAGGAAAACATATAGTAAGCAAGGAACTGAACTATGAAGGGCTTATGCTGGTATTAACCAGCAATCCCGTTGAAAACCCGACAAAGGACATAAGGATTCCCGAAGGCTTTACTGTTGTTGAACTGATTGATTATCTGTCCGAAAGAGGTTATGTTGACAGGAACAGGTTTGAGTCATTATGCAGGACGAAAATAAAAAAGTATAAATTCCTCGAAAACGTACCCGACCGTAAATATCCGCTGGAAGGGTACCTGTATCCCGATACTTATAAAATAGACGTGGAATGGAAAGAAGAGGAAATTGTAGACAGGCTTCTTAGGGAGTTCGATTCAATTTTCAAGCCCGAATACTACGAACGTGCAGAAGAACTGGGTATGACGGTTGATGAGGTTGTTACTCTCGCATCCATAATTGAAATGGAGGCAAAATACATTTCCGACTATAAAAAAATATCCAGTGTCCTTCATAACAGGCTGAACAGCAGGGCCTTTCCGTACCTGCAGGTGGATGTAACGCTGCAGTATGCAAGGATTATGGCAGGCCTTGGAAGGATACAGATATTAACGAACAAGGACAAGGAAATAGACAGTCCGTATAACACATACACTCATCAGGGGCTTCCGCCGGGGCCCATCTGTTCACCGCGGGCAGAGGCCATAGAGGCGGCACTGTATCCTGAAGAGACCAATTATTTCTTCTTTTTCTCACCGCCCGACGGATCGGTTATATACAGCGAAACACTTACCGAGCACAACAGGGCTCTTGCCAAGCATGGAATGCTGGATAACTGAAGCTGAAATATAGCCATATATACAGCCTTGGGAGTGGATTTTTGTTGGAAAATGAAATTACCTACCCTCATATTAACAGCTTTCTGGCTGATGTACTGAAACAGTCCGATCCCCTGCTTGAGGAAATGGAAAAGTATGCCCGGAAAGCCTATATTCCCATTATACAGCCCGAATCTGCACAGTTTCTGAAAATGCTCTGTACTGTTTCAAAACCAAAAAGAGTACTTGAAATCGGAACGGCGATCGGCTATTCATCGATAATACTTGCCCGAACCATGGACGAAAACGGTGTGATTGATACTGTTGAAATAGACGAAGACATGATCGAAAAGGCTGCAGGATATATAAAAAGAGCAGGCCTCGAAAATAAAATCAGGGTATTGCACGGTGATGCGGCCGAGGTTCTGGAATGTCTCGGCACTCCGTACGATTTTATTTTTCTCGATGCTGCAAAAGGCAGGTATATTGAGATGCTGCCCCATTGCCTCAGGCTTCTTAAACCCGAAGGAATTTTTGTTACCGATAATGTCCTGTACAGGGGTATGGTTGCGAAAGACGGTTTTATTGAACACAAGCACCGGACAATTATAGTCAGGCTGAAGGAATATATTAATCTGTTATGCAGGAACAATGAGCTTACTACAAGTATAATACCCATAGGCGACGGAATTACGGTAAGTGTCAGAACGGGCAGTAATGAGAGCTGAGTTCATGTGAATCTGATTACATACAGGCTGCTCAACCGATAAAAGGAGAGATTTTGTGAAAATAGAGCTTCTTGCCCCAGCGGGTAATCCCGAGAAACTGAAAATGGCCATTATATACGGAGCAGACGCGGTTTACCTTGCCGGGCCAAGGTTTGGCCTCAGGGCCGGGGCGGGAAATTTTACCCTTGAGGAAATGAAGGAAGGCATTAAATTTGCCCATGAGAGAAACAGGAAGGTTTATGTCACAATGAATATCATACCTCATAATGAAGATTTTGAAGGTATGGAAGACTATATAGCCCTGGTTTCGGACCTTGGTGCAGATGCCGTTATTGTTTCGGATTTGGGCGTTTTGTCGGCGGTAAGGGAAGTCAATCCCTCCATACCCGTTCATATAAGCACCCAGGCCAATGTTACAAATTATAAAAGCGCAATGTTATATAAAAAACTTGGCGCGTCAAGGATAATTGCGGCAAGGGAGCTGTCCTTGCAGGAGCTTTCGTTTATACATCAACAGGTTCCCGATATCGAAATAGAGGCCTTTGTTCATGGGGCCATGTGTATTTCCTATTCAGGCAGATGCCTTTTAAGCAGCTTTATGTGCGGAAGAGACGCAAACAGGGGTGACTGTGCCCAGTCGTGCCGCTGGAAATACTACCTGGTGGAAGAGAAAAGGCCTGGTGAATATTATCCGATCATAGAGGATGAACGGGGAACATTCATACTGAATTCAAAGGACCTGTGCATGCTTGAATATATACCCGAGCTTGTTAAAGCCGGTGTTACAAGTTTTAAAATTGAAGGCAGGATGAAAAGCTCGTTTTATGTTTCAACTGTTGTTCGTGCCTATCGCCGGGCATTGGATGCCTATATGAATGACCCGGGGAACTATGTATTCAGACAGGAATGGCTTGACGAGGTCTCCAAGGTAAGCCACAGGAGTTTTACAACGGGTTTCTTCTTTAACAAGCCGGGAGCAGACAGCCAGAACTACGGAACAAGCAGTTATATTCAGAGCCATGAATTTGTCGGTATTGTGCTTTCATACAATGAAACGGATAAGACAGCGTTGATAGAGCAGAGAAACAGGGTTTTCTCGGGCGAGGAAATTGAAATAGTGCAGCCCGAAGGCCGGGACATCAGAATGATTATATCCGATATGCGGGACATTGACGGAAACAGGATTGAAAGTACTCCTCACCCGCAGATGAAGTACACGCTGAAAGTTCCCGAACCGGTAATACCTTATTCGATACTCAGAAAAAAGATCTGAATATGCCGGGGCGCTCTTCTGAAACAGATGAACCGGTATGCAGGACAGTTCGTTTTTTTGATTGAGCAAACCCGGTTGATTCAAGTCATTAATGTATCCCTGCAGGCATATAATTAGTAAAAAAGCAGGGGTTTTTTTATGTCATTCTGGAGCAGCCTCGTAAACCATTTTTTAGTTGCATTCGGAGTTGTATTCGGAGCCGGGTGTTTTTCCGGCATAGCAGCAGTTATAAATGACAGGCCGCCTTTGAAAGCAATGAATGATATGTCTTACTTTGTAAAGGTGTGGGCAATTGCCATTGCCCTCGGGGGTTCATTCGATTCCCTTGAAATGTTTGAAAAGGGAATTCTCCACGGACAAATAAGACATATGATCCGTGAGGTTGCGTGCATAATTGCCGCAATGATAGGGGCAAACATTGGCGCTTACGTTATAAAACTGATTGCTTTCGCGGGAAACAGGATGCCATGATTAGAAAAGGCTTTTTGCCGGTATTTTTTACAGGCTTGGTTTCAGGGCTGATAACCGGGATAATACTGTGGAATCTTCTGATGGCAATCAGGATAGACAACCTGTACGAACGAAACAAGTATCTTGAAGGCATGGTCGAAGACTACAGGGTTAAACTGGAGAAACTTGAACAGTCCCGGCCTGAAAAGGAAATTACGCTAAAAGGTATTACAGTCCAGATAGATATAGAGGACGAAATTGAAAAAATGGTCCTTGAACAGGCAGTAAAACAGAAATATGATGTTCTTTTTGGGAAAAAAATAAGCGAAATAGACCTGGAACTGGTGGTGAGGGTTGTGGATAAAAGAATCTTTGTAACAGAAAAGTATCAGTATCAGCTGACTGTCAACCGGGTGATCCTGTCATCGACTCTCAGTTTATATATATCAGCAAGGGAATTATCCCTGGATTAACGGATCTGAAAAAACTTGCGAAAACTTGATTTTGAAACTGAATAATTATATCCTATAATTAACCGCTTATTTTGAATTTCGGAGGTGGATCATAAATGGCATTTTTGGATGATTTGAAGAGTGCTGCCAGGAATGTTGCGCAAAAAACAGGCAACATGATGGAAATTACCAGGCTTAATATGAGTGTTGCCCAGGAAAGGGACAAGATCAACAGGATATTTTCAGAGATAGGTAAGGCTGTGTACGAAGAATACAAGGCAGGAAATGATATCGGCTTTGGTGAAAAATGCTCGGTTATTGCCGAACATGAAAACAGGATAGCAGAACTGCAGCAGAAAATCCTTGAGCTGAAAAACGTAAAAAAGTGTCATTCATGCGGAAAAGAAGTCAGCAAGGACACTGCGTATTGTCCTCATTGCGGGGCCAAGCAGTAAATGACAAACGGATGTTTATTATGCATCCTCGAGGAAACTATTATAATTATTATCGGGTTGTGACAAATGACTAAGAAGGAACTCAGGCAGAAAGCAAGGGAAATACGTGATTCAATTGATACCGACAGTGTTATTCTGCTCAGCGGCATTATCCAGGACAAGGTGTGCAATCATCCATGGTTTGAGCGGAGTAAAACTGTTTTTGTTTATGTATCCGCCGGAAACGAGGTAAGAACAAACGATATCATTGAAAAAGCCATAAGAACAGGTAAAAGGGTCTGTGTTCCAAGGGTGATACCGCGCGTCAAAATGGAGGCTGTTCCGATTAGCAATCCTGAAAATGATCTTCAAACGGGTTTCTTTGGTATATTGGAACCAAAACCGCATTTACGGCCTGTCAGTGAAAAAGAAACAGACCTGGTGATAGTGCCGGGTCTTGTCTTTGACCTTAACGGGTTCCGGATAGGATATGGCGGCGGATATTACGACAAGTACCTGGCACAGCTGCCCGACACGTGCAAAACCATAGGTATTGCCTTTGAATTCCAGGTAGTTGATGAACTGCCTGCTGAAGCCCATGACAGGAATGTGATGGCGGTAATTACCGAAAAAAGGGTTATAATGCCAGGGACACAAGGTATATAACCGCATTACGCCGGTTAATTTTTTATTTACAATACTGAAAACAGGGAAGTGATTTCTGTGCAGATTTACTTATGTTTCCCGGGTGGAAAACACAAGGCTCTGACAATGAGCTACGATGACGGTAAAATCCAGGACAGGAGACTGGTAAGCATTTTTAACAGGTATGGAATAAAAGGAACATTCCACATAAATTCGGGTTTGCTGGGCCAGCCCGAACGCATACCGGCAGAAGAAATTAAAGAGCTGTATGAGGGGCATGAAGTATCGGCGCATACCTGTACCCATCCGACGATAGCAAGATGTCCGAAAGAGCAGGTAGTCCAGGAACTGTACAATGACCGCGTGAATCTTGAAAATATCGTTGGTTACCCGGTACGGGGTTTGTCCTATCCGAACGGCTCCCATAACAGGCAAATCAGGGAGCTCCTGCCGGGGCTCGGGTATGAGTACGCCCGTACCGTTGAAGAAACAGGGGATTTTGGCCTGCCTGAAGATTTCTTCCGCTGGAAGGCCACATGCCATCATAACCGGCGTCTTATGGAGCTTGGTGAAAAGTTTATCAACCTTCACAAAAAACAGTATTTGTACCTGATGTATGTATGGGGCCACAGCTATGAGTTTGACAATGACAATAACTGGGACCTTATCGAGAACTTCTGCAGGATGACAGGAAACAGGGATGATATTTGGTACGCCACGAACATCGAAATCGTGGACTATCTGAAAAGTTATGAATTACTGAGGTTTTCGGCTTCATTTAAGTTTGTTGAAAATCCCCTGGCTCATTCGGTATGGTTAAGCGTCGGAGGAGAAATAGTGGAAGTAAAGGGCGGGACCAGGGTAAACCTTGGTTAAGATGTAACGATGTAACGACATTGTGATGACATAATGCGGACAAGGCCCGAATAATCTGACATTAGCGGTGCCCTGTAATTGCTTGAACAAATTTTCCTGTTACTGTAATATTTATAATGGGAATTCATATTAGGGTAATCAGTTTGCAGGAATAACCGGGCAAAAGGAAATACAAAAGGTAAACAGACAGAAGGAAACATTTAAAGAACGGAGAATGATATGGGTTCTTTTGTTCATTTGCATGTCCATACTGAATACAGTCTTCTTGACGGTGCAAACAGGATTGGGCCTCTTGTAAAGAGGGTTAAGGAACTGGGAATGGACAGCATTGCCATAACCGATCACGGGGCCATGTACGGGGTGATAGACTTCTACAAGGCATGCAGAAAAGAGGGCATAAAACCAATCATAGGCTGCGAGGTTTACACTGCCGCCCGTACAAGGTTTGACAAGGACGCGCATCTGGATTCCGAGCAGGGGCACCTGGTGCTGCTTGTAAAGGATAACAGGGGCTACAGGAACCTTATGAAAATGGTCTCAGCGGCTTTCACCGAAGGTTTCTACTACAAGCCGAGAATAGACATGGAACTGCTGGCCCAATACCATGAAGGGCTTATAGGCTTGAGTGCATGCCTTGCAGGAGACATTCCCGCCGCTTTGCTGGGAAACAACTATGAAAAGGCAAAGGAATTGGCTCTCCGGTTTGACAATATATTCGGCAGGGGCAATTTCTACCTTGAGCTTCAGCATAACGGGATAGAGGAGCAGAAACTTGTAAACCAGGGACTTATGAAACTGTCCAGGGAAACGGGAATTCCACTGGTTGCAACCAATGATGTCCACTATTTGAGAAAAGAGGATGCAAGAGCGCAGGAAATCCTAATGTGCATTCAAACAGCAAAAACCATTGAAGATGAAGACCACATGCAGTTTGAAAGCGATGAACTGTACCTGAAGCCGCCGGAGGTAATGCAGCAGCAGTTTCATTACTGTCCCGAAGCCATATCCAACACGGTCAGGATAGCGGAAATGTGCAATGTCGAGCTTGAATTCGGCAAGCTTCACCTGCCGAAATTCGATGTTCCCGGCAGCGGGGACGCTTTTGAATTCCTTCAGAAACAGTGCCTTAAAGGGTTTGAAAGAAAATACGGAAACAGGACTGACAGGCAGAAACTTTTGGAACGTCTGAACTACGAGCTTTCAATAATCAGGAACATGGGCTATGTTGATTACTTCCTGATAGTGTGGGATTTCATACGTTTTGCAAAGGAAAACCATATAATGGTCGGGCCCGGAAGGGGTTCGGCGGCAGGAAGCATGGTTTCATACTGCCTTGACATTACGAATGTCGATCCGATACGTTACAATCTCATTTTTGAGCGTTTTCTGAATCCCGAACGTATCAGCATGCCCGATATTGATATTGATTTCTGCTTTGAACGCCGCGGAGAAGTTATTGACTATGTCGTTAACAAATACGGCAAGGACAGGGTTGCCCAGATTATTACATTCGGAACAATGGCGGCACGCGCCGTGATAAGGGATGTCGGGCGTGTCCTTGCAATCCCGTACGCAGAAGTGGACAAAGTTGCTAAAATGATTCCGATGCAGCTGGGAATGAGTATTGAGAAGGCGCTGGAACTGAACGGCGAGCTCAGAAATGCTTACGAAAACGATCCGCGTATCCACGAGCTAATCAGTACCGCAATGCTTCTTGAAGGAATGCCGAGGCATGCTTCAACTCATGCCGCCGGTGTTGTTATTTCAAGCGAGCCTGTTACGGAGTATGTACCACTGCACCAGAGCGAAGGAAATATATGCACGCAGTTTCCGATGGGCACCCTTGAGGAACTTGGGCTTCTGAAGATGGATTTTTTAGGTCTCAGAACCCTTACCGTAATCAGGGACACTGTAAAGATGGCTGAGGAAAACCATGGCGTAAAAATAGATATTGGCAATATTGATATGAACGATCCCGGAATATACCAGCTTATCAGCAAGGGTGAAACCCTTGGCATATTCCAGCTCGAAAGCTCGGGAATGACACAGTTCATGACCGAACTGAAGCCTTCATGCATAGAGGATATTATAGCAGGTATCTCTCTATACCGACCGGGACCGATGGATCAGATCCCGAGGTATATCAGGAACAAGAAGAATCCTGAAAATATCAGGTATGCCCACCCGCTGCTTGAGCCGATACTTAATGTAACTTACGGCTGTATGGTTTACCAGGAACAGGTAATGCAGATTGTAAGAAGACTGGCCGGATACTCCCTTGGCAGGGCCGATTTGGTCCGCCGGGCAATGGCTAAAAAGAAAAAGGAAATAATGGAGGAAGAGCGCCAGAAATTTGTATACGGCGAAACCGATGCGGAAGGAAACGTGGTAATTCCGGGTGCAATACGCAATGGTGTTGATGAAAAAACTGCCAACGAGATATTTGATGAAATGATGGACTTTGCAAGCTATGCCTTTAACAAGTCCCATGCTGCGGGTTATGCTGTTATAGCGGCCCAGACCGCTTATCTGAAGCATTATTATCCCGTTGAATTCATGGCTGCGCTTCTGAACAGCTTTTTAGGCTCACCGAACAAAATATCCCAGTATGTTATGGAATGCAGGAGGATGGGGATCCAGGTACTACCGCCGGATATAAATGAAAGCGGTGAGCGTTTCACTGTAAGCGGCGGAAAAATCCGGTTCGGTCTTGCGGCGGTAAAGAATGTGGGAAGCAGTATTGTAAGGCATATTATAGCAGAACGGAACAAAAACGGCCCATTCATGAGTTTTCCGGACCTGTGCGAGAGGGTTGACAGCAGGGACCTGAACAAAAGATGTATTGAAAGCCTTATTAAAGCCGGAGCCTTTGATTCTTTCGGAATATACCGTTCAAGGCTTATGAACTCGTATGAAAAAATCATTGATAATATTGCGAATGAAAAAAAGCGCAGAATAGAGGGGCAGATGTCCCTGTTTGAGATTGCATCGGATGCCGTTTCAAAGGTGGCCCATGATATCCCGTATCCCGATATGGAAGAGTATGATTTCAGGCTGCTGCTTGCAATGGAAAAGGACGTCCTGGGTTTGTATGTATCGGGACACCCGTTAAGCGAGTTTGAAGAGGAAATAAGGAAACATGTTACGCTGTATTCTTCAGACCTGTTTGTGGAAGAGCAGGATGCGGGACACATCGGCAGCAGGTTCTCCGACGGTACTTTTGCGCGGATAGCTGGCATCATTAACGATATAAAGACCATCACTACGAAAAGCAATCAGCTGATGGCTTTTGTGACCGTTGAGGATCTTACAGGGCAGATGGAGGTTATTGTTTTTCCGAGCGTCCTTGAGAAGTACGGTGAACTGATAAAACCCGAGCTGCCCGTGTGGATAGAAGGGAAACTAAGCGTCAGGGAAGATGAACAGCCCAAGATTCTTGTTGATACAGTAAAACCGATAGCCAAGGGGCAGAATTTTCCCGCTGATTCCAATAACAACGGAAACAGTCCGTATAACAACAGTTCAAACAGTACTTTTGCAGGTGAACCGGGAATGTCTTACGAACCGGTTGCTGTAAATGACGGTCATAACAGCATTGAAACAGGTGAAGGCAACAGTGCCGGGTATTCTGAAGCCGGCCGCGCAATCCGTAACGACAGGGATTTTCAGAAATTTATAAACCGTTTAAAGATTCGCATACCTGAGAATACAAGCCGGGAAATAATTTCTGCGATATGTTCCCTTCTTAAATACTTTGAAGGAACCGAGCCTGTATATTTGTACTACAAAGGCTCTGTAAACAAGAAATACCGTGTTTCCTTCAACATGACACTGCTTAATGAACTCATAAATCTGCTTGGCAAGGAAAACATAAAACATGAGAAAACTGCCGTTTACTAAATGGGTTTGCGACTTGCGTTTTAAAGGAAAATAATATATAGTAATCACAGGAATAATTTTATCAACAAACAGGTTTTCGCATCGGGATGTTTTTGCAACTGTAAAAAAACAGTCATGCTGCATATTGATGCCCATAGGAACCTAAGAACCTGAATTGTCAGGGGGGACTATTGAATGTGGACAGTTGTCTATATGGCTCAAAATAAGGAGATTGCTGAGAAGCTGAAGGAGGCACTTGAAACCGAAGGTATTTTGGTAAAAGTGAATCCGGTAAGCCAGAAGGAGAAGAATGACAATTATTTTGAAATCTCTGTTCCTGAAGGTGAAGTGGAAGAGGCGCATAGTATAATCATAGAAAAAGGATTTTAGGCAAGTGCTGGTTTGTATTGTGCTAATCTCTGGAGCCCGTGTGGAATGCACGGGTTTTAATTACACCTCAGTAAAAATCTACGAAATTAACACTTATAGGAGAAGTTGGTGAAGATATGAGCGAAATCAGGACAATTGGAGTTTTGACCAGCGGCGGGGATGCTCCCGGAATGAATGCAGCAGTTCGTGCGGTTGTAAGAACAGGTATTTATTACGGTTTTAAAGTACTGGGCATACGCAAGGGGTATGAAGGGCTTTTAAACGGCGACATGGAGGAAATGACGCTGCGCTCTGTAGGTGATTTGATTCACCGCGGCGGAACAATCCTGCAGACAGCAAGGTCTGCGGAGTTCAACACCGAGGCAGGGGTTAAGAAAGCCATTCAGATTGCAAAGGTTTTCGGTATTGACGCGCTGATAATAATCGGCGGCGACGGTTCTTTCCGCGGAGCAAGGGACCTGGGCAACCAGGGCTTTACAACGATATGCATACCCGGAACAATTGATAACGACATTGCCTCAACAGAGTATACGATAGGCTTTGACACTGCACTGAACACCGTCCAGGATGCAATTGACAAAATAAGGGACACCGCGTATTCCCATGAACGATGCAGCGTCCTTGAAGTTATGGGGAGAAAGGCAGGGTACATTGCCCTGAATGTTGCAATCTCGGGAGGAGCCGAGGCTGTTATTCTGCCTGAAAAAGAGTTTGACATTGACAGGGATATTATCAAACCGATTATTGAAGGCAGAAACCGCGGAAAGAAGCATTACCTGGTAATAATTGCAGAGGGCGTCGGCGGTGCTGTTGAAATTGCGAAATATATTGAAGAAAAGACAGACATAAAAACACGGGCAACAATTTTAGGGCATATTCAGCGCGGAGGAAGCCCTACGGTTTACGACCGCGTCACTGCGAGCAGAATGGGCGCTTATGCGGTAAAACTTCTGAAAGAAGGCAAAAAGAACCGGGTTGTTTCGATGCAGAAGGGTATTATTACCGATTTTGATATTAATGAAGCCCTTTCAATGAAAAAGTCAATTGACGAGGAAATGGTTGAACTTAACAAAATCCTTGCTTTATAGCCCGCAATAATCAAATAACGAAGGTCGGAAGAGGAAAGTTCATGGTTTCGAAAACAAAACTTATTGTCAGGTACCAGGAAACTGACCAGATGGGTATTGTCCACCATTCGGTTTATCCGGTCTGGTTTGAGTGCGGAAGAACGGATTTTATAAAGAAAGCCGGTATTACTTACAGCCAGATGGAAAAGGAGGGAATAAAGCTTCCGCTGCGTAGCCTTAAGTGCAATTATTACCACCCATCCTATTACGAAGATGAGATAGTTGTAAAAACCGGCATATCCGATCTGACGCCTACCAGGATTACCTTCTGCTATGAAGTGGTTAGGAGGGGTACGCTGAAACCCATTGTTACCGGTGAAACCGAGCATATATGGGTTAACAGCGATTTGAAACCTGTAAACATGAAAAAGTACAAACCTGATTTTTATAATATTATCGAGGCCATATTCAAAGAGGAAGGAAGTGCTTGAAAATAAATAAAAACAGCAAGTGGAAGTACATACCGAATATCCTGACCGTTTTAAGGCTTATAGTTATACCGGTAATGGCGTATTTCATGATTAACCGGAAGTGGGTTGCAGGCCTTGTGATTTTTGTACTGGCAGAGATTACCGACGTGGTGGACGGCTATATTGCCCGAAGATTTGATGCCACGTCGAATTTTGGAAAACTGGCAGACCCGCTTGCAGATAAACTTTTGCAGCTGACAGCGCTTCTTTTGCTGTCTGTCGGCGGCAGGCTCCCGATTGTTTTCTTCTGGATTCTCTGCATAAAGGAATTTGCAATGATTATCGGCTCATTATTCTTCCTCAGGAAAGATGTTGTTGTTTATTCGAACTGGATGGGAAAAGCAGCAGCAGCTATTCTTTTTTCCGGGATAGTGCTGGCTTTTCTTAATATATCTGTTTCTGTATACCTGCTGTGGGTGGGTATAGCTGTATCGTTCGCTGCAGGTATTTGCTACCTTGTCAGGTTCCTGAAACAGGTCAGGGAAAAAACCGAATAAGGAATGCACGAATAATCAAAGGAGGCTGCCCGACATACAGGCAGCCTCCTTTTCGGTAGAGTACAGGTCATTTCTGAAACTTCAGCCTGATTTTCTCAGCATTTGTCACAACCGCCGTAGCCGTAGCCGCGATTATAGAACAGGCACAGGAAAATAAGGATGAAGAATAATACCTCGCTATTGTTCCAGCCGCCGAAAATGCCGTCTGACATCAATATTCCCTCCTTTGCAATAAGCTCTTATTCTGCTGTGGCCAGAAGAACGTGCTTTGCAGAATACCGGCCACAAAAAGCCATCCGCATTTACCCGTTAATTAGCGGATTCATTAAGGTTTAGTCGTAATCGCAGCATCCATTGTCCCAGAACAGGAGTAGGAATAGAATGATAAAAAACAGTACTTCACTATTCTCGCTGAAGAATCCTCGTCTGCCTCCCATGTTCTTAACCCCCTCCTTTTTTATTACATTACCAGTTTATTCAGGTTGACGTAATGATGTTACATTTCATTTTGGAAACATCCGGAAGCAACCCCGCACTCATGACTTGTTCTAAAACGCGGTATTGATGCATAGATTGAAGCAAAGGATACTTTGGAGGGAAAAATATGCCGGAAAAATCAGGGATAAGAAGCGGTACGGCAAAACCCGGCTTTGGGCTTCACATGGCTTTGTTGACTGCATTTGCAATTACAATACCGGGGATGTTCATCCTGGCTGCCATTTTGACATTTACTGATTTTCCTGAAAAATATAAAACTGCTGCAGTGCTGATAGCAACACTTTCGGGTTTGTTTGCAGCAGGTTTCAGGACGGGAATTAACAATGAAAAAAACGGGATGCTGAAAGGCGCACTCGCCGGATTTGTCTATATGCTGATATTATACCTTGCAAGCAGCATCGCCTTTAATGACTTTATGCTGAATCAGCGTTCTGTTATAATGATTGTAACGGGGATCCTTTCGGGTGCCATAGGCGGCATTATCGGAATCAACAGAAAAACAAGGCCGTTAAGCAAGGTTAACCGTTTCGGAAAAGAGGACATCCTGAAAAAATACCGTAAATTCTGAAGTGTACCGTAAACGGCAAATCCCGGGCGTACATGACCTCCTGTGCAGGGCCTGGCATATCCCGTGTTCTTGAAGTAAGCATAAATATAGGTTATAATATATTCATGCCGTATACTTGTTAAATTCAACCTCGAATCCCGGGGTTTTTGTTATGGGGATTTTATATGGACAGAAAAGGCCTTATTCACCTTTACATTGGAAACGGCAAGGGCAAAACGACTGCAGCAACAGGTTTGGCTGTAAGGGCCCTCGGCCGGGACCTGGATGTATTGTTTGCACAATTCCTGAAAACTTCAAATACCGGTGAGAAAAACATCCTTGAAGGCTTTCCAGGGAAGCTGCTTTTTTTCAGACCGGCGCAGAGACATAACAGGTTTCTTTGGGATATGACCGAAAATGAGCTGTCGGAAACAAAAGAGGATATCGTGGGCGGCTGGAGGGAAATCCGGTCGGGGATTTTTTCAGGAAATTACGATGTTGTAATACTTGACGAGATACTTGACTGCATCATGTGCGGACTTTTGGATTCCCGGGAGGTTTTGAAGGACATTCTTGAAAGGCCGGGGAATGTGGAAATAGTCTGTACCGGCAGGGATGCCCCGGAGGCATTTTATGAAGCGGCAGACTACATTACAAGGATGGATTCGTTAAAGCACCCGTACGACAGAGGTATCAAGGCAAGATACGGTATAGAATACTAATATGACAGGAGTGTACAAAAGATGAGAAATTTTAGACTGGTTGCATTTGTTTTACTGGTTTCAGCGCTCTTTACCCTTTCGGCATGCAAAAACAGGGAAAAGGGCTCTGCTGATATAACTCCGACACCAGTTGCTTCTTCAGGAAATAATATCACGCAAAAACCCGAGCCTACCGATGTGCCGGAAGTGCCAACTCCTACAGAAGCGCCTGTTAAGGAACCGGTTGACTATTCGGTGGTTCAGCCGAATGAAATAGGCGAGATTCCAATTGTTATGTTTCATAACTTCGTTGAGGATTTGAACAGTACAACGGATAACCAGTATACCACATCGTTCAGCGCTTTTGAGGAACTTCTGGAAACCCTTTATAACGAAGGATACAGGCTTATAAGCATGCGTGATTTTATAGATCACAATATTGATGTTCCCGCAGGGATGAAACCCATGGTATTCTCTTTCGATGACGGTACGCCGGGGCAGTTCAGCCTTATTGAGCAAAACGGGAAACTTGTTGTCAACCCCAAATCGGCTGTGGGCATAATGATTAAGTTCAATGAAAAACACCCGGATTTCGGCCTTAAAGGTATATTCTACCTGAACATGGACAAGGAGGACAAAACCTTTGAGGGTGCGGGTACATTGAAGGAAAGGCTTGAGATTCTGTTAAGCTATGGATTCGAAGTAGGAAACCATTCATGGGGGCATTTTGATTTCAGTACTGCACAAAGCAGGCAGCAGATAAATGAAAAACTGGGCAGGAACGAAAAAAGGCTCAGGGAAATACTGGACGGAGAAAAATTCTATTCGCTTGCGCTTCCCTTCGGATCCAAGGCACCCGAGGGTCTGCGAGACGCGATGGTAAAGGGTACCTTTGAAGGCGTGGAATACCATAATGAAACAATCATGGCTGTTGGAGCCCAGCCAAGTATGCCATCGATTCATGTGAATTTCAACCCGGAATATGTGGGGCGTATCCGCGCGCAGGGGAAAGTCCAGGAGAATTATGATCTGACTTTCTGGCTTCCGAAAATGACAAAGGAAAGAATGTACATCAGCGACGGGGATCCGGATACAATAGTTGTGCCCGAAGGCATGGAAAGCAAAATCAACATGGATAAGCTGAACGGCAAAACCGTTATTACATACAAAAAATAGCTGATACCTGCGCAGAGAATTGCCCGATCATACCATAAAACCGAGCAAAACGGAGCAATTCCTTCAAATCCTGTACTATATTTACAGGATAAGTAAAGATTAGTTTGATTTTTTAAATATACTAAGGTATAATATGGTTACCGGATATAGTTATTATACCGGGTAACCATTCACAGTCTTTTTTATAATACGCCTCTTAGCTAAATCAATTGCAGAATTAACTGCAGACAAAATATTTGAATATAAGGGAAGGGAAAGCCATACTCTTGATGATTTTTCCATGGGAAAATTATCGAGGAAATGGTTTTATGTTATATCATACTGTATAAAAGAGGCGATGAATGAATTATTTCAGTTTTATTTTGCATGATAACCACAAATATAGAGGTGAAGAAAGGAGTATTGGTGATGAGCACCAAAACAGAGAAACCTGAAAAAAAACAATTAACAGATGCGGATGTAAAAAGAAAGGCGGTAAAACTTGTAGTGGCTCATTTAAAGAGAAAGGCATCCACTGAATTCATGGGTATGGATTACCTGCAGGCCTGGCTTGAAGACATGGAAGCGTTACTGGAGAAAGAGGAGTTCGACATTAAGGAATACCATAGAATGCGCAGACAGTTCAATGACGTTATTGAAAGCACTCTGGATGAAACCATGCGGAAGAAGTTACGGGATTCATGGTATAGTATGGGTAAAGCCCTTGATAAAAAAGTAAAACCATACTAAAAAAACTCCGGAGGCTTACACCGGAGTTTTATTTTGCTTTTCTTTTTACATGCATTGAAAGCAAATGAGGATAACCACCTTACGGTGGTTATTTTATGTTATACATATCCTTTATCTTCAGTATTGAAGCATATACAGATCCAGACGCAGGACCGCCCGGAAGTTTCCGTTCGTTCACGCAGGTTTCAAGGGAAACGGCTTTATAAACGTCTTCGTCAAACCGGTCTGAGAAGGTTTTCAGTTCATTCATGGATAAATCGTCAATGTTTTTGCCGTTTTCAATGCAATAGGCAACAATTTTTCCGGTAATATAATGGGAATCCCTGAACGGAACACCTTTCTTGACCAGGTAATCGGCAAGATCGGTTGCGTTCAGAAAACCGCCCTTAGCTGCTGCAAGCATTCTATCTTTTCTTACGGTCATTGTTTCAATCATCCTGGTAAAAACGGGCAGGCAGGCCTTGACGGTATCCACCGAATCAAATATTGCCTCCTTGTCTTCCTGCATATCCTTGTTGTATGCAAGGGGAAGACCTTTCATAACTGTAAGCAGGGACATAAGGTTTCCGTAAACTTTGCCTGTTTTCCCGCGGATAAGCTCCGCCACATCGGGATTTTTCTTCTGAGGCATTATACTGCTCCCGGTGCTGTATGCGTCATCAAGTTCAATAAAGGAAAACTCATGGGAACACCAGAGAATGATTTCTTCGCAGAACCGGCTCAGGTGCATCATTGCAATGGCGAGAGCCGAGTTCAGTTCAAGTATGAAATCCCGATCAGAAACAGCGTCGATACTGTTTTCGGTTATTGAACCAAAACCAAGCTCGGATGCGACAAACGACCTGTCCAGGTTATAGGTTGTTCCCGCTAAGGCACCGGAACCCAGGGGCATTGAGTCAAGCCTTTTGAAGCAGTCTGACAAACGGTCGTAATCCCTGCTGAACATCTGTACATAGGCCATGATATGGTGGGCGAAGGTAACGGGCTGTGCACGCTGTAGGTGGGTATAACCCGGCATTATTGTATCAAGGTTCTTCTCGGCGATTTTGATCAGGACGGTTATTAAACCTGAAATCATGGCCTTGATGCTGTCAATCTCATCTTTCAGGTACATGCGGATATCAAGGGCAACCTGGTCATTCCTGCTTCTGCCGGTATGAAGTTTCTTGCCTGTGTCACCGATCCTTGATATTAATATTTTTTCAATATTCATGTGTATGTCTTCTGCTTCAATGTCAAACTCGATATGCCCGTTTTCAATGTCGGAAAGGATCTCTTCAAGGGTACGGCATATGAGGTCCGACTCTTCAGGCGTAATTATCCCGCACCGGCCAAGCATTTTTGCATGGGCAATGCTGCCTTTTATGTCGTGCCTGTAAAGACGGCTGTCAAACCTGATTGATGAATTGAAATCATCGGTCAGTTGGTCTGTATTTTTCGAGAACCGGCCACCCCATAACTTCATTTGGGTTCCTCCATGTTTTTCTTTTTCATCATTGCCTGAACTTTTACAGGCAGGCCAAACAGGTTGATAAAGCCTTCCGCATCCTTCTGGCTATAGACATCGTCTTTTCCGAATGTGCACAGTTCTTCGTCAAACAGTGAATACGGCGAAGTGGTTCCTGCGGGAATAATATTGCCCTTGTACAATTTAAGCCTTACGGTACCGGTTACCGTCCTCTGGGTAACATCAACGAATGCTGAGAGAGCTTCACGCAACGGTGTAAACCACTGCCCGTAGTAAACAAGCTCGGCAAAACGCTGGGATACAATATCCTTATAGTGCAGGGTATCCCTGTCAAGGCACAGGAGTTCAAGCTGGCGATGCGCGGCATACAGGATTGTGCCTCCGGGTGTTTCATACACACCGCGGGATTTCATTCCGACAAGGCGGTTTTCAACTATGTCGATAATACCTATTCCGTTTTCTCCGCCTATTTTGTTCAATTTCATAATAAGATCGACAGGATTGAGTTTTTCTCCGTCAATAGCGACGGGTATACCCTGTTCGAAACTGATTTCAATATAAGCAGGTTTATCCGGCGCCTTTTCGGGTGTAACCGAAAGTTTCAGGATTTTATCGTATAACGGCTCATTTGAAGGATCTTCAAGCTCTGAACCCTCATGGCTCAAATGCCACAGATTCCTGTCACGGCTGTAGTTGTCCTTTTTCGTAACAGGAACCGGGATATTTCTCTGCTGGGCATAATCGATTGCATCCTCCCTTGAGCGGATATCCCAGATCCGCCATGGAGCAATGATTTTCAGCTCAGGAGCAAGCGCCTTCACTGTCAGTTCGAAGCGAACCTGGTCATTTCCTTTTCCGGTGCATCCATGGGCAATGGCAACAGCGCCTTCCTGTTTCGCAATCTCAACAAGCCTTTTGGCTATTATAGGCCGTGCAAAAGATGTGCCCAGGAGATATTTGCCTTCGTATACAGCCCCGGTCTTTAACGTTGGGAAAATATAGCCGGTTACGAACTCTTCCTTAAGATCCTCGATGTATAACTTTGAAGCACCTGATTTGATTGCTTTTTCGTTAAGGGATTCAAGTTCTTCACCCTGGCCTACGTCTGCTGCCATGGCAATTACTTCATAGTCGTAGTTTTCCCTTAACCAGGGAATAATAATTGAAGTATCGAGCCCTCCTGAATAGGCAAGAACAACTTTTTCCTTTTTACCCATACAAAATCGCCCCATTCTATGATAGAATAATACAGTGCTGATTGCATAATATTGTTTAATAATTATACATCTTTACGCATAAATATGCAACACTTTTTTATTATCAATAAAAAGAAAATTGCTGACCAGTTTCAACAATACCTGTTGTTTTTACCGATAATTATTCCAGGAATCTGCTGCTGTCCGGTGAATTGAAAATACGGTGAAAACCGGACGAGGGTCGAAAACAGGCAAAGGAGAAAATAATTTGATTATTTTGGGTGTCGATCCCGGGTTTGCAATTACCGGGTACGGAGTAATAAGCTATACCGGGAATAAGTTCCGGGTACTGGACTTTGGAGTTGTTACGACAAAGGCTGATCTTCCGCATCCCACGAGACTTCTTATTCTTGAAGAAAGCCTTGTTGACATTATAAATACATACAAGCCTGAAACTGTGGCTATTGAAGAGCTTTTTTTCAACAGTAATGCAAAGACTGCACTTCAGGTAGGCCAGGGCAGGGGAGTTGCGCTTTTGTGTGCTGCCCGTGCCGGTATACCTGTTTATGAATATACACCACTTCAGGTCAAGCAAGGTGTTACAGGGTATGGAAGAGCGGGCAAGGAGCAGGTACAGCAAATGATAAAAATACTGCTTGGCCTTCCGGAGGTACCAAAACCCGATGACGCTGCCGATGCCCTTGCTGTTGCGATATGCCATGCCCACACCTTCGGGAGCATGAGCAGGGTTTTAAATCGGGGCTGAACCGCATTGCAACGTTTACCGCAGAAAGGAGATTTTCATGTTAGCATATATAAAAGGCATTCTGCAGGCAGTTAAAAGTGATTCTGTCATTGTGGAAACAGGAGGCTTGGGTTTTAATATCACAATGCCGCTGTCGGCTTTTGATAAACTTCCCCAGACAGGTTCGGAAGTAAGGATATACACCTATACCCACATTCGTGACGATGGCTGGGTATTGTACGGTTTTTTGAACGATGATGAGCTGAAGATGTTTGAAAAACTGCTGAAGGTTTCGGGGGTAGGACCGAAGGCAGCCATGTCACTGGTTTCAAACATATCTCCGTCACATTTCGGGCTTGCCGTTTTATCCGATGACGCGGATGCCTTTGTGAAGGTTCCCGGGATCGGTAAAAAAACAGCCCTTCGTATAATCCTGGAGCTGAAGGATATGTTTAAAAAGGAGCAGGGAAGAGAAATAAAAGGGCTTTTGGCAAGCACCGGTGAAAAACCTGAAAACAAGATTAATGATGCCGTCAGTGCCCTTATGATGCTTGGTTATTCAAGCCAGCAGGCAAATACCGCCGTGTCTTCGGTTTATAACAGCGAAAAGGATCTTGAAACCATTATCCGGGATGCATTAAAAAGCCTGGCTGGCTAAATAAATGGATTTGGAGGCGTTTATATTGGATGACAGACTTGTAGGATGCGAATTCCGGAGGGAGGACTTCGAAGAATCGAATCTCCGGCCAAGAACATTTGATGAATATATAGGGCAGGATAAGGTTAAAAGGAACCTGATGGTTTTTATAGAAGCCGCGAAGCAAAGAAACGAAGCACTTGATCACGTGCTTTTATACGGCCCTCCGGGCTTGGGTAAAACAACCCTTTCTGCGATAATTGCAAGGGAGATGGGGGTTAACCTTAAAGTCACGTCGGGTCCCGCCATTGAAAAACCAGGAGACCTGGCTGCAATATTGACCAACCTGAGTCCCTTCGACGTACTTTTCATTGATGAGATACACCGCTTAAACCGTGCTGTTGAGGAAATCCTTTACCCTGCGATGGAGGACTTTGCTCTTGATATTGTAATAGGGAAGGGGCCAAGCGCCCGTTCGATACGCCTTGAGCTTTCAAAATTCACGCTGATAGGGGCGACCACAAGGGCAGGGCTTCTGACTTCGCCGTTAAGGGACAGGTTTGGGATTATCAACCGCCTCGAGTTATATTCCAACGATGAACTGAAAAAAATAGTGAAAAGGTCGGCAGGCATATTGAACATAGATATTGACGATGATGCGGCTATAGAAATAGCTTCGAGGGCGAGAGGCACACCAAGAATAGCAAACAGGATTCTGAAAAGGATAAGGGATTTTGCGCAGATACATTCAAACGGCAGGATTGATATTGAAATCACGAAATACGGCCTTGATGCTCTTGAAGTGGATGAAAAGGGTCTTGACAACATTGACAGGAATTTACTGCTGTGCATTATCGAAAAATTCGACGGAGGGCCTGTAGGGCTTGATACTCTTGCTGCTGCAACGGGTGAAGAGGCAGACACAATTGAAGATGTTTACGAACCTTACCTTATACAGATAGGTTTACTGCAGAAGACACCGCGCGGCAGAAAGGCAACGAGGCTTGCGTACGAGCATCTGAATATAGAGCCGAAACAGGATGATCAGATAAGTTTGCTGTATTGAATCAATTCCAGGGAGGTAGGAATATGAGCCTGAAAGTCGGAATAATTGGTACCGGCAATATGGGAGGAGCAATAATAAGAGGTCTTTGCAGTTCGGAACGGCAATATGAAATTTATGTCTACGATGTAAACACCCGGTTAACCGATCAGCTGAAAGAACAGTATCCGGTTGTTGTAATGCCTTCGGTCCAGGAGCTCCCGGAGAAATGCGACGTTGTTATTGCCGCGGTAAAACCACAGAGCATGGAGGGTGTACTGAAGGAATGCAAAAAAACATTGCCTCCGTCCGCTTTATTCGTGTCCGTGGCCGTAGGTCTTCCAATATCGTATTACTCTTACATACTCGGCGAAGACAAGAAAATAGTCAGAACAATGCCGAATACACCCGCGCTTATACGTGAAGGTGTTACAATTGTTTCGTACGGGGACAACATCACCCCGGATGACAAGCAAACAGTAAGAGGCATTTTCAGCTGTATAGGCTCGGTGGAGGAACTGGATGAATCGCTGATGAGCGAGGTAACGGCACTTACGTCAAGCAGCCCGGCTTATGTCTATATGATGATAGAGGCGATGGCAGATGCGGCGGTACAGTCGGGCATCCCCAGGAGTATCAGTTACAGGCTCGCGGCACAGGCAGTTTCGGGCTCGGCAAAAATGGTTCTTGAAACAGGGAAACATCCCGCCGAACTGAAGGATATGGTGTGTTCCCCCGCGGGAACCACAATTGAAGCTGTTTACACGTTGGAGGAAAAAGGCTTCAGAAACGCCATTATGGCTGCTATGAAGGAATGTACAAAAAGAGCTGTGGAAATCGGCAGGAGTTTTGATAAATGAAGGAAGTTGAAATCTATACCGACGGAGCATGTTCAGGAAACCCAGGCAAGGGTGGATGGGGAGTTATCCTTATCTATAAAGGTATTGAGAAGGAGTTGTCCGGCTTTGAAGAGCTGACAACGAACAACAGGATGGAGCTGAAAGCAGTTATCGAAGGTTTAAAGGCACTGAAGGAGCCGTGCAGCGTTAAACTTTACAGCGACAGTGCCTATGTGGTTAATGCCTTTCAGTATGGCTGGCTGGACGAATGGAAGCGAAACGGCTGGGCAAGGGGAAGCAAAAAGGAAGAACTGAAGAATGCCGACCTGTGGCAGGAACTTGACAGCCTTGTTCAGAGACACAGGGTACAATGGATAAAGGTAAAGGGGCATTCCGACAACGAATACAATAACCGCTGCGACAAACTTGCAACGGGTGAAATATCAAAAGCCGAAAAGGAAGATGGAGCATGAACTATTACGAGAAAACAGTCAATGAGGAAAGAAAATATACGGGAAATATAATCAATGTTGACAAGGTAACTGTTGTTCTGCCCGACGGCAGGGAGAGCACAAGGGATGTTGTGCGGCATCCTGGTGCTTCCGTAATACTGCCCATTACCGATGACGGTAAAATAATCATGGTTGAGCAGTACCGGAAGCCATGCGAAATGATATCCCTTGAATTGCCTGCAGGAAAACTTGATGCAGGTGAACCTCCTGAAGAATGTGCGAAAAGGGAACTCCAGGAGGAAACAGGGTATATTGCCGGCAAACTGGCAAAGGTACTTACAATACATTCAACACCCGGATTCTCCGATGAAGTGCTTCACATGTTCGTGGCAACAGATCTGGTTGAAAAGAATGCACATCCTGATGAAGACGAATTCATATCCTGCAGAAAATACGATATTTCCGAACTTATATCAATGGTTGAAAAAGGAGAGATTACCGATGCCAAGACCATTATAGGCATTTTTCTTGCCGACAGGATTATAAAGGGAGAGCATAAATTAAGTTAAGTTTGCATAAAAATGAATTAAGTGGTAAATTATTAATTGCGGAATACTTCATGGCTCACATCTTATGCATACCATGATATAAGCTTTGACATGTGCTGCATTTGATTGTAACCCCGATACTTGGTGAATAATTCTTTTTAATGCAGGGGATCACTAATTTTGCCATAACACTTTGTATCCCGGATTATGCCCAGGCTGTAGCAGGAAATGTGGGAAATAGTTAAGGAATTCAGGGGTGATAAAATCAATGGAGAATCTGGTTAAAGCATTTATTCAGTATTTAAGGGATGAAAAAAAGCTCTCCCAGAATACACTTATGTCTTACCAGAGGGATATTGAACAATACATTATGTTTTTGCAGGAAATGAAGGTTGAGAATATCCAGCAGAGCACAAAAACAATAGTATCGGCATATATAAAATACCAGAACAACCAGGGAAGGGCTATTACGACAATATCAAGAAGTCTTGCGTCAATCCGCGCCTTTTACAGATTTTTGATATCCCACGATTTCATGAAAGGAAACCCTACGATAGGAGTTGAATCGCCGAAGGTTGAAAAGAAGATACCCCAGATTCTTTCCGTGGAAGAGGTTGAACTACTGTTGAATCAGCCGAAGAAAATGGGGCTTAAGGGGATTCGCGACAGGGCGATGCTCGAACTGTTATATTCTACGGGTATCAGGGTATCGGAGCTGATTTCACTGGACCTGTCCGACCTGGATCTTCATAAGTGTACGCTGAGATGCAGAAACAGTAACAGGGAACGCACGATACCGATAACAAAAAAATGTATTGACATTGTGAAAGAATATCTTGAAAAGGTAAGGCCGTTTATGCTGAAGGAAAGGAATGAACAGGCGCTGTTTGTGAATACAAACGGCAACAGGCTTACAAGACAGGGTTTCTGGAAGATAGTAAAATACTACACATCCAAGGCAAACATAAACAAAGACATTACCCCGCATACGTTACGGCATTCCTTTGCGGCACACCTCGTGCAAAGGGGCAGGAACCTGAAGGATATACAAATGATGCTTGGGCATTCGGACATATCATCAACCCAGGTTTATCTGCAGCTGGTTAACGGAAATATGTGATTTTTCTGATGAAGCGCTTTAAATTACCTGGTAAAACAGCCAGTCTGACACAAGGGGGCGGGTTTTGTCCGATCCCTTTCCTTTTTGTACTGAAAACCCTGTTATTCGCTTGTAATATCCAATTTTATATTGTTTTATTAAAAATAGTATTATAGAATTAGTAATATATAGAAAGTGTATGTGTATTTCCCGGAAAAACGGTTATTACGAATATGGCAGGGTTAACCTTTTTGCAAACTGCGCTTCAGGAAATAAAGGGGGTTATTGAATGATACATTTCCCGAAGGATCTTTATACCGACATAAGAATTGAGACGGTTTATAAGACAATGATTTTAATCGAGAATTTCCAGCTTAAACAAAAGAAAGTTAAAGAGGAAAAAGGTGCAATGATCAGGATTTATGACGGGTCAAGGTGGTACTACAGTGCGACGACGGATATTTCCGCGCTGCAGGCGGAAGTGGATAAACTTGCAGAAATGGCAAAACCAAATCCTTTTATAAACAGTGATCCGATTGTCAAAAAGTTCGAAGTGAACAAGGAAGCCATGCTGAAGTACCAGGACTCAAATGTTTCAAAGATCAGCGCCGGGGAGAAGCAGAGTCTTCTTGATACATACGTTCCCGTGGTGAAGGAATTTCCACAGATAAAAATGTCAAGAATTTATTATCTTGACAAATACACCGAAAAGCAGATTATCTCGTCAAAAGGAACCGATGTGAAGTTTGATTCACAATACTGCTGTATAACCGTAAGATACAGGATGCAGGAAGGAGATACGCCCCATAACGGGAGCAGGGACATTTATGAAATGGAATTTAAGGACCTTGCAAACAGGCAGGATGAAATACGGGCTGAAATCAACAAGGATCTTCAGTACTGCACAAAAGCAGTGCCTGTAAAACCAGGGGTTTATACATGCGTTCTTTCTCCTGTCGTTACCGGAGTTTTCGCCCATGAAAGTTTCGGCCACAAAAGCGAGTCAGATTTCATGGTCGGTGACGAAACAATGAAAAGGGAATGGCAGAACGGAAAGGTTGTGGGGTCCCAAAACCTGAACATAGTTGATACCGGCCTTATTGAAGGCGCGGGTTATGTACCCTTCGATGACGAAGGTACAAAGGCAAGAACCAATTATATAGTCAAAAACGGGGTTTTGACAGGAAGGCAGCACAGCTGTAATACTGCAATGGCCATTGACGAGGGACTGACAGGCAATGCCAGGGCTGTAAGTTTTGAATACGAGCCGATAGTACGCATGACAACAACCTATATCGAAGCGGGCACCCAGACCATGGAAGAGCTGGTAAGCAGTATTGAAGAAGGAATATATATTGACAGTATAAAACACGGTTCGGGGATGACAACGTTTACGATAGCCCCGAACAGGGCCTATATGATTCGTAATGGTCGTATTGCCGAACCTGTAAGAATTTCAGTTATAACGGGAAATGTTATGAAGACGCTGCATGAGATTGACGGTTTTTCAAATGAAGTTGAGTTGTTTTCATTTCCGCTCGGCGGATGCGGAAAAATGGAACAGTTTCCGTTAAGTGTCGGTTTCGGCGGTCCATATATCCGTGTCAACGGAATTAACGTGCAATAGGGGTTATTGGCTGTGATAAGGGAATTATACCAGCATACATTACGTGAGACATCACTTAATATAACCAACAGTGCCATAGATTCGGTAATGAAAAAAACCATAAGGAAAAGCGGATGCAGGGTGTATTCGGACGGATTTATCGGGGTTGCAGGTACCTTCGGTGATCCAGGAGAAAAAACATGGGCTGAGGCTGAAGAAAGATTAAAGAACAGGATTCCATATGCATTCGAACCCGAAAAAAACAAGCGGCGAACAAGGGATTTAAGAAAGCTGAATATTAGTGACGAAGAATTTATCAGGGAAAGCGAGGATTTGCTCAGAATACTTAAGAAGGAACACCCCGACTTTATATTCAGTCACAAGATAAAGATATGTGAAACCGAAATATCGCTTAAAAATGATGCAGGACTGGATTATGTCAATTTGGACAAAACGGTGGAATTTGTTCTGCTGGTTAAACATAAGGATTCGGTAAACATAATTGACAGCGGTTTATTGAGGCAGGGCAGGGAATTTGAAAAACAGGAATTAATTGAAGACGCAAGGATCTTTCTGGAAGCTTTCAAAATAGAAGCCAGCCTGCCCCAGGACGGTAAAGTCCCTGTTATTATCGAGAAGGATATGTTGCTTTCAAAGATTAGTGAATCTCTGAACAGCGAGCAGATAGGATTCGGTACCTCCCTGTTCTGCGACAAAATAAACAAGAAAGTATTTAATCAGAATCTGAACATCATCCAGGACAGAACCGGGGAAGAATACCATACACCTTTTTTTGACACCGAAGGCATAACCCGGGACGGAGATGTTTGTTACCTGATCAGGAACGGAATAATTGAAAAAGCCTATACCGATAAATCAAATGCCTCCAGGTTTTCAATGCCGTTAACGGGTTCGGCTTCAGGGGACTATGACGATGTACCGTCATTGTCAAACATCAGGCTGTCTGTTGTTCCCGGCAGCAAAACCCTGAAAGAGCTTGTAAACGGTGTTCCGTCAATTCTGGTGGTGATGGCAAGCGGCGGCGACTATACAGCCTCCGGGGATTTTGCAACCCCTGTGCAGATGTCTTACCTTACAGACGGTGAAAGAATACTTGGACGGCTGCCCGAGTTCTATATTTCAGGAAACTTGTATGATATTTTCGGAGATGATTTTATTGGCATGAGCTGTGACAAGCCTTTCATGGGAGAAAGGGCTTTGGTTGTAAAAATGAATATGAACAGCTGATGCCGAAGCAATGAGCCCTGATTGCCCTGAAAACTGTAGTCTTGCAATAATACGCCTTAGGAAGGCCTGTAACCGGATAGATTATTTTTTCGGGAGTGATTTTCTTGAGAGAGACATTGTTGAAGCTGAGAAGCCAGATAGCCAACGACCTGGAGAATAACATCCTGCCGTTCTGGATTAATTTGGCCGACAGGTCCAATGGCGGTTTTTACGGCAATGTTACAAACGATTTGAAAATCGACAGAATGGCCCCGAAGGGATGCATCCTGAATTCCAGAATCCTCTGGACCTATTCAAGGGCTTTTATTGAATATGGAAAGCAGGAATACAGGGATACGGCCGACCATGCGTACCAGTTTCTTAAGCGGGCTTTCTGGGATGATGTCAACTCGGGTTTGTACTGGATGGTGGATTTCATAGGTAATCCCGTAAACAAGAAAAAGCATATTTACAATATTGCTTTCGGCATTTACGGTCTGAGCGAATACTACAGGGCTTTCAATGATCCCGACAGCCTTAACATGGCTATTGTCCTGTTCAAACTTATTGAAAAATACAGCTATGATTCCCGGTATGGCGGCTATATTGATGCATTTGCCGAAGACTGGAAACCTATATCCGATATGAGGTTAAGCCCTATGGATTTTAATGCGCCGAAAACAATGAATACTCACCTGCACGTTCTTGAGGCTTATACAAACCTGTACAGGGTATGGAAAAATGATGAGCTGAAAAAGAAACTGACAGATTTAATACTGCTGTTCATTGAAAAGATAATAGATCCCGGCTCTTTCCATCTGAAACTGTTCTTTGGAGAAAAATGGGAGTCTTTGTCCGAGGTCGTTTCCTACGGCCACGACATTGAATGCAGCTGGCTGCTGCATGAAGCAGCAGGAGTGCTCGGGGACGATGACCTGAAGGAAAGAACAGCCGATATCGCTGTCAAGATGGCCGACAAGGTGGTAGAGGAAGGCTATGACAAGGTGTTTGGAGGCATATATGATCATGCCGATTCTTCCGGGAAAGACTTCAGGAAGGAATGGTGGCCACAGGCCGAGATGATTGTCGGATTAATGAACGTAATTGAAATAACCGGAAGTGATGCATATCTTGCACCCCTTGTTAAGACATGGGAGTTTATATACATGAATGTTATTGATCACCGCTATGGTGAATGGTTCCATTCGGTTGAGAGAAACGGCAGAACCATAGACAACCTTCCGAAGGTGGAGCCTTGGAAATGTCCGTATCATAACAGCAGGGCTTGCATGGAGTTTATTTCAAGGTGTAATACGCTGCTTTGCTGAATGGCGGCGTTAATTGCTTAATGCAGCGGAAGTGTACCGTGTTTGCAGTTCCCAGGGTTATTATGGTATATTATATTATGCGATAGATTTTAAGTTGGAGGGAACGCTTTGCCGGGTAAAACACAAAGGAAAAAATCAAATAAAAGTACACGCGCTTATTCCGGAGCAAAATCCGGAGCTAAAAAAAGGGCAGGAAAAAGTTCAGGCAAAAATGTCAGAAGCGGTTCGGACAGGAAGAACAGCAGCAAAACTCTGACTTTAAAGAAAAAGAGACGGCAGAAAGAGTTCACAGGTATCCTGATCATTGCTTTTGGCATATTATGTGCACTCAGCATATACAATAAAAACCTTACAGGCCTTTTTGGCGAAATAATTCTGCATATAACCACCGGATTGTTCGGTTTAGTAGCTTATTTTCTTCCGCCCCTATTCTTGATTCATGGGGGTTTATTGATTTTTTATCCTCAAAAGCCGCAGTTCAGAAAGAAACTGTACCAGGTTTTCCTGTTATTGATACTTCTTGGTGCAATTTTTCATACCGGAACGTTCAACAGGTCGGATTACGGTAATTTGACCTTCTTTCAATACCTGAAACACTTCTATAAACAGGGAAGAAGCGTGTCTGCAATCCCATACACCCTTAACGGCGGTGTGGCAGGGGGACTTATCAGTGTTCCGCTGTGTTTTGTTTTTCAGAAGACAGGTACCATTATTGTACTGGGAACCTTCAGCATTATCATTGCTCTTATGATAACCGATATATCACTGAAGAAAATGGCCGCTGATACGGTGGAAAAGGTTAACATGATGAAAGAGCACAGGAATGCAGAAGTTGAACTTTTCCAGGAAGACGAGGATGAGACCGATGAACCGGTATTTTTGAAGGAACTGGATGAACCGTTTATAGATACGAGGAAGAAAAAAGCTGATTCAAATACCGGGGTAGTTATAGACTTTCCCCTTTTAAGGAACCAGCCCGATGTTAAAAATATTGATGCAAAAGAAACCGAAAAGCCAAAGGCCGGGCAGGATATACCTGTTCAGGTGAAAGGACGTAAGGCGGAAAAACCCGATAAGAAACAGGAAGAGGCACCTGTTATAAAGGATATCAGGAAAATACCGATGCAGGATTTTGAATACCAGTTCCCGCCGTTTTCATGCCTGGACGCTCCCGACGACGGCGGGCTTAATACGAGGAAACTAAGGCAGACCGCACTGGAAAACGCAAGAAAGCTGGAAGAGACCCTGTCAAGTTTCGGTATAAGCGCCCAGATAGTAAATGTATCCGTTGGTCCCGCTTTTACACGGTTTGAATTACAGCCCAGCCCGGGCGTAAAAGTAAGCCGGATTGTTAACCTGACCGATGACATAGCCCTAAGCCTCGCAGCGCAGGGAATACGCATTGAAGCACCGATTCCGGGAAAATCCGCTGTCGGTATAGAAGTACCGAACCCTGAAATTGCACCGATAATGCTTCGTGAAGTTATTGAAACTCCCGAGTTCGTGAAATTTAAATCCAGGCTTGCGGTAGGGTTGGGAAAAGATATTTCGGGGGATAATGTCATTATTGACCTGGCGAAAATGCCTCACCTGCTAATCGCAGGTGCGACCGGTTCGGGTAAAAGCGTGTGCATCAACAGTATAATAGTAAGCCTCTTGTATAAGGCCACTCCCGAGGAAGTAAAAATTTTAATGATTGATCCGAAGGTGGTTGAACTTGGGGTTTACAACGGCATACCGCATCTGCTGATTCCTGTAGTCACCGATCCGGCCAAAGCAGCAGGAGCCCTGCAATGGGCAGTCCAGGAAATGATCACGCGCTACAAGCTTTTTGCCGACAAAGGGGTGCGTGACCTGAGGGGTTACAATAAAGTAATTGAAGAAGAGGGCGAAGGTTTCAAACTTCCTCAAATAGTGATAATAATTGATGAGCTGGCTGATTTGATGATGGTTGCGCCGCACGACGTGGAGGATGCCATCTGCCGCCTGGCACAGATGGCGCGTGCTGCGGGAATGCATCTTGTAATTGCAACGCAGCGCCCGTCGGTAAATGTAATAACCGGGGTCATTAAGGCAAACATTCCGTCAAGAATAGCCTTTGCGGTTTCATCCCAGGTGGACTCCAGGACCATACTTGACATGGGAGGGGCTGAAAAACTTCTTGGAAAGGGAGACATGCTTTATTTCCCGGTAGGCATGCAGAAACCCGTCCGCGTCAAAGGCTGCTTTATATCCGACAAGGAAATAGAACGTGTTGTTGAATATATTAAAAGCCAAATGTCTGCTGAATATGACGAGGACATAATTGATCATATAACCGCAAAAAATGATGATTCGGAAAACCCTGAGCTTGATGCTGACGAGCTTTTGCCCCAGGCTATTGAACTGGTTGTTGAATGCGGACAGGCATCTGTATCCCTTATACAGAGACGGTTCAGGGTGGGATATGCCCGCGCTGGAAGAATAATCGATCAAATGGCTGAAAGAGGTATTATAAGCGGGTTTGAAGGAAGCAAGCCAAGAAGGGTGCTTATCAGCAAGGAACAGTGGGAAGAAATGAAAATGAACTTTTAGCCGGTTGCCTTGTTAACCCGTAAATTTATGCCGGAGGATACGTAATGAATGTACCGTTGATTTTTGTTGCAGTTGTTGTATCTTTTCTGACTATTTATATGATGCACCGTTTTGTAAAAAGGCCAGGAGTAATCCCGGCATTTATACTGCTGCTGCAGTTTCTTACAGCTACGGTGGTTGTATTCTCTCTTTTTGAAAATGTCCTGACAATCCCCGAAGTTGAACTTTCAATAATCATTGGCGGTGTTATACTTCCGTCCGCAGTTGTTATTTATGATCATGCAAGAGTGATTCGGAAAAGGAAGGAAAAAGGTATCGACATTCAACTTATTGACCCGAGGCCGAAAAAGGATACAAAAGAGCTTAAATATGATTATTTCATTGGAAATGCAGAACTCTACAAGGGCGAAATTGATGCCCTCACGGTTTTTAAGTCACTGAATATCCAGGACAGGGAAGTATCAAGAAATATTAAAAGGCAGCTGGTACTTACCCATAAATTGATCAAAATGCAGCGATATAATTCCGCTGCTCAGCAGTACAGGTTCCTTTTGTCGGTTTTTCCCGGGTCTGTCCTGGTGGCATACAATGCGGGCTACCTGAACTGCTTCATAGGAAAATACCGTGAAGCGTACAAAATATTGGACAGGGCCAGGGCATTACTGAAAAAATATCAGCCTGATCCTGACAGTAATAAGGAATTAACACCCGAGCAGGCAGAGGCTATGATCCTGTTTAGTCTCGGTTACGCTCTTTATTACCTGGGCAGGTTCGAGCAGGCAATCAGGTGCTTTGAAAAAGTCCTGGAAATAAAACCCGACCTGACGGTTGCATATAAAAATATTGCAAGGGCTTTCCTGGCAACAGGCATGGAGGATAAGGCCATCGAGTACCTCGAAAAAGGGCGTCTCGATTTGAGAGACAATCTGCTGCGTGTGGTCCTTGGCAGCCTCTACTACAAGCACGGTGAAATTCAGAAAGCACTTGAAGTACTGGATGAAATTACAGCACCTGATATAAAGCAGGTTGAAGCGCTGAAATATAAAGGGATAGCTGCCCTGAAAGAAAAAGCATTTGATAAGGCCGTGGAATGTTTTGAAATATTGACGGAAGCAGAACCAAACGAACCTTTGAACTATTACCACCTTGCACTGTCGCAGCGCGAACGGAAGCATAACGAAGATGCACTGCGGACATATGAGAAAGGCATATCAGTAAACCCGGACAGCAGCATGCTGCTGTACAACGCCGCAACCCTGCTCGATGAAATGGGCGACAGGGAACGTGCTGTGCGTTACCTGTACAAATCCCTCGAAGGCGATGAGCAGATGGAGGATGCATATAACTACCTGGGCGTGTTATTGGGGCAGCTTGGGAGATACCGCGAAGCCGTCCAGGTTTTTGACCGGGGCATTAAAATCCATGAAAGGTCCTACCAGCTTTACTTCAACCGCGGTATTGTACTTGAAATGTCAAGAAGGCTCGAAGACGCAGTACTTTCCTTTGAAAAGGCATACGAACTGAATAACCGTGATCAGGCACTGATATACAATTATACTGCCGTTCTTATAAAGCTCCGTCAGTATACAAAGGCAATGCAGATATACAAAACCTCTCTTTCAAGCTATCCGGATGATGCGGAACTCTATTACGGCTTGTCGAAAGTATATGCCCATATGGGCGAAAAGGACCTTGCAGTGGATCTCCTGAAAAAGGTCCTTGAAAACGATCCATCTTACCGGTCCAGGATAAAAAACGACACCGACTTCAAAACGTTATACAGGCATGAAGGCTATATATCCCTGATGGTATCGTAAATGTTCAGATATGAGTGTTCTCATTGTGTTTCCAGTTAATGTGATGCCGGAATTGATTTGATAAAGGCATTCTTTCCGGGCTGCGTAAAAAGGCAGCCTTTCTTTGTGATTGATTGAACCAATTGTTGCTAAGTGTAATCATATTCTGTAAACAAGATGTAAAAATTTGTCGAAAATTATTATGAGAGTTATTGTGATAGTGGTATGTGAGGTTCAGCAATATGGAAGGCTGGAAACTGAGAAGAGGAGAATGGACGAAAGAATGCCTGAGCGAAGATGAAATATGGGCAAAGTTCAATCATATATTTTCTACAAAATCTGCTAACAGAACAAGTTATAAATACTGCTTTATCAAATCCCTCCTGGAAAACATATTAACGTTGATGAAGAAGGGTACTTAAGTTATGACCAAATCTATGAGAAGTTTGCGGAAATATACTGGTACCTGACCGTAAGGTATAAACTGAAACAGGGCGATGCAGGATTAAGCAATCCAAAGGGCAAAACAAGCGTTGAGATAATATTTGATTCATTCATGAGGCAATATCCCGTCTTATCCGATCAGATGAGTTTTGAGGCAATAAATGAAAATATAAAAACTAAGATTATTATTGAAGTCAAGAAAGAATGCAAAAGATATGTTATTGGAGCAATCTACGGCGATACCGACGGAACTTTTTATACTTTTATCCTGGGTTGTGAGATACTGAAACTGCATCCGGATGTTCTGAGTTTCTTTCAAAAGTATAAGAATATTCTTTTGAAACTTAATCATTATGAATGGATTAAGTTTCTTGAGAGAGTTAACAGGGAAGAGGATTCCCACTCCCTGGCCGAAAAACTTGATTACGCTACTAAAAGAAGTAACCTTACTGTTTACAGGAACTTGTTATATGATGTTTTCAGCAGGCATAACTGCTTTTATTGCGGGCATCCGCTAAGGACTGCCATGGAAGTGGACCATTTCATACCCTGGGTCTTTGTGAGAGATGATAAACTATGGAACTTCGTGTTAAGCTGCAGGAAGTGCAATAACAGCAAAAGTGACAGACTTGCGGACAGAAGATATATAGGAAAACTGCTTGAACAGAATGATTATATTGTGTCCCGGCGTGACAATATTTATATAGTTAACAGGGAATATAAAGTATATCGCCCCGGTAAAATTATTGAGATGTACAGGTGCGCTGAATTTAACGGCTTTGAATCCGGATGGATGCCAGGATGCGTAAATTACTGAAAAGGGCTGTATCAGCTTTTGGCCATTGGGCAGATTTGGTCTTTCCTGTTTATGAACAGCAGATAAGGAGATTGTGGTACAATATGGAGAAGCAGCAGTTATAACATAGATAAGAAGAGAGGATTTTCTGATGAAAAAAGCATTAACGGACGATGAACTGTTTGGATACTTAATAAACGAGGCAAATCAGAAGTTTGAAGGATGGGATTTTTCTTACATAGAATCGACCGGAAGGATGAGGGAGTTTCCATCAAGCTGGAATTACAGAAATAAAGTGCAAATTAGGCTGCCCGGCTCGTCTTCAATGCTGGATATGGGAACGGGCGGCGGAGAATTTTTGTCTTCATTAAGTCCGTTGCCTGCAAACACATGCGCAACCGAAGGGTATGAGCCCAATATTCCCGTTGCACGGAACAGGCTGTAGCCTCTCGGGATAAAAGTATGCAAAGTTGAGGATGATGATTCCATTCCATTCTGTGATGAGACCTTTGATTTGATAATTAACAGGCATGAATCCTATTCTGTGAAGGAAGTCAGCCGAATCCTGAAAAAGCATGGAACCTTTATAACACAGCAGGTCGGCGGCTTAAACAATAAAGAAATCAATGAGTTCTTAGGTGCCGCTGATAGCCGGTTTAATGACTGGAACCTGGAAGCAGCCGTAAGGAATTAGTGGAAGCGGGCCTGAAAATAACCGGGCAGAAGGAAGACATAATAAAAACAAGGTTTTATGAAATCGGCGCGATTGTTTATTACTTAAAGTCAACACCATGGCAGGTGCCGGATTTTACGGTTGAAAAATACTATGAAAAGCTGAAGGATATAGACAAAATTATTAATAATACTGGCTATATTGATTTTACATGTCACAGATTCCTGATTATTGCCGATAAAAAATAATGAAGGGGAAAATAGTATATCCCCGGGTATAGCGGCCGTTTACCAGGCGAAATACCGCACCGTGGTTTATATGTTGAAAAGTATTGGCAGCAGAATTATGTTTATTCCGTATACGAAGATGCTTCAGAACCGGCATAACGTTGCCTTCAATTAGTGCTATTTATATATAAATCATGTCATCATGTGAAGGGAGGTAACTGAAAGGGATATCATAAGTATAAGAGTTTTTTCCAGGGTAACAGGATGCTGACATGAATGTCATGCGGGGAAGGCTCTTAATACTTTTTGCATATTGCCCGGACAGACTAAAAATATGTCAGATAGTATTAATGATGCGCTGCTGGAAATGTTTATCTTTGAAACCTCTCAGCTGCTGGAACAGCTTGAGCAGGTTATTTTAATGAGCGAAGCCGAATTGAATTATTCGGAAGAAACCATAAACGAAATATTCAGAATCATGCATACCATCAAGGGATCCTCGACAATGATGAGATACGGCGAAATATCCGCACTGACCCATGCAATTGAGGATCTTTTTTCATATTTGCGCCAGGGAAGCAAAACGAAATACTCTTTTTCCGACTTGAATGACTTGATTCTTGACTGCATTGACTTTATCAAAATAGAGCTGGAAAAAATCAGGAACAATGATAAGGCTGACGGCAATGCAGCCGGACTGGTGAACAGGGTGAAAGACTTTCTTTCATCATTAATGAGCAATACCGGCGAAGAAAGTGAGCAACAGGACAAGGCAAAGGTCAGGATATTCAGTGCTGTAATACACTTTCAGGAAGGCTGCGAAATGGAGAATGTAAGGGCCTTTGCGGTAATCCATAACCTGAAGAAGGCAGCAATTGAAATGATATATCATCCCCGGAACATCGAAGTGGATCCCGGGAGTGTTGAAATAATCCGCCGCGATGGCTTTCATATATATATAAAAACAGATAAAACGCAGGATGAAATTGAAGACCGTCTGTTGGAGACTATTTTCCTGAAGAAACTGGAATTGGCCGAAATTGATGAAGAAACATATTCGATGGGATTTCCAGCCGAAGTGACTGCTGATTCTCCGGATATATCCGTGCAGGACGCAGAGAATGGCATAGAGCCGGAAAAGGCGGGTGCTGCCGTTCGGCATGATAAAACGGTCTCTGCCGCACCAGGGGAGGGGTCTGCGGAGAATAAAGGCAGGTATGGTGCCGAGCGTCATAGTGCTATTCAGAAGCAAAGCATTATAAGTGTCAGTGTTGCGAAACTGGACAGGCTGATGGAACTGGTAGGGGAAATGGTTATAGCGGAGGCAATGGTTCTGCAGAATCCTGATTTGGAGGGACTGGAGCTTGACAACTTCAATAAGGCTGCAAACCAGCTCAGTAAAATAACCAGCGAGATACAGGACATGGTAATGTCGGTAAGAATGGTGCCGTTGTCCGCCACATTCCAGAGAATGAAGCGTATCGTCAGGGATATGTGCAAAAAGCTGAACAAGGAGGCTCAACTGGAAATTATAGGTGAAGAAACAGAGGTAGACAAGAATGTTATAGAGCATATTTCCGATCCGTTGATGCACCTGGTCAGAAATGCTGTGGATCATGGTATAGAAACCGCAGAAGAACGGCTTTTGGCAGGGAAACCGAAGGAAGGGAAAATAACCCTTGAGGCCAAAAATGCCGGAAGCGATGTACATATTAACGTCAGGGATGACGGAAGGGGTTTAAGCAGGGATAAAATACTGGAAAAAGCCAGGGCAAAAAATCTCGTCACCAAAAATGAAGAAGACATGTCTGATTCCGAAGTTTACAAACTGATACTGATGCCCGGCTTTTCAACCTCTGATAGTGTAACCGAATTCTCCGGCCGCGGTGTAGGAATGGATGTTGTGGTAAAGAATATTGAATCCATCGGAGGAAGTATATCGATCGACAGCGAAAACGGCAGTGGAACTCAGATAACACTTAAAATCCCGCTCACATTGGCCATTATCGACGGCATGAATCTGCAGGTTGGCAGATCAATCTTTACCATACCTACATCTCGGAAAAGGTACTTAATGAAGCAATGAACGGGATGTACGGCAAAGATGAGGTAGACTCGCTGCCGGCGAGGTGGAGACTTAACTATTTTCAGAAACTTGATAACGGAAAATACATTATAAATCCTGAGTTGAAAAAGGAGATTATTTTCAGGAAGTTCAACCTTATGGAAAAGGTGTTTCCCTTCCGTCAGAAATTTCATACTATTTTTTGTCGTAATGTTATGATATATTTCAAGCATGAGACAAAGATTGACCTTATTAAAAAATTCTATGACTTTATGGAATACGGAGGGTATCTGTTTATCGGGCATACCGAGTCCATACCCCGTGACCTGACAAATTTCCGGTACATAATGCCTGGAATTTACAGAAAGGTATGAATTTTTTAAGGTCGGGGATCAGGAGGAAATCCGGTGGAAAGTGACAATGCAATTAAGGTCCTGGTGGTTGACGACAGTATTTTGTTCAGGGAATTATTACTGTTGGGAATCTCATCTGAACCTAAGATAAAGGTTGTGGCTACTGCAAAGGACCCATATGATGCATGGGATAAAATTCTGCAGTACAAGCCTGATGTTATAACATGTGATGTGGAAATGCCGAAGATGAACGGCATAGAATTCATCCGCAGGCTTATTCCGCAGTATCCGATACCTGTTATTGTTGTAAGCTCCATAAGCCATACCGTTTTTGAAGCAATGAATGCCGGCGCTGTTGATTTTGTTGTGAAGCCGGATATGAATGAAATAAACAGCGTGGAACATTTTATCAATGATTTGATTGAAAAGATCAAGATTGCGTCAACTGCAAAAGTAACGCTGCATGCGGCAAAAAGCAGTACACATACCAATATATCATACGGAAATTTTGATTCAGGCAGAATAATAGCAATAGGAGCTTCCACGGGAGGAACCGAGGCGATAGCAAAAATACTGAAGGATATGCCTTCTGAAATACCCGGAGTGGTGGTTGTTCAGCATATTCCGCCCGTTTTTTCAAGGATCTTTGCCGAAAGACTGGATGCCACTACCAATCTGAGTGTTAAGGAAGCGGAGACAGGGGACTATGTTGAACAGGGCAGGGTGCTTATAGCCCCGGGAGACAGGCATATGCGAATCAGGAAGGTTTCTGACAGGTATAAGGTGGAATGTTTTGCCGGTGAAAAGGTAAACGGGCACTGCCCGTCAGTGGATGTCCTGTTTGAATCGGTTGCGAGGGAAGCCGGGAAGGACGCCATTGGGGTTATCCTTACAGGAATGGGCTATGACGGGGCCAAGGGGCTTCTTGCAATGAAAAGAAAAGGGGCCTTTACTGTCGGCCAGGATGAAAAAACATCGGTGATATACGGTATGCCAAAAGCGGCGTATAATGTCGGTGCGGTCGTTAAGCAGCTTCCATTGGACAGGATAGCACTTGCTATAATGGAAATACTGAAGTGAACCGTTTTTGAGATAACAGCAGACAGTTGCTTTCGGGAGGCAGGATGTATGCTTAATATCAGGAATTTGTCTGCTGAGGATACCGGAAGCTGTGCAAGGATACTTACAGACGCGTAAACGATGATTTTAAGGATATAATCCGGATCATTGTCTGCCGGCTGCGAATGGTTTTAATTTTTTGCATGGCGCGAGTTTTATCCGGTTATGCCGGCCCGGGAAAAATAAGTTTAGGTAATGCCTTCTTGCAGGCACTGATACCGGTTGTGATATAATTAATAATCAAAAAGACCAAAGCTGTATGAGAGGCAGTATCATGGTAAAGATTTATGGAATGGATACATGTCCGGATTGTGCTTATGTGAAGGAACAAATAAAAGGAAGGCCTAACTTTGAATATATCGATATAGGATCCCATGTCGGCCTTCTGAAAGAGTTTATAAGGCTGAGAGACAACTCCGACGTGTTTTTGCCTGCCAGGGAAAAGGGGCAGATAGGCATTCCCTGTTTTGTCCTTGAGGACGGAACGGTGAGCCTGAACGCCGAAGATGCGGGACTTCAAAACCGCCCCGAAGATGTGACTGCCTGTACTTTGGAAGAACATTCAAAAGGAACAAGAAACTGCTGAAAATAAACAGAATACTTTGCAAGCATTGTTTCAGACTACGGGGGTGAGGGGTATTTCAAGATCGTTTATAAGGAATTATATTGATTACAATATATACCTGTTTCGCGTCAATCTGAAGGAAACAATAACAACGGCAATAGACCTGGTTATCTTTATCTCGTCTATGGGCGCCTTGTTCAGCGACTGGGGCATGATATTGAAAAACATATCCCGGAACTGGTTTTTGATTATTGTTTTTCTTGGTTCTTTTGTAAAGTTCCTGTACGAAGTTTATAATATTATAGAAGAAATCAAGGATTACATGGATTTAAGATATGGTGAGATATTCCCTGAAAGAATCGAATGCAGGGATGTAAATATCAGCGACTATGATAAAAAGTGGGGTTATGAATCCATAGAATGCAGAATCAACCATAATGTGAGCAATTATGTTCTGAATTCTCCCAGGATTGATGAATATATCAGGAATAATAATCTGGTCTTTAAGGAAGCCAAAAACAAGGAAAAGCTGATTAAAAACTTTATAAAGGCAGAGAAGGACAACCTCCTGCCGTTCCTGAAATGGCAGTACAGAAATTCCAGGTTTTACGGCAAGGGTTTTTTTAACGAGAAAAAATTCTGCCTGTCAAAGGATATAATACCGTCCGGTAACAACACTGTCCATTGCCATAAGGGAACGTATTATGACACGTTCCTGACCAATGTTATTTGCGGCAGACAACTGAAATCAAACCAGGATAATTCAGTAATAGCCAATGCAGAGGAGTATTTTCCGGTTAATACTGGAAAGCATGGCGAACCGGTTCTAAAAGATATAACAAGCTCTGTCATGAATAATGAAATAGGCATATCTACGCTGGCATTTACGTCTGATCATTACCTGGTGATATGGACACAGAACAGGGCAGCCCAGTCAAGCAACGGTCTTCTGGTTCCGACGGGAAGTGGTTCCTGTGACTGGAATGACCGGGTTGCGGACAGTTTCAACGAAACCATCATAAATGCAATGAAAAGGGAATTGTGGGAAGAAAGCGGCAGTACCAACCTGTGCAAATCACATACCGATGTCGGCGAAACAATAATATTGGGTTTTTTCAGGTGGATCATCAAGGGAGGGAAACCGGAATTTGTAGGATTGACCAGGATGCATTGCGATTTGCTGTCGCTGTATGCAAACAAAAACGAGGTCTACGGCGGGAAAGAGTACCTGTTAACATCAATTGACGACCTTGAAAATATCATTGACGACATTATGAACACAGGGAACGTTTCTGTACCCCTGTATATGAATCTGCTCTGCCTCAGGAGGTATTACGCCGGCAACAGGGAAGAACTGGAGAAATTCATATTTGGAAGTTAACAGAAAGCCGCTTTACGGTTATGCACGGCAAACAGTATTACTTGACAATTTCCACAAAAGACCATAAAATCAATTTCAGATTAGTACAAAAGGAGAATAAAAATGAGTGCGGTTATATTGAACGGGCGCGAGATATCCAGTGAAATAAGGGCAGAATTAAAGGCGAAAATTGAAAGCCTGAAAAAAGAAGGTATACAACCGGGGCTTGCGGTTATTCTTGTAGGGAATAACCCTGCTTCGCATGTTTATGTAAGAAACAAGAAAAAAGCGTGTGAGGAAACGGGAATAAGGTCCTTTGAATATGTTCTTCCTGAAGAGACAACCGAGGAAGAGCTGATTTCGCTTGTGGAGACATTGAATGAGGACAAGTCGGTACATGGCATTCTTGTGCAGTTACCTCTTCCGGATCATATCAATAAAGATAATGTAATTATGAAAATCTCACCTGACAAGGATGTTGATGCTTTCCATCCGTTTAATGCAGGAAATACGATGCTTGGCAGAGCCCGGCTGTTACCGTGCACTCCTGCAGGGATTATGGAGATTTTAAACCGGACGGGGATTAGCCTTGAAGGAAAAGAATGCGTGGTGGTAGGACGCAGCGACATAGTGGGAAAGCCGGCAGCAATGCTTTTGCTGCACAGTAATGCCACGGTTACGGTATGCCATTCCAAAACCAGGGACCTGAAGGAAGTCTGCAGACGTGCCGATGTACTGATAGTCGCTGTAGGAAAGCCGAATTTAATCAATGCCGATTATGTAAAAGACGGTGCGGTTGTTATTGACGTAGGAGTGAACCGTCTTGAAAACGGTAAATTATGCGGTGATGTTGATTTTGAGAGTGTGCTTGAAAAGGCTTCTTATATAACTCCCGTACCGGGAGGGGTTGGTCCCATGACCATAACAATGCTGCTGAAAAACACTGTCATTTCTGCAGAGCTCTCAAAATAATTAAAATTCCGGCATTCCGAATTTGGATGGCTGTTTCTTGACACGTATTTTAATTAAGTTTAAAATACTTATAGTATGGGCTTTTTTGTTCATACTGCTTTTAATTTTGCATTTGTTTGCTTTGAAACAAAAATTCAAGAGGAAGAAAAAAGTATACTTGCATGTATCTTATAACAGCGAAATTTATAATAAATTCCGTTGTTACCTGAGATAAGAAGTTGCAGGATACATTGGACAAGGAGGTGAGGGAGATAGATTATGTTTCTTTACTGTTAGGTCTGGGAGTAGGCCTGATAATTGCAGTGATCAGTTCACTTATTACGTTCCGCAAAGGAATTGAGCATAGAAAACGCATTGCAGAGGCAGAGATAGGAAGTGCTGAGCAGGAAGGCCAGCGCATTGTAAGTGAAGCTGAAAAGATTGCTGAGAGAAAAAAGAGGGAGGCACTTTACGAGGCCAGGGAGGAAATCCATAGAAGCAGGCTGGAGTTAGAGAAGGAAGTCAAGGAAAGAAGGATGGAAATCCAGCGCACCGAGCGCAGGCTCCAGCAGAAGGATGAAACCCTTGAAAAAAAGATGGATGCCCTGGAGAAGAAAGAAGAAGGATTAAACAGGCAGATTAGAGAAATTGAAACTCGCCAGCAGGAGATTGAAAGCCTGTACCAACAGCAGATTGAAAAACTTGAAAGTATTTCAGGTCTGTCTGTGGAGGAAGCAAAGGAATACCTGCTGAACAACATTGAAAGCGAAGTAAAACATGAGGCGGCTCTTCTGGTGAAGGATATTTATGAAAGGGCTAAGGAAGAAGCCAGCCGGAAGGCGAAGGAAGTTTTATCAACCGCTATTCAGAAGTGTGCTGTAGATCATACATCAGAAATCACGGTTTCTGTTGTATCTCTCCCGAATGATGAAATGAAGGGTAGAATAATAGGCCGTGAGGGCAGAAATATTCGCACCCTTGAAACCCTTACTGGGATAGACCTGATTATTGATGATACGCCCGAAGCGGTTATTTTATCAGGCTTTGATCCCATAAGAAGAGAAATCGCCAGGATTGCCCTTGAAAAACTTATCCTGGACGGAAGAATTCACCCTGCTCGGATTGAAGAAATGGTGGAGAAAGCCAGAAAAGAAGTGGAAACCACAATACGCGAACAGGGAGACCGCGCTACGTTCGAGACCGGAGTTTACGGTCTGCACCCGGAACTTGTCAGGTTGCTTGGCAAACTTAATTTCAGAACAAGCTACGGGCAGAACGTACTGAATCACTCGATTGAGGTTGCTCACCTGGCAGGAATTATGGCTGCTGAGCTGGGAGAAGATGTTGCCCTTGCGAAACGCGCCGGGCTGCTGCATGACATTGGAAAGGCCGTTGACCACGAAATGGAGGGTTCACACGTATCGATTGGTGCTGAACTGTGCAGAAAATACCATGAAAGCGAAGTTGTAATTGACGCAATTTTGTCTCATCATGGTGATGACGAACCTAAATCGGTTATTGCCGTACTGATCCAGGCGGCCGACTCCATTTCTGCATCCCGTCCCGGGGCAAGAAGGGAGACACTTGAATCCTATATCAAGAGACTGCAAAAACTTGAAGATATTGCAAACTCCTTTGACGGGGTTGAAAAATCGTTTGCCATCCAGGCCGGGCGTGAAGTTCGTATCATGGTTAAACCGGAGGATATTTCCGATGAGGGAATGGTGTTGGTTGCCAGGGATATCGTAAAACGTATCGAAAGCGAACTGGATTACCCCGGACAAATAAAGGTAAACGTAATAAGAGAAACACGTACCGTAGAGTATGCTAAGTAACTCTTTGAAACGTATATTTTAATTTTCAGGTGCAAGAAGCGTATTTTACGCTTCTTGCATTTTGAGAGGAAGAAATTTATTGAAATTTTTATTTATCGGCGATGTTTTCGCAAAGGCAGGAAGACTTGTACTGGCAAACCGCCTTGAAAAACTCAGAAGTATATATAAATGGGATGTATGCATTGCTAACGCTGAAAATGCTGCCGGCGGAAAAGGCATTAACTATAATGTGGCCCAGGAGATATTCAACTGCGGTGTTGACACCATAACCCTGGGTAATCATACATGGGCAAGAAAAGAAATATTCAATTTCATAGATTCATGCAACAAGATAGTAAGACCTTCAAATTATTCTAAGGGCGTTCCCGGTAAAGGCAGGATAATAATAGAAAAAAACGGGGTCAAAATCGGGATTGTCAATTTAATCGGACGGGTATATATCGACTCCTTTGCTGAATGCCCGTTCCTAACCGCAGATCGTGACATATCAATATTAAGACAGCATTGCAAGATAATTATAGTGGATTTTCATGCCGAGGCGACGAGCGAGAAGATTGCCCTGGCTCATTACCTTGACGGTCGCGTAAGTGCGGTAATTGGAACACATACCCACGTTCAGACATCGGACGAAAGAATTTTGGAGAATAAAACAGCCTATATTACCGATGTGGGAATGACAGGCCCGGCTGACGGAGTAATAGGCGTCAGGAAAACGCAGATTATTCAAAAATTTATGACCGGGCTGCCTGTAAATTTTGAGCCTGAAAAAGGAAGAACATGCCTGAATGCAGTAATAATTGATATTGACGAAAAGACCGGGTATGCCCGTGATATAGCAAGAATTTCAGAAATCTATAACTAATTCTCTAAATAAGAATAAATTATATTGGGCATAATTGCATCATGATGGCAGGGAGTGATTTAGTTGAACCATATTGAAAGGTATAACAACTGGTTGAATCATCCTTACTTTGATGAAGAAACAAAAGCTGAGCTGTCAAAAATCTCCGGCAATGATAAAGAGATAGAAGACAGGTTCTATCGTGACCTGGAATTTGGTACCGGCGGTTTGAGAGGTATCATAGGAGCGGGCACGAACAGAATGAACCGCTATGTAGTAAGAAAAGCCTCGCAGGGATTGGCTAATTTCCTCCTTAAGGAAAGCAAAACACCGTCCATTGCCATTGCATATGATTCAAGGTTTAAATCCCGTGAGTTTGCGGAAGAAAGCGCATGTGTATTTGCCCGGAACGGGATAAAGACTTACCTGTTCGACGAGTTAAGACCGACTCCTGAACTGTCATTTGCGGTAAGATACCTGAAATGCGATGCCGGGGTTGTAATTACTGCAAGTCATAACCCGAAGGAATACAACGGGTACAAGGTTTATGGCAGGGACGGCGGACAGTTGCCCCTTGAACAGGCCAATGCCGTTTTAAAGGAAATCAATGCAATTGACGACATTACTTCGGTTAAAACAATGGATTTTGATGAGGCACAGAAGGAAGGTATAATAGAAATAATCGGGGAAAGCATTGACGATGAGTATATAAAGGCTTTGAAGTCATCGTCGGTTACCAGGCTGCCCCAGGATTTCCTCGACAGTTGCAAAATTATATACACCCCGATACATGGTTCGGGAAATAAGCCTGTAAGGCGTATCCTGAAAGAAACAGGCTTTAATAATGTGTATGTTGTACCCGAACAGGAGAACCCTGATCCCGAATTCAGCACCGTTTCATATCCGAACCCCGAGGAAAAGGCTGTTTTTGAACTGGCAATCAGGATGGCGAAGGAAAAGGATGTGGAACTGATCATCGGCACCGATCCCGATTGTGACAGGGTTGGTATTGTAGTGAGAGATAAAAAGGGCGAGTATATTACCCTCACTGGTAACCAGACCGGATGCCTGCTCATGGAGTATATCCTGTCCAATCTGGCCGAACAGGGCAAAATGCCTGAAAACCCGTTCGTGGTAAAGACCATTGTAACCACAGAACTGGCAAGGAGTATTGCCAATGCCTATAATGTTAAGCTGATTGAAGTTTTAACCGGATTCAAATTCATAGGTGAACAGATTCTTTTAAGAGATGAACAGGGAGACGAGAATTTTGTCTTCGGTTTTGAAGAAAGCTATGGTTATCTTTCAGGCACCTATGTACGTGATAAGGATGCCGTAGTTGCGTCAATGCTTATTGCCGAGATGTTTGCATGGTATAAATCGAAGGGTTTGACGCTGTATGATGCATTAGTCAATATCTACGAAAAATACGGATATGCGAAGGAATCCCTGGACTCCTTCATCCTGAAGGGAAAAGAAGGAGTTGAAAAAATACAGAATGCAATGACGGTTTTGCGTAAAGAGATCCCTGAAAAATTCGGAAATACCGTTATCAAAGCTGTCCGGGATTACAAGCGCGGCATAAGAACCGATATGAAAACCGGTACTGAAGAAACGCTGTCCCTTCCGAAGTCAGATGTGCTTTATTATGAAACTGCAGAAGGGTTCTGGTTCTGTATAAGACCATCGGGAACCGAGCCCAAAATTAAGATTTATTATGGCGTTTCAGGAGAATCTGACAGCAGTTCTGAAACAGCGCTCGGTAACCTTAGAAAGGATGTTCTGTCAAAAATCAGGCCCCTGCTTGAATAGACTTACGCAGGCTTTTATGTAAGCATGAGGCTGATTTGACATAAAATACCCAAAGTGCTTTACATTAGTTTATTTCCTCCATGGGAATAATAAATCCTGAAAGGAGGGATAAACTTGAGCGAAAATTCGAAGGATAAAGCCACAGACAGCAAGGAAGAACTTAAGATGGCCAATGAGAGAAGAATAGAAGAACTGTTGAATATCAACAACCGTTATGTTCGGACTGAAAGGCATCTTGAACAGCATTCAGACATAGCCGACCCGGAAAGCATCAGGCACAGTGAGGAAATCCAAAACGAAAGACTGCAGCAGATGGAAAACCTGAAGAACATCATCGCATATGGGGAGCATCCGCAGGAGGACCAGGTAGAGAACTTAAAAAGGAACCTTGAATATACCGACGGTTATTTAAACCACAATGCGGACAGAATGGATAAGGAGACCTTGGAAAAAACGCTGGAAAAACAGGAACACCGAAAGGAACAGCTGGATTTCCTGAGCTGAAAAACGGGCTGTCTCAATTATGTTACGATTGAGGCAGTCCTGAATTGAAGTTTTTAATGAAATATTTAAAAATTTTATGAAAAAACTTTACTTATGCTGCTGATTCATGTAAATAGGGGTATGATAAAGGCCGATATTAGAAATTAGGGGCTATTCTACTTGATATGTGTTGGGAGGGCAGCTTTAGGTGCGCAGGGTCAGCCTGGATAATATTCAGTCCGGGGTAATACTTGCAAAGACAGTAATGACTTTGGAGGGCAGAGTATTACTCGCATCAGGGACAGTACTTACAGAAGAATACAAGAAAAAACTAATAGCCAACGGGATAACAGAGATATACATAGAGGACGAGATTTCAAAAGGTATACATATTCCCGAGGTTGTTCGAGAAGAGATCGTCACCGAAGCGAAACGAAAGATTAAGTTAATGATGACCAATCCGTCAATAAAAACCAGCATTGACGGGCAACAGGTCATGGAAATAGTTGACAGCATTATTACCAGCCTTTTGTCGGACAAGGACATTGTTGCCAATCTTTCAGATATTCGTTCGGTTGATGACTATACTTTTTCCCACAGCGTAAATGTATGTATTCTATCACTGATTATCGGGATTGGCTTTGGTTACAGCATTGACCAGCTGAAGGAGCTGGGCGTGGGTTCCATACTTCATGATATCGGGAAGGTTATGATTCCCGGGGAAATTCTGAAAAAGCCCGTACAGCTGAACAATAAGGAATTTGAAGAGATAAAGAAGCATACTGTTTACGGTTATGAACTGCTGAAAAAAAACAAGGGAATAACAACGCTTGCATCCTATATATCGTTAGAGCACCATGAGCGTATGGACGGAAGCGGATACCCGCATAAGCTGAAGGGAGACGATATTAATAAAGCAGCCCGTATTGTCGCGGTTTCCGACGTTTATGACGCTTTGACAACTGACAGGGTGTACCGGAAGAAACTGATGTCGCATGAGGTAATAGATTATATAACAGCTCTTGGTTCACATCATTTTGATCAGGAAGTTGTGGATGTTTTTATAAGGTTTATTGCCTATTACCCTGTTGGCATGGGAGTTATACTGAACACCGGTGAAAGAGGCATAGTAAAAGAATACAACAAGAAATACCCGGTCAGGCCTGTTGTTAGGGTGGTGGCGGATGCAGCAGGGAATATGCTTTCAAAACAGAAGGATGTGGACTTGAGCAGCGAACTGAAATACCGGATAGTGGAAATCTGGGATGTATAAGAAGGAGTAGAAAATGCGTTTTGTTGGGGTTCCAATCAGTGATTTAAAACAGGGCGAGACAATAAACGGGATCTACATACTCCGTAAGAAGGAACTTAAGGAAACATCCAGTAAAAAACCGTATATAGACATACTGTTCTCTGATAATTCCGGCGAGGTTCAGGCAAAGCTGTGGGATGCCGGCGAAGAGGTTTATAACGGTCTTCAGCTGAACGTGCTGTATTACGTTAATGCAAAAGTGGATTGTTTCAAGGATTTGCTTCAGCTTAACATCAATAAGATCCGCATTGCAGATCCTGAAGACCAGAAAGAGATAGGGAATTTTGTACCTTCGGCGCCCATTCCCGCAGAGGAAATGCTGGATGAAATATATGGGTATGTAAGCAGGATTTCGAATCATGATATCCGGAGGCTGGTGCAGAAACTTCTTAAGGATAAGGAAGAACAGCTTCTTTATTATCCCGCAGCGAAGTCATTGCACCATTCAATCCGGAGCGGGCTTCTGTATCATCTTCTGAGAATGCTTCGGTTGTCGGAAAAGCTGAAGGAAGTTTATGCAGAAATCAACCTGGATCTGCTGTATGCCGGTGTTCTGATTCATGACCTTTCAAAAATCGGCGAACTGGAGTCTAATGAACTTGGCATTTCGGAGTATTCAAAAGAAGGCCAGCTCTTAGGCCATTTGATAATGGGGATATGCGAAGTTGAAAAAGCCGGGGAGGAATTGGGCATCCCGGAGGAAATTATACTGCTTCTCAAGCATATGATTGCAAGCCACCATTACGAGCCTGAGTATGGAAGCCCGAAGAAACCGATGTTTCTTGAAGCCGAATTACTGCATTTCATTGATATAATTGATGCCAGGGTCTACGATTATGAAAACCACCTGAAAAACATAGAAAAGGGCAATTTCTCGGATCCGGTCTGGTCCCTGGACAGAAGAAAATTGTATAAACCCGATTTGTAGGGTTAAAAAACCGTTCGGTTCAGAATGTTATAAATCCGTTGCGCGCTGCATGCGGCGGATTTTAATTTTGTCCGTTTTTCTTAAGGAGCCTTCCTTATAAACTGTTTTCCGCCTTCGGTGTAAAAGTTCATACGGTTTTGGAAATAAAGAATAATGCTCATATTTCATTTCCCCTTTTACCTCAGCCCGGAAGCCGGGTTGACACTCCTTTTCAGTTGGGGTCATTCGTTTTTTAGAATAAATATTAAGAATACTATTGCAATGTATAAATAATTTGTTATAATCTATACCAAATTATTTATATATGATTAGTTATGATTAAGGAGTTGCAGGATATGCCCATAAATATACCCGATAATCTGCCGGCATATGAGGTTCTTACCAGCGAAAATATTTTCGTAATGACCGAGGAAAGGGCCATCCATCAGGACATCCGTCCCTTAAGGATTGCCATTTTCAACATCATGCCGACAAAGATCGTAACCGAAACCCAGCTGCTAAGGCTCATAGGAAATACACCGCTGCAGGTTGATGTTGTTCTTCTCCATCCGCGGACATACAAGTCCAGGCATACACCTGAAGAGCATTTGAGAACTTTCTACAAGACTTTTGACGATGTAAAGCACGAGAAATTTGACGGTATGATTATAACCGGCGCACCGGTGGAGCATATGGCCTTTGAAGATGTGGGTTACTGGGAAGAACTGAAAAGAATCATGGACTGGAGTAGAAAAAATGTTTACTCTGTTTTGTATATCTGCTGGGCTGCCCAGGCCGGCCTTTACCATTTCTACAACATACCCAAATACCCCCTGCCCGAGAAACTGTTCGGCGTATTTGAGCACACTGTTTCGGTTAAAAATGTGAAACTTCTCAGGGGGTTTGATGATGTATTTTACGTTCCGCATTCGAGGCATTCTGAAGTACGCAGGGAAGATATTGAAAAGGTTCCTGAACTGGAGATTCTCTCAGAATCAGCCGAAGCAGGGGTTTATATAGTCAGATCGAGAGATGACAGGCAGATTTTTGTCACCGGGCATTCTGAATATGATCCTCTTACGTTAAAGTCGGAATATGATCGGGATATAAGCAAGGGACTGGATATCAGGATCCCGAAGAATTATTTCCCCGGTGATGATCCGACAAAGCATCCGGTAACAAGGTGGAGAGGACACGCCAACCTGCTGTTTTCAAACTGGCTGAACTATTACGTATACCAGGAGACACCATATAACCTTGAAGAGCTGAATGATTATTAGCCGCGGTCCCGGAAATATCAGCAACGGGGGAGAGTCGAATGAAAATATCAACGAGGGGGCAGTACGGTCTTGAGGCTCTTGTATACCTTGCCCTTAATACGTCGTCAGGACCTGTGAGCATAAAGAATATTGCTCAGTATTGCGGCATGTCCGAAGCATACATACTGCAGATTTTCCTTGTACTGCGCAGGGCCGGCATAATATCCAGTATGCGTGGTGCGCAGGGCGGATACATGCTTTCGCGGGATTCTGCCGAAATTACAGTCAAAGAGGTTCTTGAGACACTGGAAGGACCACTTGCACTGGTTGAATGTGTTGCCGTGGGATGCGAAGAGACGTGCATCCGTTACGAAATGTGCTGCACACGACTGTTATGGGAAAAGATAAGTGAAAGACTGGCTTTGCTTGCCGGTTCGATAACTATTGCTGATCTTGTGGATCATTTCCAAAAGATTGATGCAATGCAAAACCCGGATTATTGCATATAGAACCAGGAGGAAGGCACTATGAAAATTTCGACCAAAGGCCGGTATGGTCTTAGGGCGATGGTTGATCTGGCAGTCTTTTCAGGCGGTGAACATGTAGCATTGGGCAGTATAGCGGAACGGCAGATGATATCGGTTATTTATCTCGAACAGGTCTTTTCGGTTCTGAAAAAAGCAGGCCTTGTCAAAAGCGTAAAGGGTGCCCAGGGTGGATATGCATTGGCCGATGAACCGTCAAAAATCCATGCCGGAAGCATACTTCGGGCCCTTGAAGGCCAATTGTCGGTTATTGAGTTTGACAGCCCGGAATGCAGGAATCTTATCCAGGCATGCCTGAAAGACGTGGTATGGGACAGGATGGATGAATGCCTCAACGAAATGGTTGACTCCATCACACTTGAGGATCTTGCAAATGATTACAAAAGACTGAACGGTCTTGATGCCGTTATGTATTATATATAATTCCATCTCAGGTGTCTGAGCGGAATTGGAAAAGGAGAGAACAGGTATGAGTGAGAAAAAATACAGGTTTGACACACTCCAGGTCCATGCAGGACAGGTCCCGGACCCTGCAACCGGTTCCAGGAGCGTACCCATCTATCAGACGACATCCTATGTTTTCAACAGTACCGGGCACGCAGCTAACCTTTTTGCGCTGAAAGAACCCGGAAACATTTATACCAGGATTATGAACCCGACAACCGATGTTTTTGAAAAGCGAATGGCAGCCCTTGAAGGCGGAGTAGGTGCGCTGGCGGTGTCGTCAGGCTCGGCGGCCATAACGTATGCGGTTATGAACATAGCCGGAAGCGGTGACGAGATAGTTTCTGCAAGCACATTATACGGGGGAACATACAACCTGTTTTCAACTACTCTTCCGAGATTTGGTATAAAAACAGTCTTTGTCGATCCCGATGATCCTGAGAATTTCAGAAAGGCAATTACTCCACGCACAAAAGCATTGTTTATTGAAACAATAGGAAATCCCGGGATAAACCTGATTGATATTGAAAAGGTGGCGGAGATTGCCCATGAAAACAGGATCCCGCTTATTGTTGACAATACCTTTGGAACACCGTATTTAATCAGGCCTTTTGAATATGGAGCCGATATAGTTGTCCACTCCGCCACAAAGTACATAGGAGGCCATGGCACTTCAATAGGCGGCGTTATTGTGGACTCGGGAAAATTTGACTGGGAAGGAAGCGGTAAATTCCCGAACCTCACCGAACCGGACCCAAGCTATGAAGGAATCAGGTTTACAGAAACGTTTGGAAATGCTGCGTATATTGTGAAAGCCCGTGTTCAGCTTCTAAGAGATACCGGCGCCTGCATAAGTCCGTTTAACTCATTCCTGCTGTTGCAGGGGCTTGAAACCCTTTCTCTCAGGGTTGAAAGGCATCTTTCGAACACGAAAAGGGTAGTGGAATTCCTGAAAAGTCATCCGAAAGTAAGCTGGGTTAACTATCCGTCGCTGCCCGGGAACAAGTACTACCTTCTTGCGCAGAAGTACTTCCCGAAAGGTGCCGGTTCCATTTTTACCTTCGGCATAAAAGGCGGGAAAGAGGCGGGAATCCGTTTCATCGAAAGCCTTGAGCTCTTCTCATTGCTTGCCAATGTGGCAGATGCAAAATCACTCGTCATTCATCCGGCAAGCACAACCCATGCACAGCTGTCTGAAGAGGAGCAGTCAGCCGCAGGTGTGACACCTGACATGATCAGGCTTTCAATTGGTATCGAGGATCCGGAAGATCTTGTGGAGGATCTTGCCCAGGCACTGGAAAAATCAAGCAGGTAACCCGTGTAAAAAAATAAAAGGTTTGCATATATGCACCACAGTCTGATAGAATCTATGTGATACAATTATTTCAGAGGTGAGTGCATGGCTGGAATTGCAAGGAATTTAACAGAGCTGATAGGAAACACACCCATGCTTGAGCTGGCGAACTACTGCAGGGCGGAAGGACTGGATGCAAGGGTTATTGCAAAACTTGAGTATTTTAATCCGGGAGGCAGCGTTAAGGACCGCACAGGTCTGGCTATGATCCGGGATGCCGAGGAAAAAGGCCTGATAAACAAGGATACTGTTATCATTGAGCCCACAAGCGGGAACACCGGTGTTGCACTGGCGCTGGTTGCCGCTGTAAAAGGGTATCGCCTGATTATTACGCTTCCGGAGAATTTCAGCATTGAGCGAAGAAACCTTATGAAAGCATTGGGAGCAGAGCTGATTCTTACCCCTGCACAGGAAGGTATGGCCGGAGCCATTAAAAAAGCCAGTGAACTGGCATCGGAAATACCGAATTCATTTATACCTCAGCAGTTTGAAAATCCTGCAAATCCCAGGATTCACCGGAAAACAACGGCTGAGGAGATCTGGCGCGATACCGAGGGTAATGTTGACATATTCGTGGCGGGTGTAGGAACCGGAGGAACATTAACGGGTGTTGGCGAAGTTTTAAAGAGCAGATCAGAAAATGTCAGGGTTATAGCCGTGGAACCGGCTGATTCTGCAGTATTGTCCGGAGGTATGAGAGGTCCTCACAAGATCCAGGGAATTGGAGCAGGTTTTGTACCGAAGGTTTTGAATACCGATATTATTGACGAAGTAATCAAGGTTAAGAATGAAGAAGCCTATGAGACATCAGCAAAACTGGCCGCCAGTGAAGGCCTGTTGGTGGGAATTTCCGCCGGGGCTGCTGTTTTTGCTGCAGCACAGGCAGCTAAAAGGCCGGAGAACAAGGGAAAAAACATCGTTGTCATTCTTCCCGATACTGCCGAGCGTTATTATTCCGCCGGTTTGTTTGATTAGCTGAGAATACCTAAGAGTTTGTCAGTTTAAACCATTGTTCAGTAAGGCAGGGAGTAGAACCCTGCCTTTTCCGGTACTCAACGCGAATAATATTATTGCTGCATACCCTGCTGTTGCTGTTGTCCACCGCTCTGTAACTGGGAAAATACCTGCTGTATCTGGTTTGGCTGGGCCTGTTGCGCGGGCTGGTAGTATCCCTTCTGAATGGCGTATTGAGCAAGTCGTAACTGGCGTTCTTCGTCCTGATCGCGCATTTGCTTGAAGGTTTGTCTTAACTGAAGATTGCTGCATTCGGATATAACATTGGCATAACCGGTTAAACTGCTTTTCAGTGAGTTAAGGTAGTCATTGACCATGTCCTTTTCGGTCATCATACTATCATCTCCTTACTGTAAAAATGACATGAGTTTTTGCTTGTTGGCCTTTGCGTCATTTGCATCTTTCTGCAGCATCTGTTTAAGCTGCGGATCCTGGCACTGTTGCACGTAAGTCTCAAGTTTTTTTATACATGTATCGTGGGCTCCAATCATATGACGCAGATTCTGCAGTTCCAATTCATTAATCTGCTGATTCATAGTCATGCTCCTTTCTTTATCAATGTCGCTATTTAGTTTTGATAAAATAACAAATATTATTCACAATGTGAAATATTAGAGATAAAAAGACTTATCAAAGACATGCATGCTTTTGCTTTTCACATGTTTGCCAATAACAATAAAAGGGCGTTTTTAGCGTTGCGGAAAGAAATAAAACGGGTTTTTGCATCCGGTAGTGAATAGGGCTCAGACGTGAAATAAAAAAACCGCTGAAACTGCACCATTTCAGCGGTTTTCCTGGTCGGAGTGACTGGATTTGAACCAGCGACCTCTTGCACCCCAAGCAAGCACTCATACCAAACTGAGCTACACCCCGACAGCGACATTAAGTATTATAAGCCATAACTGAAAAAATCTCAATAGTTTTGATCAAAAATTTTTCTGCCTGTTTTGCCCGTTCCTGTTTAAAACCGGGCATGTTCCATGACTAAAATCAGGATACGGAGAGCAATATAAACACGTAAATACATTTGGAGAATGATGAAAATGCCAAAGAAAATGAAAACAATGGACGGGAACACCGCTGCAGCATATGCATCCTACTTTTTCACCGAGGTTGCGGGTATTTATCCGATAACTCCTTCTTCACCGATGGCCGAACTGGTGGATGAGTGGTCGGCCCATGGCAGGAAAAACATGTTTGATCAGCCGGTGAAAGTTATAGAGATGCAGTCCGAGGCAGGTGCTGCAGGTGTTGTACACGGATCGCTTGCTGCGGGTGCACTGACCACAACATATACAGCATCCCAGGGACTGCTGTTGATGATACCGAATATGTTTAAAATTGCAGGTGAGCTTCTTCCCGGAGTGTTTCACGTGTCTGCAAGGGCAATTGCCAGTCATGCGCTGTCAATTTTTGGTAATCATCAGGACGTGATGTCATGTCGTCAGACTGGGTTTGCACTACTGGCATCGTCAAATGTGCAGGAAGTTATGGATTTGGGCGCAGTTGCGCATCTTAGCGCGATAAAGTCGAGGGTGCCTTTCCTTCATTTCTTCGACGGGTTCAGAACGTCCCACGAGCAGCAGAAAATTGAGGTGCTTGAATACGAGGAACTGAAAAAACTGGTGGATTTCGATGCAGTTCATAAATTCCGCGAAAGATCACTGAACCCCAATCGCCCTGTGGTCCGCGGTACTGCACAGAACCCCGATATTTTCTTTCAGAACAGGGAGGTATCAAACCCGTTTTATAACGCTGTACCTGGTATTGTTAACGAATATATGAAAGAAATAAACAGGATTACCGGAAGGGATTACAGGTCATTCAATTATTACGGTCACCCTGACGCAGAATATGTAATTGTTGCAATGGGCTCGGTCTGCGACTGCATCGATGAAGTGGTGGACTATCTTATCGAAAAGGGCGAGCGCGTTGGCTCAGTAAGGGTTCATTTGTACAGGCCGTTCTCCCATGATTATCTGCTTGAGGTTCTGCCGAAGTCAGTTAAGAAAATAGCGGTGCTCGACAGAACGAAAGAGCCGGGTGCACCAGGCGAACCGCTATACCTGGATGTGGTAGATTTCATATTCAAAAATCATCTGGATATACAGGTTGTTGGAGGGCGTTACGGGCTGGGCTCAAAGGATACAAGGCCATCACAGATTATTGCTGTCTTTGATAACCTGAAAAAGGAAAATCCTAAAGACAGGTTTACAATTGGTATTGTGGATGATGTGACATACACGTCCCTTGAAGAAGGAGAGATTATCGACACAACCCCTGAAGGCACGGTAAGCTGCAAGTTCTGGGGGCTTGGTTCTGACGGTACCGTAGGCGCAAACAAGACAGCCATTAAAATAATAGGTGATAACACCGACCTGTACGCCCAGGGATACTTTTCCTACGACAGCAAAAAATCCGGAGGCTCGACGGTGTCTCATCTCAGGTTTGGTCCAAAACCCATCCGGTCGTCTTACCTTGTCTATAATGCTGATTATATTGCATGTCACAATCCTTCTTTTGTAAATCATTTTGACCTTCTGAAAGGACTTAAGAGGAAGGGGACATTTGTCCTGAACTGCCAGTGGAGCGAGGAGGAACTGGAAGAAAAACTTCCGGCGTCAATAAAAAGATATATAGCCGACAATGACATTAACTTTTATATTATAAACGCAATTAAAATTGCCCGGGAAACGGGGCTTGGAAACCGCATAAACATGGTAATGCAGAGTGTTTTCTTCAGGCTGACCGATATCATTCCTGCCGAAGATGCAATACGATATTTAAAGGAATCGGTTGAAACTGCTTATGGGAAAAAGGGACAGAAAATAGTTGACATGAATAAGGAAGCCATAGACAGATCACTTAAGGCCTTAATAAGGGTTAATGTTCCGGCAGAATGGAAGGATGCCCGGGATGAGGAAATGCCGGAAAAAGACGAACCTGATTTTGTTAAAAGAATTCAAAGGCCGATGGCAAGGCATGAAGGAGATGAACTTCCTGTCAGTGCTTTTATCGGCATGGAGGACGGCAGTTTTCCGGTAGGCACAACAAAATATGAAAAACGCGGCATAGCTGTTCTTGTGCCCGAATGGCAGATTGATAAATGTATCCAGTGCAACCAGTGTTCCTTTGTGTGTCCCCATGCCGTTATAAGGCCGGTTTTACTTGACAGTGAAGAAGAAAAAAGTGCGCCCGATACTTTCAAAACCCTTGATGCTAAGGGGAAAGGGCTTGAACGGTACAGGTACAGGATCCAGGTAAGCCCGATGGATTGTACTGGCTGCGGTGTATGTGCAGAAGTATGTCCTGCACCGGGCAAAGCATTGATTATGAAGGATGCAGAACAGGAAATAATGATGGAATCTGAAAACTATGAGTTCAGCCTGACTGTTGCCGAAAAAGACGTGATGGACAAAAAGATGCTGAAAGGCAGCCAGTTTGTACGGCCGCTGTTTGAGTTCAACGGTGCCTGTCCGGGCTGCGGTGAAACACCGTATGTCAGGCTTCTTACCCAGCTGTTCGGTGACAGGATGCTTATTGCAAATGCTACGGGCTGTTCATCCATATACAGTGCAAGCGCGCCGTCGATACCTTATACCGTTAATGCTTACGGAAAAGGACCGGCGTGGGGGAACTCACTGTTTGAGGATAATGCCGAATACGGCTACGGCATGTTCCTTGCAGTAAAACAGCTGCGGGAAAAAATAGCCGACTTGATGAAAGAGGCAATGAAAACAGGTATTTCAGACAGGGCCAGGGATGTGTTCCAAAAATGGATTGACAGTTTCGATGACGGAGAGGAGTCCAAGAAGGCTTCGGAAAAGGTTATTGAGATTTTGAAAGAGAACCCCGGCGATTCGATATTAAAGCAGATTCTTCTGCTGAAAGACTATCTTGTCAAACCGTCCCAGTGGATTATCGGAGGTGACGGCTGGGCCTATGACATAGGCTTCGGAGGAGTGGACCAGGTACTTTCTGCAGGAGATGATGTGAATCTGCTTGTGCTGGATACCGAAGTATATTCGAATACGGGAGGCCAGTCTTCAAAGGCAACACCGACGGCGGCAGTGGCGAAATTTGCGGCAGCCGGCAAGAGAATCAGGAAAAAGGACCTTGGAATGATGGCAATGAGCTATGGTTATGTGTATGTAGCCCAGATAGCCATGGGTGCGAACATGAATCACACGATAAAGGCACTGGTCGAGGCTGAGAACTACAAGGGACCTTCACTTGTAATCGCCTATTCGCCATGCATAAATCACGGCATTAAAACCGGGATGGGAACAAGTATTGCAGAAGAAAAGAAAGCAGTCGAATGCGGTTACTGGCACCTGTACCGCTATAATCCGATTCTGAGGGAACAGGGGAAAAACCCGTTTATTCTTGATTCAAAGGAACCCGGCAAGGATTTCAGGGAGTTTTTGCGCGGGGAAGTACGATACTCACAGCTTGCAACCGTATTCCCGGACATTGCCGAAGATTTGTTTGAACAGGCGGAAAAACATGCAAGGGAAAGATACGAGGCGTATAAACGGCTGGCAGAAATGCAGTATTAACGGGTAATACCAATTAAAGGCGTCCCTGTGAAGACGCCTTTTAAATTACCTGTTTCATAGCCCGAACCGGCCCGCAGAATAAATGCCGGCATTAAACTATATAAATTACAGGCTGGGGTTGGTACCATGAGGGACAAGCCTTTTTCCGGGGCAACGGCTCAAAGGAGGGAAAACCGGCTTCACCGCAGGCGAGCAAGAACCGAAGCGGTTTACTTCTGGTTCTGATCAACATATTCCTTGGCGTTTATTACACCCGTTTCCTTTGGTATGATAACACCGGTTACCGGCTCTGTTTCCTTTGCATCGGCCCATGAAGCGGTGTCGTGCCTTTCAATTGGTTTTTGCATAAAGGTCTGCTTTTTCCTGTTCTCACCCATACCGATCCTCCTTTTCAGTGTTTTATAGATTTTTCCGTATACTTCTTATTATCTCTCCGGACATAATAAATATTTGTATTGAGTAAGACCGTCTTTTATTTTTCATTGCGCTGTGATAAAATTAGACGGAAATTTGAATGGAGGGCATTAACTCATGCTGCTTGCTGACAAGTGGAAAGATTATGAGCTTATAGATACGGGAAACGGAGAAAAACTTGAAAGATGGGGCAGATACATTTTAAGACGGCCTGACCCGCAGGTCATATGGCCAAAAAGCGGCGATGAAAAAGCCTGGGAAAGGGCGGATGCACACTACCACAGAAGCAAAAGCGGCGGGGGAAGCTGGGAATTTAAGAGGAAACTTCCCGAAAGATGGGTTATAAGCTATGAAAATCTTTCGTTTTATGTAGAACCTACCGGTTTCAAGCACACCGGGTTATTCCCGGAACAGGCCGTAAACTGGGAATGGATGATAAAAAAGATAAAGTCGGCATCAAAGCAGGTTCGGGTTCTGAATCTTTTTGCGTACACGGGCGGAGCCACTGTGGCTTGTGCATATGCAGGAGCAGAAGTCTGTCATGTTGATGCGGCAAAGGGTATGGTAACAAGGGCAAAAGAGAACATTGCCCTGTCGGGGCTCAGCGACAGGCCTGTCAGGTTCATAACCGACGATGTGGTGAAGTTTGTACGCAGGGAGAAACGCCGCGGAAAGATGTACGAGGCAATTATAATGGATCCTCCTTCATATGGAAGAGGCCCTAACGGTGAGCTGTGGAAAATAGAGGACGAGCTTTTCGGACTGGTGGAAATTTGTATGGATATTCTAAGCCCTGACCCGCTGTTTTTCCTTATAAACTCATATACAACCGGTCTTGCTCCAAGCGTTGTTACGAATATTTTGAATCTTACATTGACAAAAAGGTTCGGAGGACATGCATACAGCGATGAAATAGGTCTGCCGACTGCATCAACGGGACTGGTTCTGCCGTGCGGATCCTCAGGAAGGTGGGAAAGACAGGAGGAGCCGGAAGAATAATTCCGGGTCTGTCGAACAAACGGGTTAAGATCTGCTCATAAGTTCACACTGTGGAAAATTCCATAAAAAATTATCTAAACAGGTACTCATTTCTCATCCCGTTGTAGTATAATATATAAGAAGCGAAAAAATACCTGAAAAATGTCGCTTTGTCGCGGGAAAAATAATAAAGGTTTGTTTTTTACTAATGAAAAACTAGGGGGATTAAAATGAGAGGTTACAAAAATCTTTTGCTGCTGAGTATTTGTTTTATTGTCATTTCACTGTTTGTGGGCTGCAAATTCGAATCGGCACAGAACAGCCCGACTCCGACACCAAATCCGCAAATTACCGCAACACCGGAGCCAACAGCCGCACCAGGCTCTCCCACACCGACACCTGAACCTGTCGTTACTCCGACCCCTGTTCCCGAAAAGGTAAAGGTTAAAGGGCTGTATCTTACGGGATGGTCCGCCGGAAACAGGGAGAGAATGGATTATTATATAAATCTTATTGAAGAGACCGAACTTAATGCCATGGTCATAGACATTAAGAACGATGACGGCATTGTCAGCTATGAATCAAAGGTCACGGAAGTGGTTGAAGCAGGTACTTTTTTGAAGAAATATGATCCGAAACAGCTCATTGAAAAGCTCCACGAAAAGGATATTTATGTTATCGGCAGGCTTGTATGTTTCAGGGATCCCGCGTTTTCAAAGAAGAACTCCGATCGGGCTGTTAAGGATATAAACGGCGGATTATGGCGTGAAGAGAAAAACAATAATGACATGACATGGCTGAATCCGTGCGATGAACGCAACTGGAAGTATATAGTTGATATTGCGAAGGAAGCCGTGAAACTTGGTTTTGATGAAATCCAGTTCGATTATGTTCGTTTCCCGGATGGAACCCGGAGCAGAATGGATTTCGGAGAAACCGATTTTGTAAAACATGAAGTTATTAACGGTTTTCTTGCCTATGCAAGAAGCGAAATGCCCGATGTGACCCTTTCGGCCGATATATTCGGAATTGTGTGCGTAAGCCCCGGTGATCGCGAGGATATCGGCCAGTATCTCGAACTGATTGGCAAGGAGCTGGATTATATTTCGCCAATGACCTATCCTTCGCTGTATGCACGGGGACAGATTGTGAACGGCATAAAATTTCCGAACCCGGATCTCGAGCCGTATGCAGTGGTTTATAACACGCTTCTGATGGCTAAAGACAGGCTTTCAAAGGTGGAAGAATACAGGGCTGATATAAGGCCGTATCTCCAGGCATACACTGCAAGCTGGCTTCCGGCAGAAGCACATCAGACGTATGCTGCCGAACAGTACAGGCAGCAAATACAGGCAGTTTATGACGCAGGGTATGAGCAGTGGATTTTTTGGGACGCAAACAATAAATATAATCCCGATGCTTTTTTGAAAGAACAACAACCGGATTAAAACAGTTTTGCATCATAAGGAAAAAAAGATGACTCCTTAACGGTTCGCTGCGTAACAACCGGCAAAGCGTATGAAGGAGTCATTTTTTTCCCGCTTAATTGTTTTCATAATCTTTATCATGGTATGCAAAAATAATGGGTCTTCCTTCGGTTGTTGCCACCTTTCGATCGAATTCCCTCTGTTTTTCCTTGCTTTTTTTGAAACAATAAGGTTTTTTCCCCAGGTACTCTTTTAAATCAGTATATTTCAAATGCGAATCATCTCCTTTACCACTGTTCCTTAATAATATATGAAACAAGCAGTAAAAGGTTCATAACATTTGGTACAAAAAGAGATTTTCATTGCGCATGATAATGTTTTAAACTATAATATATGAATATTAAATTACATAGCATTACAGGAATCTGTTGATCTGTCATAATTATGCATACTTTTTATTATCGCTGTTCATGCAGGAGGAACTGACTAATTAATGCCCGACCTGCGTATCATATTAAAACGGGAATATTTTACATCCCTGAAAGGAGGACTTGCGAATGAATAAGGATACCGTAATAATTATTGATTTTGGGAAAAACTTGAACCAGATGGTTTCACGTAAAGTCCGCGAAGCGAATGTATACTGTGAAGTTATGCCGTATAATGCTTCCTGTGACAGAATTCTCTCAAAGAATCCAAAGGGAATTATCCTTGTCGGCAGATCAGACTCTGCAACAACCGAAAAACCGCCTGAGTTTGATCCCGGCGTTTTCGGAATGGGTATACCCATTCTTGGCATAGGCTATGGCATGAAGTTGATGGTTACTGAACTTGGCGGCAAAGTGGAGGAGGAATCCGGCGGTGAATCCGGAAAGGTTGAAATTGCGCTTGAAACGGACAATGATTTGTTTTCAAATATAAACACCGAAACAAGCTGCTGGCTCAGCAATACGTTTCATGTGTCCGTGATGCCGCATGGTTTTAAGGTTCTGGCAAGATCGCGCAACTGTGCCGTGGCAGCCATCGGGAATGAGGAGAAAAAGCTGTACGGTGTCCAGTTTCAGCCTGAAATACTGGAAACCCAGGATGGAGAAGACATGCTCAGGAATTTCCTGTTCCGCATTTGCGAATGCAGGGCTGACTGGAAAATCTCCTCGTTCATAGAGGAATCAGTTGAAGAAATTAAAAGGAAAGTGGGCGACAAAAGGGTTCTGTGCGCGTTATCGGGCGGTGTTGATTCCGCGGTTGCGGCAGCACTGGTAAATAAAGCTGTTGGCAAACAGCTTGTATGTATCCTCGTGGATCATGGCCTGCTCAGGAAAAACGAAGCAGACCAGGTTGAGGAAGTTTTCAGAAAGCAGTTTGATGTGAATTTTATCCGCGTAAATGCACAGGAACGCTTTTTAAGCCGCCTTGCAGGCGTAACCGACCCCGAGCAGAAAAGAAAAATTGTAGGAGAGGAGTTTATCCGCGTCTTCGAGGAAGAAGCCAGGAAATTAGGAAAAATTGATTTTCTTGTCCAGGGCACCATTTACCCCGATGTTATTGAAAGCGGGGTAGGCAGCGCCGAAGTAATAAAAAGCCACCATAATGTCGGCGGTCTTCCCGAACATATTGAGTTCAGCGAAATAATTGAACCGCTGAGGGAACTTTTCAAGGATGAGGTACGCAAGGTAGGGCTTGAACTTGGCTTGCCCGAACAGCTGGTATGGCGCCAGCCTTTCCCGGGTCCCGGTCTTGCTGTAAGGGTTATTGGTGAAATAACTTTTGAGAAACTTGAAATTCTCCGTGATGCGGACCAGATTTTCAGGGATGAATTGGAAAAAGCCGGTTTGAACAAATCCATAAACCAGTATTTTGCTGTTTTAACAGGTATGAGGAGTGTAGGCGTGAAGAGGGATAGAAGGACCTACGATTATACAGTGGCTCTCCGTGCCGTTACCACCCGGGACTTTATGACCGCTGAGTGGGCCAAAATCCCTTACGGAGTCCTTGAAAGGGTATCGAACCGAATTGTTAATGAGGTAAACGGTGTAAACCGTGTTGTTTTTGATATTACGTCCAAACCGCCGGCAACCATTGAGTGGGAATAACGGGATTAGCCCTGTAAGCCTTGATATTAAAAGGTTTACAGGGTTTTTGCTGTAATTGCGGAAAGGCATATAGAGGTCAAAATATATTCTGATGTGGATTAATAAGCAAATAATAATGATTATAGCATCTGTCGTGAATAACCCATTTATTATAGCCCCTGTAACGAATAATTCCAAATTATAGCCTCTATGACGAATAATTAATGATTATAGCCTCTACAGTGAATAATTCTTGATTATTTATTATAGATGCTATATACTTTTTGTGTAAGGCTCTGGGGGGATTGCATGGTTCAGAATATAGACAGTTATATCGCCATTATCGGGGATATCAGGAACTCTAAGAAAATAAAAGACAGGGAAGATGTACAGGTAAAGCTAAGGAATACTCTTGGGAGCATTAATGATAAATACGCGCAGGACATAGCTTCCAGGTTTACAATTACCTTGGGGGATGAGTTTCAGGGGCTGCTGCTTGACGGGAAGAATCTCATGTCCATTGTTACCGAGATTGAAAGGAAGATGTATCCTGCAAAAATCAGGTTCGGTATAGGAATCGGCGATATTGTTACCGATATCAATCCTGAACTGTCCATAGGCGCAGACGGGCCTGCATACCATAAAGCAAGGCAGGCAATTGAGTTTCTGCGCCAGAATGAAAGAAGAAAGGAAGCAGCTGTAACGGATATCCGGTTTGAAACTGACGGCGGAGACAGTATTTGCATTGAGTTAATCAATACGGTGACATCCCTAATTACAGCAATTAAAAATTCATGGACAGACCGGCAGAGAGAAGCCATATGGGATATGATGGAACACGATGATACCCAGGCGAATGTTGCGAAAAGGCTTGGAATCAGGCAATCATCCTTACAGAAACATCTTAGCGGCGGCAGCTATTATACCTATAGGGAAGCACTGAATGAAGTGGGGAAAATATTAAGCAGGATAAGGAGATGTAATGTTTAGGGATTATCTTTTGCTGATGGTATCAGGGCATATCTTAGGAGATTTTTACATTCAGACCGAAAAAATGGCCTATAGGAAGACTGAAGACAAAAAGAACCTTTTTCTGCACGGGTTGTTGTACTGGTTGTCGATGCTGATTGTTTCATTGCCGGTAATATCCCTGCCGGTGTTTTTATATTCCACGGCAGCGGCTGTTCTGCATTTTGCAATTGATTATATAAAATACATGTACATATCGGCTAAAAAAAAGAAAGGCAGTATTTCAGCACGTAATGAGCGGAATGTGTTTTTTGCCGATCAGGCGCTGCATTTGCTTGTCCTGGTGACAGCAGCTTACCTGTTTGTGACATCAAGCCATTCATTCGGCATTAATGAATTTACCGGAAATCTTCTTTACACCCTGGGTATACCTCCGGGAAATCTGCTGTCCTGGACGGTTGTTCTGCTGGCGGTACATAAGCCTGCAAACATTGTTATTTCCAGGTTACTGATGAGCTTTAAGCCTGCCCCGAAGAGCAAAAAGGGAGGAAGGGACAGGAGAGCAGGAAGGTATATCGGGACTCTTGAAAGAATCATTATCGTACTGTTTATTTCTCTTAAGCAGTACTCTGCCATTGGGCTGGTATTGACCGCCAAATCCATAGCGCGGTACGACAGAATCACCAGGGACGCATCCTTTGCAGAGTATTATCTGATGGGAACTCTTCTCAGCACATTGTTTGCAATTGTCATGTCATTCATTCTGTAACCGGGTCGGGCCGGGCGGCTGATTTTATTTTATTTATAATATTGATGGCAAGCTCGTACTTATAGACAGACTTGTGCTGCGTGGTGAACTTAAAACGATAAAGGGTGTTCCTGTAATAAAACTCCAGCTTGTTATTGTTCTGGATATTCGTGCCTGTAATTTCGTCAAGCGGGAATGAGTACCGCTCTCCCTTTTCAGGTATGAATTCCAGCCTGTCGAAGTATAACTTTACTTTTCCAAGCCAGTTATATTTCCTCAGTTTGCCCCTGCGTTTACCGGTGAACAGCCTTGTTTTGGTATCGGTAAACAAGGGGACATTTCCTGATTTATACTCTTCCCGTGATAACAATTCGTAAAGATAATTATTCTGCCATTCACTCCAGGTTTGAGGCGAATCAAAGAATTTTTCATCCTCTGTTGTGAAAAAACCATACTCATCATATCTTACCGTATAGCTGCAATCCCTACACGTGAAAAAATCGCCGTGACTGTAAAGGGAACACAGGGATTTGCACTTCGGGCATACCACAAGGAACAGATCAAGGTATTCCGCAAGGTTTTTGCCTCTGAATGGTATCATGTTTTTCTTCTGCCATTCATATTCATTCAGATAAATCCCGTCCACAACTTTCCGGTAAATATCGTCAACATCCAGTTTCTTTATTTCATCGGGCTCCAAAAGAATGTCATAATTCATATTTATTATGCCCGTTCTTGAACTTCTTGCCCATCTTGGCCTTGTAAGGCCGGCTCCCTGCATAAGAGTACTGATGACAGGAATTTTAAGACTTTTTATCAGCTTCGCGGTGGAGTAAATAACCGGAACATTTTTCAAATCCCAGTTGCGCGCGCCTTCCGGGTATAATCCGATTACGCCTTTTCTTTTAATTATTGAAATAATTGCGCGGATTGTTCCAGAATCAGCCAGTTGCTTTGTTTTGGGTATACCGCCTACTAATTTAAGTACCTGCCGCAGCCAGAAATTTCTGAAATGGGAATCTGAAATAACAAAATAAATAGGATCGGGTATCCCAATGGACATAAGAAAAGGATCCCAGGCTCCGACATGGTTTCCTATAACCAGGTAAGGGGGTTTTATATTCTGTATTTTGTGATTGTATATGTTTACTTTGAACCGTTTTCTCAGATACAGCCCGAAAGTGGACTTCAGTAATCTGTTAAACCACCTGCTGTGATAGTACTGTACTTTTTTCATCCTGTCCTCCCGAAATAAAAAGTAAAAGCCGGTTTAAACGTTTAGTCACAAGTAACATAATACTTTCTTAATTTTAGCAAAAGAGGCTCTTAATGTCCACAATGACGAAGTTCACGAAATAAATTATCATTGTTATTATAATTGTTTGACGTTATAATTCTTATATAAGAGGTAATTACCAAAAATGCAGGAGGTTTTTGGTATTTTTTTGTGAGGAGGCTATGTATATGGCTGTTTTTGATTTGCCGCTTGAAGAACTGAAAAAATACACGGGGAGAAACCCCAAACCTGCGGATTTTGATCAGTACTGGGAAAGAGCATTGAATGAGATGAACAGCACCGATCCGAGGGTTGAGCTTGTTCCCGCAGACTTCGTCAATCCCGTTGCCGAGTGCTATGATTTGTTTTATACAGGAGTCAAGGGAGCAAGGATTCATGCAAAACTGCTGAAACCGAGGGACATTACAGAACCGACTCCGGCAATACTTCATTTCCACGGGTATTCGGGCAACAGCGGAGACTGGCATAACCATCTTGCCTATGCAGCTTCGGGCTTTACCGTTGCAGCCATGGACTGCCGTGGCCAGGGCGGATTGTCTGAAGACAGGGGCGGAGTATTCGGCAACACTCTCGAGGGACATATTATTCGCGGTCTTGACGATCCGAACCCGGATAATTTACTGTTCAGGGATATTTTCCTTGATACCACCATGCTGGCAAGAATAGTAATGGACATGCCCTTTGTGGATAAAAACAGGGTGGGTGCCATGGGCGGTTCCCAGGGCGGAGGTCTGACCATTGCCTGTGCCGCGCTTGTACCGGAGATTAAAAAACTTGCGCCGTGCTATCCCTTCCTGAGCGATTATAAAAGGGTATGGGAAATGGACCTTGCAAAGGATGCATATGTTGAACTGACACAATACTTCAGAAACTTCGATCCGTTGCATTTGCGCGAGGAAGAGGTTTTTACCAAGTTAGGGTATATAGATATACAGCATCTTGCAGACAGGATCAGGGGCGAAGTGTTAATGGCCACAGCCCTTATGGACACTGTTTGTCCGCCGTCTTCCCAGTTTGCCGCATACAATAAAATTAAATCCAAAAAGAATATGATAATATATCCTGATTTCGGGCATGAGTACCTGCCGAAATTTGAAGATTTGAAATACCAATTCATGCTTGGACTATAGAAATCTGTACTGTTTACGGGTGATACTGCCGAATGGGGGTATCACCTTAAAACAGAATTGCTTCGTATGTTTGAAAAATATATTCTGTTAGGTTTACGGATATATGGATTAATATTATTCTAATGAAACTTTAATTTTTTATAAAGGGTCTGTTAATTTTAAGGTTTTACAATGTCCAATGTAGAACAGAATTTGGAGGTGCATTGCATGATTACATTGGAACTTGTGGATCAAATGAGAAAAAGGACCAACTGCAGCTATGAAGAGGCAAAATTCTACCTGGAAAAGCACAACGGCGATGTTCTTGAAGCCATTGTGGATTTTGAGAAAAATAAAAACAGCACAAAAAGCAGCAATTACAACTACAACCCAGGAAGTTTTGACCGAAAAAAGCAGGTTAATGATATCTGGCAAAGTGTTTGCAAGCTCGTCAGGAAAGGCTTTGAGATGCGCGTTGTGATTGAAGACAACAACAGCGTGATAATCAGTATTCCGGTTAATATTTTTCTTCTGCTGCTAATCCTGGCATCCTATATTGTAATTCCCATCTTTTTAATCCTGCTGTTGCTGCGTTACAGAATCAGCATCAGGGAACCAAAAGGGGAAGTAGTGGATATTTCATCAGTAGTGCAGAATGTAACAGGCAGAAACACGGATAGTTGTCAGAATGTACAGAACGAGCGACAGGATATAGTTGTAAGCGCCGAAGAGCCAAAAAACGACTTTAATGAAACGACTATTGAATAGTCAGACAGGTTTTTGAGCAACACATTCCATGGAGGATAATATGGCTGAAAAAATACTGATAGTTGAGGATGACAGTCGAATAGCGAGGTTTCTTGAACTTGAGCTTAAACACGAAGGCTACGAGGTGGAAATTGCTTCCGATGGCAGAAGCGGCCTTGAAAAAGCTTTAAATGACAATATCGATCTCGTGATTCTTGATCTGATGCTTCCTCTGCTAAGCGGTATTGAGGTTTTGCGGCGTATCAGGAAATCATCGGACATACCCGTTATTATGCTTACCGCGAAAGATGATGTATCGGACAAGGTGGTGGGTCTTGACAGCGGTGCCGATGACTACGTCACAAAACCTTTCGCCATAGAAGAACTTCTTGCAAGAATACGTGTTGCCCTGAAAAGGAAGAACAATGCAGTTAAAAAGGACAGCGATATCCTGAGAGCGGGAGATCTTGTCCTGAATAAAACAAGGCATACCGTTACATATAAAGATGAAGTAATTCCCTTGTCCAAAAAGGAGTATGACCTGCTGGAATACATGATGGAGAACAGGGGAATTGTTCTTACCCGCGAACAGTTAATCGAGAAGGTGTGGGGATATGATTACTACGGTGATACAAATGTAACAGATGTATACATAAGATACCTAAGAGCCAAAATAGACCAGAAGTACAATCTTTCATATATCAAGACCGTACGCGGAGTGGGGTATATTTTTGAATACAGCGGTTAAAACAAGAAAAATAATACGGAATAAAAAAGTATCATCATCGTCAGCGAAACCGGAGCAGAAAAAAAACGAAAACCCGGGTTCGAAAAATGGAGGAAGAAAAGCCGCAGCAAGAAAAAACACGGAGAAAACGGGTTTTTCAATGAGTCGCCGTATTTCTGTTTCCTATACGCACATGCTCATTGATACTTTTTTATCCTGTCTTATTTTAATTCTTATAGTGTATATAGCCTATAACCTTGTTGCTTTAGGCATAGATGCGAAAGAAATTACGGACAGTCTTATGATGTCGGATGATTTATCGGAAGTCCTGCTTGATATAGCCCTTCAGAAAGATACCGAGATAGCCCTTTTCGATTCAACCGGCGAGACGTTGGTCAATACCTTCAGGGATTTTTCCAGGCCTCATTCGCGGGTTCCAATATGGTTTTACAGCAGGGACGGTTCGGTTTTCATTATGATCAAATCGTATATCAGTCTTTCCGGCCGGATTTATGAAATGAACATTTTCAGAAATATAACCGGAACTCTTGTGGAAATGCTGGTCATTTTCGGTTTTTCTGCCGTTCTGTACTGTATTGTAACGATTATGCTTTTCTTCAGGGGCAAATCCATTACAAGAAACGTACTGAACCCGATTGCAGAAATGACAAGGATGACAAGGGAAATAACAGCCCAGAACCTGAACCTCAGGCTTAATGTCACGAATGCAAAGGACGAGCTGAAAGAGCTTGTAGTCACTTTCAATGAAATGATGGACAGGATTGAAACCGCATACAACAAGCAGAACCAGTTTGTATCCGATGCCTCACACGAGCTCAGGACACCCATTTCTGTAATACAGGGATACACGCGGATGCTTGAGAGATGGGGGAAGGATGACCCCGAGGTATTGGCTGAGGCTATTGAAGCAATCGGAAAAGAGACCGACAACATGAAGGAGCTCGTAGAGAAACTTCTGTTTATTGCAAGAAATGACAAGGACACACTGGCGTTAAATAAGGAAAAGTTTTCTCTCAGCGATATGATGGAGGAACTTATCAAGGAGACCCGTATGGTTAACAGGCAGCATATAATTGAAGATTCAATCGAGAAAGACATAGAAATTATCGGTGACAGGAACCTGATAAAGCAGGCCATGCGGATTTTCACGGACAATGCTCAGAAATACACCGAGCCGGGGAAAAAGATTGAAATAGGTCTGAAAAAGGAAGAAAACCGGGCAATCATGTCTGTAAAGGACTCGGGATGCGGTATAGACAGCAAGGATATCCATAATATTTTCGACAGGTTTTACCGCGCCGATCAATCAAGGGACAGAAACAAGGGCGGCCATGGGCTCGGCCTTTCAATAGCAAGGATAATAATACTGAGGCATGGCGGGAAAATCCATGTAAAGAGCAAATTGGGAGAAGGAAGCACTTTTTCTGTCATACTGACCATTGATCAGGATGTTCAGAAAGGCATATCAGAAGATCAGGATAATTCATGAAAGATGACACATATCCGTCAATTCCGTGCAATGATATGATCAAAGAGGCATATCTTTAATGCAGCTTCATTTCTTTAGTACTGCAAATTTTTTGCGTGAATTGTATAAAATTTTGCGTGAACGGATAAAATAGCCGTTTATGCCAAAAATCCGTATGTTTATGCCAAAAATATTGACATCAGTTTACAGTTTTTATAAGATCTATGTTAAATTATCAAAGATGGTGTATAAAGTGAATAGTAATGTACTGAAAGAAGAATTGTCACAATATAGAAGATATGATAAGTACAAATACCGTAAACATGAGTGGCTTCTTTATGCTGCCATCGGAGCTGTAACAATGGCGGTCACAGCCTGGGTGTTTTATAAAAACACAGCTTTTGTATTAATCTGTTCTGCAGCAGGCCTTTTTTATCCGGTAATCAAGAAAAAACAGCTTGTTGAGAAGCGGCGGAATGTATTAAGGCTTCAGTTCAAAGACCTGCTGTATTACGTAGGGGCATCGCTGTCTGCCGGTAAATCTGTGGAACAGGCGTTTGTGCAGGCGCATAAAACGCTGGAAAACCTGTACCCGGGTGAGAACTCCGATATTGTAAACGAAACAGGCCTGATTATAAAAAGGCTGCAGATGAATGAAAATATTGAGTCAATACTGAAGGATTTTGCCGAACGTTCTGGAATTGAGGAGATACAGCATTTTGCAGATGTTTTTTCGGTTTCCAAGAGGACAGGCGGAAACCTGGTGGAAATAATCAGGACAACCACGAGGATGATTAGCGAGCGTATCGAAATCAAGCAGGAGATTGAAACAAGCCTTGCGGCAAAAAGGCAGGAGCAGCGGATTCTTTCCCTGTCGTCTGTTGCAATGGTTCTCTTTATCTCAATAATGAGCGGCGAGTTTATGGAACCAATGTATACCACTGCAGCAGGACGGGCTATAATGACCTTTTCGCTGATACTGATGGGCAGCGGCGTTATTATTTCAAACAGGATGATGAATATTAGGTTTTAAGGCAGGAGAATGGCTTGAATATCGTTTATTTCATAATAATGGCAGTTATCGCTGTATTTTATACTGTTGCAAACCGGAATGTAAAGGAATTTTACCTGGAGGAACTGAAGGTGCTCGATAAAAAAGAATACAGTTACAAGGATTTGCTGGCTTTTGGCATGTGGCTTTATGATCGGCTGAACATTCCGGCTTCAGGTTCTTATTACGTATTTCTGTATCAGCGTATTGTTATGGTTTATGGAACAAGATATGCCGGTTTCTTTATGCAGGTACACTGGGCTGAGAAGTTTCTGTATTTTTTCCTGGGGACGATTGTCGCTTCCTTCCTGGGGGCTGTTTCAAATTCAGGTGTTGCGTTCCTGGCTGTAATTCCTGCTGCGGGTATCCTGCTGTTCTTCCTCGCGGACAGAAATCTTGACGACAGGGCTAACAAAAGAAAGCTACAGTTCATGATAGATTTTCCCGCTTTCGTCAGTAAACTTGCACTGCTTATGAATGCCGGGATGCACCTTCGTCAGGCTTTGGTGAAGATTTATAACGACGCGGACAAGAGCAGGCCTTTATACGAGGAACTGGGCATAGTCCTGCAGGACATGGAGTCGGGTATCAGTGAAAGCCAGGCCTGGCAGGAATTCTCTGAAAGATGCAAGATTAAGGAAATAACATCCTTTGCCAGCATGATAGTGCAAAACTCCAGGATTGGAGGCAGTCAAATGGTCAATGAACTGAAAAGGATGTCCCACGAGACCTGGGAAATGAGAAAACATGCAGTAAAGCAAATGGGTGAGACGGCTTCGGCAAAACTTGTATTCCCGATGATGCTTATGCTGATAGCCATCCTGGTAATTGCCATATCGCCGGCTGTAATCCGGTTATCTTTTAAATGAACAAGGTTTTTCGGAGGGTCGAAAATGAAAAAGATTATAAGAAAGCTGATTTCAGATCAAAAAGGCATCAATACGGTTGAAGTTGTCGTACTGGTGGCAATTGCCTTAGGGCTGGCCCTGATTTTCAGGGAACAGATATTTAACTTTGTCCGCAGCTTATTGGGTCAAACTCTCGATCCGGGTATGTATTCCCCGGTAACACCCACACCCGGGCCATGATGCCATGAGAAGGAAACCCGGTTTTGCAGTTCATTCTGCAATAAAGAATACCGCCGGTGCTGCCACCGTTGAGTATGCCATTGTGTTTCCTGTGGTCATTATATGCATTCTGATACTTGTATACCTTGGGATGCTGTACTATCAGCAGTGCCTGATGCAGGCGGCAGTCAGCGGGTATGTTCAGAATCTGGCTTTTTTGTGGGGATATGAACCTGATGTAACAGATCCCAGGGAAGGCGTTACAAGCAGGAATGCATATGTCAGTGAAGGTATGTACTGGCATATTTACACCGACGTAAGGAAAAGGGGAGAAAAAGCCGTCCGGGATTTACAGGATGAGCTGATGTCAAAAAGCATTATCAAACCGGAAGATAATTTTGAAATTGAAGTAAATTACAGGAACCTGCTGCTCAGCAAAAAAGTCGGCATCAGGGCGAAAGCTGCATATCCTTTGCCCTTCAAAGGATTCTTCAATCGTATTGATTTGTCGGGTTATTGCTTAATTGAGGCATACAGCGAAACCACAGTAAACGATCCGCAGGATTTTATGCAGAATGTAGACTATCTGCTTCAGATATATGAAGAGTCAGGAGCAAAGGAATGGGTGGAGGAAAGATGCAAGCCATTGGTAAATGCCCTTCAGGATATCAAAGGTTATTTCAAATAGGTTAAAAAAGGGTTTGGTTATGAGGTTGCGAGGCAGTGTTACAGTTTTTATCAGTATTATACTGTCGGCTTTAATAGCCTTTTCCGGGGTTGTAGTGGATTTGTCCAGGTTTCGGGCCGGGGAAAGACATGCCCGCGCTGCTGTACAGTTATCGGTTCATTCAGCGCTTACCCGGTATTTTGCACCGCTGAAAGAGAATTACGGGCTCTGGGCGACGGCATACAATGAAGAAGAGCTTGAAGAGCTGATATATGAGCTTACAGAAAAAAACCTGGGCGTTGAAAACGCATTTATACCAGGGGTAACAGACCTTTTCGGCTTTTCGGTTGACAGTGTAAAGGTATACCCGGTGCTTAACCTTGCTGATGAACAGGCTCTTGAAAAGGAAATTACTCATTTTATGAAGTACCGTGCGCCGGTAAACACGATAGGAAATTTCCTTGGGAAACTTAAGGCCCTTAATATGTTTATGGCCCAGTCCGGTCTTTTGAACAAACGAATGGATCTTGAAGACAAAATGCAGAAAATTCGCGAGGATCAGGTTTATTTAAGTCTGCTTCTGGCCGAAAGAGTTCCACTTTTTTTAAATAATAATAAACCAATGAAGGATATTGATGATAACCTGCGTACGATGTCTTCACTGATCGATGAAATCCACGGCATGGAAAAATCAAACCGGGAGCTTGACAAAACATGGCGTGAGTTGCCTTCGCTTATTGAAAAAATATCAGAAGCAAGAAGCAGGATAGACGAGATTAACAACCAGATTTCCGGACTTAAGGAAGAAAAAGCTCCTCTATTGAAGGACTATGACCGGGTTGAAGGCAGCATCAGGGACTGCGACAGGGAAAAGGTAAAAATAAACAGGGAGATTTCAGAGCTTCAGAAAAAAATAGAAAAGGAAAAGGTCAGGAAAGATCCTGACGAGAATGCGATAAAGTCATACGAACAAAGGATTAATGAACTCAGAGGAACTCTTGAAGACCTGGACAGGAAAATCTCCTCACTGCAAGATGAACGGGATAAGACATGGAAAAAGATACAGGATATCAATGACAAAATTGACGACAGGGAAAGCGAGATACGGTCTGTCAAGGCATCAATTGAGGAAGACGAATGGCAACTGAGATCAAAGACCGAAAAATGCGCGGGGATACTTGAAGAAATCAAAACCAGGGCTGAAACAGTAAAGGGGAAAATGACCGGAATCAGGGAAATTACCGCCAAATTCATCAAGTATCACGAAGAAGCAGGTAAACTGGTTTCGGGTATTCTGAATCAGCGTGAAGAGATTCTGCGGCTGACAGAAGACATAAACTCGGATATAAAGGAGCAATCCGAAAAATCGGACAATGCTTTTCTGGTCAAGATAAAAGCTGACATGAGGAAACTGGAGATTTCTGTATCGCCTGAAGTGTTAAACTCAATAAAATCGGTTACAGACAAGAACCTGGAATATCTGAATGAGTTGTATTCCGTTGCCGGTACTTCGGTAAATAAGGCTGATGAAATAATAAAGGATCTTCAGAAATTTATAGCCGAGACCAGGAAACTGTACGACAATCTGAATTATTTTGAAAGAAAGGATTTTGGCACCATACTGGAGAAGGAGTTCAGGAATGTAAATGACATGGTTTTCCAGACCGTTTCTGTGTACAAAACAGCTTCCTATGAACTGGAACCGAATGTAAGCCAAAAAGAAAAAAATGAATTCAACAGATGGTGCAACAAGGTCTTTAAGGAGGAAAACGAAACAGACAGCAAGGATAAGGGCTATGAGAAAAAACTTCGCAGCAATATTAAGGATGCTGACGAAAAAGGGAAGAAAGAGAATGAGAAAACCTTTAACGGGAAAGACAGTAAAATGACCGATAAGGAACTGGAAGAACTGTTTGAAACCCTTCCTTCAAAACGAAACGGGGAGAGTGATTCCCTGCTCCATGGGGAGGAAAGGAATGCAGAACCTGAAGAAAACTACAAAAGGTCTTTAAACAATAACGGCAATATGGCAAAAGAAATAGGCGGTGCCTTGTCACGTGCCGGTGAATCCCTGTTAAAGTCATTGTATGTTAATGAATATATTGTTTGTGCTTTTAAAAATTCCAATATCGACAAGGTATCGACGCCAAGGATAAACATTCATGGAGGCCCGGCAAAAACATTTTTTGAGAAAGCCGAGGTTGAATATATTATTTTCGGAAGAAAAAAGGAGAAAGCAAACGCGGACCTTGCACAGGTATCCATTTTCGGAATAAGAATGGGGCTTAACCTTATACATGTTTACATGGATCCGCAGAAAGTCAAAACCGCATATACTGCGGCGGTATCAATTTCAGGGTGGACAGGCTTCGGCGTGCCTATTGTAAAGAATCTTATCCTTTTTGGCTGGGCTGCGGGTGAATCCTATCTTGATGTAAAGGATATCAATAACGGCAAGGAAGTACCTGTGTATAAAACCGAGAACACCTGGAGGTTAAGCCTGAAATCGCTATTTTCAGGCATAGCCGGAGAGTTTCTCGAGGATTCATCCAAATGGCTGAAGGAGCAAAAGGATGAGCTGATTGACAAGGCAGATGATGCGGTGAAATCATTAATCCGTGAAATAGTTTCCGGTGCTGTTCATGAGGCTTTTCTGCCGCTTGAGCAGGCAATAACCGAAGCGGGGAGCGAAACAGATTCTGCAGATGAAATAAAACCTGTTGATCCCGGGAGGTTAAATGAAATAAATGATATGGAAGATCTTAAAGCATGGCTGAAGGAGATCTGTGACAGCCAGTACAAATCAATAAGGAACAGCGCCCTGAACTGGACAAAAAACCAGCTTGAAGATTATAAGAAGAAAATATCAAAAGAGATTATTGATTTATTTGTCAACAGCCCGGCGTATAAAAAACTGTTTTCCTCGTTGAAAGAAAGCCTGAACAACATGATAGACACAGGTGTGAGCCAGCTCTCTGAAAGTTTGAAGGCGATAGGCAGCAAAATAGAGGATCAGGGTGTTCAGAATCAGCTGATTGGAACGGTCGTGTCCTTTGATTACACCGATTACCTGAGGCTTCTTCTTTTTGCGGTGCCTCAGAAAACCAAACTGCTAAGGGCTGCGGACCTGATGCAGCTAAATCTGAGAGAAACACTCGATAATCCTGATTTCATGATGTCCGAATACAATTCATTCATAATCGTTGAAGCGGACATATCAATGAAGGCCATATTTATCCCTTCGTTTCTGAGAGGAGAGCAAACAGGCAGGTTCAAAATAAGATGGGGGTATGGCTATTGAAAATCAGGCTTTATAAAAAAATACCGAAAGAAGAGGGAGGCAGAAAAAGCCTGTCAGGCAGTGTATCGGTTGAAGCTGCAATAGTTCTGCCGCTGGTTATGATATCGGTTATTTCGATACTGTCCGTTATTCGTATAATATCAACATACAGCAGAATACAGCATGCTTTGAACCAGGTGGCGACAGAGCTGTCCCAATACAGTTATATTTACGCAGTATCAGGGCTGAAACAGCACCATGACCAGGCTTTGGATGATATAAACAGGGCGGCGGAGGAATTGAAGTCACAAACTGCTGTAATAGAAACATTTTACAGGTCTGTTGAAAGCATATCGGGCAATATAGATGCCATTGGAAAAGGAGACGAAAATGTCGTTGAAAGTCTTCTGAATACTGTTTCTGAGATTGAAAACATCCAGGATTCCTCTGCTGAAATTGCTGAAATGGTCAACGAAAAAATACAGGACCCGATGCAGGAGGTTCAGCTGGTAGGTCTTGCCCTTTCAGATTCGCTTTTCCGAAAAGCAAAGACGGTTGTTTTCGGCACTGTTGCAAAAGGCATGATCAGGAATAACCTTTTGAAAGAGCTGAATTGTGATGCCGGCCAGCTGGAAAAACAACTGTGGATAAAAGGCGGGATTGAGCATATAGATTTTTCAGGTTCGGCATTTTTCGATGATAAGGAGACCATAGACATTATCGCGGAATATACGGTTAAGCCGCAGTTCTTTATTATTCCGGAAATAAAGCTCAGAAACAGGGTCACCGTACTGTCATGGACATGGGGTGTGGATCACGGCCTGTCCATAAATGATACGGGTGAAAATGAAAGCGTGTGGAACCTGGAAAAAGGAAAGAGTTCAACTTCCCAGCATCTTGCCAGGGGTAAAAAAATAGACAGGATGTTTGCGGCTGAGCTGAAAAAGGAGCTTGGTGAGCATGCCGAACTGACTCCGGATAATTTTAAAACCATCGATTTAATTGAGTATGCTCATAACGGCAAGGACGGATCATTGGTAATGATTTTTTCACTGAACCCGTTTATGGTAACTTACAACAGTAAGAGTGCAGTTGTGGGGGCCATTAGAAAAAACCTCAACGAACTATCCACTTTCCAAAGATACGAAGTCAAGGACTATATCATTGATGTATCACTGTTATCGGGCAGATACAAGAGGATGGCTTATATTGTTGTTCCGGAAAACAAGGAGCTTCCTGAAGCCTATGTTCAGGCTTTTGAGGAATGCAGGAAAACGGCAGGCAGAATGGGTATTGAGCTCATTCAGGTTCAAAGATACGGTGAGTATGATCGCGGTGATGAGGATGAACAGAATAATGAAAAAGAAAGCAGTTAAGTTTTTTGATACGGCTGTTCCGGTAATATTATTAATTCTGTATTTGCTGTCGGTATTCTTTCTTCCGGGAATTGAAAAAGAAGTGCGAAAGATATCCATAACAGCAGTTCTCCTGGTATCTTCCTTTTTTGATATCAGGGATCGGGAAATCCCGCTGTTAGCATGTATTTCGGTATCAGGCATCAGTATAATTCATGCCATATTCGTTTCATTCAGCCTTTTTTCATGGATTGTCAGTTTTGTGCTGCTTTCAGTGTTTCTGGTCCTGTATTCTATAAACAAAAATAACATAGGTTTGGGAGATATATTCATTGTTTCGTTGTGCGTTCAGTCTCTTTTGCCTGAGGATGCTTTCAGGTTTTTGTTCCTGACATTTGCATTGTCTTCTTTGGCGGGGCTTATCAAATGTATCAGGGCCAAAAGCATGAAAAACGTTGCAATACCACTGTCACCGTGCATAGCAGCTGCTTTTATAATACTATTGCCGTGAAAGGTGATATTATGAAAAACATATATGACTTTCAGGCGACATATGCCGGTTATGGAGGAAAGAGCTACATATCATTTTCTGTTCCGGCTCAAGAAGAGATTATAGAATACCAGGCCGAAATGCTGGCAAAAAACCGGATTGACTTTTTGCTGCCGTTGTCTGTTCAAAGGCTGAACAACGACTGGAAGCTGTCATTCGAAATAACATCGAAAATACCGTTGGCAAAGGTGCTGGAGAGAAAGAGCCTGAAGTGCGAAGAATTTGAGTATATCATAAAACAGATTGGAAATATCACTGCAAAACTGAGGGATTATCTGCTGGATGTTTCATCCGTGGTTTTTGATAAGTCGTATATTTACTGCGATCCCGGCGACTTGTCATTGTATTTCATGTATTTTCCCGTAAATAACTGCGGTTTTGATTCAAATACCCTGAGGGATTTCCTTCACAGGCTGATTTTTGAAGATATCCGGCTGCTTGATGATTCATCTGGAAGCCTTCTGAAAAGACTATTGGATGTTCTTAAGTCCGAAACGTTTACTCCTGATCAGCTTTTAAACTGCATAAACCAAAAGCTGCCGGAAAAACGGCATTGTACAAACGAGCAGGCTGCGAATGAAGGCGGTGCTACGGAAGAACCACAAAAAGACATCCTTGATAATTATAATGCTGTCGGCTCCGGGAAGTTTGCAGGGAAAGAGAAAAGAGACGCAATTCCAAGGCCCTGGGCCGGTTACAGTGAGAATAAGGTCAAAAAACCTGTAAGAAATCATAGGGTTTCAGGAATGAAGTATCCTTTAAAATCATATTTGATTACCGGTGCAGTTAATATATTCCTTCTTTGCGTATTGATTTGCATCCTGCTTTCAGGAATCAGTTCGGATATGACCAGCACTTTATCAGGGCTACTGCTTATTGGATTTGCATCAAACTATTTTGTAATTACAAGAATGTTTTCAAAGGATAAAAGAAAAACCGTCAATACGGAGCCTGAAAAACAGGTTAATGTTCCTTCTGGCAGACGCTTTGTCAATGAAGCCATAAAAGAGGATAAGGTTTTTCCAAAAAGAAAACCTTTGCATATGGAAAATGAGGTGAAAGGAAACGGGACGTCCGGTTTTGAAAGTGTCAACCGACATGAAAAAGCAAAACCTGCCGGGTTTGAATTATCATCCAATGATACAGCGGTCGGCGTGGCTTTTACGCAGGGAAACAGGCATATGCCAGGCAGCCGGATGGTTATCCAGGATAAAACCATAGTGCTGGGGTTTGCATCGGTGAATGAGCCGTTTCTGCAGAGCCACTCATGCCCTTCCGAGAAAATTAAATTAACAAAGGATTCAACACTGTTTGGAAGGCTTTCTGACAGCGTGGATTATGCAATACGGAACATGGCTGTCGGTAAGATTCATGCAGAGATTGTAAAAAAGGAAGACGGGTACTATGTTATCGATTTAAACTCGGTAAACGGTACATATGTCAACAATGAAAGGGTAACGTGCAACACCGAGGTGAAACTGAAGAACGGAGATATTGTGACGTTTGCCAACGAGTCATATACATTTGTTGTTTAGTATACTGCTCCTTATATACCCTCAGGTTTTATTATTTTAGTTTTTTATTGTATAATGAAAACAATTGATATCAGACAAATATCGATTGTTTTATTTTTTAGCTTTCCGGGGGTTTTGCGATGAAAAGGTTTTTCACATTAATACTGTTGCTTTTGATTTTTTCTGTTACTTTTGCACAGGCAGCTGACGATGAAGCATACCCGGTACGTGCGAAAGTTGTTGAACTTTTGGAGGATACCGGAAATGAAGTTAATACACCTGCAGAAGGTTATTATTATGAAAGCCAGTTTGTCAGGGTTCAGATACTTGAAGGAGAACATAAGGGGAAAACAGTGGTGGCAGAACACAGTACCACCGCATACTTTACCGATTATGAAACCTATCGGCTGAAAAAGGGAGATCGGGTTTTTATTACATACTATTTGGATGAGAACGGCGAACCGGTTGATGTTTATGTGACAGACCTTGTAAGAGAAGGTTATCTGTTGTTCCTGGCGGCGCTGTTTGTGTTTCTGATCCTGGTACTGGGCAGAGGCCAAGGGGTTAAAACGATTATCACGCTGCTTATAACCGTGTTTATTGTTGTAAAGGTGCTGATACCGCTGATTCTGAAAGGATTTCCGCCGTTATTGACGTCGGTTGTTTTATGCAGTGTTGTTATTTTAATAAGTTTCATTATTATTACCGGCTGGAACAGGAAAAGCCTTGCTGCGGCGCTTGGAACGGTTTCAGGGGTAATTGTTGCCGGAACACTGGCCCTTGTTTTGGGTTCGTCAGCCAGGCTTACCGGGCTTGCCCAGGAGGAAACGCTGATGCTAATAAACATCCCGCAGGAAATCAGGTTCAACTACCAGGGACTTTTATTCTCAGGAATTATTATAGGAGCCATGGGTGCGGTAATGGATGTGGGTATGTCCATTGCGTCGGCATTATACGAAATTAAAAGCACAAATCCGGAGATCGGGTTTCAGCAGCTGGTTTCCTCAGGTCTGAATGTGGGCAGGGACGTAATGGGAACAATGACGAATACGCTTATTCTTGCGTATGCCGGCGGTGCACTGAGTTTAATTCTGCTTTTTGCGGCATACGAAGTTCCGCTGGCACAAATTATTAACGGTGACTACATGGCTTCGGAGATAGTACGTGCGCTGGCAGGCAGTATCGGCCTGGTTATGACGATACCCATTACAACTTTTATTTCGGCCAGGCTGTATACATCGTAAGCTTGTTTACGGCTATCTTTTCGGTATACCGGTATTGATTTTTTTCAAACTGCATTTTATTATTTAATAAAAGACGAAACAGGAGAATATTATGGCAATATTAAAAGGTCATAAATCAATAGATTTTTCAAAAATACCCAGGCATGTAGCCATTATTCTTGACGGAAACGGCAGATGGGCGGAAAAACGCGGACTGCCAAGAAGTGCAGGGCACCGGGAAGGAGCAAAGGCTGTTAAGAGAACCATCGAACTGGCATATGATTTGGGCATCCGCTACCTTACTTTTTTTGCTTTTTCAAGTGAAAACTGGTCAAGACCAAAGGAAGAGGTAGATGAGCTGATGAAGCTGTACCTCGATTATCTTAAAAGTGCTGAGAATGAAACCAACGACAAAAATGTAAGAGTAAAGATAATCGGAAGCAGAAAAGGGTTATCAAAAGAACTTGTTGACCAGATTGACAAGATTGAAAAAAACACGCTTGACAAGGATAAAATGACCTTACTGATTGCGCTGAATTATGGCGGACGCCAGGATATACTCCAGGCTGTAAGGAGAATAGTGGATGATGTGGAGAAGGGCGTATTGGACAAGGACAGCATTACAGAGAAAGACATTCAGAACAGGCTGTATACCGAAGACATACCCGATCCCGATTTATTGATACGAACAAGCGGTGAAATGAGAATAAGCAATTTCCTGATCTGGCAGTGTTCGTACACCGAGTTTTATTTTACCGATGTTCTCTGGCCCGATTTTAAAGATAAACATTTTAAGGAAGCAATACTTGAATATCAGAAAAGAAACAGGCGATTCGGCAGCCTCGGCAGGTAATACCGCCTGTTTTTCTGGTTCGGTGCAGTCCTTTGGAAAGTGGCGGTGATTTTTTGAAAACAAGGATTATAAGTGGTTTGGTTGCCTCGGTTATTCTTTTCCTGGTTATGCAACTGCCGCCTTATATAGTGGGAGTAGCTGTTTTTGCCGTTTCGATGGTTGCATTGTATGAATTCTATCAATGTGTCAGAAAGGTGAATTTCAATCCGATTCGGTCTATAGGTTTTTCCACATGTACCGTTTTTTTTATGTATCTGATAACACGGGCATATGTGGATGAAGTGAAAGGCACTTTCCTGAAGGACCTGTACCATACCGTTTTCCGGCAGGATTTTGTATACCTGTTTGTTTACCTGGTAATTGTCTGGTTGCTTCTTCAGCTTGTTTTCAAGCCCAGACAGTTTGCCTTGAAAGATGTGGCGGTTACACTGCTTGGAATGGCATATATTCCTTTTCTGCTATCCTTTATTTTTATGGTCAGACTGATGGAAAACGGGTATGAATTATCCTGGCTGCTAATAATAGGGACCTTTTCAACAGATATTTTCGCTTATTTCATAGGAAAGTTCTTCGGAAAGAAGAAACTGCTGCCAGAAATAAGCCCTAATAAAACCGTTGCAGGATGCATAGGAGGAATTGCGGGCAGTATTGTCTGCACAGCTCTTTTCGGTGTTATATACATAAACGGGTACTCAGGTTTGCATCTTAACATTCTGCATTACCTAATCATGGGTATACTGTGTGGAACGGTTTCTCAGCTGGGTGACTGGGCAGCTTCTGCAATAAAAAGGAATGTGGGAATAAAAGATTTCGGGCATATTATGCCTGGGCACGGAGGACTCCTTGACAGAATAGACAGCTTGATTTTTGTTGCACCTATAGTATACTTTTACATCAGGTTCGTTATAATATAAATCCTGGAGTTATGCATATGACAAGAAATTTGGTTATTTTGGGTTCAACAGGTTCAATAGGAACACAGGCCCTTGAAGTTTGCGACAACATCGGTGTCCGGATTTTGGGCCTTTCTGCAGCAGGGAATATAGATAAACTTGAAAATCAGGCAAGGAAATATAAACCCGTCATTGTATCGGTAATGGATGCCGAATGCGGAAAAAAGCTTAAATTCCGTTTAAAGGACACAGGAATAAAAGTTGTCTGGGGCATCGAAGGAATGACCGAGCTTGTAACAATTCCGGAAGCTGATACCGTACTTACTTCGGTCGTCGGTATTGCAGGACTGATACCCACAATTAAAGCCATTGAGGCAGGTAAGAATATTGCCCTTGCGAACAAGGAAACCCTTGTAACTGCAGGAGAACTGGTAATGGAAGCTGCTGAAAGGAATAATGTAAGCATACTGCCTGTCGACAGCGAACACATGGCCATTTTCCAGTGCCTTGCGGGAAACAGGACTGAAGATGTTGAGAAACTGATTCTGACAGCTTCAGGCGGGCCATTTCGCGGTTATACCCTGGAAATGCTTGAAGAGGTTACGTTGGAGCAGGCATTAAACCATCCAAACTGGTCAATGGGGAAAAAGATAACAGTTGATTCCGCAACTATGATGAACAAGGGATTTGAGGTCATGGAAGCAAGGTGGCTGTTTGGCATTGACATTTCAAAAATTGAAGTCATGGTTCATCCCCAAAGCATTATTCATTCAATGGTAGCCTATAATGACGGTTCGGTAATAGCGCAGCTTGGTGCTTCAGATATGCGAATTCCCATTCAGTTGTCGCTGACATGGCCGGAACGCCGTGTCAACTGTTTTGACAGGGTTGATTTCAGTGAAATTGGTTCGCTTACCTTTGAAAAGCCCGATTTAAAGGTATTCAGGTGTCTTGATCTGGCAATCCGTGCAGCCCGAACGGGAGGAAGCATGCCCGTTGTATTGAATGCTGCGAACGAGGTTGCCGTATCATTGTTTATAAAACAGAAAATTTCATTCAAAGCCATTACGGAATTGATTGAAGAAGTTTTGGAAAAACACAGGGTGCATACCAAACCTTCACTTAATGATATAATAGAAATAGATCGTTCAGCCCGTGAGGAGACTTTGAATATATATGAAAGAGAATATGGCGGAAGGAAAACGGTTTTATAAAAATATAACAGGAAAGCAGGTATCGGTATGAATATTTTCGTAGCATTGGTTGCGTTGAGTTTTTTAATACTTGTACATGAACTGGGACATTTCCTGGCAGCCAGGTGGTCAGGCGTCAAAGTCCTTGAGTTTTCAATTTTCATGGGTCCCAAGATTTTTTCATGGGGAAAGGGAGAAACAAAGTATTCCATACGTGCAATACCGATGGGCGGATTCGTGAAACTGGAAGGAATGGAAGAAAACTCGGACGATTTACGTGCATTCAACAATAAACCTGCACGTATACGGGCACTGGTTATTTTGGCAGGTTCTGCAATGAACATTATTATAGCCATTCTTATTATTACACTTATTTCTTCTTCCATGGGTTTCAATACCAGGGTTGTGGCCGAAATGAGCGAATCCTCTCCATTAAAAGAGGCAGGAATAATGCCTGGTGACGAGATTGTATCCTACGACGGAAAGCATATTTTCCAACCGAGTGATCTGTTCATGTTTTTGTATGTATCAACAGGAGAACCCGTTGAAATAGCATACCGCCGTGAAGGTGTAAGGGGATTGCAGCGTACAATGGTTACTCCAAAAGAGATACCTCCTGTATACATGATCGGCATTACCGTAGGTACGACTGACGGCACCGCGAATAATGTGGTAGGGGAGGTTCAAAAAGGATCACCTGCAGATAAAGCAGGGATCATGCCTGGAGATGTGATAGTCAGGGTGGATGATGTCCTGGTAACGGAAAGAAAGGACCTTGTCAACTATCTCCAGAAGACAAAGGATAAACCCGTAAAAATTACTGTTTACAGGGACGGAGAACTGGTTAACATCGAAGGTGTAGTACCGCAGCCAAGCCAGACATATTTTGACCTTGGAGTACAGTTTGAGTACAGGAAAGGCAATATCATAAGTTCGCTGGGAAGCAGTGTAAACTATTCAATATCCACTATAAGGAATGTTTACTATTCCATTGTCTGGCTGATTACCGGAAAAGCAAGTTTCAGGGAAGTGTCAGGGCCTGTAGGCATTGTTTCGTATATAGGTGAAGTTGTTGAAATGGGAAGGGGACTTTCGGAAAAACTGCTTAACCTGCTCCAGATTACCGCATTTTTAAGCCTGAACCTTGGAGTAATGAATATGATTCCGTTCCCTGCACTTGATGGCGGCAAACTGGTTTTAATTATTATAGAAAAAATTCGCAGAAAACCCATTGCCCCGGAAAAAGAAGCGTGGATTTCACTGGTAGGATTTGTAATGCTGATAGCGCTTTTGATTGCCACGCTATTCAATGATATACCAAAAGTTTTCAGAGGTTATTAGTTATGGACTGGTTAACCGAAAGGAAAAAAACACTGAAAGTCCGTGTCGGAAATGTATATATAGGCGGGGATGCTCCTGTTTCCATTCAGTCCATGACGAACACAAAAACATCGGATGTGAAGGCAACTGTCGGGCAGATTAAAGAGCTTGAAAAAGCGGGCTGTGACATTGTTCGTGTCGCAGTACGCGATATGCAGTCTGCACTGGCAATGGAAGAAATAAAAAGGGAAGTGTCCATTCCGGTTGTAGCCGATATTCACTTCGATTACCGTCTTGCGATAACAGCAATGGAAAAAGGGGCTGACAAGGTAAGAATCAATCCCGGGAATATCGGTTCGGAAGACAGGGTAAGGAGCGTAGTGAGCTGTGCAGCGGAACGCGGGATACCTATTCGTATAGGTGTAAACTCAGGTTCCCTGGAGAAGGAATTTTTGGACAAATATGGCGGGATTACGCCCGAAGCTCTTGTAGAGAGTGCGCTGAAACATGTGTCTGTTCTGGAAAGGCTGAATTTTTACGATATTGTGATATCATTGAAGTCATCAAACGTTCCCCTGATGATAGCCGCTTACAGGCTTATGTCTGAAAAGGTGTCTTATCCGCTGCATATCGGTGTAACCGAAGCCGGAACAGTATATTACGGAACGGTAAAATCAGCCGTTGGAATAGGCGCCCTGCTTGCGAACGGAATAGGAGATACGATACGCGTATCGCTGACAGGGAGTCCTACGGAAGAAATAAAAGCAGGCAAGGCAATATTAAAATCCCTTGGTTTATACAACCGTGGAGCAGAGCTGATTTCATGCCCGACCTGCGGCCGTACCGATATAAACCTTATAGCAATTGCGGAGCAGGTTGAAAAGGCACTGGAAAATGTAGACAAGCATGTAAAAGTGGCTGTAATGGGCTGTGCAGTGAACGGCCCGGGAGAAGCAAGGGAAGCAGATATAGGAATAGCAGGCGGCGACGGTTGTGCCCTGCTGTTTAAAAAAGGAAAGATCATCAGGAAAATACCAGAAGACAGGCTTGTTGAAGAGTTATTGAGCGAGATAGAGAAACTGTGATGTTAGCACTCTGTTGTTGTGAGTGCTAAAAAAGTATTGACATTGTAAGATTATATGTCTATGATATTGATAGTGTAAACATAAGGCAGATAAAAACTGCGTCATAACTTTTTCATTCAGGCAATAAGTTATCTTGTTGCTTTTTTATTGCAACTTTCAGGAAATTATTAAACGGGAGGGTATTGTATGATACAGGAAAAAGGCAGTATTTCCATTACTACTGAAAACATATTTCCTATAATTAAGAAATGGCTGTATTCCGAAAAGGACATTTTTATAAGGGAACTTGTTTCAAATTCCGCCGATGCAATCAGCAAGCTCAAAAAACTCCAGTCAATAGGTGAAGCGCCTGCAACAGGACAGGAGGAGTTCCGGATAACCGTATCGGTCAGCAAAAAGGCAAAAACCATCAAGGTTATTGATAACGGAATTGGAATGACCGACGAAGAGGTAAAGAAGTACATTAACCAGATAGCCTTTTCAGGGGCCAGGGATTTTCTTGAGAAATACAGGGATAAAACAGATGATCAGCATATTATAGGGCATTTTGGCCTGGGATTTTATTCTGCTTTTATGGTTGCTGATAAAGTCCAGATCGATACGTTATCATACCAGGAAGGAGCCCAGGCTGTCCGATGGATCAGCAGCGGAGATACGGAATACGAAATGACCGGCTCGGACAGGGATAAAACCGGAACCACGGTTACTCTTTATATGGCTGACGACAGTATTGAATACACAGATTACTATAAAATGCATGAGATACTGAAGAAGTATTTCTCTTTCCTTCCGTATGAGCTTTATTTAATTGATGAGGATAAAGAAGACAAGGATAAAAAAGAAAAATCAGAGCCGATAAACAATCCCAACCCGTTATGGAAGAAGAATCCGAAAGACTGTACAGATGAAGAGTATAAGGAGTTTTACAGGGAAACGTTTTTGGACCTCAAGGATCCGCTGTTCTGGATTCACATCAATATGGAGTATCCTTTCAGAATGCAGGGAATTATTTACTTCCCGAAGCTGAAGCATGAGTTCGAAACCATGGAAGGAAAGATCAAGTTATACTACAACCAGGTTTTTGTGGCAGATAACATTAAGGAAGTAATACCCGAATTCCTGCTGATGCTCAAAGGTATGCTGGATTGCCCAGATCTTCCTCTGAACGTATCCCGTAGTTTCCTTCAGAATGAAGGTTATGTCCAGATGATTTCAAAACATATAACAAAAAAGATTGCAGACAAGCTTATACTTCTGCATAAAAAAGAGTATGAAAACTACACCAGGTACTGGGATGACATCAATCCCTTTGTCAAATACGGCTGTATGCGCGAAGAAAAGTTCTATGACAGGGTTAAGGATATTATCATATTCAAAACAATAAACAATGAATATGTTACGCTTAACGACTATCTTGAAAGGAACAGGGAAAAGCATGAGAATACGGTTTACTATGTGAATGACATGAACCAGCAGGCCCAATATATCAACATGTTCAGGAACAACCAGATGGAAGCCGTGGTACTGGATGCCCTGATCGATACCCATTTTATAAGTTTTCTTGAATCCAAAAACAGTAATATCAAGTTTTTGAGAATAGACTCGGATATTACATCGAACCTGAAGGACCAGTCAAAGGAAGAGGATGAAAAGGAAACCAAAGAACTGTCCGAAAAAATAGAGAAACTTTTTAAGGATACCCTGAACATTAAAGGCCTGAAGATACAGGTTGAGAAGCTGAAAACCGAAACAACGCCAGCCATCATTCTCCTGTCTGAACAGTCCAGAAGAATGCAGGATTTAAGCAGGCTATTTGCCGGAGGCGATGCAAAGAATATGTTTCCTGCTGAAGAAACCCTGGTTATCAACAGGAACAGTAAACTTGTAAAAGCTCTTGCAGAAAGCATTGATGATAACGAGAAGACAGAAGAACGCGAACTTTTGGTCAGGCAGATTTATGATATTGCCCTATTAGGCCATAAACCTCTTGAGCCTGATGCATTGTCTGCTTTTATAGAGCGAAGTATAAAACTGATGGAGAAAATAGTATAATTCATAAAGGGAGGGAGAACTCCCCTCTGGTAAGGAGATTATTATGGATAGACTTAAGCAGCAAATATCATTCGTTGTTGAAATCGACAAGCTCAAAAATATATACCGCCAGTCCTACCTGGCCGACGGAACAAGGCATGAAAACGATGCCGAACATTCCTGGCACCTTGCGATAATGGCGTATCTTCTTTCTGAGTATGCGGAAGAGAAGGTGGACATACTTAAGGTTATCAAAATGGTTCTTATGCATGATTTGGTTGAAATTGATGCCGGGGATACCTATTGCTACGATGAAAAGGCCAAGCAGGACAAAAGGGAAAGGGAAGAGAAATGCGCAAAGCGTTTGTTCGAAATGCTCCCAGAAGAACAGTGCAGGGAAATGTACGAGCTCTGGGAGGAATTCGAGCGAATGGAAACTGCCGAGGCAAAATATGCCGCTGCGCTGGACAGGCTGCAGCCCGTTCTTTTGAATTACTTTTCCGGGGGCAAGTCCTGGAAGGAGCATGGTATATACGTAGAGCAGGTCATTGAGAGAAACAGGAGAATAAAAGACAGTTCACCGAAACTATGGAGGTTTGTCGAAGGATTGCTTTACGATGCGGTGGATAAGGGATACCTGAAAGAAGGTTTCAGGAATTGACAGTATTTGAAGCCTGACAGGAATAACCCGAAACAAAGGGGAACAGGGGTGTTTTGCCGCTGGTTCCTCTCCTTTTTTTGAAGTTAACCCTGCAGCCGGGTTTTACAGTTTATTA